>CANRPW010000004.1 GCA_947632615.1 uncultured Clostridia bacterium | reverse complement strand
TTATTCCAAGCCTTTTTCGACATTTCTGCGCCGGAGAAGGCTTTTTCTGTTTGTATCAAAATCAGCAGGAACATTGACCCACCCTATAACACAGGAAATGACTTTGTGTATGAGGACGATTTTGCCCAAAGCACAGATGAATACCTCGCAAACAGCGGACAGTTTGATGAAGAAAACAACCGCCTTGTGAAAAACCTTGAAAGCAATGGACGTTTTCACACAGATTGGCTGAATATGATTTACCCAAGACTCAGACTTGCAAAAGACTTGCTAAGAGAGGACGGGGTTATATTTATTTCGATTGATGACAATGAAGTTTTTAATTGCAAAAAAATATGTGATGATATTTTTGGTGCCTCAAATTTTATTTGTAATTTTGTAAGAAAAAATAAAGCGGGCAGTGGACATGACAGCGAAAAAATTGCTGTTGAGTTTGATTATGTGATATGCTATGCAAAAAATAAATTTACAAATAATATTAATAAAGAAGTAGTTGATACAAAAAATGACCCTAAATATAAATGGGAAGATAAGTATGTTAAAGAACGAGGGAAGTATTATCTCAGAGACTTAGACTATAAAGGCTCTTATTCGGAAAAAATGGATTATCCTATAACAACTCCCATGGGTAAAGTGATCTATTCAGGAGGCATATTCGGTAGACCTAATACATGGAGATGGAGTAAAGACAAATTTGACTGGGGGCTGAAAAATGAATATATTGTTTTCAAGGAGGAAAATAATAAATGTAAAGTTTACATAAAACAATATCAATTTGTTGACAATAATGGTCAAAAATATGAGAGGACAATACCATATAGAGCTTTTGTAGAATTTACAAATGGGCAGGGAACCCTTGATTTTAATAACATTATGGAAACAAATGTTTTTTCATACCCTAAACCTATAGAGATGCTCAAGCATTTTATGAAAATTGGTTCAAATAATAACTCTGTTATTCTTGACTTCTTCTCAGGCTCTGCAACCACAGCCCATGCGGTAATGCAACTAAATGCTGAAGAAGCCAAAAATCATACGGGGGGGGGTATTGGGCATCGTAAGTTTATAATGGTGCAGATTCCTGAGCCTTGCGATGAAAAAAGTGAAGCATACAGAGCGGGGTATAAGAATATTTGCGAAATAGGTAAAGAGCGTATTTGCAGAGCAGGAAAGAAGATAAAGGAAGAGACGGGGGCTAATATAGACATAGGCTTTCGTGTTCTTAAATGCGATAGTTCAAATATGAAAGATGTGTACTACAGTCCGGCTGAGTTTGAGGTGACCCTTTTTGATGAGGCTGTTGATAACATAAAGGAGGACAGAACGGCGGAGGACTTGCTTATTCAGGTTATGCTTGATTTAGGCGTGCTGCTTTCTTCTAAAATCGAGAAAAAAGAGATTGGAGGAAAGAAAGTTTTTAATGTAGCTGAGGGCTTTCTTATAGCCTGTTTTGATGAAAACGTGACGGAAGAAACCATAAAGGAAATTGCCAAGCAAAAACCATATTATTTTGTAATGCGTGACAGCTCTATGGCAAACGACAGCGTTGCAGCGAATTTTGAGCAGATTTTTGCCACATACAGTCCGAGTACGGTGAGGAAAGTACTGTAATAATTAATAGTTGTAAAAACCGAATTAATAAGGTTTGGCAGATAAAGTATATAATTACGTAATCTGAATCGGAGGATAATTAAAATGGATAAACTAAAAATGCAGACGGCAAATAGGGCTGATGAAAACTTCAGAAAACTTGCAACACTATTTCCTAACGCAGTGACTGAGACTATTACGGGGTATGATGAGAAAGGTAAAGCTATTGTGAAGCGTGCCATTGATAAGGACGTGCTTGAACAGGAGATCTCATGCACAATAGTCGGGGGGGGGAATATGAAGAAAGGTATCAATTCACATGGCCGGATAAAAAGAAGTCTATACTTCTTGCCAATGCTCCTATAAACAAAACTCTTCGTCCTTGCAGAGAAGAAAGCGTAGATTTCGACAATACGGAAAACCTTTATATTGAAGGCGACAACCTTGAAGTATTAAAACTTTTGCAGGAAACCTATCTTGGCAAAATCAAAATGATATACATAGACCCGCCCTATAACACAGGAAATGACTTTGTGTATGAGGACGATTTTGCCCAAAGCACAGATGAATATTTCACAAGCAATGGACAGTTTGATGACGAAGGCAACCGTCTTGTGAAAAACCTTGAAAGCAATGGACGTTTCCACACAGACTGGCTGAATATGATTTATCCAAGACTCAGACTTGCAAAAGACTTGCTAAGTGAGGACGGAGTTATATTTATCTCGATTGATGACAAAGAGATTGAGAACTTGAAAAAAATTTGTGGGGAAATATATGGGAATAGTAATTTTGTTGCAATTATTAACTGGAAAGGAAGAGGTGGGCGACAAGACAGTAAATATTATGCAGCAGTACATGAATATATTTTAGTGTACGCAAAAAATATTACATATTTCCAAGCAGGGGAAGAAATTAAAAGTGGTGATGTTTATCCCAAATATGACGAAAAGAAAAACCGTTTTTATAAAACTCAGTTATTACGCAAATGGGGTTCAAACAGCAGACGTGAGGATAGACCCAATCTATTCTATCCAATTATAGCTCCCGATGGATCAAAAGTTTATCCTATGATTTCCAACAGATCTAACAATAATAAAAATTCTTCTGAATTTGGACGTTGGCGACATAGTGCCGATACCATGAAGAAAAACATTAAAGAAGGACGTGTTGAATTTATAAAACAGAAGAATGGTTTATGGGTTGCGTATGAAAAAATTTTTGCCCCACTTGAAGGAGAAGAAGCTACGAAGAAATATATAACTTGGATAGAAGAAACCAATGATGGAGCAACTGTGCTTAAAAGTCTATTTGGCAATATTGTTTTCGATTATTCAAAATCACCAATACTTATAAAAAAATTTTTAAAAATGGCAAACACTACTACTGATGACATAATTCTTGACTTCTTCTCAGGCTCTGCAACCACAGCCCATGCGGTAATGCAGCTAAATGCGGAAGAAGCTAAAAATCATACGGGGGGGGGTATTGGGCATCGTAAGTTTATAATGGTGCAGATTCCTGAGCCTTGCGATGAAAAAAGTGAAGCATACAGAGCGGGGTATAAGAATATTTGCGAAATAGGTAAAGAGCGTATTTGCAGAGCAGGAAAGAAGATAAAGGAAGAGACGGGGGCTAATATAGACATAGGCTTTCGTGTTCTTAAATGCGATAGTTCAAATATGAAAGATGTGTACTACAGTCCGGCTGAGTTTGAGGTGACCCTTTTTGATGAGGCTGTTGATAACATAAAGGAGGACAGAACGGCGGAGGACTTGCTTATTCAGGTTATGCTTGATTTAGGCGTGCTGCTTTCTTCTAAAATCGAGAAAAAAGAGATTGGAGGAAAGAAAGTTTTTAATGTAGCTGAGGGCTTTCTTATAGCCTGTTTTGATGAAAACGTGACGGAAGAAACCATAAAGGAAATTGCCAAGCAAAAACCATATTATTTTGTAATGCGTGACAGCTCTATGGCAAACGACAGCGTTGCAGCGAATTTTGAGCAGATTTTCGCCACATACAGTCCGAGTACGGTGAGGAAGGTGTTGTAGATGAATAAAAAAACAACCGTGACGGATGGAAAAGCCGGCAAAGATTTTTTCAAAAAAGTCTATAAAGGAGAAGAAAAATGAAGTTTAATTTTAAAATACAGCAATATCAGAGTGATGCGGTTGATGCGGTTGTTCAGGTTTTTGCAGGACAGGAATATAAGGAAAAATTAAGTTATATAAGGGATGTGGGGATGAAATCTTTTGGGCAGGATCATCACAGTCAGCTTATGATTGATGATTTGGAGGAGCCGGAAGTATATGATCCTATGGACGATATTGGCTATAAGAACGAGGCTTTAGGGCTTACGGACGAACAGCTTCTGCACAACATACGAAAGATTCAGAGCCAAAACAATATTAAGCAGTCTATAGCTCTTAATAAGGACTTGGGGCGCTGCTCTTTGGACATAGAGATGGAGACGGGCACGGGCAAGACATATGTCTATATAAAGACAATGTTTGAGCTTAATAAGCGTTACGGCTGGAGCAAGTTTATTGTTGTGGTTCCGTCAATTGCCATACGTGAAGGTGTTAAGAAATCCTTTGAGATTACTACAGACCATTTTATGGAATATTACGGTAAGAAGGCACGTTTTTTCATTTACAACAGTTCAAACTTAAATCAACTGGACAATTTTTCACAAAATGCCGGTATTAATGTTATGATTATAAACACTCAGGCATTTGCGGCGTCGTTGAATGAAGCCAAGAATGTTGAGGGGCGAAGTGGAGATGCCGCAGCACGCATTATATATTCAAAGCGGGATGAGTTTGGCTCCCGCAGACCCATTGATGTCATAAAGGCAAACAGGCCTATTATTATTCTTGATGAGCCCCAGAAAATGGGCGGCAAGGTGACACAGAACGCATTAAAGAACTTTAATCCCCTGTTTTCTCTTAACTATTCGGCAACCCATACCAAGCAGCACAATCCGGTATATGTGCTTGATGCGTTGGATGCTTTTAATAAGAGATTGGTTAAGAAAATAGAAGTAAAGGGCTTTGAAGTGAAGAACTTTCGTGGAACGGACAGATATCTTTATTTAGAGCAGATTATTCTTTCTCCCAAGAAACCGCCTATGGCAAAAATCGAACTGGAGATAAAGTACAACAAATCTATTAACAGAGAAACGAGAATACTTGGCGTAGGCGATGACCTTTATTATGTTTCTCAGCAGATGGAGCAGTACAAGGGCTATACTGTTTCTGAAATTGATCCTCTGCGGAGCACTGTTACGTTTACTAACGGTGAGGTTATAAGAACAGGCGATGTTGTAGGAGATGTGTCCGAGAAGGATATGCGCCGCATTCAGATAAGAGAGACTATACTTTCCCATTTTGAGAAGGAAGAACGGCTTTTCAATATGGGTATAAAATCCCTTTCGCTGTTCTTTATTGATGAAGTGGCAAAATACAGACAGTATGATGATGAGGGTAATGAACAGCTTGGAGAATACGGAAAAATGTTTGAGCAGGAATATATAAATGTTCTGAATGAGTACCTCACTGTTCTCGATACGCCTTATCAGAAATATCTTCGTTCTTCCTGCAGTGATGTATCGGAAGTACATAAGGGATATTTTAGTATAGACAAGAAAACAGGAAAAAGTATAGACAGTAAGCTAAAACGGGGCAGCGAGTTTTCCGATGATATTTCCGCTTATGACCTTATACTTAAAAATAAGGAACGGCTTCTTTCCTTTGAAGAGCCTACAAGGTTTATTTTCTCTCATTCCGCTCTTCGTGAAGGCTGGGATAATCCAAATGTGTTTCAGATTTGCGCTTTGAAGCACTCTGACAGCAACACGGCAAAACGTCAGGAGGTAGGGCGTGGGCTTAGGCTTTGTGTGAATCAGTCGGGAAATAGAATGGATAAGGAAACCTGCGGAGAAAGTGTTCACGACATAAATATGCTTACGGTTATCGCCGGCGAAAGCTACAAAACATTTGTATCTGATTTGCAGAGTGATATCAAGACCGATCTCTATGACAGACCTACTGCTGCAACGAGGGAATATTTTGTGGGAAAATATGTAAAGGCAGGGGGCGTTCCCACACTTATTGATGACAATATGGCGGGGGCAATAGAGTTTTATCTTATTTCAAACGGCTATGTGGACATAAAGCGTAAAATTACGGATAAGTATCGTGAGGACGCAGCCAACAGAACCGCTGCGCCGCTGCCCATAGAATTGCAGCAAATGGCAGAGGATATACATTTGCTTATTCAGGCTGTATATGATGACAGCGTGCTTGCCGATATGTTTAAGGATGGTCACGAATCGAAAATAAAGGGAAATCCTCTTAATGAGAATTTTGCAAAAAAGGAATTTCAAGCTCTTTGGCACGAAATTAACCGCAAGTATGCTTATACAGTAGATTTCGACAGCGAGGAGCTTATACGAAAAGCAATTTTCCATATTAACGACAAGCTTTTCGTAACCGAGCTTAAATATACGACTACCATGGGGCGCCAGAAGTCAAGGATGGACGAGCACGAAATAGAAAGGGGAGAATCCTTTGGCGGTGAGAAAACAAGAACCCGAACATTGAGACACGATGAAAGCAGCAGGATTAAGTATGACCTTATAGGGAAGGTTGCTGAGGGAACAGTTCTTACAAGAAGGACTGTAGCACGTATACTTAAAGGATTAAGGCTTGATAAGCTTTATTTATTCAAAAATAACCCCGAGGAATTTATATCTAAGGTAATAAAGCTTATAAAAGAGCAAAAAGCAAATATGATTGTGGAGCATATAAGCTATAATCAGATTGAAGGAGAATATGACAGCGCCATATTTACTGCAGAGAAAAACACACAGAGCTTTGACAAAGCATTTCTTGCAAAAAAGGCTATACAGGACTATGTTTTTACAGACGGTTTGGCGGAAAAGAGCGTTGAAAGGAAATTTGCCGAGGATTTGGACACAGCGGAGGAGGTTTGCGTCTATGCAAAGCTCCCAAGATCCTTCCATATTCCCACACCTGTAGGAAACTACTCTCCCGACTGGGCAATTTCATTCTATAAAGGAACAGTAAAGCACATATTCTTTATAGCCGAAACAAAGGGCACAATGGAAAGCCTCAACTTAAGACCCATCGAACAGGCCAAAATTTCCTGCGCCAAAAAGCTTTTCAATGAATTGTCAACCAGCAGGGTTAAATATCACGATGTGGACAGCTATCAGAGACTTCTGAATATAATGCAAAGCTTATAATTGGAATGGTGAAATAAAACCCATAACCTGAAGGTCGGAGGTTCAAATCCTCCCCTCCGCAACTAAAAAAACCTGAGAAATAAACCGTTTCTCAGGTTTTTATTTTTGCCGGATTTCAATAAATTATGGTTTTGAGAACACTTTGGGAACACTTCTGTTCATAAAATATTTCCGCCCTGCAGAACAGAGCGGAAATATTATATGTTATTCCGGATATCTGAAATTAATTATTTTTTCTGTCAATATATCTATTCCCGTCATTTTTTCCTTTGTTTCAGCTTTTTTCGGCTTTTCATTTTGGTTTTCTATGTTTGTTATAAATGTATTCACCTTTTCCTTATATTTTGGTTTTAAAGTAAGATTTCTGTAACCACTTACTCCGTCTGTCCTGATTTCCTTGATTTTAATAGTTTTTGGCTTATCAGCTTTATTTTCACATTTGTTGTTATAGTCTTTTATGAGTTTTGTGAGAATTTTTGTGAAGCTGTTAAACCATGTTTTTGCAACAGTTATATTCTTTGTTTCTTTGCAATAAATGCAGTAGGCTGTAAAAAGGTCTCGTTTTTTTTACAGATGCCAATTCTTCTTTATTGCAGCAGACTTTCAAAAACTCTTTTATAATATCAATATCCTTATATGCACTGTTATCCTTCGGAGGTATAACTTCCTTTGTTTCTTCTTCTATTTTGTCAGGTTCTTTATAATACAGACCAAATGAGACCATTTTGTAAAATACAAAGCAAATATCTTCATCTGAAAGATTATTTATTATGCTTTTGCATTTTTCATGATCCTCATCGCTTATTTCATTTTTAAATTTCATTTCATAACAGTATTTTATGAAACTATCTTCAAGCTTGTTAGCAGCTTCATGGTCCGTACACAATATCAGCAGAGGTATGTTATTTTCATATTTATAACGACAGTAATTAATTTTAATTTCTTTTGCAAAGTTTTGCTCATTGCTGCCCCTATAAGAATTCTTAGGTATATCTGTTATAGCTTTACCTCTAAGAAGTTTTATAAACCGTTCGTTCTGAACCTTGCTGTTCATTTTTTCAACATTATTTATGAAGATAGGACCTACTCCATTTAAATTAAAGGAAAGAAGCTCCGGTATGGTTTCGGACAAACCGAGTTTTTTAATACTGTCATATTCATGTATTTCATTTTTCTTTATTCTTCTGAAAAAAGCTTTGTAAAGGTCAAATATTTTTTCAGAACAATTTATAAAAATGTAACCATTCTTTCCACATTTTCCTACAGATACGTAATTTACCAGTATTTTTAAAAAATTATTCATAATGTGATAATTATTATTTGTCATTATTCTGAACAGATAAAGTAAATTATCACTTGGTTTTTCATCATTTTTCAGATAATTACTTGGACTTAAATTTTTTACAGGTACGATATGCGGCTTGATAAATTCAGGCTCAGCATTGTAACTTTCTACAATACTATAATTATCGACAAACAGATAATAACCTACATCGTAAGGTAAATTATATTTTACCAATACATGCTTGTTAAAAATTTCGGGATATATATAGCTTTTGTTTATAACTTCTTCATACAAGCAGTTATATATTTGCTTAAAATATTCATAATTATATACATAACGAAATATGGTATCCAATAAGTAATCCCTTAAATTTAAAAAAATGTATGAAATTGGTATGTTTCTATCGTCTATTGCTATAACATTGCCTTTATATATGCGGAGTGGGTTTCTTAAATTATACATGTTATACAGAAATCCGGTGTTTCTTGACAATTTTTCTGAAATACCGAATACAGAATGCTTAAATGAAGATAAGCCCAGTATGTCCATATAAAATCTTCTATTCTGATATGCAAGAGGGTTAAAAATGGCGAGATCTGTATTAGGATTTGAAATATAATGTACACATAAAAACGGCAGCATTGACCCTCTGGTGTTATACCAAAGAATTATAAATCTGTTAGGTATTTCTTTAAATTCAATTTTATATTCGATTTTTGGGCATTTTTTGTCTGATTTATTTACAAAATTTGTATAGTTAAAATGCAAATCAGATTCAGGCTGTTTATTTTTTATATTTAAGATTTGTCTTTTAAAAGGCACACAAAAGCTGTCATTACCGCTATTTATAATACTTAAAAATACAGGTATCATGTTTTGGTATATTCTATTTTCTTCTTTTTTAAGAAATTTTACAGCTTCATCAAGAAAGTCTGAAAGATGGAAGCACAAAATATCAATGTCATTGTAATTGTGACTTATGTATTTAAAGAAATCCTGAAATTTTATGGGATCTCCAATAATTGAAGAAGTATCATCAAAAAGATATACATTATCTTTGCATTTTGAAAAATATTTCAATGGATATGCAAGATAATAAACGTATAACTTAAAATTTTTGTTGTTTTTTATAAATTCAGTTTTATTGATTTCGGCAACAAAATAAGTAACTTTAGCAAGTATATCTGTTAAAGAATAATATTCATAATCAAAGTCTATGGTCATATGATAATTATTGTAAAATATCCCCTTTGTTTTAAGATCCTCTTTAACAGGACTTATATCTGCACCTAAAAAATTATAACTGCAGAAATATATTTATTAGCAAACGTGTTAAGTTTGTTATATTCTTTTCTGCATTTTATATTTTTTTTAATTTCTTCTAAATATAAGCTCATATTTTTGCTCCTCCTTTGTATTATGTCAATAACGATTGGTAAAGATATATATCAAGTTTATGTGTTAAACAAATTTTACCGGCAAATATACAGGTATTTTCGAGATTTATAAGTATATTGGTCTAAATATAATGGTTATTGAAAACTACCATTATATTTATTATATATCATATTATAGAAAATGCAATTCCTATTACATAATAAACTTGGAATATAAAAATTAGAATTTGAGACGAAGGAAAGGCTTCATATTATAAAATGATAAAAAATAATATTCATAAAGCTTTGTAATACACAGGGTTTTATGGAGATTATTTTTTATAGTATAGATTTGTCTTTTGAAATCGTTCTGTGTAACAAATTACTATTGTTAAATAAATTTACGTAAATGTCATTTAACCGTACAAGAAATGATTTTACAGGCAAATATACAGGCATTTTGAGCATATGTACAGTATATAGAGCTTTATTTGGTGGATTATAGGACAACCGATTTGCTTTATGTATTACAGTAAAAATAAAAAATTACAAGCCATATAACATATAAGATTCTGCAAGAATATAAGTTTTCCAAGAAAGCAGGACTTAGCTTTTTAATTTATAGTCTGTACTCTCCCACAGGGGCTTTATATATAAAGTCTCGGTTTTTTTATGTAATGAAGCTTTAAGTAAATATATTTGAAAAGATTGAATTATATGATTATATATTATTTATTGAGACTGCTGACGTTGTTTGTTTTTATAAGTTTTTACACGGGTCTTAACTGATTTATAAATAAAAAATATACGGAGGTGTTTGTTATGAATAACAATACGACAGATTTGGAAAATATTTTTTTAAGTGCTTATGAGGCAGCGGAGTTTATGCACATTAAATATGGCCATCTTATGGATATGGTAAGGCGCAAAAAAATACCTCATATACGTTATGGCAGAAGAGTACTGTTCAGACTTTCAAGTCTTAAAAAGTTTATTGCAGAACTTGAAGCCTCATCTGTTATATGAGTTTACGTAAAAGGCTCTCTTTGAGGGCCTTTTTTATTGCAAAAAAGAAAGGGGACTTTTATATGGGCGGCATAGAAAAGCGAGGTAAAGACAAATACAGGCTTACTGTTTCAAGCGGTTTTAAGTCTGACGGAACAAGAAAATACATAAGAAAGACTGTTCAGGCAAAGAGCGAAAGGGAGGCCAGAAAAAAGCTTGCATTGTTTGTGGCTGAAGTTGAAAGCAACAATATAACAGCTGACAGTAACATGAAATTCAGAAATTTTGTTGACATTTGGGACAAAAACTATGCCGAAACAAATCTGGAAGTCAAAACATATGTACGATACAAGGATCTTCTTCGTATAAACATATTGCCTGCGATCGGAGATATGAAGCTTACAGATATAAAGCCGGTTACACTTCTTGATTTATATAAAAGCCTGAGTAAGGACGGGGCAAGAAAAGACGGCAAGCCGGGAGGATATTCCGCCAAAACTATACAGCATATTCACAGACTTATAAGTTCTGTTTACAATAAGGCAATAGAATGGCAGATCATAGGAATTAATCCTGCTTTACATATAAAACCGCCTAAGGTTGTAAAAAAGGAGGTTGAGTTTTACTCTGTGGAAGAAGTAAGGATTCTTATTGAAGCTCTTGAGAAGGAACACATAAGACCTAAAACGATGACAATGCTTGCCGTTTATACAGGTATGAGAAGAAGTGAAATATTGGCTCTTAAATGGGAGGATATAGATTTTGAAAAAAAGGTCATTTATGTAAATAAGGCTGCGATTTATGCGTCAGGCTATGGCAGGGTGAATAAGGACACCAAGACAGTCAGAACTAACAGAATTATAGCTATGAGTGAAACTATGTGCGAGCTTCTGAAAAAGTATAAGGAATGGCAGGATGAAATAAGAAATTTTTTGCTGAATAAATGGGAAGGTTCCGACTTTGTGTTTACAAATGATTTTGGCGGCACGCTGCATCCTGATTCTATATCTGTATGGTTCAGAAGATTTATCAAAAGAAATAATCTCAAGTATATAACCTTTCATGGTCTCAGACATACGGCGGCTACACTTTTGCTTAATTCCGGAACAGATGTTGAAACTGTATCCAGAATACTGGGTCACAGCAGCTCGAATGTTACAAGTCAGATATACTTACATTCGGCTAATGCAGTCAGAGCGGAAGCTATGGACAGATTGGACAAGGCTATCAATAATAATTTTAATCGGTAGACATTAGCAGTTGTAAAAAAATAAATAATAATAACAAAGAAATACAGCAGAATGTAATACAAAATTCTGCTTGCCAGAAGATTGTAAAATAATGGTGATTGCTGATATCTATATAAAAATAAACTAATAATGATTTGATAATAATCTTATAAAGATATTAAATATTTTAATCATTAATCATATAAGTAAAATTATATTCACATTATAGATTAGGAGGTTAAAAATGAAAAGAAAAGTATTAAGTATAAGAATATCAGATGAAGTAAAATCCAAAGCGAAGGAAGCTGCTGACAAAATGAATATAACTTTATCTGCATTTGTATGCAGATCCATAGAAAATACTTTGGCAGGCAATGAAAACGACCTTATAGAAAATAACAGTCTGGCTAAGGCTATTATAAATCTCTCCGATGCGGTAAACAATATTTATTTCTCTGATAATGGTACAAGAAAAGAAATAAAGGAGGTTTTGTGTAAATTTTGTAATGAAATAAGTAGTAAATAACGTCATTTAACAGTTAAAACGAAAAGGAGAAAAATTGTGGCTATATTAAAATATTCATGCAATACATATGGCGATGAAACTAAAAATGGTAAAGATGTAATAACAAGGGTATTTGAGTATATTCTTGACTGTAATAAAACAAGACCTGAACTTACAGGGTGCGTAGGTGTTGTGAGAACCTGTATTCCCTATATGTCAAATCAGTTCAGAGCAATTCAGAAACTATATAAAAGAAAACCTGACGAGAAGATTGTTCATCTTATAGTATCTTTTCCAAAGTTATTTGATATTTGTGAAGGATTGGTTATTAAAGAAATAGCGGATAAAACAGCAAATACAATAGGAAAGGAATTTCAGGTTGTATATGCGGTTCATACAGATAAAACAGATAAGCATATTCATTTTGTTATAAATTCTGTAAACTATTTAAACGGAAATGAATATAGCAAGACCGTTTCCAATCTTAAACAATATTACATTGATATATTTAATGTGGCTTATATTGAACATGGTGTGTATCCCGGTCCGTTTATGTATAGTCTGTAAAATAATATAAGTATTGTTCCGATAAATGGGTTTGTTTTATTCCGATATTGTTGATATTATTCCGATATAATGGTATAATGTATATGATCGGAGGGATGGTTTATGTTTATAACAATCAGGCAGGCTTCTGAAAAATGGGGAATTTCTGACAGAAGAATAAGAACGCTTTGCGCCGAAGGAAAAATTCCCGGAGCATATCGGGACGGACGGAGTTGGAAAATTCCTGCAGATACGTCAAAGCCTGCAGATGGACGCTATAAATCGAAAGAAAGTCTCCTGCTGCAAATTGATCGTAAAAAATCAGAGCTTGATAAAAAAAGACCTCTTACCGAAGGGGAGATCTCACGGCTGAATGAAGAATTTGCCGTAGAGTATACCTATAATTCAAATGCAATAGAGGGCAATTCTCTTACACTTCGGGAAACGGATATGGTTTTAAAGGGCCTTACAATTGACAAAAAGCCGCTGAAGGATCATATGGAGGCTGTAGGTCACAAGGAGGCTTTTGACTTTGTAAGCAGTCTTGTAAAGGATAACGCAGCGCTAAGTGAAAGCATTATAAAACAGATACATTACCTTGTACTTGCGGACAAAAAGGATGACCGTGGCGTATACCGCAGAGTCCCTGTTCGTATTATGGGCGCACATAATGAACCTGTACAGCCCTATCTTATTGCGCCCAGAATGGAACAACTGCTTCAGGATTATTCCGAAAGTACTGAACACACAATAACAAAACTGGCTCGTTTCCACCTTGAATTTGAAAGCATCCACCCTTTCATTGACGGCAACGGCAGGACAGGCAGGCTTCTTGTAAATCTCGAACTCATGAAAGCAGGCTATCCCCCTATTGACATTAAATTTACAGACAGAATAGCCTATTATAACGCTTTCGATGATTATCACATAAAACACAGTATTTCATCAATGGAAGCGCTCTTTGCAGGCTATATAAATGCAAGATTAGATACCTATCTGAATATGCTTAAGGATTAATCTGTAATTTATAAAAACACATAAACGACATAGTTTACATAAGTGGACTATGTTTTTTATATATATCAACATTTAAGTAATAGACTTAAAAAGGGGGCTAATAAATGTTAGACGATTATAATGAAATCTTAAAGCCTGCAGAGGTTTGTGAAATTCTTTTGATTGGTAAAAATACCTTATATCAGCTGCTGAATACAAAGCAGCTTATTGGCTACAAATCCGGTAAAAACTGGAGGATAACCAAGCTTGCCTTGGCAGAATATATCCGAAAAAAATCTTTTGGGGGGAGCGTAAGCCCCTCCTTTTCTGTCGGTTGTATTATACCCTCATGTAAATATTAAATTTATTACTTGCATATTATATAAGTGCATATATCAGGATATACCTGATAATGTCTATTAGGAACATAGGAACATAATAGTTATGCCCGGCTTTCAAGCCGGGCTTTTTGTCGTGTGAAAAAGGAGGTGTTCGGAAAGGTAAACCTTTACGGGCAATGAAAATCAGCCTTAAAAAGTGTTCGTAAAGTACCAAATTTATTAAGCGGATATGTTCGTAAAATGCTCAGACCTTTACGGAAGGAGGGATTTTATTGGAAAGCAGAACCTATTACTATGCAAGAGTATCGTCCACAGAGCAGAACCTTGACAGACAGCTTGCTGAGTTTGAAAAGTTAGGAGCAATGTCAAGAGACATTATTACTGACAAGGCAAGCGGAAAAAATCTTGACAGAGCGGGCTATCAGGCTCTTAAAACAACCATTCTCAGGAAGGGAGATACTCTTGTTATCAAAAGCCTTGAAAGGCTGTCAAGGAACAAGGAGGACATCAAAAAGGAACTGGAGTATTTCAAGGCAAATGGAATAAGGCTCAAGGTTCTTGATTTACCCACTACACTTATAGAGCTTCCAAAGGAGCAGAGTTGGATATTTGATATGATAAACAATATTCTTATTGAGGTTTTAAGCTCAATAGCGGAGCAGGAGAGGCTTACTATAAGAAAGAGGCAAAGGGAGGGTATAGATGCAGCTAAGGTCAAAGGAAAGCATTTAGGGAGGTTCCCTGCGCAATATCCTAAAAACTGGAGCAGCTTTTACATTCTCTGGGAAAATGGGGATATAACATCAAGGGATTTTATGAGAAAAACAGGTCTTAAAAAGACTACCTTTTATAAGCTTATCAAAAATTATAAGGAGGAATTTTAAATGAAGGAAGAAAAATTAGTATGTGCAGTCTGCGGCTGTGAGCTTAGTGAAAGTTCAGCATATGTGTTCAACGGAGAGCATTACTGCGAGGACTGCTATGATGAGCTGTTTTTTGTATGTGACCACTGCGGAGAGATTGGTGTCAGGGAAGACAGCTATTCCGACAGGAATCAAATTATATGCAGGGACTGCTGCGATAATTATTACAACATATGTGAGGACTGCGGAGCTATTATAAGAAATGAATATGTCTATTATTTGGACGATATTCCCTACTGTGAGGACTGCTATTACAGAAATCGCAGCGAACAAAATGATGATATTATTCACGACTATTGCTACAAGCCTGATCCTGTTTTCAAAGGTCAGGGGGAAAGGTTTATAGGGGTTGAGCTTGAAGTCGACAGGGGCGGTCAGAGTGAAGAAAACGCCGAAGAAATACTTGACATAGCCAACTATGATTTTGAGGACAATATATATATCAAAACAGACGGAAGCCTTGATGATGGCTTTGAAATTGTAAGTCATCCAATGACACTTGATTATCACTTAAATCAGATGTCGTGGAGGACAATACTTAATGAGCTTATTTCTATGGGCTACAAAAGCCATCAGGCAGGCACTTGCGGTCTGCACTGTCATGTAAACAGAAGCTCCCTTGGAGAAGATTATGAAAAGCAGGAATCCACCATTGCAAGAATACTCTACTTTGTGGAGCATAACTGGGATAAAATGCTCAGCTTTTCAAGACGTACCGAAGCCCAGATGTCAAGATGGGCAGCAAGGTATGGCATACAGCAAAAGCCTCATATTATAAAGGATCACATCAAGAAAAACTATTTCGGAAGATACAGATGTATCAACCTTACAAACAGAGAAACCATAGAATTTCGTCTTTTCAGAGGAACCCTCAAATACAACACCTTTATAGCCACACTGCAGCTTGTAAATGAAATCTGCAATGTGGCTGTTTTACTTTCTGATGAAGAAATGTCAGAGCTTGATTGGACAAGCTTCTTAAACAGGCTTGATACTGAAAAGAATAAGGAGCTTATTACATATCTGAAGGAAAGACATATATACACAAAGGAGGATTAATATTATGTGCTGTTTATTCGGAATAATTGATTATGACAACTGCTTGTCACCAAGAGCAAAAAACAGAATACTTAAGGTATTGTCAAAAGAATGTGAAGTAAGAGGAACAGACGCTACAGGCATTGCCTATATAGAAAACGGAAGTATGAAGATACAGAAAAGGCCTCTCCCTGCTCATAAAATGAAATTTAAACTCACAGGCAACCCCTCAATAATTATGGGACACACCAGAATGACTACACAGGGAAATGAAGCCTACAACTACAACAATCACCCCTTCAAGTCGGAAAAGCTTGGCTTCGCATTAGCCCATAATGGTATTCTTTATAATGACAAGAAGCTGAGAAAGTCTGAAAAAATCCCCCAGACATATATAGAAACAGACTCATACATAGCAGTCCAGCTCATAGAGAAAAAGAAAGCCCTCTCCTTTGATTCCATAAGATATATGGCGGAAAAGGTTGAGGGTTCTTTCTGTTTTACTATTCTCAGTAAGGACAATGAGCTTTACATAATAAAAGGCGATAATCCAATAGCTTTGGTACAGTTCAATGGCTTCTATATGTATGCCTCAACAAAGGACATACTATTCTCAGCAGTAAAAAAGCTGAATATGAAGCTCCTTAAAAGCTTTTCTTGGGTAAAAATTGATGATGGTGACATTATAAAAATAACTCCTGACGGAAATACAGAAAAGGATTTTTTCAGATTCAGAAGTATTTATGTAAGTTCTTACTTACCATACAGTAATTACGATTACGGCAAAAAATATAATTCAGAATCCTTCTGTAGCCTTGAAGAAGAATATTTAGAAAACCTTATGAGCTATGCAAAATCCATAGGAATTGAAGAAGACACAGTAATAGAGCTTCTGGAAGATGGCTACAGCTACTCTGAGATAGAAGAAATGCTCTACAATGAGTTGACGGAATATGCTTATGAGTATTGCTTTGATGACTGTGAGATATAAGGGGTGAGCACTATAAAAGATATAATCAAAGACTTATACTACGGAAAAATAAGACCATGGGAAACGGCTGTAATTTCAGACAGCGACTATTACAATCTTTCAAAGCTATGCTCTGAGCTTATAAATGAACTTGCTTTATTGCTTGATGACAACAGCAAAGCTATCCTCAACAAGGCTCATATTTGCCCAGACAAATCTGACAGAGTTTTCGTCCTTGGAAAACTTTTCCATAGGTTTTAAGCTTGGCATACAGCTAATGACAGCAGCCCATGAAACCAAAAGCAAAAATTTTAGTCTTGAATATTAATCACTATTGTAATCAGACTTAATATAATCTCTGCTACGGAGAATCCCCTCTCCTCGAAAAACTACAGCAGTTCCAAGACAGATAACTTTTTATAGGCAATAGTAAAAACAGCCCTGAAAAATCAGATTTCGGGGCTGTTTTAAGGATTTTTATGAATAGGCCTTTGACTGCCTTATTTTTTGTCTTACGGGAAGAATGCGGGAGGAAGAAACGGAAAGCTCATCTACTCCCATTTTCATAAAGCGCTGGGTTAGCTCTAAGTCTGAGCCAAGCTCGCCGCAGATGCCTGCCCATATTCCTGCCTCGTGGGCGTTTTTGCATACAAGCTCTATAAGACGGAGAACCGCCTCGTGGTGAGTGTCGGCTATGGCTTCAAGCTTGGCATTCTGCCTGTCTACCGCAAGTGTGTATTGTGTAAGGTCGTTTGTTCCTATTGAGAAGAAGTCCACAAGCTTTGCAAGCTTGTCGCTTATGACTGCCGCCGCCGGGGTTTCAATCATAATTCCCTCTTCTATATTTTCGTCAAAGGGTATTCCCTCAGCTTTTAATTCTTCCTTTACGGAAGAGGAGATTTCCTTTATCTTAAGCACTTCGTCCTCGGAAATTATCATAGGGTACATTATAGCTATATTTCCGAAAGCACTGGCTCTTAATAAGGCTCTTAGCTGGGTTCTGAATATTTCCGGCTGCTGAAGGCAGATTCTTATTGCTCTGTAGCCTAAAGCGGGATTGTCCTCTTTATCAAGGTTAAAATAGTCAACCTGCTTGTCTGCGCCTATATCGAGGGTTCTTATAATAACCTTTTTGCCCGCCATCATCTGGGCAACCTTCCTGTAGGCTTCAAACTGCTGTTCCTCCGTTGGGAAGTCATCTGATTCAAGATAAAGAAATTCACTCCTGAAAAGTCCTATTCCCTTTGCATCGTTTTTAAGAACGTCCGCAACGTCCCCAACGCCGCCTATGTTGGCGTATAGCTTTATGTGCTTTCCGTCAAGGGTAACGTCCTCTTTTCCTTTAAGAGCCTTTAAAAGCTCCTTTTCTTCTTTCTGCTTTTTAAGCTTTGCTTCGTATTCGGACAATGTGTCGGAGTCAGGGTCGATTATGAGTAAGCCCTTGTTTCCGTCCACTATTGCCTCTTTTCCACTCCAAGCCTTGTCTATGTCGATTCCTATAAGGGCGGGAATATCCATATTTCTTGCCAGAATTGCTGTGTGGGAATTTGATGAACCAAGCCTTGTCACAAAGGAAAGAAGGTTGTTTTTGTCCATCTGTACGGTTTCGCTGGGGGCTAAATCCTCGGCTATGAGTATAACAGGCTCCTTTGGTGTGTTGTCATTTACTCCGCCCATAAGTACATTGAGTACCCTTTCGGATATATCTTTCATATCGGCGGATCTTGCCTTGAAATAATCATCGTCCATAGCCGCAAACATATCCGCAAGGTTATCCCCTGTTCTTGCAACGGCATACTCCGCATTTACCTTTTCAGTTTCTATTATGCTTATTACAGATTCGTTAAATTCATCACCTTCGAGGAACATCTGATGCACCTCGAATATGGCGGCGTTTTCTTCTCCCACTTCCTTGAGAGCCTTTTCATATATTTCGCCAAGCTGCCTCAAAGCCTCGGTCTTTGCCGATTCATACCTTGCTTTTTCAACATTGATATCCGTTACAGAGGTTCTTCTTACCTGTCCCTTTTCTTTTGAATAGAAGAAAAGTTTACCTATGGCTACACCCTTTACTATGGCTTTTCCCTTATATTCCGCCATAAAAATACCTCCCCCTGATTAAAGATTGTCTTTGAAAAACTGCTCCATATTCTCTGTTGCCTTTGCTTCGTCGCCGCCTTCAACGCTTACGGTCACTTCTGTGCCGCACTTAATTCCAAGTCCCATAAGCATAATAAGCTTTGAAGCGTCTGCGCTCTTGCCGTTTGCGGAAATAGTCACCTTACTGCCGCTTGTCTTTGCTGCCTTTGCCAGAAGTCCTGCCGGTCTTGCATGGATTCCTACGGGGTCTGTGATTGTGTAAGTAAATGTTTTCATTTTTTTGAACTTCCTTTCTTAATTTAATTTATCTGCCGCTTTGAATTGTAATGCGGCGTATTTCACTGCATAAATCCTTATCAAAAGCTGTTTCAGACATACGCCATCTCCAATTTGCTCCTGTTGTTGACGGAGTGTTCATTCTGCATGAATCATCAAGACCAAGCCAGTCCTGAATGGGAATAATACACACCTTTGCCTTGCTTTTCATAACAAGAGAAATAAGTCTTTTGTGAATTACTTTCCCATTAGGCTCATAGCGGGAAAGATAATTCAAAAGCTCATCTCTTTCTTTCTCTGAAATTGTTTTTGTCCATGAAACAATAGTCTGATTGTCATGAGTACCTGTGTAAGCAATACAGTTTTCACCGTAGTTATGAGGAAGATAATCAGCTCTGTCTCCCGTATCTCTTGAATCAAAGGCAAATTCCAGAACCTTCATATTTGGAAAACCGCTTTCTTCCACAAGCCTTTTTACAGAATCTGTTATAAAACCCAAATCTTCTGCAACAACCTCTTTTTTTCCGAGAGCCTTTTCCACAGCTCTGAACAGGCTCATTCCGGGGCCCTCTGCCCAGTGACCTTCCGCTGCAGTTTTACTTCCGTAGGGTATTGAAAAATATTCATCAAATCCCCTGAAGTGGTCAATTCTGACAACATCATATATTCCAAAGCAGTGTTTCAGACGAGATATCCACCATTCATAACCTGTTCTCTTATGTGTCTCCCAGTCATACAGAGGATTCCCCCACAGCTGTCCCTCTGCTGAAAAACCATCGGGAGGGCAGCCTGCCACTGAAACCGGAACATTGTTTTTATCAAGCTGAAAAAGCTCAGGGTTTGCCCAGACCTCCGCACTGTCAAGGGCAACGTAAATAGGTATATCTCCTATTATTTTTATTCCGTTATTATTTGCATAGCTTTTAAGTTTTTTCCATTGTTCATAAAATTTATATTGTATAAACCTGTAAAAATTTATTTCAAAGTCAAGCTCTCTTCGACAGCTCTCCATTATATCGGGTTTTCTCAGCCTTATATCCTTATCCCATGTATAAAGATCTTTTCCGCCGAATTTATCCTTAAGTGCCATAAAAAGACAATAGTCCTCAAGCCATAAATTATTTTGGCAAAAATTTATAAATCCCTCATGGTTTTTAATATCTGCCCTTTCATATGCCTTATGAAGAAGTCCCAAACGATTTTTATAAAGGCTGTAATAGTCCACCCTTTCCGGATCATCTCCGAAATATGTATTTTCACACTCATCGTATTTTAAAAGTCCTTCCGAAACAAGCTCTTTGAGACTTATAAAATAGGGGTTTCCTGCGAATGTGGAAAAAGACTGATATGGTGAATCTCCAAAGCTTGTAGGTCCCAAAGGAAGAATCTGCCAATATTTCTGACCGGACTTTCTGAGCTTATCTATAAATTTATATGCACTTTCGGAAAAACAGCCTATGCCATATTCTGAAGGGAGACTTGATATAGGCAAAAGTATGCCTGCGCCTCTTTCCATTCTTACCTCCTCCTTTCGTCATAATATATCATAACTCCACTGTGGTCGGAAACTGTGGGGTAATTAACATTATTATACAACACTTCAGAATATTTTACAGTCCTTTTTTTACTGCACCATATCTGATCTATCCTCATGCCTTCTGTACTCTCAGCTATGCCTTTCCAACCGTCAATAGCTCTGCTTACGGTTATGCCGCAGTCCTTTTTTTCAGCAATAACAAAACTGTCATACCAGCCTGACTGTGCTATAAGATCATAGCCCTCTCCCCTTGTTTGTGCGGGGCTGTTGAAATCGCCCAAAAGCCAAACATTTCTTTTATTTTTAAGCTTTGAGAGGGTTCTTTCCCACTGTTTTTCAAAGGGATCTTCCTTATCTTCCCACCAGCCATACTGTACACTGTAAAACCATTCATCAGGAAGATTTTCCGTTCTTATACCCAATAATTTTCTGGTTTTCCAGTTTTTATAATCATCTGTACCGCTTACGGTAAAAAAGTCCGTTTCCAGAACAGGGCTTAAACTCAGAAGAGCAAGACCCTCGTCATATTTATTATACCCTAACTTAACGGGAAGCCATGTCCAGAAATATTCCATGCCCATATCCCGAAGATTTTTTACGACGTTATAAGCGTGATTATCCTCACGAATCACAGCTGATTTGTCTGAAGGGACATAATTTTTAAGCCTGTCCTTTGAAGTAACAGCTCCGCAGGCTGTCTGATTGACCTCCTGCAGAGCAATAATTTCCGGAGCTTCCTTTTTGACTGCTTCCGTAAAATCTCGCAGCTTCCTTACATAATTGTCTTCCACAAGGCTGTGGGTGTTCAGAGTAAGCAGCTTCATATAATCGACTCCTTAAAGTATATCATTTATATCTGATTTTAACACATCAGCCTTAGGTCCGTAAATAGCCTGTATACCTGTTCCTTTTTTAAGAAGCCCCAAAGCTCCCTCAGCCTTCCATGAATCTGCATCAGCTACCTTTTCGGGATCTTTTACGGTAACACGCAGTCTTGTCATACAGGCATCTACAAGAATTATATTTTCACGTCCTCCCAAAAGAGCTATTATTCGTTCGGGCTGACCCCCACCGGAAGAGGCTTGTTTTGTGCCGCTTTCAGCTTCGTCATCTGAGCCTTCCGACTGATAGTTTCCAAGACGTCCCGGGGTTGCAAACTTAAACTTTCCTATCATAAAGTATGCTACAAAATATCCTATGGCAAAAAATACCACAACACTTATTACAAAATTTATTATATCACCCGAAAGACCTGCGTTTATAGACATAGGAACCCTTGTGAAAAATTCCAGATTACCGAAAGAATGCAACCTCAGATGAATGACACCTGCAAGGGCAAAGGCGCAGCCCTGCAAAATTGCATACACAATATAAAGAGGAATTGCACAGAACATGAACATAAATTCAAGAGGTTCTGTAACGCCTGTAAGAAATACCGCAAGAGCCGTTGATATAAACATAGAGCGATAATTCTTTCTCTTGTCAGCGTCTACCCTGCGATACATAGCAAGAGCTATGCCAAGAAGAAGTCCTGTTGCACCTATCATCTGACCTACCTTGAAACGGGCGGGCGTCACTGTTTCCATAAGATTTGTGTATGAAGCCATATCTCCGGCTTTTTTAAAGTTTATAAGATCCGTTACCCATGCAAGCCACAAGGGATCCTGTCCGTATACTGCAGTTCCGGCATTGGCACCTGTGAGAATTTCATATGTACCGCCAAAGGATGTATAATTCATAGGTATGGTAAGCATATGGTGAAGCCCGAAGGGAAGAAGGAGTCTTTCCAGTGTACCGTATATAAAGGGAGCCAGAATAGGTGAGGTGTCTGAAGAATTTGCTATCCAGATACCAAAGGAGTTTATTCCCGACTGAACAACGGGCCATATTACAGCCATAACTATTGACACAATTGTCGAATAGAATATTACGGCAAGAGGAACAAAGCGTTTTCCGTTGAAAAATGAAAGTGCATTGGGCAGCTTTCTGAAATTATAGAATTTGTTGTATACAATACCGCCTACAAAGCCCGAAATTATACCCACAAACACACCCATATTAAGAGCAGGCGCCCCCAAAACAGATGTAAAATAATTTTCAACCAGCATTTCCTTGCCAAACAGTGAATATACTACACTGCCTTCCGTATTAAGCATATCACTTGTTACACCGAAGAACGTACCTGTAATATTGTTTATAAGCACAAAGGCGATAAGTGCGGCAAAGGCTCCTCCTGCCCTTTCCTTTGCCCATGAGCCGCCTATGGCAACAGCAAAGAGAATGTGAAGGTTATTGATTATGGCCCAGCCTATGTTTTCCATTACTCCGCCAATGGTTACAAGGACATTTATGTCTCCCCCCGCCATAGCTATAAGCTTTCCAAGGCTTATCATAAGACCTGCCGCAGGCATAACGGCAATTACAGTCATAAGAACCTTTCCAAGCTTCTGGAGAAAATCAAAGTTTATGCCAAAGCCCTTCTTTTCAGGTTCAGGCTTTGTGTTTTCAGTCACCTGTACAGGTTTTTCCACCTGTACAGGTTCTTCCGCCTGTACAGGCTCTTCCGATTTCTTTTCGGACAGGGTCAATAAAACCGAGGTTCCTTTTTTAACGCTGCCCTCATTAACTGTCATTTCCATATCCTCCGCTCCGTCACATATAAGAACGGGAGTGATAAGGTTAAAGCCTTTGTCCTTTAACATTTTAATATCTGCCTCAGCCACAAGGTCACCTGCTTTAACCCTGTCGCCAACCTTTACATTGGATTTGAAGCCTTCTCCCTGAAGAGAAACAGTCTCCAGACCAAAATGTACAAGTATTTCTATACCCTCCTCCGAACGGAAACCGTAAGCATGAAGTGTTTCCGCAATAGAAGTGATTTCTCCGTTAACAGGACTGTATATCCTTCCGTCATCGGGTATAACCGCACAGCCGTCTCCCAAAACCTTATCTGAAAAAACAGGATCCGGCACTTGTTCGAGAGCCACCGCTTTTCCGTTAAGCGGTGACATAATAGTCAGGCTTTTCTTGCCTTCCGTCTTAACCATAATAATTCCTCCTTTTTAAATCTGATTTAAATCGTGCGCAAATATGTGCAACGCTCTGTAACTCTATGCAACTATTATATATCACTTGTATAACATTTGCAAGAGGGTGCTTAGATTTTTTGCTTAAATTTTGATTTTTGTAGAATTTTTACAAAATTTCTCCTCTCTGATTGTAGGTATTGCATAGGTTCTTTTCTTAACCTTCCCATATGCAACTTTTTTACGCAAGTAAAACGTATAATCCCGCAATAATGTTGACAAATTAATGCAAATAATATATAATAATATTAATATGAGATTGTAAAAAGAAAAGGAGGTACGAATTATGGCAGTTAAATTAAAGGACGTTGCGGCATTGGCGGGGGTTTCAACCTCTACAGTATCGAGAGTATGTAAGGATAACCCGTCCATAAGCCGTGAAACCAAAGAGAGGGTTCGCAGAGCAATGGAGCAGCTGGGCTATGAACCCAATATACAAACAGACGATCAAAATATTAATGAAGGAAAAACAATAGGAATAATTCTGCCTCCGTCCCAGAAGGAGTCATTTGAAAATTCTTTTTATCTTGAGGTAATAAGAGGCGTAAGCCAATTCTGCAACAGACACAACTATATGAATACAGTCATAACAGGCAAGGACGATGAAGAAATTATTTCAATTATAAAAAACACCGTAAAGGAAGGAAAGGTTGACGGCTTCATAATTACATATTCAAAGCAGAATGACAGCGTGGCAGATTATATGTATAATGAGGGAATACTCTATGTGGTTATAGGCAAGTCCTCCTGTTTTACAAATCAGGCTGTATATATAGACAACGACAACATACTTGCGGCACAGGAAGCTGTGGAGTACCTTATAAGGCTTGGTCACAGAAATATAGCATATCTCGGCAGTGACAGCAATTTTATGTTTTCCGCAGACAGAAAATCGGGCTATCAGCTTGCACTTTTAAACAACAATCTTCCCGTAAACCCCGATAACATAATCGAAATGCCCTTTATACCCGAAGAACATTCGGATGTACTCCATACTCTTTTAGGCAGAAAGGACAGACCCTCTGCCATTCTTGTAAGCGATGATTTGTTTGCCGTTGCCCTTGAAAGAGTCTGCATTGAAATGAATATTTCCATACCGGAGGATTTGTCCATAGTCTCTTTCAATAATTCCCTGTTTGCCAGACTTACCTCACCTTCCCTTACCTCCGTAAATATAAATACGGTTCAGTTGGGCATAGAAGCGGCCTCACAGGTTATAAATCATATCGAAAACCCCAATCTTATGCCTACAAAAATAATAGTACCTCACCGTATTATAGAACGCCATAGCTGTAAGGAATACATGTAAAATAAAAAAGTTAAAAATATGAAAAATATCGGCTAAAATATATTTATGATAAGTTTTAGCCGAAAGAGGGACACAGGTCTTGTCTGTTATCTTACGAAATGGAGTAGTCCGGAAACTTTGCAAAAGGGCGCTATGAACGGTGCTATACTTGAAAACTATGCCATAAGCGAAATACTTAAAGGCTTTCAGAACAGGGGGCAGGCGCCGTACTCTGTCTGGCTGAAAAGCTAAGTGCTTTTGACAGCAAAAATCTGATTGTGCCAATCAGCCTTATATAAGATTTTATAAAAACCAATGCCTTACAGAATAATTGGGCATTGGGAACACTTTTGGGAACAGTCTTATAAAAACCAATGAAATAAACGAAATAAAACAATGTACTTTACAACGAAAAGTATATATTTTATTATATTTCGGACAGATTTTAACTGCCAAAAACTATGTAAACCCTCTCATAACCCGAAGGTCGGAGGTTCAAATCCTCCCCCCGCAACTTTAAAATTCCTGAGAAACACCCACTTCTCAGGTTTTTATTTTTTGCCTGATTTCAATAAATAACAGCTTTGGGAACACTTCTGTCCATAAAATATTTCCTCCCCACAGAACAGAGCGGAAAAATTATATGTTACTTAGGATATCTGAAATTAATTATTTTTTCTATCTTATCATTTTTCAAGCACAAGAACCGCCTCGTCATAGCTGTTCTTCTGACTTATTTTAGATTTTTCGCTGCCAAAATGAGCCGGAATTATACCCCTTATATCAAAGGACTCAGTCAGAACCGCCTGTACTATGGCAAACTGATCGTCCACCTCGTTTATAACGCCTGTGTCCAATATAACTTTTATCTTTTTTTCTTCGGGAATGTTGAATTTTTGCATAATATAGCCTCATTTCACATATTATCTGCCTTTGACCGGGGATAGAACCCATACGCCCCGGCTTGTCCGAAATCATATTATAATAACTTCCGATAATTTATATTATATAGCATAAATATGTAAGTATGTAAGTAGCACTAAAAATTAAGAAAATTTTACTGAATTTTTTATATTCATTTGGCTGCCTTTGTATTATAATTTGATTATAAAGCCTATTTGAAAGGAGAAATAAAAATAATGGATAATGCAATAAACCACAGGTAGTCAGTCTGGATGGCAAACACCGTGCTTGAAAAATTTTCCCAACTGTGGGATATATGGAGCTATGATTACGGCGTATTGTGCAAAGGGCTTGAAAAGGTATATGATTTAAGCGGTGATGAAAAATATTTTGAATATATAAAAAGGCTTATGGATAAATTTGTTGATGAGGACGGCAATATACGCCATTATGACAAATCGTTGTATAATCTGGATTTCATAAACAACGGCAAAACGCTTTTGTTTTTGTATAATAAAACAGGAGAGAAAAAATACGCAAAGGCTGCTCACACCCTAAGAGATCAGCTAAATAGTCAGCCCCGTATTTCCGAGGGAGGATTTTGGCACAAAAAAATATATCCCTACCAGATGTGGCTTGACGGTCTTTATATGGCTGAGCCTTTTTATGCGGAATATATAAATCTTTTTGAAGCAGGAAAGGTCTTTGACGATGTGCTTTTGCAGTTTAAACTCATAGACAAACATTCCAAGGATAAGAATACCCATCTTTTGTATCATGGTTATGACGAAAGCAGAAAAAGTTTTTGGGCAGACAAAAACACCGGACTTTCAGCCAATTTTTGGGGTCGCTCCATAGGGTGGTATGCCTGCGCGCTTGTGGATACCCTCGATTATATTAATAATGCTTGGGATAAGGCTGTTCTTATACCAATGGTTTCAGAGCTGGCAGAAGCACTTGTCAGGGTACAGTCGGAAGATAAGGGCGTATGGTATCAGGTATTGGATAAATCCCACAAGGCAGGAAATTTTCCGGAGGCTTCCTGTTCCTGTATGTTTGTTTATTTTCTGCTGAAAGCCATAAGACTCGGCTATATAGATAAAACGTATCTTGCATATGCCAAAAAGGGGTTTTACGGCATAATAAGAGAATTTATAGAAGTAGACGAAAATCGCCTTCTGAACCTTAAAAACACCGTTTTTGTATCAGGACTTGGAGGAAATACCTTCCGTGACGGCTCCTACGAATACTACATATCAGAACCTAAGCAAACAAATAATCTTTTAGGTATAGGCGCGTTCCTTATGGCAAGCTCAGAACTTGAACAAACAAAAAATTGAATATATTAATATAAACCCGGAATATGCCGACTTAATAGCTCTTTACCACATCTTAAGAGCAAGCAATATACAAACGGCATAAAAAGTTATACTGATATTCTTTAAACTACATTCTTTATAAAAACTGCTCCCTGATGTCTGTCCTGACAGCAGGGAGTTTGCTTTTTTGTGTAAAATAATATGAATTTATTTCCTGTTCAAGATTTTTGAAATATTCCTTATTAAAAAAATCAATAAGGTCTATTCACTACAAATCTTATATATTCTTTATAGCTTCAGTTAGTGTCATAATATCACCCTCAATAACTTATTTATATTTATTTTATAAAATTAACCATAAATAGCTTCTATATAGTCGACTTTGTGAAAATACTGTGTTAAAATAAAAAATAGTAAAAAACTGTCTGAATTTTTAATGTAGGTGATTTATACAATATAAAAAATGTATTAAGAAGGTACATTTGAATACATAAAAATTTATTATAAAGGAGGATAATTTATGAGTAAACGATGCACTGAATGTAAATCAGAATTTGATGACACAAAGCTGTTTTGTCCTAACTGCGGGGCAGAGCTTCAAAAAAATGAAGCAGGTACACCTGAAGTAAAATCAGAGAATGTGGATATTAATAATTCTGAATATGAAGATATACCCGAAGGAGAATTTAAGGACAGCGAGTCTTTATATAATTATAATTTGACCAAAAGAACAGTCCTTATAGGTGTAGTTATCGCAGTATTAATTGCTGTTGCAGCATCCTTTATTTCTTTTGTCGATAAAACAGATAACAACAGTGAAGACAGTCAATATTATTATGATGAAACTGTCGATAACATAAACAATACTGCCAATAATAACAACGATTCTATTACAAATGAGAATAATACAGCAGAAAACCGATTATCGGGACAGGAGTATATTTATGTGGTCAGATATGGCAAATACTTCGGTTATCCCAATATAACCTTCGACGAAGCCTTCAGTCACTATTTTGGTGACCCGGAATGGAATTATTTAAAGGCTGAGGACGGAAGTGATGTTGTGGAATTTACAGGAAGGTGTATGTATGACGGAACAGAGGTAACAGCACTTATACAGTTTGTAGTAAATATGGACGACGGCAGCTTTGAGTGGAAATATCTGAGTTTCAATGATGTATCACAGACTCAGCCTATGCTTGAGGCATTAATAGACAAAGCCTTTAAGTCGGTTGTAATGGATTCCGACGATTATAAAGCGGCTTTGAGTAATTTTGTGGGAACATGGGACGACAAATACAGCGAAAGGTGTCACATGAATATAACGCAAAGAGATGACGGAGATTTCGATATAGAAATCAGCTGGGGAAACAGTGCTTTCAGCACCACTGTATGGAAGATGACAGGAAAATTTGTATCACCGACAGAGCTTACATATGCCGACTGTGAGTGTACCGATGAGGGCGAAAATGGTATAAATGAGTATTATTATACTTCAGGCTTTGGCACTATAGATATTGCCGATGACGGTTATCTTTACTGGCACGACTATGAAGAGGGCGCAGGAGATGAATGTTTCTTTGAAAAATCCGAATATGCCGAATGATAGACTGCTATATCGGCAAACACGGGCTAAGCATATAAATTAATGCTGGTTAGTTTCAGGGATATGGCATTGATAATCATATATTTGATCAGACACATAATTTCTGTGTGTTTTAGCTTAGATCCTATGATTGTATTAACTTATTAATTTCCTGATAAGTTTTTAAGAAACGGTTTGACACAATTCAAAGAATACAAACAAATTGACATAAAAAAGCCTACATGATATAATAACCTCAAAATAAACGGAAATAGGGCATTATTTATGTTAAGATTAATTGTTGCGCCGCTTGTGGGCGCTATCATAGGTTTTGTAACAAATACAATAGCCATAAAAATGCTTTTTCATCCAAGAAAAGCTTTATATATAGGAGGATTTCATATTCCCTTTACACCGGGGCTTATACCAATGCAAAAAGACGGAATAGCCGATTCTCTGGGAAAAATAGTAAGCAAAGAGCTTTTAAACTACAAAACCATATCCGATGCTCTTATCTCCGAAGAAAATATAAATAAGCTGAAAAATATGCTGCTGCAAAGGGCTGAGGCTTTTAAAGATGACGAAAGAACCGTAGACTGTGTTATAAAAAAATATATTTCTGAGGAGGATGTTGAAAAGTATAGATCATCCTTAAGAGATGAGCTGACAAAGGTTATTGTTGAAAAGATAAACGAAGCAGATATGGGAACGATACTGGCGCAAAGCGGCATGGAAATGATAAAAGAAAAGCTCGCCGGTGGTTTGCTTGCAATGTTTATAAGTGATGATTTCATACACAGCACAAGACATATTCTGGGAAGTATGATAAATGAGCTTATAAGAGAAAAAGCCCCCGATATGATATATAAAGAAATAGGCAAAGTCGAAGAAAATATACTCTCTATGAAAATAAGTGATATATTTTCCAATCATGAGGATAAAATTTCTGAGATAACGGATAAAATATCGAATATATGTAAAACGCTTATTGAAGAAAATATGGACAAGATCGTGGAAATAGTTGATATTGAAAACATAGTTGCGGAAAAGATAAAGGCTTTTGATCCCGCTCAGCTTGAACAGCTCATTTTCGGAATAATGAATAAAGAGCTTAAAGCAATAGAATACCTTGGCGCATTGTTGGGATTTTTTATGGGCTTTATAAATTTACTGTTCTGACAAAACGACTTGCAGCAAAAAAGAACCTATCGGTCAATGATCGTTAGGTTCTTTTGTATTGCTCTTTTATTTTTAAACTTTTTAAAAGCTTCGTATATATGCCTCTGCCAGAGGCCTTGCATTTTTATTGGCTCTGTTTATCCAACGGGCACATTGTTGGGAACAGCAAAACATTTCTTATGGAGGGGGCGTTTGTAAAGAGCATTACAAGACGGTCTATGCACTTGACGCCTGTGAGAGGCATACCGTATTTGAAAGCCGTCATAAAATTTCTGCCTATCATATTTGCTTCTTCGTCAACAAGGGAGCTAAGCGCCTCCTGCCGTTCAGAACGCCTGCGCTGATCTATGAGGTCGTTTAAGCTCGGAATAAACGTTGGCAAATTCTTTGCCTACTATAAAAAGCTAAAAGCGTTCAACATAGCCGTCCTTATCGTATTTCTTCTTTGTAAGAGGTTAGATCTCTATTGGATGATCCATAAGTAAGGTTGGCTGTATAAGTTTATCCTCAATATATTTTTCAAAGAAAAGATTGAGGATATCGCCCTTTAAGTGATGTGCTGATACTCAATCTCATGTTTATCCGCAAGGATTTTCGCCTCTTCTGTTGTGGCTATTTCGTCAAAATCACCGACCGCATAATTTTTTGACTGAGTTGATCATAGTTATTCTTTCAAAAGACTTTTCAAAATCAAGCTCGGTGTCCTGATGTTCTAATCTGATATGCGAGAGGGTTAAAAATGGTGAGGTCTGCATTAGGATTTGAAATATAATGTACTCTTTTCCTTGACATTCTTTTTGACACAACGTCTGTTGTTCCTCAAAAGTAAATGCTGTTTCCCTACTTTTATTAATAATTATTGTTGAAAAACGTGCAAATATGTAGTAAAATATAAAGTGCTGGTAAAACTTATATAAGGGATAAAATAAGGAGGAGCTAATGATTACTGATAAAAAATACTACTCAACTTTGACTGGAGACAAGTCTGGAAATAATAAATATTCCTCCGAGCTTAAATCGTGTATAGAAGAAGCAGGAAAGCTGTGTTTAGATAATCTTAATTACAACAAATTTGCGCCTATAATGATGATGGGAAATATACAGTCAGGAAAAACAAGAGCCTTTATAGGACTTATGGCTCTGTGTTTTGACAACGGATTTGATATGACTATTATTCTTACTAAATGCAGCACTGCTCTTGTAAAGCAGACTGTTAGCCGTATGATGGCGGAATTCAGCTGTTTTAAAAGCAATAATGCTACCGTAGGAGAAATAATTGCCCAGGATATACTTGATATTAATTTCAAAGGGCTTTCCAATATGGAAGAAAAAGAAAAGAAGGTCAAAGATTTTCTGAAATTGTATAAGGGCAAGAAAAGAATAATTGTAGTCAAAAAACAAGCCGATAATGTAGAAAGGCTTAATCTCTTTATAAGCGAGCTTGTAAAAAGCAACTATTTTAAAAGACTGTTGGTCGTAGATGACGAGGCGGATATAACATCTGTAGGCTATGAAAAAAACAATGGAAAGGATGATATATCCTTAAGACGTATTTCCGGAGCTATAAACTCTGTAAGAAAGTCTATGCACAGCAATATTGAGCATGTACTTATGCAAGTAACTGCAACACCTTACGCTCTTTATTTACAGCCCGAGAATTTTACAAATGAAAATATTATGCCTATAAAACCCCATAGAACGGTCGTTTTGCCAACGGGCAAGGGATACATAGGCGGACAACATTACTTTATTGATTCTGACGATCAATATTCACCCTGCTATAACAAGGCAAAATATATAATACAAATAGTTGATCAGGATGAAATGAATATACTGAATGGCAAGAGAAAAAACAGCAGCAATAATGTTGTAATAAAGGATAATAGAACCATACAAATGTCAAACTTTCTTTCAAAAGAAAAGAAGTTTGTTCTTTCTTCATTCAGAAAATGGATTTTTGATGCACTTGTAGGAGCAGCAATAATACAGCTTACACCGGAAAATGAAGACCGCTATCTTTCTGCCGTCCTCCATGCAGCAACCACAAAGACTCTTCACAAAAAAGAAAAGGAGCTTATTGAAAGAGCCTTTGATGAACTTACAAATGCACTCAATAATAATGTAAGAGATGAAGGCTTTGTTCATTATGTTGAATGTTCATACAAAGATATAATACTGTCTGTAGAGGCTTACAATGTACTTGCCATGCCTTCCTTGGATGAGGTTCTGAACCGTATCGCCTATATTGATTCCTACAACGAGCTTGCAGGTCTTGTTACAGAAGTAGATATAAAAGAGATAAACAGTGACAATGATATAAATAGTCTTCTCAATATTGAAACAGGAGAGCTTAAACTTGAAAATTCACTGACTATATTTGTAGGCGGTCAGGTATTGGACAGAGGCATTACAATACCTAATATAATAAGCTTTTTCTATGGAAGAGATCCTGTTACAATGCAGCAGGATACTGTTATGCAGCACTGCAGAATGTTTGGATACAGAAGCGAAGAGCTTCTTTCTGTAACGAGATTCTATACTACTTACCGCCTATTCACAAGCATGAAGGAAATTACCATACGCGATAATCTTCTTCGGGAAAGAATGCTCAGACAAGAATCAGGAGAAGTTATATATCTCGAGGCAGGAGGCAAAATAAAGGCTTGTGGACCTCAGAAAATATTGGCTTCCGATATTCAAAGTATTATGCCTGAAAGACGTTATCTTCCCATAGGCTTTGAAATAGATAAAAACAAAGCAGATAAGGTATGGCGACAAATTGATAAAGTTATTCAAAATTGCGGTGGATATTTAGACGATGAAAAAAACACATATAAAAAAGGAGATAGCACTAAAGGAAAATATACCATAATATCTTCTGATGATGCTTTGTCAATACTTGAATTGGCTTATTCTGTAATGAAGCCCTATGATGATGGTATATGTAACAAATTCAACGATATGGAATCGGTATTCTTATTTTCGCTGTCCGAAATGATGAGAACAGGAAATGATGAAATCGCTCTTATTGTAAGAAGAAACAGAAATCTTGCTAAAATGAAAAAGAATAATACCATGTATCAGGATGCTCCTGATGATGGTAATAATGAAGGTGCTCTTGCAAGGGAATTAAGGAATACTATGCCTGTTCTGGTTCTGACCGAACAGACAAATCCTCAATGGCGAAGAAAATTCTGGTGGCCTGTATACTATACTCCTAATAAAATGAATGTTGGGTTGTATTCAAACAAATCAGCAAACAAAGGTGTGCAGGAAAATATATTATACTGTGGTGAATTACCAATGAGTATTTTAGATTTTCCGATTACTGACAACATTGGTACAGACCCAATTTTTGTATCTGAGCTCAACTCATATACAAACAAAATACAAGACTTCTTCAATAATCAGCTTAAGCCGGGGCAAAACATAAATTCAAAAAAGAAACCTAAGGAAATTATTTGTCCCATTACCATCGACGAAGAAGCCCTTTTCTTTTCCAAAGATAAAATCTTAAAAGAAATAAAGTCTTTAAAGAACAGTATCGATAGGATTTTGATAAAAATAAAGGCTTCGAAAGATATATATGATAAAATATATAAATACCTGGATTCACTTGCCGAAAGCCAGGCAACAGACGAACTGAGAGAGCGCACATTGAATATGATAAGTCTTCTGAATACAACAGATAAGCATAAAGACCTTATTAAAAACCTGATACAAGAAGCAGAGGAAACTGTAAAATATGCCTCTGATATATTGGGGTATTTTATTCCAACTGGTTCAGGCAACTGCGAAATACATATAAACTTTGAAGGAATAAAGGAAACTGTCAGCTCATACAAACTTTCCGAAAAATATGTTTTACCCTATACAGTGTATGTACTGGCACATGAAATGTTCCATGCGTTGCACTACGCTAATGTTATGACTAAAAGCGGTCGTTGGCTCTACAGAAACAAGGATTATCACAAACAAGGCGCAGTACAGGAAACTTTGGCAGAATATTTTGCCGTGTCTTTTGCAAAGGAGAGAATAAAGTTTTATGGCATCGATATTGCAAAGAGCGTGTTGGAACGTCTTAATCTCAATAATTTTCCTAAAGACGGCGGTTACAGCGGAGCTATTGTATTGGAAGCAACTGAACTTCATAGCCAATCCAACTTAAAAAACGAGAAATTTGAAGAAATTTACGCATATTCTCTTTCGGATATGCCCAAGGCTTTTGATAAAATAAAAGCGCTAATTTAGACAGTGTGGCAAAAGCAAAACTCAGGTCAGTAAAGACTACAATGCTTCACTTTCCGCAGTAAGTTAATGGGTAAAGTTGTATTCCGAAGTCAGGATAGATGAAGATATAGTATTTACCGCAAAACAAATCAAAGAGCTGTAAAAACGAAACGCAGCCTTTGAGCAGGAAAACATTAAAAAAGCGATTGCCATATTCACGCCACACGGGAAGAAAGATTAAATGCAGTTCATACTTTAAGATTTCGGCACAAAATCAGTACGCAATGCAGAGTTCTGGGAGTAAACAGAAGCACATATTATAAACATTTTTTAAATAAAGTTTCTGACAAATATGGCATAAAAATAAGCGCAAGAAGGGTATATAGGCTTATGAAATCAATAGTTCTGCCCCAAATAGCCGAAACAAAGCCAAAATACCGCCCTCACAAATAAAAAAACGAAAGAGGACTTAAAATGAGGTAAAGAAAAATTTTACAACAAAAAGCCTGATCTTGTTTGGGTAAGAGATTTAGCCTATATAAAAGAGAATGGACATTTTATGTATTTATATGTTATATAGATCTATACTCCCGAAAAGTAATAGCTTACTGTGTAAAAAAACGGATATGTCATTGGTGGAAGAAAACCTTAAAAAAGCTTATGCGGATAGAAATCAGCCTAAAAATTTTATATTTCATTCAGATAGTTGAAGTCGGTATACATCAGAGACTTTTCGGCGTCTGCTTGATGAAACGGATGCCATACAGTCTTTTTCGGCAAAAGGTTATCCTTATGACAATGCCATAGCAGAGACATTCTTTAAATATTTAAAACTTGAGGAGATAAACCGCAGGACATATTATACAAAAAGAAGCTTGAAGAGTCGCTATTTGAGTACATAGAAGGATTCTACAACTCAAAGAGGCCACATTCTGCAAATAATATGCTCTTGCCAAATCAAAAGGAAAAACAATATAACGAAAGTTTGCCATTCATAATAAAAGGTCGATTATTGATTTATTTGAAATCAACTTTTTTAAAAAGTCTAATCTAAGCCTGTTTGAGAGATATGATGTTATTACGTTATCTAAAATAAACTTGAATTGTTTAGATTTGTTGCTATAATGTATTTAGATGTGATTCCATTTTTATTTTATTAAAGGGGACGTATAAAAAATGAGCAGAGATGACAAATTGAATATTGAAATGCCAACAATGGGAGGGGAGTATTTCTGGAAAGATATTGAAACAATCAACGGTTATAAGCTTCAAAAAAATATTATTACAGGTCATGCACGTATACTTAATGCCCACAATGACCGTGTTGCATGGGGCTCGGTAGAAGGAATGAAAGAAAAAATGAAAATATTTATGCCTGAAATAGAGCTTGTAGAAACAGGTGACATAATAGGCATACGACGTAGACACATACCCTATGTAGGAATAGATATTGCGGCGTTATATGAGCATTATGCCATATATATAGGTAATGGTGATGTCATACATTTTTGCGGAAGAGAAGAAAATTTTGAAACCCCTTCAATCAGAAAAGACAGCCTTAACTATTTTCTCAACAACGATCCGGATTCCAATTATTTTGTTATAAAATTCAATCCCAAAGATAACAGACCTATGAAAATAAATACTAAGACGGATATGCAAGGGCAACTGGGGTTTATGGATCTGATAGAAACAGAGGATGCCTATAAAAACCTTATTAAAAGCAGTAAATTTCATATATACAGCGGAAATGAGTGTGTTGACAGGGCATACAGCAAACTTGGCGAAAAGGGTTATAATCTTATATTTAAAAACTGCGAACATTTTGCTATGTGGTGTAAAACAGGAGTAGCTTATTCATCTCAGGTAAAGAAGATATTTTTACGCACTTTACCAATACATTAAATAGTCAAGGTAATTATACGGTCAATAATTGTTAGAGATGAAACCGTAAAAATAATACACATAATGAACCTTATGGTTTCTACATTTTATATGATATGTAGCGGAGTAAAGTCAATCGAATTACGTTTATGTGTCAGTAAAAGGTCAAGTCTTATTATATTTTTTTGCAATTTTAAAAGTATATGTATTTCAAAAATATGCAAAAGACAATATATACTACAAATACCATTAAGAGCTTTAACTGCCAGCCTCGCAAAGTAATCAAAAATAAATCTGTATTTCCTACCGATGCCCGCTTTCCCAAAAAGTTGTACATAACTGTTATAGACATAACCCATAAACGGACATGGCATAGGCAAGATCATGGAAAATCATAATTCAGCTTATGATTTATTTTGTTGATTAAAAAATTGGATAATTGCTGACAAAGCTGTTTTTTCATTGTATCATAAATCAAGGGCAAAATTTTCCTGTTCTGCCCTTGATTAATATATCGGTTTTTGAGTTTACACAAAAGTTGAAGCGGTCTCAGCTTTTGGAATATAAATAATTTTTTGTAAGATGGCCGAATCGGACAGCCATTTTTTATATCAGCTTATTCTTTTCATCTTCCAGAAGCTTACTCCTTTGGTATTTCGCAAATGTTGTTTCTTCAATATTTTTATTGTTGTCGATTTCCTCATACTGCTCTTCTGAAAAAACAGGTTTATTTCGGGGGAAAGTCATATTTGTATAGAGTACTTTTTCGGAACCGTCACCGACCCAAAGTTTAAGCGGTATTTCGTCTTTATTTGCGGTTATGAGCTTTATTTTGCTCAATTTTGTTCTGCGCTTTAAAAACTGTGCTATTTTTTCAATTCGCCAGTAAGATTCTCTGCTGTTTTCGGTTTCCGACTCAGGTACATTTTCTATAATATCATAATGCTTGTCGCATATAAAGCAAAAATCTGTTTCCTCGCCGTCTATATAAGACACGGTATCTTTCCACCAGTCCCAGAATTTTTCATCGATAGGAAAACTCTCCTCACCGAGCTTAGGTATTATTTCAAAATCTTCTTCGACAGCGTGGCACGTCATTATTTTCTCATTATCAAGCAAAAATATGTATGTGTGAGTCAAATCAATTCCTCCTATAAATCTGATGAGAGAGAAACAAGACGCTCCGCAATCTGCTCCTCAGACATTTCGGGATTTGCCTCTTTCAGACCGCTCATAATACAGTCGGAAACCTCGGCATAGTCGGTTTTTCCTTCAACAGGCTTGTTTTCAAGGTATTTTTCCATATTTTCAACAGAAATATTCTTTCCTTCAAAGGTATCAAGACAGCCCTTTACCTCATCGCCTGTCATATTTCGGTCGGCGGCAGTTCTCCAGAAGCTGTCGGGTATTTCTATATTATATTTTTCCTTTATACCTTCTATATATACTCCCATACCTGTAGCAGAATATTTAGCCTTTTCCTCATCTGAAAGGTTGTTAAGCTTTTCTTTGTCTATTTCAACTTCGTTGCGCAGATAATCTATATATTCGTTTACGCTGTCAAAGTCTTCAGGCTTTTTATCTGCTTTTTCCGCTTTCATACCTATTTCCTCAGGTGTTTCTTCTTCCTTCTTTATGCCAAGAGCTTCTGCTACTGCATTTACAATAGCGCATACTGTATTAATCACAAGCAAAACCTCGGGCAAACCTACTATAGGACCTACAATAGTGGCAACAGCGGAAGATACGCTTGAAAACAAAGCTCCGCCTACAGATGAACACAAACTGCCTACAGCGCTCACCACACTACTTACAAAACCTCCTATAAGACCGAAAAATCCCATTATGATTCCTCCTTACTGCTTTTTTTGATAATAAGATTTATTTCATTTGTTTTATCTTTGATTTCTTTTCGCCTTTCTTCTATCCTCTTTTTTGCTTCTTTTATTACCGCCGCCTTTTTACTAAATGTATTTAAACTATCCGGATTTGCTTTGAAAGAGTCAATAGATTTTTTCAGGTTTTCATTGTCGGCTTTTATTTCCGAAACAATCTTATTGTAACTTATATTTTTATTTGTTTCGTTTAATGGTTTGCCAATAAAACTAAAAAAAGGACCGTCTTCTTCGTCATATGTGCCATTTACAATGTCTAAAAAACTCATAATTGTTCCCTCCTTTTATTGTTCCATAAATTTTGTTTTATAGCTTATCAAATCAGCAGCCTTAATATCATCCTCCCTATATTTATCCATAAATTCAAGCAAATACTTCTTCTTTTTGTCAAAGTCCTTTGTATTTTGCTTGTTAATATTTACATAATGCTCTGCCAGAATATATCCTGCCGCAGCAACATCGCCAAGACTTTCTGTAATACAGTTTATAGCATTTATTGTATTGTCATCTGCTTTGGCAAGCATTTTTGACATAAGGGTTTTTAAAGTCTTGGCGCTGTATTTTTTGAAAATCCTATAAAGCTCCTCCACAGCTTTGGTGTTAAATTCGTTATGGCTGAAATATATATATGCTATTTTCGTAAACTCCTTATTGACGGAGAAGGAAAACAGCTTTTCCATATCCTCCACAGAGGGTCTTTCGTCAAAAAACAGAGAACCGAATATAATACCTTTTTTATATTCCTCCGCATAATATTCCATAACGGCATTTCTCAGTCTTTTTCTCGTTATCTGCTTTTGCGAAGTGGTATCGCTTGCTTTTTCTATCTGCACCTGAACCGATTTATTGAGCCCTTGGGTAAAGAGTATAGCTCTTCCCGTTTCCAAATTGGAAAGGAACTCTCTCTGCTCCTTGTTAAGCACAATGTTATTGCCTATAGCCTCCTTGTCGTCTTCGGCAAATATCTTATGTACTATTTTGGTATTGGTGTTTTTAAGTATTTCGGGAGTCAGCTTATTGGGTATCTGGTCTACAATAACAAGGGCTTCACCGTATTTTCTTATTTCCGCCAGCATATCGGTAAATGTTTCAACGCCGTGCTTCTTGTTGGGGCTGTCTCCCGGTGAAAACTTGCTCAGCAGTCTGTGAGCTTCTTCCACAAGGGTAATATGGCTGTGAGCGCCCTTTTTGAAAAATCTTGCCTTTATAGCTTCAATAAGATTTGTAAGTATAAAACCCATTACAAGAGATTTCTCGGTGGCGCTTCTTATTTCCTCAAGCTCAAGTACGACCCTTCTGTCAAGAAGTGCCTCAAAGTCAATAGAACGCCTTGTATTGAGCATATGACCTTTAGCGCCCATAAGCAAGCTCTGAAGTCTGGCTCTGATAGAACCTATATAGTCGTTTTTGAGTCTTACGTCAAAGCCCTGCTTTTCCACTACTGTGTCTATCTTTCCCATAAGGTCTTCAAGAGTGGGGAAAGCATAAATGCCATCATCAAAGGCTTTATCGCCATAAATTTCATTTTTGTTTGTGGCTATGTCCCAGCCATAGTCTTCATAACATTCATATATGGCAGTTTCTATAAGCTGAGGTATAGCTGCTTCCATATCGAAGGAAGCCTCTATACTGGCTCTTATCATATCCACCCTTGAGGTGATGCTTTCGTGCCTGAAAAATTCAAAGGGGTTGAGCCTGAAAGGGGCGACACTGTCGTTTCCGGGAGTAAATACAAGAATATCGTCATAAGTGTCCGCGAGTATTCTGTATTCTGTTTTGGCAGGCTCTATAATAAGGAAGGGCAGACCGCTGTCTATAAGTATTTTGTGACAAGTGGTCGTTTTGCCGCTGCCTGTTACTCCGGTTATGAATGTATGCTTGTCCAGATTTTCCTTGTCTATGGAAACCTCTATTTCATCTATTATGTTTCCGCTTTGTACAAGCTTTCCAAGATTTATCTTATTTTCCGCCTTAATATCATTATTGAGATTAAGTCCAAATTCCACTTCCTCCTTAAGCCCCAGACCTACTACCTCCTTTTTGGGAAGGCCTGCTATCATAGCCAGCTCGTTTGTGGTTATCCAGTTTCCTATAAGGAAATCCTGCCCCTTTGCAACATATTGTGAAAGAGCGGAACGGCAGTTGAGCTTATTGGCTGCAAGCTCGTCCTCGCTGACGAAAGAACCGCAGGGCAGCTGAAAATTTCTGAAATAGCCTCTTAAATTTGTGCGTTCATCAAGAGAAAAATCCATAAGGGGGATTTTGTTTCCCGTTTCACCGCTGTAAAGGGAAATGGCTGTGTTTTCAAGCTTTTTAAGCACTGCTTCATTATGGGCGAAAAGGAATGAAGCTGTTATAAATATTCCCTTTCCTGTGCCGTAATCCAAACGAGGTATTATAATATCGTCCAGATATTTCAGCCAATCCTGAGAAGCTTTGTCCACAAATTCCATAGATTCTGTATTTGAAGAACCTGTGCTTGAGCCTGTCTGAGTGCTTATACCACTGTTTTCACCTGTGCTGTAGTTTGTACCGTGGCTTTCGCTTCCGCCCATTGTTTTGGAGTCGTTTACGGACTTTCCGCTGCTTTTTCCGGCAGATTTGTTGGTAGAGCTGTTTGAATCTTCGTCTGAAGTACCATTTGAAGAACCCTGCGAATGATTCTGGCCTGTGTTTAAGCCTTCCGAATGGGAGTTGCTTTCCTGTGAGGTAATGGAGTAATTTTCGCTTTCGCTTTTACTAGTGCCCTTTGAAATGCTTTTTGATTCGTTTTTTGTTGTTTGAGTTCCGCTTTGCCTGCTTGTTTTTGAAAGAGGAACTATGCGCCTGTAGACCTCATAGAGGTTTTCCTCTATTGACTTTATTTCGTTGTAGTTAATAGGAGATGCTATTATCATAAGACCGAAGGTATCCCCCAGCATTACATCTACAAGACGGTCAACGCCCTGAAATTTTTCATCGTCTTTTACATAGCCGGGAACGCCCTCAAGCATACCGCAGTTGTTCATAGAGTTTATAGTTTCGAGTATTTCTTTTTTCCCCTCTGCAGAAACCGCTTCTACTTTACTTCCTCTGAAATTTCCCTTTATGCCGGGCTCAAGTATATATTTGCCTATTTCATTTATTGTAAGTCCAAGATTTTTAGACGTGGATTTATCTCTTGAAACACCGTAATAAAAATGCACTCCCTTTTTGTCGCCTAAAATAAGATAAATAAAGTTTATGCCGTCTATTTTCATAGAGCTGAGTACATTTTCAAGAGCCTCCTTGCGGGGCGCTTTGTCATCGAAGGTTATTTCATCTATGTGATACAAAGCGAAGTCCATAAGCTTTGTTTCCGAAAGAGGCTTATATGTTATGTTTTTGTTGTTGGCAAGATAATAATTGCTTTTATTCTTCAGAAAGTCTATTGTAAATTCACTGTTTTGTTTGTTCATATTTTTAGTCCTCACTTAATTCTACCCTGACTGTTTTGCCTGTGTAGTTGTTTTCCTCAACCTCTTTGTCTGTAAGTACGGCATATTCAATAGTGTCGGGAGCTACCGCCCGTATGTATACATTGGCAAGATCATCGGTTTTGTCAAGCCTGCGCCTTATTTTCTTAACAGAGCTTAAAGGCATTTTGTTTGTAGAGGCTTCAGGTATACTTGTGTAGTATATTTCAAAATCTGCTACAGATGCATCTATAAAGTTATGCCATTTGCCGTATTCTGTCTCCCTGTTAACCACAACTTGGAAAAATCCCTTTTTACCTATTCCCAGATAATATTTGAATTTGACCTCTTCTGTGACCTGTCTTTCATTTTTCACAAGTATTGCAGCGCCGGGTCTGCCTTCTATAAGTCCGTATGCAACGCCTGTTTTTCCCGTGGGTCTTATTATATCAGCTTCAACCCTTGCCGCTTCGGAAGAGCCTTCCGAATTTTTATTTATTATTTCATTGGCCTCCTTCGTGCCGAGAGGAGGATACAGGTGATAATATTCCCTGTTTTCACCGTCGTTTTCTTTATTTATATTTTCGGTTTCCGCTTTTATGTACTTATCAAAAAGCTCCTTTACTATAGGTGATTTGCTGGAATTTCCTGCGAGAAAAATATTTATGCCCTCTGCGGCCATGAGCTTATTTCTGTTAAAGCAAAGTTTCATTGATTGGAAAAAGTTCTTTACGCCTTTTTCTATCCTGTTCTCAATCATTTTCATAAGCTCGTCTTTATTTATGTCCAGCTTAAAGTTAGGCGCTACTTCTCCGTCCTTTTTAAAGAGAGTTACTGAAATCTGCCCCATTTCTATTTCCTTTACTGATTCAGGCTCGTTATTTTCCCAAAGGCCTCTCAGCTTTTCCATAAGATGTTTTATATTTAGTCTTGCCTCCTGAGAGTGGTTATTTATAAGAGTCTCGCTTCCCGGAAAGTCATTACATTCGTAGGGTTTGAAAAATGTAATATTCTCCTTAAGCAGGATTTCTTTGTTGTTTTTAAACACATTAAAGGCAAGCATTTCAAGGAGATTTTCTCCGCCTAAGTGACGGTCTCCGCCGTCGTTGAAGTGCTCTATAACATAGTCATAGCGTCTTTCGTTATTTTTCGGGTTTCTCCAAAGGCCGAAGTCAAAGTCCGTTGTGCCCCCTCCAAAGTCGAATATACCGTAAAAGCAGGGCTTATCTTCCGAAGGCTCAATGCCGTATTCCTTAAGGGCGCTTATGGCATAGGCCGCAGGCTCGCTTACGCCCAGCTCTACTCTGAAGTTTTCCATAGCCTCATCAGAGTTAAGCACAGGCTCGGGAAGGGATTTCATAATGCCCCGTCTGAAGCTGTTGGTTATTTTATCTCTTATTTCCTTTTCGTAATTGACAGGAAATGAAAGTATATAGTTAAGATATATTCCTCTGTGCATATTGTTGATATACAGCCCCAGATAATAAGCATATATCTCAATAGGGTCAAACTCGCCGTCCTTAATTGTCAGATAAGCAGGCAGCACCTTGTCTGTCTTGTCAAGATCTCTTATTCTGGCAGTACGGGTTTTGTTGCCACTCCATTGCTTAAGATCGCTGAAAAAGGTATAAAATTTATCGGGGTCTTTCTCGTCCTTAAGCTGTCTTGCGGCAGTGTAGGAAACGGTTATATCCTCCCATCTTGTATAGGGTCTGCCCTTTTTTGCGTTATAGCTTTTCATAAAGCTGTTTATATGGCGGAATTCCATAACGGTAGGATTTTCATAATCGTCCCTTGTTATTTCCCTTTCGTATTCTCCGCTGCCTATACGCATAAGCATAGTATTGTCATCACCGTCCTGAAAAGCGACTACAGTGCTTTTTGTGCCGAAGTCGATGCCTACAATACCATTTTCTCTTATGTCGGAAAGAGGATTTCTTGCCATAAGCTCACGGCTGAGAGTAAAGCCGCCGGCAGCTGAACTTTCCTTGGCATAGCCCTCTCCTTTTACATCTGATTTGGTCTTTTTATTATGAGTCTTTTCCTCCTGCCATAAATCCCAATGTCCTCTGTTTACGTCCTCAAGGAGCTTGGAATCATATCTGCTTATCTGCGCTCTGTTGTAGTCGCAGCTTAAAAACCGATCATATACACATTTCTTAATTGCCTTATTATCCATGTCTATTACAGAGTTTAATATTTTACTTTCGTTAAAGCCCAGCCCCAATACCTTATCTATTTTATTTTCCTTTATATCCTCCTTGAATTTGTCTGTAAAGTAAAGAGAGAAATTTTCCATAGAAAAGGCGATATATCCTTTTTTATAAAGCGAAATAAGTTCTTCCATTATTTCACTTGCTTCTTTGTCAATATCCTCAGGTATAAATCCTTCTGTCAGAAATGTCTCAAAAAAGTGTCTGTCGGGCATATCAGAGATGTATATATAAAGTACGGGATCGTAACGCAGTGATACAGTATCTCCTGTAGATAAATTCACATAACCTCTGTCAATATCAACACTAGCATAATTACGCAAATCAAAAGGACATTTGTATTTATTATTAAAACAAAAAAGGTCTCTTGCTTCACCTTTACTTAATAGCCGGGTGCTATAGCGTTTGGAACTGTTTTCTCCGCAAATCCAATATATCCTATCTTCATATTTACAATTGTCCTGCAGCGCTATTAAAAAATTGTATTGTGTTACATAATAAAATTTTTCATTCTTTATTTTAATCCAGCCTGCATTGTCATTTATAAGCAGATATAAAAAGTCGATAAGCTTTCGGCTTTTTGTTTTGTTCATGGAATTCATATATTCCGTCGCCCTTATTAAATTGGTCTCTCTGATGTTTTCCACAAGGGCTTTGTTTAAAGCTGTTGACCCTGAATTTAAATAAGTTACTCCTTTTACTTTTTCCATATCCTTTTCCTCTTATATAATTATCATAGATTTCTTTATTATGTTGCCTGTTTTTATATTCCGATATCCTCTCAGGAATACATAGCTTATGCTTCCGTTTACATTGCCGGAAATCCTGTCGTGAAGCCTACTGTCAAAGAGGTCACCGGGTCTTGTGTCCAATCTTTCATATATATTGTTGAAATTGTTGTAAAGCTCAAAGAAAAAGTCAAATATTTCTCCGAGGATCTTAAGCTCCTCTTCGTTGTATTTTTCTCTGTTGTAGCTTATAGTATCCCACAATCCTTCTATGCTGTCCCGCTGAGAGCCTGCTGCTATAAAGAGCGTTGGACTTTTGCAGCTCAGCACTCTTGAAAGCGTGTTATGTATGTCATCACTCAGACTGCAGTACATTTTATAGTATTTTTCTATATCCGCATATTTCTCCTCAATAGCGAGAGCCCTTTTTCTCGCCTCTGCAAGGTCGTAATTAAGCTGCATATTTTTTGCTTCAAGTCCGTTGCTTTTAATCATCAACTCAGAAAGCTTTTTCTCAATATCGGCATTTCTGCTTTTTACAAAAGATAAGCTTTCTGCAATGTCGTTTTTTTTATTTTCAAGCATAGTGCATCTGCGTTCAAGCTCTTTATATTTTTTTCTAAACTCTTCAGTTGTAGAAACAGATGTTCTGACATCTTGTGTCGTCGTCCTCTGGGGCAAATAAGGCGGTGTTATTTCTCTTATTTTGTCTACTACTCTTTTATCGTCAAGGGCATCAAGGACTTTTGTGATAAAATCTACCATTTATATCCCCCTTTTTTCTAAGCATATTTGATTTGTCCCTTTTATGATATAACAGAACCCATTTCGCTTCTATTTTACCACAATATTTCATCGTTATCAACAAAAATGCAGAACATTTTCAATCTTTTTCTGTAGGGTTCGCTATAAAATCAAATAGGACAGATTAAAAATAGAAAAGTCATAGCAAACTGTAATATTATAGAGTTGAGAAAAAAATCAGATCATATCTAAAAAATCAGACAAATAATAAGAAAGTATGACACAATAAAGCAAACAAAAAAAGATGAGTTAATATGCCGAATCCAAAATATGATGAAGAATTTAAAAAGAGTATAGTATTGTTGACAGAGAGTGGTAAAAGCAAGCGATTGCCATATACAAGCCACACGGGAAGAAAGATTAAATGCAGTTCATGCTTTTAGTTTTCGGCACAAAATCAGTATGCAATGCAGAGTTCTGGGAGTAAACAGAAGCACATATTATAAACATTTTTCAAATAAAGTTTCTGACAAATATGGCATAAAAATAAGCGCAAGAAGGGTATATAGGCTTATGAAATCAATGGATCTGCCCCAAATAGCCGAAACAAAGCCAAAATACCGCCCTCACAAATAAAAAAACGAAAGAGGACTTAAAATGAGGTAAAGAAAAATTTTACAACAAAAAGCCTGATCTTGTTTGGGTAAGAGATTTAGCCTATATAAAAGAGAATGGACATTTTATGTATTTATATGTTATATAGATCTATACTCCCGAAAAGTAATAGCTTACTGTGTAAAAAAACGGATATGTCATTGGTGGAAAAAACCTTAAAAAAGCTTATGAGGATAGAAATCAGCCTAAAAATTTTATATTTCATTCAGATAGGGGAAGTTGGTATACATCAGAGACTTTTCGGCATCTGCTTGATGAAACGGATGCTATACTGTCTTTTTCGGCAAAAGGTTATCCTTACGAAAAGTCTATCGTTGATTTTATTTTTCTCAACAAATGATCCTTTGGCACAAAATCTTCCATGCTGAAAAATATAACTTGCTCTGTTTTGTTTTCGCCCAGCATAATTATCACCTCTATAATAATTATATCATATAAACACAAAAAAGCCCTGTACTTATGAGCTTTTTTGACAGTCAAGACCACCAGCTTAGCTGATGGCCTTGACTTGTAATAAATATTGAGATTTTCTTGACTCCAAAATTTATTATACAACCTGTTTTTATTTTATTATTATAAAGGAGTCTTTTTCTTAAACTTTGCATCTGGATTGACAAACATTTTTAAAAAAATCAGAAAATTTATCGTGGTGACAAACTTTTCTTGAAAAGCAATTTTCGCGCTTTAAGTAAGAAAATTTTCTATCAAATGTATTTATATATTGACTAATATTATCAGCTTCACAGTTAAATATGGCATGCCCATATGTTATTCTTTTCGAATCAAATAATAATATAGGTAGCTGACAAATTAATATTGTATCCAATATATACATAGATTCCATACTATTGCCATAATCAATTGCTATATCTAAATTATCATATTTGCTTAAATCAAATAAGGTTTTTGTAAAGTCATTACATCTATTTTTATATTGTTCAATGGTATATATATTATTACCAAAAATCATATCTTGATCAAGAGTTACTATAACTTTTGTTTGAAAACCTGATTTAATAAAATTAATAACACTATCTTTTTCTTCCAGTTCTAATTTTGCTAAATCGGAGGATTCAGACGGTTGCCTTATTGTGGAAAGGGATGTAAAACATCCATATATTCTCAATATCGGATTAGAAAAATTTTTATTTGAGTATGATGTTAATTTCTTTATGGATTCATTTAATTTTTGATGTCTTAGCAAACTATCACTTATAATGTGTGAATCTGTATATATATCGTTAAAAATGCTGCTATTCCTCAATTCAAAATTTATTTTTGCAACATCTGTATATGACGCTTCAAAAGCAGATGGATATAAAAAATTATTATTTACAATTTTATCTGCAAATTGATTGTCATAAATATTGCAATTATCGTTATTACTTACATTTATTTTCCGAAACATCACAATCATCATTCCTTTTTACTATTAAAACACCATTTTTCACTTGATTATTATGAATTTTCGATTTTTTATTTTTTGAAATTATAATTTTAGAGGGCCTTTTAAATATATTACAAATATATTTAAAAATATATGTTATTATATTTAATATTAATTTTTTCATAAAATCACCTCACATATTAATGCTGAAATAATAGGAATTGTAATATTGTCAGAACCTTTAACAGAAATTCCCTCTACAATAGTTGCAATTATTGCTATAAACATAATTTGTGGTAAATTATATTGATTTAATAAAAAATAATTATATATATATATACTAATTAATGAAAAAGCAAACATTGCAATATTGCCGGATAACGATTTTGTGCATTTTAATATTTTATAATTGTGCCAATTAAAAAGCTTACCAAATATTGCAGCAAAACTGTCACCGTATGCCAAAGGCATAAAAAAAATCCCTAATTGATTTATTGGTTTATTTAGACAGTATGCCAAAGCAATTAATAATACTAAACCAAGAAAAAAATATATAGTACCAAAACTTAAATGTTGATTTTCTCTCTCTATACCATTAAAAATATGAAATTTATATGATAAACACATAATTATTGCCATGATTAATGGTACTGCAATACCCGAAAAATAGTTATTAAAATATATCGCTATGAACCACCAGTTTGAAACCATTATATGAGCACATTTCCTGCTAAACTCCTTTCCAAAATTAACAAATAAATTAGATAATTTTAATACTAAAATTATATAAAATAAACCAATTACTGTTTCAATAAATATATCCATAAAAAACTCCTTTCCTATAAAACATAAACAATAAACTGTAAACACTTTTTCTAATTTCTAAAAAAATTTTATATATAGAAATTATAGAAACAATAAGTAATATAGCCAAGACTTATGTATATTTAAAACCCTATTTTTCTTGAGAAAAAATAAAAACATACTAATGGCTTTTATCGCTATGCAAAATTATTTTAACATCAGACAACTTCTGTATATTCAAGGGGTTTATCAAATTTCAAATAATTTTTATCAAGTTTTATCTTTTATTATTTACCTTTTTTATTTGATCTTTTAACTTTGTGTAAAAAAACATTTTTTTGTATGATATATAGATCTATAGTTTTTATGCTTATTTGTTAAATGGCCGTTTTATTCTTGTTAATACCGTAATTATCATAATTTGGCTTTTGGTTTAGTGGTTTGTTTATTTAAAAAAGAATGGGTTATTATGTTATTGGTTTATTTGCCTTTAAAAGTCTGTAATATCCAGACTCAATTTCCTATAATGTTTTTCACAAGATATTTATAGAATATTTTTGGTATTTACCTAACTCCGAATTATTTCGGTCTAATATTTAGGCAGTATATTTTATCATCAATCAAATCTGATTTCTTTACATTTCTGTATGATTTCCTCTTGTACCCCTTATCCTTAAACATAAAATGCAATATTTTTAATTATACTAATACATATTATTTAATAATTTAAAATTACAAGATTTAAGTGTGATCAATATAGAGTCCTTTGCAATTTAATTTATATACATATTATAACAAAATTAATCGGTCCTGTCAATATTATATCTTGGTTATTGAAAATAAATTTAATGTATGATATAATCATATATATTATACCAAATTATTCAATTAAAATTATACACAGGAGGCAAGATAATTATAACAATGAAAAAATTGCTTATATTTGCTCTTTAAGTGAGCCTGACTCTAAAGTGAGAAAAAGAGCAAATGATATAATGGAAAGTATTTTAAACCCGATAGCTAAAGAAGTTGGTTATAATGTTGAACGTGCAGATTTGTTGACAGGGGAATCAATAATAGATGATATAATTGATATGATCAGGTATGCTGATATAGTTGTAGCAGACTTAACAGACTGCAATCCCAATGTATTGTACGAATTAGGCATCAGAATGGCTATCAAAGGCAGGTGTTTTAGTATTATCAAAGAAGAGTATGTTAAATCATTGCCATTCGATATATCTCACTTAAGAGCAATACCATATAAATTGGATTCTTTTAGCTCTACAGACGATTTCAGAAAGAGAGTACGTGAAAGAATAAAGTCTTTAATTAATAAGCCATTTAAACCTTTAGTTCACTTATCAAGTGGAGAACGCTCCTTGCCCCCCAGTCTTGTCGCCATTCGGGCTCGTGCGTTGCCCCCATAAGGAATAGCCGGTCATATCGACTTCAAGCTCATCGGCGTGATTATATTTTTCATACGGAGTAAAAATCTCCTTAATAGTCATAATCCGGTTCGAGCATGGATATAGGCTTTTTATTGTGATTTTGGGCAAGATAGGAGGTATCGTCAAGTATCATTATTGACATATTTTCTCTTGTGTACGGTTTCTATTCGGGCAAATTTTTTCAGAGGGTGTGCCTGTTTTTGCAAAGCTTGCCCAAGCCTCGCTCATTGTGTCTGCAAGGTGGTCATCGGTATTGTCAAAGGCAAAGGGGATCTCAGCTCCGTGATATGAGCCCATGTCCTCAATCTGTTTTGTGAAAATATAGGCATATACGTCCGCTCCGCCTTGATCTGCCTTGTGTGACATTATTTTAAGCATTGGCTTTCTTATAAGGGTATCCGCATATATAGCTGTTTCGGTGTCTTCGTTGGGATAAGCTTTTTGTATATTTTGCCCTTTTATATGTCTTGGGTTTCTTTTTTGTTTTTTTTCTTTACAGTCTTTACCTTTAGCGGAGCAAGTGAAACAACCATATGAATTTTTGAAGTTTCATTTGCCCCGTTACTGACAAATTTTCTGAAACTGTCATAACTGCGAGTGTATCCGCATCTTTCTTTCGTTTCCTGATATGCCGGTATTACATCTCTCAACTAACGGAACAAGTGAAATACCAATAAATATTAATAGAAATTTCACTTGTTCCATATATGCTTTTTCATAAGCCGTTTTATTAGTTTTATCTCCTCGTCTGTATGTGACTTTCGCAGATTATGCGGTCTGCGACTTCTGCTTTCAAGACTTTTTATGATTCCATCATACCGCTTCATCCATTTATATATAGTCTTTCGGCTTAACCTAAACCTCAAAGATGTTTCTGTTACTGAATGTTGCTCTGAATATTTCATTATCCGTTGACGAAAGTGCTTAAATTGTGCTAACATAGTATTGCAGGATTCTCCTTTCTTGATATTTTGTTGTTTGGTAACTTCAATCATATCATAAAAGGCTGAAGCTTGCTTTTTTATTTTTTAGTGTTACCTATCTATTGTCCCTTAACATTGCATTTGTAAGCAGGTGCTTTTTATTGACTTCAATGTATAAGTGTTATACAATAAATGTAAGCTATTCAGGTTTTGGAAGTTATATGTTATTATATGGAGGAGTTCTGTGTTAAAAAAAGATGTTTTGAAAAGTATAAATATAAATTTTATTATATTCAGTGCAGTATTAATTATTGCTTCACGTATATATGCTTTTGCGGGAGAAAGAATGTCGCTTGGCGATACGCCATATTATTATGAATACAATGAGGATAATAACAATTACACCGTTTACGACAGCAGTGGCAAGATAATATCCGAAAATGAATATGACGTATTGAAAACAGGGGGCGGGAAAATTATTGCAAGAATGTTAAAGTACAACCAACACTACGGAATATTGGACAAAGACTTTAATATTATTTTAGAGCCGAGATTCAGCCAGATAAATTTCAACGAAAACACGCAGGCCTTTGAATGTCTTACATGGGGAGAGGGGCCGGACAAAATAGAATTTTTCAATACCGATATGCAGGTCATTTCTCAGCCAAGGGACATAATAAAGGCAGAGGGCACGGATTTTTATTATGAGAGAGTGATTGATGAAAATGCTGAAATTAACGATGGTTACGTAGGTTATTATATCTGTGATAAAAAAGGCAACAGGCTTTCTTCTGCAAGGTATGTTGATATTAAAAATGTATCCGGAAAAATAGAAGTGACAGATGAAAATGGAAATATAAGCACTTTTAACGATTCGGCTCAGTTTATTACGCTCAGCACAGCAAGCCAATGGGCGCAAAACAGTATTCGCAGAGCAATAGAAGCCGATATTGTTCCAAAAGAGCTTCAGAACAACTATACAAAAAATATAAACAGGCAGGAATTTTGCCGTCTTGCCGTAAAAACTTATATGGCAAAAACCGGATATGAACTTGATTATAATATGGGAAATCCTTTTGAAGATTTTTCGGATGAATATGTTACGGCAGCCTACGGAATTGGTATCGTTTCGGGTACAGGTGAGAATCAGTTTTCACCCGATAATGCCATAACAAGGCAAGAAGCGGCAGTTATGCTAAGTAACCTTGCGAAATTGTTAAATATAAAAAAAGAGGAGGTTTCCGTAAAATATATTGACGAAAACTATTTTGCAGGTTGGGCAAAAGAATCCATATACAACATTTCCGCCGTCAAAAGCGGAAATACCTATGTTATGGTCGGCACGGAAGAAAATAAATTTTCTCCGTGGATGAATTATACAAGAGAGCAGGCAATAGCCACTATGCTGCGGCTGTACGACTGTAAGGAAATGCCTGAAGTATATGACGGTCAATATTGCCAGCCTATAGGCGGTGAGTGGCTGTACTGCGATGGTACAGAATATGATGAAGTAAATGACAAGCTTTTTTACACAATTTACAGAGTAAAAAAGAACGGAAGTGAAGAACAGGCACTTTTTAGAAGCTATGAGGGCTGCTATATTAATTTTATATCAAATGACAAAATATATTATACCTCGGATAATAAGTTTTACACAATGGAGTCTGACGGCACAAATCAGATACAGATAAGCAAAAACGATATAGATAATGCAGCGGATTTTACGGTTTTATGTGCCTATGATGAAAAATACAAATATTATCTAAAAGATGATTGGAGCACGGGAATAAAAAGCCCCGACAGGTATATAACCAGAAGCGATCATCAGGGAAACAATGAAATAAGACTATGCGATATGCCGGTGCAAAGTGAGCCTATATTATATGGCGGATACATTTTCGCCTGCTCAGGAAACAGTATACTCCGAATTGATGAAAATGGAGATTATATCAATATTTTGGAAGATGCAGATCTCGATTTGTGGGATATACTCAAAATAGAAAATGGCCTGATCTATTATAGGGCAATATCGGAGGCAGAAATATCCAATACCGCCTATATGCTGACCCCTGACCGCATATATGCCATAAATATCGACGGAACCGATAACAGACTTATATTCAGCCCTTCATAAATAGTCTTAATATCATTGTCTGACAATTCGTCTGCGGCTGCCTGTACAGAGCCTTCAGCATGGCAAGGCGGCATAGTCCCTTTTTATATCGTCAACCGCCGTCATAAAGCAGATAAATATGCTTGAAAACGAAATAGGTACGCACTTGTTTTTGCGTATTCACAGAGGCTTAAGGCTTACCGCCGCGGGAAAATCTCTCTACAAAGATGCAAAATATATGGTGGAATACTCAAAGGAGACCCTCAGCAGGGCAAAAAAGTATACGCCTCCGAATCAAGCGTTATACGCATAGGCACTTCACCCGTGATGCCCGCCCAGTTCCTTGCAGACCTTTGGCCAAAAATACATGAGGGTGCTGAGTTTACCAATGCGTTATTGGTTGTAAAATCAAAGCATAATACATTATTTGAGGGCGCATTAGAAAAGCTGGGTATTGAATATCAAAAAATAAAAATAGCAACCCCTCAGCATAATGGCAAAGCAGAACGTCAGAACAGACAGGACGAAGAAAGATTTTACAGTAAATTAAAAATGTACAATGGAGATGATTTTTTTCTGTCAAAATAAAATTTTTAATGAAAGAAAAAATCATCTTGGAAGATGACAGGAAACAGCTCGCTGTATATCAAAAGAAATCTAATACTTATATAAAAACGTGTTTTAATATGCAAAGTCCGAATGAAGCGGTTTCAAAATATCCCGGTGTAATGTTTTGATATATAATGTGTCGGATAAGGGCTTTTAGCATGGTATGCTGAAAGCCGGATATCAATTATATTACGAAGGCTGCCGTTGTCAAGGTCGGGTAGTATTTTTTTAAAAATCAGATAGAATTTTTTTAAAAAAATCTCCACCCTACCCCTTGACAGCTAATCTTGTCGGCAAAGTGTAACCAATCATTTGACCTTCAACAAGTAAAATATTGCATAGATATATAAATTCCTTGACAACTTCAATGGTTTATTATACAATTATTTGGCAGTAAATGGCATATTATAAAAAAATTAAATAAATCCCTGTATATTTCAGTGATTTTAACAGCCCTAAAATTAACAGTTTTTGGACATTTTGTTGAATATATATTGCTTTAAGGCTTATATAACTGTAGCATTTGGAACAGGTTTTAGCCCTCTTCCCTTTTCAGATGCACCTATTTTAGTGGCAAATGAGGTAACTATGCTTGCTCATATAACATATATATTTGGTTTACCTATAGATAAGGCTTTTTTAAGTATGGTTGTATCTTCCATGTTGGGCAGCGGTTCAGCTACATTGGCAGGGAAATTTATTGTTTCCAATTTACTCAAGCTTATTCCTGTAGTAGGAACAGCAGCAGGAGGCACAATCAGTGGTACAACAGCTGTATTTTTGACAGCAGCATTGTCAAGAACATACATAGCTTACTGTACTAAGATTATTAAAAACATAAATAAAAATAAAGTTATTGATCAGAAGGAAGCCTTTGACGAAATTAAAAGGATTTTTAAGAAAGAACTTAAATCGGGAAACCGTGAGGTTTGACAAATATAAAACAGTAAATTTAAATGTATTTGAAAGGAGGCGATATAATTGGGATTATTCGGTAAAATGACAAATATAAACAATGAAGTTGTTGTAACAACAAAGGAAGAATTAAAAGCAGCCCTTAAGGCTAAAGAACCTGTAATAATTGCTAAGGGTGAGGTGGCTAAAAGTCTTCAATGGAGAGCAAAGATTACACCGGCAAAAGCTGTAGCACTTGCAGCTTCTTTGGCAGTAGCTGTAGGTGCAGCGGGTACAGCTGTATCGATACCGATTTCAGCACCGTTTTCAGCACCGATATCCGCTATAGCAGCAACAGGAACAGCTATAGAAGTTGGATTTTCTGCCGGTACTGTTGCAATTACTTCAGCCGGAGTTTTTGTATTAGAATTAGGAGCTGCTCTTATAATAGCTATACTCAGAGATTATAATGTTGAGTTTACTGATTTGGGTAAAGATATACGGTTAAGTCTGAAAAAATAAATCTTATTTAAGTGGTTAAGAAATAACACTTACCTGTAAGATAAGTTGTATGATGAAGAGGAACAACTATAGTTATTACATATTAGGTATGTGAATACTGCCTCAGAATCAGCAGGAGATATATGTTCTTTAATTCATAAAGGAGTTTATGACTATTATAAAAATTTAATTATATTTTCAGAAAGTCTGTACAAAGCCGGGATTTTATTAAGCCTTTTAATAATATAATATTACAGTTGTGTTATCACAAGTCTAAATATATTTAGGTTGAAATTATTTTTGAAGCAGCGTATAATTTAATCGGAAAAAGTATTGGCACAGAGAAGAATTGATAAAAATCTCCGCTTATCCCTGAAATGGAAAGGCGGAGATTTTTGTATTAATATATTAAAAATGGCTTAAAACTAAGCCTTTTTAATACTGACAAACTACGTAAAAAATAGGAAGAGGTTCTCATAACCCGAAGGTCGGAGGTTCAAATCCCACCCCTGCAACTTAAAAAACCTGAGAAACAACCCATTTCTCAGGTTTTTATTTTTTGTCAAATTTCAATAAATAACGGTTTTGGGAACGTTTCTGTTCATAAAATATTTCCGCCCATAGCTAAAAATTTTTATATTATTCCCTATATGTAAAATCAATTCAGGGTAATTCAGAAATCCAAAGTTATTAAAAAAGCAGCCTTCTGTGAGTAAATGTCTCGGGAAGGCTGTTTGTATTGTATAATTACAGCGATATATCAGCCGGCGGGGTGTATGCTGCTTGGGCAAGCTCTATAAAATGCTTTGTGCAGTGCCTTTTATCGGTTTTGTGAGAGCCGAGGATGCAATTTATATGCTCGGGGCAGTCGAAGGGTATCCAGGCAAATTCGCCGTTGTGGTCGTTGGCAAAGCCCGGCGCAAGGACTATGCCCCTGCCTGCTGCTACATATGTAAGGGACATATCGTGATTGAGAGAATTTATTGTATTTACCGATACGTTGTTTATAATTCTGTTCTGGACTGCTATCATTTCCGAAGGAGAGCCGCCGCCTATCATAAAGGTTCTGCCTTCGAGGTCACTTTCGGTAATTATTTCAAGCTTTGCCAAAGGATCGTTTTTGTTTGCTATGATGTAAAATTTGCTTTTATAAAGAGGATTTATTTTTATGTTTGAAAAGCGCATAAGCTCGGAATCTCTTGCAAAAAGAATATCATGGTCCTGTTTTAAAAATCCGTCAACTCGGCTGTTGTCGTATATAAATGAAATATTTAAAGCTATGTCCGGCATATTTTTTTCAAATTCTTTCATTATTTGGGGCAGATAATATATGCACGAACGCATGGGTATGCAGACATTAAGAATATCAACATATTTTGAGCCTATGTTCTGGCTTTGCTCTATCGTGTCTTTAAGCTCGTCACGTATGTTTCTAAGGTTTGAGCAGAAAAAATTACCCGCAGGCGTTAAGGCAGCGCCTTTTCCTGAACGCTCAAATATTTTAAACCCAACCTCTTCTTCAAGCAGCTTGATCTGATATGTAAGAGAGGGCTGGCTTATAAAAAGATTTTCAGCTGCCCTGCTGAAATTCAGAGTTTTTGCAAGCTCAAGAACATAGTCTATCTGTTTTGTGGTCATATACCTCGCCTCGCTATCAACATTTTAAATAGATTATAACATATTTCTATTGGAAAGTTCAATGTATTTTTGTTACAATTATTTTATAAACAAGGAAAATAAATAGCTTAAGGAGAGGATATAATGAAATTTGACTTAAACGAAAACAAAGAGGTTATTGCATTACTTGGCGCCGGCAGTATGGGTACTGCAATAATAAGAAGATTTGCAGCAGGAAGAATAATACTGCTTGGGGACATAAGTGAGAAAAATCTTGAAAAGACTGCAAAGGAATTAAGCTACAGCGGTTATACTGTTGAAACCTGTGTTGTAAACGCTATGGAAAAGTCTTCGGTGGAGGCCTTTGCTAAGAAGGCTGCCGACCTGGGCGATGTAAAATACTTTGTGGATACGGCAGGGGCATCGCCAAACCAAAGCTCGCCGGGGCATATACTTAAGCTTGATATGGTGGGAACGGGCTATGCTGTTGACGCTTTCGGCAAGGTAATGGCAAAAGGCGGCGCTGGGCTTATAGTATCCAGTCAGACGGGCTATATGTTCAATATTCCCTATGAGGTAGAAGCTGAGATATTGAACACGCCTACGGAAAAGCTTATGGATATTGAATACATAAAAGAGGTAGGATTTCAAAATTCAGGCTCAGCCTATATAATCGCAAAGCGTGTAAATCACTTGCAGGCACAGAAGGCTGCGGCAACAACCTGGAAAGAGCGCAGGGCAAGAATAAATACTATAAGCCCCGGCATAATAGTTACGCCCCTTGCCTATGATGAATTTAATGCGGCGGGAGAGGCTTATCAGGGAATGATAGATACTTCCGCTGCTATGCGCACAGGTTCTTCCGATGAAATAGCCGAAGCGGGAGCTTTCCTTCTTGGAGAACATTCAGGCTTTATAAACGGCACGGATCTGCTTATAGACGGCGGCGTAATAGCTGCAATAAGAACAGGTCAGTATAAATTAACGGTTAATTAAGAAAGAGGTGCTTTTGAATGAAAAAGAAAATGCTTTTAATTACTTCATTGATTATTCTTGGCTGCCTTTCGGTTCAGACATATGCAGCCGAAAATGTAACCGTGCAGATAGACAACAGCGTTGCTAAGGTGGATGGCGCAGATGTAAGCCTTGACGCCGCTCCTGTTATTGTAAACGGCAGTACGCTTGTTCCTCTCCGCTTTTTTTCGGAAAATCTGGGCTATTATATTGATTGGGACGCTCAGACAAAGACAGTAAGTCTTTCACAGACACAACAGACTTCAAGCAGTGCGGTCACGGACGAAGCTGCCGAAAAGATAGCTATAAGAGAGGTTTTTGATAAGTTTTCTGTATTGGCGGATCAGCACAAAATAGACGAGCAAACACGTCTTTTTACCGATGACGGAGTATGGCGCATATATATGGGTGACAACATTGCGGGAGAATATAAGGGCTATGACGAAATATTTGCCACAAGCGATGCAACAATGAAAAATTATGTGGAGTCCTCACATTTCAACGGTCAGCAGGTAATTACACTTGCAGACGATACCCACGCTACGGCAATAGGCTATTCCCATGTTACTCTTGACAACGGCGAAACGGTTTCAACCTCCGATGTGCGATATGAGGACGAATATGTAAAGGTAAACGGCGAATGGAAAATAGCTGTGAGAAATGCTCATTTTATAACATGGTCATAATAAAGGATATTCGCACTCATAAGATGTGCCGGAATGACTACACAGGAAAATGAAGCCTGTGAAGCCAAAAAATTTTAGTCTTGAATATTACTATTGTAATCAGACTTAATAAAATAGAGGTGATATCAATGCGATATTACCTCTATTTATACATTACGTTATTAATGCCGGTGGCTGTATAGCGAAAATGTTTAACAGAGTATTTTTGAAATTTACCCCCTACCTGATTTTTCTGCATCCGTTTGGAAAATAAGTGATAAAAAGGCGGAAACCGTTGTTTTTAGGAAAGCACGGCTCCGCCTTGTTTTTATAATTATAAATTTTTAAGACCGTTAATCTTTGAGTTTAAGTCCGTTGCCGTCAACTGCATCTTTATTTGTAAGGATCAAGATACCTTCAACAAGACCCCAGATACCCATTGCCATTGAAGCGATGCCGCAAGTAAATATACCACCAATTATAGACACCAGAAGCTGAACCAATGCTCTGGTTGTACGTCCAAGGTAAAAGTTATGTATACCAAAAGCGCCTAAGAATATACCAAGGAGACCTGCTGCTATACGGCTTTTATCGGATAATTCAGATGATTCCGGCTCGGCAAGAGAAAATCCGCACTTAACACATACCGCCGCACCGGGATTTGTTTGCTCTCCGCAATTCGGACAATACAAATTACCCGTGTTTTTGGCGAAACCGCATTTTACACATACGGATGCATTAGGGTTTATCTGTTCTCCGCAATTTCTACAATACATATATAAACCTCCTTTAAAATAAAAATATATTTACAGAAATTCAGACCGATGTAAAAATCGAAGAGACTTTCTTAATTAACATACGATATATAGTTCTGTATGCAGGTATAGTCGAACAGCATAACAAAGTATCATACCTATAAGCATACCGGCAATTATCAATATATTTATCAGATCTTTATTAAACGGTCTGAAATCATATAAAGCAAAAAAAATAAATATAGGTAATGCCCAGAACATAGGATGATATCTGAACGCATTACAAATATCGAGCTTAAAAAAAGCCAACCACGCTCTTGTCATACCGCAGCCGGGACAAATAACGCCCGTTATTTTCCTTATTGGACAGAAGCCAATAAAGTTTACCCATAAAAGCACGATAACCAAAAAAAATATTAAAGCTGTAATTTTCTTTTTTGCGCAGTATATTTTTCTCAAGGAAATCTTCCTCCGTGTAAATTATAAACGCCGGAAAACCCTAAGTTTTTTAACATTGTACCATAATAATACTATAATAATTGCTGATTTGTCAATAATATTAATTAATATCAGTACGTACGTATGAAATATAACATTCCGTGCGTACGTACTGTCCGATACAATGTCAGTGCAAAATAATTCCGGGAGTTTTTGAAATATGTGAGGGTATCAGCCTAGGAGCAGAACGGGGAGGGGTATATGTTAAAACCTTTATTTATACATTGTGTTATTAATGGCCGCTTAATGTATATGTTTCGCCCTTTACCGTGTCGAAGGTGATGATGTCAAAGCCTTCGGTCGTGCCAAGGTTTTGGGCTGTTATTATATTGCCCTTTGAGTCGGTTATGGTCATTGATGAAAGACCCTTTGCCCTCAGGGTAAGGCTGCCGCCATTTTCTGAGGTTATTTTGGCAGTTTTTACTTTGGAATTTTCCCAGTTTACAGATACGCCGTAACCGCCTCTTGCTTTAAAGCCTTTGTATTCGCCCCTTGACCATTCTGCGGGAAGTGCGGGCAGAAGGGTTATTCCTCCGTCATGACTTTGGAGAAGCATTTCGGCTATGCCCGCAGTAAGACCGTAGTTTCCGTCTATCTGGAAGTTGGGGTGCTGGTCGAACATATCGGGAGACATTCTTGTTGTAAGGAGCTGTTCTACCATTTGATATGCTCCTTCTCCGTCAAGACATCTTGCCCTTAGATTTGTTCTCCAGGCAAGTCCCCAGCCCTGACCTGCCGTTTCCTTTGCTATTGCCGTTTTCTTATATGCGTTAAACAGTGTTGTGTCGCTGTCAAAGGGGCTGACTGCTCTGCCGGGATAAAGCTCCCAAAGGTGAGAACAATGCTTGTGGCTGTCGTTGTTTACTGCTCCGTGATATTTCATATCATACTGTTCCTTAACGATTTTGTTTCCCTTTTCATCTGTTGCAAAGCTGCCGTCGGGATTTCTTTCGTATTCGTTAAGGGTCCATGAGGGAACGTCCTCGGACTTGTTCTTCTGCAAATCGTAGGAAACATCGCCCCTTGTCCATTCGCTTATAAAGCCGCCCTCATCAATTATATCGGGAGCAATAACAGGTCCGTTTCCCTTTATTCCAAGCTGTTCCTCCATTTTGTCAAAAAGCTCATTATCTGTATTATCGCCAATAATATCTCTTGCCTTTAATGTTATATCATAGAGATTTCTTATTAATTGAGTATCCATAGCAGGGCCGGGCTGTATTCCGCCGTGTTCGGGAGAAACAGATGCCGCCGTAATCAGATAGCCTGTTTTTTCATCAACAACCAAAAACTGTGTGAAAAATCTGCAAGCTCCTTTTATAAGAGGATAAAATTCATTCAAATATTCCTTGTCATTATTAAAGCTGTAATATTCCCATACGTGATCCAAAAGCCAGGCTCCGCCTACAGGCCATACCCCTGCGGTGGCATTGTCTATGGGCTGTGTGCCCTTCCACAGGTCAAAGTTATGGTGCATTACCCAAGCATCCCCCGGATCGTATACTCCATCGCTGTCGGTTATACCGTACTGTTCTTTTGCCGTTATATAACCCGACTCTGCAAGCTCCTTTATAGACTCCAGAAGGGGCTTTTCACATTCGGAGAGGTCAAGTATGTTTTCTGCCCAGTAGTTCATCTCCGTGTTTATGTTTATTGTGAATTTACCGTTCCATGAAGGGCTGTTTGTGGAGTTCCAAACACCCTGAAGATTGAGGGGCTGAGAACCCTCTCTTGAGCCTTCTATGATCAGGTATTTTCCAAAATTAAAGGCAAGTACGGCAAGAGAATTGTCCCCCTCGGAAAAGGTTGATTTAAGCCTTTCGTCCGAGTCAAAAAGATTGTAGCCGTTTGTGCCGTCCGGCAGGGTTATACGGTTTCTCTCGGCTGTAGGAATTTCTCCGAAGGCTGTATTGCTGTTGTTTTCTACGGTGAGGGAGGTTCTGTCAAACAGAGCCTTATAGTCGGCAATATGCGCTGCCCTCATTTCGTCATAGGTCTTTGAAAGCACGTTTGCACTGTATGTATTGCAGTCTTTTTCGGGCTTGCTGTCATCAAGGGTTTTGAAATTTACATAGTTTGAGGCGCCCACTATATAAATTTCGGCATCGCTTCCGTTGGTTACATAAATTTTCTTTGCATCGGGGCTTACGCTTATTTTTCCGTCACTGCTGCGGACAATGAGCCTTGCCTCAAATTTAATTTTGCTCTCGTTTCCTACCTCGCCCTCTTTTGTGCCGTCTTTTACCTTTGCGGTAAGAGCGATCTCATTGTCGGATATCTTCCTCCATGCCGGAGCGCAGTTTTCGTCATTATGAAAGGTGTGAAGCTCCGCCGAAAAGCTAAGACAGTTTTTCTTGTCCGCTGTTACTTTTGTTGCAACGACCTGATCAGGATAGCTTGCAAAGCTCTCTCTTGTGTAGTGTACATTGTTATAGTCATATTCCACTGTGGCAACGGCCTGCTCCATATCAAGGCTTTTGCTGAAGTTTTCAGCCTTTTTACTGTCCTGACCGAAGTCCAGAAAGGCCTCCACAAAGGACTGATAAGCCTTTTGCTTCACAGGCTCTCCAAGAAAGCTGCTTTCAACATAAGTATCCAGATTTTTTCTGTATTCCACAGCTTCTTTTGCCTTTTCTTCAAACTCCTTTATACTCTCCTTGTCGTTTTTATCAAAGCTTAAATCGGGAGTATTGTCTATATGCAGAGATTCATAAGAAACTGTATTTTCTTTTGTGCCTATATCGGCGGGAGTTCCGTCCTCATTTTCTCCCCTGTAGACCTTCCAGCCGTCCTTTCGTGAGCCGCCGGTAAGATTTCCGTCTTTATCAACATAAGGCGAGCCTGTCCAAACGGTATCTTCGTTTACCTGTATGACCTCTTTGTCGATAGCTCCCATAACCATAGCTCCCAGTCTGCCGTTGCCTATGGGCAGACCCTTTGTCCACAGATATTCATAATATTCAGAATTAATAAATATGCTGTCGTCGCCCTCAGACTTATAGGGGTTTATAACAGTATTGCCGTTTTTATCATAATAGGTTTCTTTTCTGTCCAGATTAGGGTCCATCTCCCAAAAGCCGTCCTCAAGGGGCATATCCGACCAAATAACGGTCTCGCTGTCATAGGTTTTTCCAAACACCTCCCCGGGAAGGGAAAGGCTTGCCCCGCCGGCTATAACAACAGCAAGCGCAAGACTTAAAGTTTGTTTAGATTTCATAAAAATCCTCCTTCTCTTTATAAAGTTAATTGTTTTATATGTAAATTATAAAGTGTGACATTATGGCAGGGTCAATATATACTTATTTATAGGCGAGCCTTAGCTTTGCATATAAGTCCTCCAATATAAAGCGGGAGTTTATATTTTTATAAACTCGTATGGGTCTGTTTTTGTCGTTATGTATATATTTCATATCCTTGTCAAATTCGGGAGCAGGCATTTCACTCCATTCTCCGCAGTCTTCATACATCATAAGCCCTACAGACGGGGAGTCTCCCAAAATTCTGTATTCGGCAGGTCGGGAAGGGGCGGCATTGTTAAAAGCGATCACATTTTCACAGAGATATTTGCCTATTTCGCCGTAAGGGTATACCCTGTCATATAATTCCGCAAAGGATACGGGCATCATACGGTAGACATTTCTTGGCACCTGCCACAGCCTGACCTTTGACTTAAAAACAACATTGGCAGCGGCAATATCGTTATTCAGGTTGTACTCCCAACCGCCTATGGGATAGTCTCTTCCGCCTATCCAAATTACGGTAATATCTCTTTCGGCTATTTCGGGCTTTAAAAGAAGGGCGGATGCCATATCTGTAAGAGGGCCTAAAAATGAAATAAAAAGGGGTCTTTTGTCATCTTTCATAGCTTCATTAATTATAAGCTCTGCCCCCTGACTGTTGATTGGTGTCGTTTCATTTTCAATAGCCCTTTCGGCTCCGTTATACAGTTTTATTTTATCTCGCATATTCATTTTTTCAAGCACAAGAACCGCCTCGTCATAACTGTCCTTCTGACTTGTTTTAGATTTTTCGCTGCCAAAATGAGCCGGAATTATACCCCTTATATCAAAGGCCTCAGTCAGAACCGCCTGTACTATGGCAAACTGATCGTCCACCTCGTTTTTAACGTCTGTGTCCAATATAACTCTTATCTTTTTCTCCTCGGGAATTTTGAATTTTTGCATAATATAGCCTCATTTCACATATTATCTGCCTTTGAACGGGAATAAAACCCTTATGCACCGGCTTGTCCGAAATCATATTATAATTACTTCCTATAATTTACATTATACAGTATAAATATATAAACAGCACTAAAAATCAAGAAAATTTTACTGAATTTTTTATATATTAAAGCTGCCTTTGGCAAGGTGTAACCGAGCATTTGGTCTTAAACAAAAAAATATAATCTATTTTTATAATTTTGATTTACAAGGCTAAAAATATGTGATATAATGAATTTGTACAAAATTTTTAAATTTTGTCGATATCCACAATTGTAAACATTTTCTACGAATATAAAGACGCTATGGTAAGAGTGGGTCTCTTCGGGGTATGGAGACCGTTATGATATTTTATATACCTTTAAGCTCCTATCAGGCGTCCTTTTTTCGGTTGAAATTAAAAAAGGAGGAGAAAAAATGTCAAAAAACTTTTTAAGGAGGATAACCGCTTTGTCACTGTCTGCGGCAATGGTGTTTGGGCTTTTGCCGGGCAGTCTGACACGGGCAGTTCCTATCGCCCCCGTTGAGGCTATGGCAGATGATTATTCAAACCTTACGGGAAACGGTGATGAGGCAAGTCCTTACCAAATCAACAACGAGGACGACCTTTTCAAATTCCGTGACGAGGTAAACTCGGGAATTAACTTTGAGGGCAAGGTCGTAAAGCTTATGACAAATGTTGAGGTTAAAAAGCCTTGGGATCTTCCCATAGGTCTTTACAGAAGCTATTACAGCGAAAACGAGCAAAACGCAGGTTTTCGTGTAAAGAGCTTCAAGGGCACCTTTGACGGCGGCGGCAATACAATAAGCGGTCTTAACCAAAATGCTACCTTTGCCTATGAGCCCAAAACCGAGTCTACTTCAGAGGCCACCACAGAGCTTTCACCGGAGCAGCAGCAGACCATCTGGAAGCAGACAAACAGAGCAGGCGGTCTTTTCGCTTATACGAGCGGAGCTACAATCAAAAATCTGAATGTATCAGGCTCTATAAGCATTAATGCGGACTCAGGCGATGTGAAAAATTATTTCCCCATTGCAGGCGGTATTGTGGGTGAAGCAAAAAACAGTAAAATCGAAAACTGCTCCTTCAAAGGCAGCGTAACCGCAAACGGCGGTCATGTGGGCGGCATTGTAGGCGGCTCCATAGACACTGATATAACACTATGTCGGAATGAGGGCACCCTGAATGTAATAGCTGTCTCTGTAGTACCCTCAGGTAATTTTGTGGGCGGTATTGCAGGCACAGCCGCAAAGCCCGAGGGAAAACACGCTATCAAAAACTGCTATAACAGCGGAGCAATAACCACCGATGTAGCCCAATACAGCAGCTGCGCCTATGCAGGCGGTATTGTGGGCTATAACTACGACAACGACATAATAAGCTGTTATAACACAGGCATAATTAACGAGACTTCAAAAGTAAGCGAGGGCGACAAGCTCGCAAGAGTAGGCGCAATAGCAGGCAGCAGCACCCTCAGCACAAACGGAGCAGACACCAAAAACAACTGCTATACAACAAACGGCAGCTTCAGAGGAGTAGGCTCCAACACAGGGGAAAACAGCAAAAATTTAAGCCCTGTGGAAGCTACAGAAGATAAGCTTTCTTCAGGCGAGATCGCTTGGACACTTCAGAACTCAAACACTGAAAAGGTTTGGGGACAGCTTGACGGAAATCCCGTTCTCAGAGCTTCAAGCCAAGGAGACGTAAAGGACGTATACAGGCTCAGATTTTTAGCCACCAATGACAGAGGAGAAGAAACTGTTTTCCTTACAAAATTTGCAATCGAGGGAAGTCCTGACGTTGCAAAGCCAAACGATGAGGAAATGCAGAATCTGCCAAAGCCCAAGTATAAGCGTTTTGACCACTGGACATCAGATAAGGAAAAGCTCGATGAAAATGCTTTTGCGGGCGACACATACAATCTTGCAAAGGATGCCGATCTTTACGCCGTTTATGCAAGAATTTTGACCGACCCCAAGGAATATGACGATGTGGTAAGCGTAACCTACGGTCAGGAGGCCGAGGCAGATATTATGGCTCATCTTGCCCTTTCAAGCGGCACGGAAATAAACGCCGAGGACTTTAATATAGTTCTTAAGGAAGAAAAGCTCCCCAAGGGAATGAGCTACAGTCCCGAAACAAAGAAAATCACAGGTACTCCCACAGAGTACGGCGAATTTCCTCTGACCTTTACGGTAACGGACAACAAGCCTTATTCAACCATAAGTCTTGATCCCAAATACCCCACAGTAACGGGAGAGCTTAAAATAACATTAAGCGTTGTATTCCCCGGCAGCGGAACATCTATTGACCCCTATCAGATCGGAAATGCAGATGCTCTTGCTTATTTAAGCACCCTTGTGGAAAAAGGAAACGACTATAAGGGCAAGTTTTTCAAGATGACCGAAAACATCGACCTCTCTACAGTATGCAGCGCAGAGCTTGGCAGCTTCAAGCCCATAGGCAGCGAGGGCAAGGAATTTGCGGGAACCTTTGACGGCGACGGAAAATATATAAGAGACATTTATATAAAGGCTGAGGATATACCAAGGCAGGGTCTTTTCGGTGTAAACTCAGGTACTATCAAAAACCTTGTTATAACCACCGGCACAATAGACGCAAGCCACGACAACACAGAATACACAGGCGGAATTGTTGCTGAAAACAAGGGCAGAATTGAAGGCTGTGTAAACAATATACCCGTAAAGGGCGACGGAAACGTAGGCGGCATTGCAGGTCTTTCAGCAAGAGGCGCAGTTATAGTAAACAGCTACAGCATGGCGGCAGTAACAAACAGCGGTCTGGGTGAAAAGGGTCACACAGGCGGTATAGCAGGTACAAACAACGGTAGTATAGACAGCTGCTACAACAGAGGAATAGTAAGCTGTGAAAACGAAAATTCAGACCTCTGCGGCATTATGGGCGCAGGTACCGGAACAGCCAAGAACTGCTATTACTTAAACGGCACGACCCATACAAGTACCGACCACAAGCACACAGGCACAGACATCGTAGGCAAGGAATTAAAGGATTTTGAGTCCGGCGAGGTAGGCTATCTCCTCAACAAAGGCAGCTCATCGGGCGCAATCTGGCACCAGAACCTTGACAGCGATCCTAAGGATGAATACCCCAATCTTACAGGCACAGGCCCTATATATAAGATAGACTACAAAACAAATCCACTTGCATCAGGCGTACTCTTTTCAACCTACACAAACGGAAAGGCTACAAAGCCCGAAACAACACCATCCTATGACTACGGAGATTTTTCACACTGGTGCAGATGGCAAAGCAGAACTGTAGACGTGTTTGCTTCAGGTGAATATAATATAACCGGCGACACAATACTCTATCCCGTATTTAACAGGCAGTTTACCGAGGATATTCAGGACATAACGATCACTCACAACACAGATGTTAACATAAACCTTAAATCGACACTTAAATTCAAAGACTCGTCAGGAAACGATATAGACGCAAGAAACGAGAGCTTCACATTCTCGGTTTCAAGCGGAAATCTCCCCACAGGCTTAAGTCTTTCCCAAAACGGCGTTCTTACAGGTAAGACAACCGATTCGGCTACTTATGCAAAAGAAACACCGGTAACTATAAAGCTTGTGGACAATTCACCCTTTGTCACAATAGCTTCAACCACTTCAAAAGAAGCTGAAGCAACCATAAATATTATTATCGAGCCAAGGGATATGACGAATTTAGACTGCGTTGAGCCTATCGACAAGCAGGTTTACACAGGCGAAGCCATAACCCCCAAGCCCGTTGTTAAGTGCGGAGACGTGGTTCTTGACGAAATAAGGGACTACACTCTCAGCTATGACAACAACACAAACGTAGGTACTGCCACAGTCACAATAGACTTTACAGGCACAAACCACTCAGGTCAGAAGAAGGTAAACTTTGAAATAGTAAAGGCTGACACAACAGTTGCTCCTGCTGACGGAACAGTGACCTACGGCGAGACCCTTACACTTACGGCAGACGTAAAGAAAGCACCTATTACGGCGATCGCTCTTACGGCAGCCAAAGATGCGGTAAGTTTCTATGCGGGAACAGAGCTTTTAGGCTCTGCCAATGTGGTTTACACAGACGCCCCCAAGAATACGGAGGGTACTGCCACACTTACAGTTACGGCAGATAAGAAGCTCTCCCCCGGTGCAAATGTTATTACGGCGGTTTACGGCGGAAGTGTAAACTTAAACGGCAGTCAGGGAAACAATACCTCCCTTAAGCTGGAGCCTAAGACAATTACCTACTCAATAACAGACTTTGAAAAAACCTATGACGGCAAAACAGAGGTAAGCCACAACTTTACTCCCGTGGGAGTACTTGAGGGCGACGAAGTCACAGTAACGGTAAAGGGCAACACAGACAGTGCAAACGCAAGCTCCGACCCCTACAATGTCACATTCTATGAGTCGACTGTAGGCGGAAAGGACGCAGGCTATTACACACTTTCCTCAGACTCTCTGTCCGCAAAGGTAACAATTAAACCCATGGACGTATCCGCAGCGGTAATCGAACCCATACCGGATCAGATCTACAAGACCGGCGGAAACACCCCTGATATAACAGTTACCTACGAGGATATTCACTTCGTAAAGGATAGAGATTATACCGTAAAGTATGAAAACAACATAGAAGCAACAGAGGGAACAGGCACAAAGGCAAAGGCTACTGTAGAATTTAAAGGAAATTACACAGGTACAACAGAGCCTGCCGAATTTGAAATTCTCAAAGCCGACACCGCAATAGAAGCAGGCGAGGCAGAAGCAGTATACGGCGAAACCCTTGATCTGCGTGTAAACGTAGGAGCAGCGGAAGCAGCCAAAATTTCCGTGACCTCCGACGACACGGTTTCATTCTATCTGGGAGAAAAGCTCCTCGGCACAGCCAATGTAGAATACGAAACAGAGCAGAAAGACAAGGGCAGCGCAGGAATTTCAATAACTGTAAAGAAGGCTGACGGCTTTGTTATCGGAAATAATACCGTAAGGGTAGTATTTGAGGGTGGCTCAAACCTTGAAGCACAGAACAGCGAAATTTCCGTAAACATTCTGCCAAAAGAGCTCCACTATACAGTTGAGCCAAGCCTTACAAAGACCTATGACGGCAAAACAGAGATAAGAGCAGAGGGTACACCTACCGACCTTGTCCCCGGAGACAGTGTACAGATCATGGCAATAGGTGACACCGACAGCCCCAATGTACAGACAGAGCCCTACAACGTAACCTTCTACGAAGCAGAGCTTACGGGAACCGACAAGGATTATTACAAGGTAGCTGGAACACCCACAGCAAACGTAACGATAGAACCTCTTGATGCAAGTACGGCTGAAGCTGAAATTGCACCTCAGACTTATACGGGCAGCGAAATTACTCCCGATGTAAGCTTAAGCTTTGGCGACATAGAGCTTGTAAAGGAAAGAGACTATGACGTAAGCTATAGCAATAATATAAACGCCGGCACAGAAGCAGAGGCGACAGTTAATTTCAAGGGCAATTTCACAGGCTCAAAGACAGTAAAATTTGAGATCTCAAAGGCTGACTCCAATGTTACAGCGGAAGACGGCTCAGCAGAATACGGACAGAGCCTTACTCTTACGGCAAAGGTCGTAAAGGCTCCCAGTCTTATAGAAGCAATAGCCCTTACAGCGGCTCTTGATACTGTAGAATTTTACGTAGGCGAAACCTCCATAGGCAAGGCTGTGGTAGAATACAAAGATAAAGACAAGGCTGATGAGGGTACGGCAACTCTCGTATACGACACAACAGACAAAATATTGCCCGCAGGACAGTCAGTTGTTAAGGCAGTATACGGCGGCAGCGTAAACTTAAACGGCTCTGAGGGCAGTGAAACAACAGTTACTATCACTCCCAAGGCTTTAAGCTACACAATACCCGAAACGATCGAAAAGGACTATGACGGCAGTGCAGCAATAGAGCTTGAGCTTGCCCCCGATGACGCTTTGGCGGGAGACAATGTAAAGGTAACAGCAAAGGCAACAGCCCCCAGCTCAAACGCAGGAGAATATGAAAACGTAGAATTTTATGAGATAACACTCACAGGAGACGACGCACAATATTACACACCTGCTTCTGAGGTACAGTCAGCAAAGGTTACTATAAATCCTGCAAATGCCGACAGTGCAGAGCTTACACCCATACCCACACAGGTATATACAGGCAGCGCCATAGAGCCACAGCTTACAATTAAACTTGGCGAGCTTAGCCTTGTAAAGGATATGGACTATGATGTTATATTCAAGGACAACACAAACGCAGGTACTGCAAGTGTTACTATAAACTTCAAGGGCAACTACACAGGCACAAAGGAAACGACCTTTGTTATATCAAAGGCAAATTCCGTTACGGCTCTTACGGTTCCCGAAAGTGTTGTTTACGGCGAAACCTTCACAGCTACGGCAAATGTCAGAAAAGCCGAAACGACCAATATAATGGCAATAGCTTTAGGCTTTGACGTTGTAGAGATCTCCGCAGGCGACAAGGTTATAGGCAGCGGAGTAGTCACTTATAATCCTGACGGAATAAGCGGAACAGCCACAATTGAAATATCTACAGCCTCAAGAGATCTCCTCATAGGTGAAAACACTCTTACGGCAGCCTACGGCGGAACAGCAAACCTCAATGAAAGCTTCAGCGCAGAGGCAAAGATCACTCTTGAAAAGAAACCTTTGCCCTACGATGTAACGGTTCATACAAAGGAATATGACGGAAGCGCCGAAATGCCCGCAGACTTTACACCTGCGGCAGGAGCGACAGTAGGTGACGACAAGCCCAACATAAGCGGTAAGGCAGCAGTTTCTTCAGCAGACGCCGACTTCTATGAAACAGTTAATCTTTCGGAAGTAACCGTAGATGATGGATATTATACAGTAGAAGGAAGCAAAGTATTACAGCTTGAAGCTCCTGTTGAAATATACGCAAAGGACAGCGGAAAGCTTACTGTTTCACCTATTGACGATCAGACATACACAGGCTCTGACATTACTCCGTCAGTTACCGTTACGGATGATGCTCTTGGAAAGACCCTTGCGGAAAATACAGACTACACTGTTTCATACAGTGACAACTTAAATGCAGGTCAGGCATCAGCCCAGCTTACATTTACAGGAAATTACGCAGGCACAAGGACAGTCAGCTTCAATATTGTAAAGGCTCCTTCAACAGTAACGGCGACCGGAAATACAACAGTCGTTTACGGAGATAACTTAGAGATCACTGTAGGTGTAACGGGAGCAGCCGTAATGGGCGACTACGTTACGGTAATTATAAACGGAAATTCCTACAGCTCAATAGGCTCAGAACAGACACTTCTTCTGAACACCTATGACAAGATGCTCAATATAGGCGAAAACACAATTGAGATCGTCTACAGCGGCAACGACAACGTAGAGAGCAGCAGCGCAACTCTTAACGTAACAATGGAAAGACGTCCTATAACATTCACAACAAAGTCAGAAGGCAGAACCTATGACGGCACAAAGGGCGTAAGCGTAACTCTCACACCTACAAACACAGACGACGACAATATAACATTGACCGCATCAGGCAGCCTTTCATCGGCAAATGCGGGCAAATACAGTGCCGTAGATTTAACCGACATAGTAATTGGCGGAACTTATGCAGACTACTACACAACAACAGGCAGCGCAGGAAATGCGGCTCTTGAAAGTCCTATAGAGATCACACCTAAGGACAGCGGCTCCCTCACAATAGAGGATATACCCGTATACAGATATACAGGCAGCCAGATAAGGCCAAAGGCAGAGGTTTCTGACGGAGAGGTCGCTCTTACAGAGGGCATCGACTATGAGCTTTCATACGGCGAAAACCTTATGACAGAGGGCACAGTAACAATAACCTTCAAGGGCAACTACTCAGGGGAAAGAGAAGTAAGCTTTGAAATCATAAAGGGAATACCGAATGAGATCATCTTCCCCACAGCAGAAGACATTACCTACGGAATGAGCCTTTCAGACTCAGCCCTTAACGGAGGAAACACAAACGGAACTTTCGCATGGGCAGACGGCAGCATAAAGCCGGAGGCAGGCGTACATTCCTATGATGTTGTATTCACACCTGATGATACTGACTTCTATGACTACAGCGAAACAACTCTTGTAAAGGCTGTAAGCATAAATGTAGCCCAGGCTAAGCCCATACAGTCTGAAGCGCCTACAGCAGGAAGTATACACAGCGGTCAGACACTTGGCAGCGCAACAATAGACGGCGGCTCATTCTTAGACCTTGAGGGAAATATCCTTGCGGGAACATACTCCTTCAAGGACGGAGATAAGAAAATGACCACCGGCACACATGATGAAGTGATTATATTCACTCCCGAAAATACAAACTATGCACCTGTAGAAATTACTGTAACAGTAGTTGTAAACAGTTCGTCTTCATCGTCAGGCGGCAGCACCGGCGGCGGTGGCGGCGGCGGAGGCGGAAAAGCTCCGACAAAGACCACCGAGTCAGCAAGCGAAGCCACAAGCGACAAGTCCACTGAAGCAAATACAGAGGAAAAAGTCGATGACAACAAGCCTGACGAAAACAATACACCTGACAACAACGCTTCATCAGATAAAACAGAAAATGCAGAAGCCGACAACTGGGCAAATCCATTCAATGACGTTGAAAGCGGCGCTTGGTATTATGAGGCAGTTAAATGGGCAAACACAAACGGAATTATGAGCGGAACGGAAAAAACCGAATTTGCTCCCTATGTGCCCATTACAAGAGCTATGATCGTAGCCATACTCTACAGAGCAGAGGGCTCTCCCAAGGTAGCCTCACTTAGCACCTTTGAGGATGTACCCGAAGATGCTTACTATGCAGAAGCGGTAGCATGGGCAGAGGCAAACGGAATAGTAATGGGCTATTCCGAAACGAGCTTTGTTCCCGAAACACCTATCACAAGAGAGCAGATGGCTGCAATTATGAGCAGATACGCTAAGTTCAAAGGCGTGCTCAAGGATACTGACCCCGCAGAAGACCTTACGGAATTCGGCGACAACAAAGCAGTTTCCGACTGGGCAAAATCAGATATGGAATGGGCAGTCAGCAACGGTCTTATTTCCGGAGAGGGCAACAGCACGATCAATCCTCTCGGAAATACAACAAGAGCAGCGGCAGCCTCCATACTCTACAGATTTGTAGAAAAAACCAAATAATAATCAGTGCAACAACTGAAAAACACTGAACAAAAGAGCGCCCCGAAACATTCCTTTCGGGGCACCCGCTTTTTATTATTCGAGCTATATATCTATGATCCTTTGGTTGTCTACACATTTTACAATAACTTATTTTTTTCAGTTTTATTTCAGAGAGTTTATTATAGGATCGTCAATGTCTATATAGTAGCGGCACAGCTTTTCTATAATATTATTCAATAAATCTCTGAACTCTGAGTTAAAGCATAAATTTATAATAAATATGCCTAAAATAATAGTCAGTATTATTTTTAATATATTCTTCAAGTGTTCATAAAAGTGAATGAAACTTTCTTTGTTAATATGTTTTAATATTTTATTTATATAATAGTCAGATAACATCATGATCGCATATATAAATATTGCAGGCAATAAAGATATTACCAAACCTACGGATCGAAAGGTCTCCACGTTATAATCTTTCACAAAAGTGGCATAAATAAAAACATAACAGACTATAAAAGTTACTTCTGCAAAAATCACTTTGTTGATAATTTTTTTCATAATATAACCCCTAACTTTTCATATATCCATTATATATCTCGTTATAACCCTTTAGTCGTTCATTATATCGGTTCAAAAACTCTTCAAAAGCAGCTTTCTTTTCTTTTGATTTCCAACCTACTATTACATTCGTTGGCATATTATATTTACCGTACAAAATAATTTTTTGTTCATATTTGTTACCCTATATATCTGTATTTTTATAATACGCAGGATATTTTGAAGAACAATATAATATTTCTGTCTTTAATTTACTATAATTTCCCATAGCAAATTTCGACACCGTTTACGGTTTTGTTGGTTCTTAAACCGTCGGCAAAGTAGGTGTAGTAGGCTGTATTCGGAGAGTATATTTTGTTGTCACGATAGCTTTCAGCTGCAATTTGGTTGCCGTTGTTGTCAAATGTATATTTCATTCTTTGCGAATTATAAGCCTAATAGTTCTTTTTGTTCATCTTCTTCAAAATCATTAAAATCATCAATAATTATTAGCTTATTATCCTCGATCAACTGTTCGGAATGCAGAATAAGATAGTCATTATATTCACCGTCAACAACGTAATATTTCAGTTTATTATCATCTGTATTTAACACAGAAAATATATTTGTTTCAGCTCCAATATAGGAACTATTATACATATAACCCTTAAAAAATACCTTGTTGTTTTTTTCATATAGTTTGCAACATTATCTATGACAGCTACGTTATATTTCATGTTGATCAATGCATAGCTGTCTGAGGGGTTATTATAAATCTGATATTCTCCGTTGCCAAAATAATCTTTTGTATCAAACCATATTTCATATTCCAAGTGATCGTGATTAGACAGATAATAATGACAGCATAAAATAATTATAGACAATAAGACAATTATAATTGATCCACTTTTGATAATTTTATAAATTGCTTTTGTCATGTATACACTCCTATTTAAAAGCATCATTAAATTTTATTGTTGCATTAACAGGTTTTATAATTCCCAATTTTTGGTCTATAAATAGTACCTTACTATATTATAGGTTATGTTTCCACTTGTGTCAATGCTCGTAGGAGCGGACTTTGGGGTTATGCCGCCCAAGGCATTGTATGTGATTTGGGTTCTGTTTCCGTCAGTTTAAAAGGACGACAGAGACCGGCTGAATATGCCGGCGCTGCCGTCCTTTTTTAAGTCTGTTATTTTATGGGGCTGTTATTTAATATCACGGAGTAAAAAGGGGATTTATCGCCTGTCCGTGACTGTCCGGGCCCTCAAATACCATCGGTTCTGCCCGTATTTCTGATACTGCGGAGTTGTAGCTTGATTCGGAGATTTGCTCATCGCCTGCTCCGTAAATATATCCACCTACGTCATTTAATTGATAAACCATATTCTGATCGTCTATATATATTTCAGAACCGTCGAATTTATACATGATATATAGGTTTTCAATATATGATGATATTGGAAAACTCGACTGCCCATCTTCCTCCACAAACAATGCCTTTATTAAATTGTCGTACCATCCGTAAAATCCGTTGTAGTCGCTTACGTACAGCTCCTCACGCATAGTCGAAATCTGACCGGAATACACAAAATCTCCTTCTGCCTTACTGTACATATATACATCATAGACGTTTATAGTGCCTGTGGCATCACTGTCATAGTAAAATAAGCTTTCATCATCATCGGGACTTCTGAATATTATATCGTCTGTGCCGTCCTTATCTATATCATATACACAGTGCTCTTTATTTACCATATCAATAACATTTTCCAATTTTTTTATGTAAAGGTCTCTTTCCGAGTCATACGCTGACACTTGGTTATTTTCCTGATTCTGCTCATAAGAGTCATCGTCATCATAGTCGTCATAGTCCGAATTGTATGAATCGTCATCATATGCCGAATCGTAATAACCCTCCGGCAATTTACCCAGATATTCTCCCTCGGAGTTAAGTTTAAATACAAGGGAAATTATAATTACCAGAACGGCAAAAGCAGGTATTATCCAAAAAAGATCGCTTTTCTTAATCGGTGTTATGCCGATATCGTTTTCTTCCCTTACAAAAAATGGCGCAGCCAGGGATAATATACAGGCAAATATTGCCAGATAAAAATTACCTGTAAAGTTTTCGACTGAAATATTATAGCCCATTTCTATAAACATAGGGGGCGCCATTATAAGGGTCGCCATATTTATAATGCTGTAAAGTATAAGCAGCTTAAATCTTAACACCCTGAAATGCAGGCCTATCCATCTGCCTCTATCGAATATTATATTAAAGAGCATTACAACAGGTATGGCTAAAAAGTAAGGACTTATTTCCAGCAGAGCCTGTTCGTATGGCTGGGCGTTGTCCAGAAGTGTAACGTTATAAACAGGCATTATAAGGCATACCATATATAACAGCACACCTGCAAAAGCCAGGATTCTGGGGAAAGAAAAGAACTTTGGCTTGGGTACATATGAACTATAGTTCTGAGAACCATATCCGCCTGTCTGATTGCTGTTCTGAGAACTATCTCCGCTTGACTGATTGCTGCCTGTGCCGGGCTGAGGGCTGCTCTGCATAAAGCTTTCTATTTTTTCTCTGCACTCGCTGCATATGTCGCTTGTGCCGGACTCTTTGCCGCAGTATTTACATACCATAAAAACTACCTCCTTATTAAAAAAGTGCATAATGTATTTTTTTGATTATAGCAAGAAGATGGTTTTTTTGTACTATGCTGCAGGCATAAAAATACTTAAGGAAAATCTTTGCTTCGTAATGATCTGCAAGGCCTTTGGCGGCGTTTTTTTCAGTTAATAAGCATTGATAATTTTTTGCCAAGAAGGATACCTGCCGGACAGCAGACTTATTTTATAACAACGGCATAGTTCAGACATTCAAGCCAGGTTTTTCCGCTGCTTACAAAGGCTGACGACAGTGTATTTATTATTATGCCTCTGGATCTCATAGCCTCGTTCGGATCTCCTGACGGCCTGAATGTGCCTGAATCATTTATTACATAATAAAGTCCGTTTTCCTTGCCGAGATAAATCATTTCGTGCCCGGGAATTATCAGTATAGTTCCGGCAGGCAGCGAATCGAGAACGTCCATTTTATCCTTTTCCGTCATTTCCGACATATTGATAACATTCGTCGGCATCAATCCCTGCTTTGATGAGTCTCTTGCAAGCTCAAACCCGAAACAGCGGTATACCTCCTGTGCAAACGCAGAACAGTCCTGAGAATACATCATACCTCCCCAGCCATATCGGTTTCCCAGGCACTTGAAAGCCTGAGACAGTACGTTTGCATAGGTATAGGGCAAATATCCTACGTTTACGTCCCTGTTTGCGGAAATAAGGGCATCTTTCTGATAAAATCTGCCGTTCTTGTCACGAGCGGGCATTTTTACCACATAGTTGTTCCAGGGTATACGGTAAGCCACTGTGTTGTCATATCCCGTACTTAAAGGCAAAACCGTTCCCATTGTCAGAAGCTTTTCGTCCAGGTCTTTATCGGCACTTGGCTCAAGATAGACCTTCTCACCTGTTACTACCAAAAATTCCTTGGGGTTTAAAAGGCTTTCCCATTCGGCCTTGCTTTCGCATACGCCAATATCCTCTGTGGGCGCCCAGCCCGAATAGCACCGGCTGTTTACAAAAGTGAATTTTCCGTCGGCAGTTGTAAAAAATATAACAAGAGGCTCATTTACGGATATGGCTGTTGAAGTAAGTTCGTCCCATTCGGGGTCGGAGGGGTTGTCTGATAGAAAGCCCTCATAGGGGCATGACTTCATAATCGTTCTGTTTACGGCAAAGCCGAATTTATAGGGCATTTTCTTTGACACGTGAGCCTTTCTTATATTTTCACGTATATCCTCATAATAGCTTTCGGGAACAGGCTCTCCATTCAGATAAAGCCCCTGAGGGGATTCAAAGTCGGCTTGAAGCTTGGCAAGCTGCTCCCCGTCATATGTTCCCTCATATTCAGTCAGATTGTACATGCAGGTTTCTTCGCTTTCTAAGTTTTTACGGTTGAATTCCGCAATCTGTGCCTGTGTCATAATGATTTCGTCGGAGCAGCTGCTCTTTGACTGCCAGAAAGACGGAGTACACATTTCCGATGTAACGTCCGGCGCTTTGTCAGTGTTGTCAAAATTTTTTATTATGCTTTCCGTTGTGACCCGATCAGACGGGGCGGTTTCCTCTGAGGTTAAGAGTGTGTTTTCTGCGTCGGACAGCCTTGCATTATCTCCGGCATATACGGCCGACGGAATGATTGCAGCCGCACTCAGGGCGGCTATGAATGTTTTTAGCTTCATTTTGGTTTCCTCCTTTTTTTTCAGACTGCAGGATATGCAGTCAGCAGTTTATATTTTTTTCGTGTAAATAAAGAACATGGGAGTAAATTTTTGCCAAGCTATTCACACACCTATATTTGATATGATAACCAACAAATAAAGATATTAAGAATATTATATGATCTATATGATATATCATGAAAGTCTGAAAATCCGTAATAATCTGTTGGTTTATACCTATACTATCAGCAAAATAAAAGTTATGCCAAGCAAAAAATCTATATGGAATAAGTATTACCACAGTTAATAATGACGCTATTATACAGCCTTTAAGCATGCCTATTCTTTTTTTCATATTACACTTACCCTTTCTGCTTTTTATTTTTCAAATCACCGGGATCAACTATTTTGTACTAAGCACCAAGAATAAATTCCAATAGGTGGAAACAAGCCAAAAACACTATGACAATATCTACTATATGGATCTTTATAGTATAGTACGGTTTAAATATCAAGTTTATCGGTATAAACATGAGCCCTAAAATAATCTTGATAAAGAAAAAAGTACCCACATAAAGAGAATAGTATGTCATAAAAAACACAAAAGGATATATGTTCACTTTTCCGTCGAATGTGTATTTTGTCAAATCAAACCCACCCCCAGACCCGACTGTAAGCTTCTCCATTATATCTAAATCGGATAAAAATACATCAAGCCTTATACTACAAGCCTTATACTATAAACATAGTGAATTATACTAACAGCAAAAGGAATTAATATAATTCCATAAAGTATAAATTTAAGTTTCGTTACTTTTGACATTGCAGTACCCCTTTCCTCCAAGAATTGGAATAGTACCATAAGTCTGTACATCATACCTAAAATGTTTATAAGGATTTTTGGGGTGAATAATGGTTATACATACTCATATCTTTTGACGTTGTTTTCGAGTATAATACTGCCTTTCGTTATATGGTGTATTATTGATTATTCATATACCTCATCATAAAAAAGTTGGTAGATATCTGCGATGCAGATATTCTTTGACAGCTTATCACTATACCACACCGTACTTGCTCCATAATATAAACTCAAATCATAAGCATACGGTATGGCATATTCAGCTATGTCCTTTTTTTCTGCTTGGTACTGTGACATTGACTGTTGAACTTTCGGATCGCTCTCTGAACCGTAGAAACCAAATTTGTCATATCCTCCGTTTAGATATTTTAATAATTTTACAGATATAACACTTGCATCACTGAGGGTTATTTCATCATCAGGATGAAAGCTTCCGTCCGAATATCCGCTTATTATGTTCATGGCTTTTGCAGTTGCAATTTCGGCATAAAATTCATTATTCGTGTAAACATCATTAAAAGCATATTCATTTTTCAGTTCACATTCAGATAATCTTATCAGCTGTCCAACAAACATACTCCTTGTAATTCTATATGAAGACTGAGGAAATGAATCGTTCTCTTTATAAACAACATTTGATATATAACCGGCTGCTGCATCTGCATATAAGCAATTCAGTCCTTCATAATCATATCCAAGCTCCTTATCTTTGTAATATGATAATACATGTTTTTCATCATGACCATATAAATATCCCAAAAGCATTGGGCTCATAATTGTAATATTGTTTTTTTCCAATAAAGTCATTACCTCAGAAATTTTATCAGTTAAATTCGCATCTATACCTATATTCTCAATAAACGGAAGAACTACATATAATTTACATTGTTTATTGCTTGATAGGTCAATCAGTTGACTAATATTATTTTTTAAGGAATCAGAATCAAAGTCGCCGGCTTCAAGCTGAAGTATAATAATATCGTTAGTAGATAACTTTTTTAAGTTGTGATCGATACGTTCGGAATTAACAAAATCTTCCAATGTCTGATCTCTTTTACTCAAATCTAAAATTTTGATATTGCTATCTATATAATTTTCTATGTACTCTGACCAGCCACTTTTTTTAATAATATGCTTGCTGTCATCTTCATATTTGCATACAGTGTTCCCGCCGATGAGAATTAATCTATCAGCATTACTTCCGTGGATAGTCATTCCAACAACACAAATAAGAATTAAAACTATTAAAGCCGGTAAAAATTTTTTCATTATTGCTCTCCTTTACAACTACAAAATTATATCAACGATCAGTTCATTAAGATGCAACAATTTCTGAAAAACACTCCGAATGAACTTTTACCTATAATATCACTATATGCAACAGACAAACAAATCAGCTGACTGCAATATAGCTTTTGCATCAGAATATTTTATTTCGCTATCTTTATAATATTCTTTATCTCCAAAAATCATATTATATGGATCTCAGTGAGTATCTTCGGCGAGAAATCTGCCGATTGCAGGGTCGTAGCATCCGCCCCTCAGATAGCAGAGGTCGGTTTTGGTGTCTGTTGGTTTCAGTATCCGAATTTTTAATAATTATTGAGTCTATCACAATATGGGGCGGGGTCAATAATGTTATGAGCCGGATAAATCTTCTATATATATGATAGCATTGTCGCCACTGTAGTCTACATAACCTATTTTTAAATGTTGACCGTTTCCCCTTATATATCCACCATGGTGATATGTTTTTCTGTAGCCCAGTTGTATAACATGGTCGGCATAGCTGAATTCTACTCCATTGATCGAAAAAGTTTCCATTGCATGACCGGAAAATGGACAGGGAACAAAGTTTTCAACATACCCTTCTACGATTTTGTAGTCACCTGAGTAATAATGAATGATCGGAGAAATGGTATAATATAAATTGGCAATCAAACCAAGGGAAAGTAATACTCCGCCAACTGCTAAAATGAACAATGTCCCACATTTTCTTTTGCTGTTTTTGTACCAACAATAAAAGCAAATAATAATTATACATATATGTAATAATAAAGACCAACTGAGACTAAAACCGGCTTTATATAATATCATATCATATCACCTCTCATTTTGACAATTATTTATATGATCTATGATCGGTTTTGTTATTTCATATATTTTATAAAGATTTATTACATCAGATTTTGTAACAGATATCCTAAGATCAATGCCGAGCAAAGAGCAGTTTGTTCCGCCATACATACCACCGGAATTTTCGTACGCAACACCAAAATTTTGTGCTTATCCGCCGATCTTCGGTGATTTTAAAGATAAGGGTCAACCGATCGTTCTTGTCATAGGTATAAGCTTCACTATACCTGTTTTGTCTACCGTTGTAAGTGAATTTACGGCTCAAGATATTCACCAAAGAACTTTTCAAGGTAGTCAAATATTGTCAAATATTTGTCACTTGCTATAAGAGAATAAAAATTATCTCTTTCAATAGGATATATAATATCCCATTTTTTTACGTCAAATGTATACATACCATTTTCTTTATTATAATCTACAAATTCACCATAAATCGCAAATTCATTTTGCACACATGGAACACCTTGACCATATGCTTTCCTACTTCCTAATATACCTATACCAAATTTGTCTGTAAAAGTATTTCCTTTAAAATACATTATACTTTTATTACTTTTGCTTATATACCATTCATCATAGTAGTCCGTTTGTTGTACAATATAATATTCCTTATCTTCATGCTTCAAATCTTCCTCTTTAACAGCAAATTTAACAGGTAAAAAAAATACTAAAATTATTAACAAACAACTAATAGCTAAAAATTTAATAGCTAAAATTTTTTTCATTTTGATACCCCTTTATCCATAATATTTAAAATAAGCATCTTTAGATGGAGATAGTACAGACCGGTTTCAGAGTCATATTGCCGGTCGCAGTAGCCAAACTTCATTGTGCTCTCCGAGTTGCCAAAGGCATCGTAGGCGTAATTGTCTGCAAGTTTGGTGCTGTTGTGGGCATCACCACGTAGTAGATCGTTTATTTATCAGTTTGGTGAAGATTTTTTGTTCTTCTTCTGTAAAATCCTCAAAGGATCTCACATATTCCACATCGTCACGCTCTACTATGGTTGGATAATATGAGGTTTCGCCATTTTCATAGTGTATAGTTTCAAGTTCTTCCATAGATATGGTAGGGTATATTTTACATATATTCTCATCAACATATATCAGGGCATATCCTTTGTCAGCGGTAATATAAAATTTATCTTTTTTATCTTTATAATCTCTACAGTTATTAAGTATCCTATCGTATATTTCCAAATCTGAATTCCAAACAGTTAAAGATCTGCCGTATGTATAATCCTCAATAAGAAATTTCCCATCGCCTATCTGATAATCGTAAAAGGTTACATATCCATAGTTTTCTAATTTTTTGGGTTCAAGAGACTCCGATACTTTCTGAAATATTAGTTCCCCGACAGCTTCCCTATTGACCCAGATATATCCCACGTCAATGGAAAAAATAATAAGTATTAAAACAATACAAATAATTAATAATTTTTTATATAACCTCATTTTTTATTTTCTCCTTTTATATACATACGAAAAATGCAATTTGATATCAAAAGGTGTTATGGCACCGGTTTCCTGGGAAAATATAGCAAAATCATTTGCCACAGTCCCTATGCTTATACCACTTTCGCCCATTGCGGTAGCAATTTCGGTAAAATCAAATTTATCTACAGACGTTGTCACCGTCCCATAGGTATCCTGCTTCTACAACATTGACGGTTATTAAACCATGGGCAAAGTAGGTGTATGTGGTTGTTATACCTACTTTGCCATTGTAGAAGATGACAGTGCTTGTGTAGGCTGTCAGTTGTTTAAAGCCGTTGTATCCGAATGGGTGTCGCTATCCGAAGTGCCAAGTACTGTGGTTAGCTTAATTTTTATTCTTGACCCGTGGCTCTGATTCAAGTATTTCACCTGTCGTTGCATTTACAGAAATAAGGTGATCATCATTTGTTTCATATTCACATTCCCATGCAAGGCAATCCCAATATCGATGTTCATTCAACAGTAATTCTCTTATACGGCTTGTTTCAAAACTGCTGTCATTATCATGTATTATCTCAAACAGCTCCTTGGAATTTATATTAAGCTCATCTAAATCTATAGGAGGACGCCAGAATAGATTTGCAAATCTTGAATTGTTTCTGTATTTTCTGGCTACTGTAAATACATCATTATCAACTTCAAGAGAAATAATACTATAATTATTTTTTTTAGTACACGAATATATTACATGCCCCATATGATCATCTCGTGTATATCTTATATTGGAGAGGGCATAATTCTCAAAAAAATCACCGTATTTATCCGTGATCTCTTCAAGCTCGTCTTCAAAAAGAACATCTTCCGAAACCAAGCCCTTCACGGGTATATTTAAAGTAATATTGTTTGTTTTGTAAATTGTAAATAATATCATAAGTATAATAGCTATTATAGTACAAAAATTAATGAATTTTATCATTTATATTCCCTCGGAATTTTTGTTATATACTTTCTAAATAAATTAACCTTAGAAGAGTAATTTTTTTGTTTTTCAGTAGTAGCTGCATTATATTTGCCTATAACTTGAGTCCACTTATCTTCGGTTAAGAAGCGACCGGTTGGGGGGGGTAGTATTCGGCTCTTAGGTAGTAGTTGTCTGAGTTGTCGCTTATAAGCTGGTAGCTTTGGAAGTAGCGTTCGGGTGTGGCTTTGCTTGTTTTTAACTTGAAACAAACATTGTCACTGTCCTAAAGGTTCAAAGGTGACCTGTGGCACCGTTTACAGTTTTGTTGTGGTGAAAACCATGGGGTGGTAGGCAGCACCTAAAGAACCATAAAGGTGCTGCCATAAGTTTATTATTAGCTCAGTTTTACTCTTTTTACTTCTCTTCAATAAATTCATTAAGAATTATTTGCTCATCTTCTGTATAATCGCTAAACGAATGTAAGTATTCGACCATTTCATCTTCCACAAACCTTGACAACGGTCCGTTTTTATAATTTTCATTAGGTATTGTTAAATATATCTTCAATTTTGGATTATCATTATCAAAGACAGCAACGCCTTCTTCGGAAAGGATATAAAACTTATTTTTAACCCATTCATATTTATAACATCCTTCCAATAAGCTATCTTTAACTCTGCTTTCCTCTGATCTAACCATAACTAAATTATATGTGCCGGAATAATTGCCAATTTCAAATTTACCGTCGGCAAACGAAGCCGCTGTGTCTTTGCCTACAGAACTATATTCAGTTTTACTTACATCGTTAATATTTATTTCAGAGGCTAAATTCACCTTAAAATACAATAAAAAAAGTAAAGCGATAAATATGTATATGAATTTCATTTTACTTTTTCACCTGATTGTAACCGTGTAATTAAATCAAAAATATTTTCCATTTTTATACCATCCTTTTTTCCACTTATATTCGGGATATTCTTTATTCACTAATTTTATGATATATCTTTTTTCTCCTGCTGTCAATTTATTCCTGTCTGTTATGTACATTCTTTGCTATGGTGGCAAATATATGATGATATTTAAGTGATCAAGTAAGTATTTGCAGACAAGGAGTAAAAAATCTCAGTTAGTCAAATAAAAAATTATATCGCACAAAGGAAAAAATTTTTTAAATTATGTATTGACACGGTGTCAGAATGGTGCTATTATAATTATAGTGACACGATGTCAGAATAAAAATTTTATTTATTAGGAGGAATTGAATATGAAAAAGAATACTGGTTCGGTTCTTGCGTTATATCCTACGCCTGTGACCGTGATCGGAGCTATGAATAATGATAAACCTACATGGACGCTTGTTGCGCATATAGGTATAATAGGACATGACAGAGTGCTTGTAAGTCTTGCGAAGCCTCATTTTATAAATGGCTGCATCAAGGAAACAGGTAAGCTGTCTATTAACATTGTCGATGAAGGTATGCTGAAGGAAACCGATTATACAGGTTCTGTCAGCGGTAATAAGGTCGATAAATCAGGGGTATTTGGCTATGAGCTTGGTGAAATGGGAACGCCTGTTATAAGTAAATCGCCCCTTACAATGGAATGCAGCGTTGTGGATATTTACAATACGCCGAATTTTGAGAGCTTTATATGCACTATCGACAACACCTATGTATCAGAGGAGCATCTGGACGACAAGGGCAAAATCAATTATAATACTTTAAAGCCTGTTTTATTTGAATTTCCCACATATCAATACCTCAGGACAGGTGATGTTATCGGAAAATGTCTTTCTTTTGCCAAAAAGAGTGAATAATTTTGCGTTAATGAAGTAATTTAAAGGAGAAAACAAAAAGAAGCATCTGAAAAGAGCATATATATCTATAGCTGCCGGAATTATGGCGACAGATTTGCAGATAAAATGGCTCGTTCTCTTGAAAAGCGTTCTCAGCAAAAGCGAAAGTCGGTTATGTTTTTATGTCGATTTATGATATTATATACGAATGTAATAATATTTTGAATTGGCTTATGCACGCCTTAAGTAACGGCAGGAAACATAGTTTAATAATAAAAAGGAGTATGATATTATGAGTAAAATTTTAACGGCATATTTTTCGGCAAGCGGAAACACAAAAAAGCTTGCTGCTGAAGTAGCAAAAGCGGCAAATTCGGATTTATTTGAAATAGTACCCGAAGTGCCTTATACAGATGATGATCTGAACTGGATGAATAAAAAAAGCCGCAGTAGTATTGAAATGAATGACAAAAGCTCCCGCCCTAAGATCGCCTCAAGGGTAAAGGACATGGAGCAGTATGACGTTGTTTTTGTAGGCTTTCCTATATGGTGGTATGAGGCTCCCAGAATTATACAGTCATTTCTTGAAAGCTATGATTTTTCGGGTAAAACTATTGTTACCTTTGCTACATCGGGCGGCAGCGGTATGGGAAAAACCAATGATATTCTGGCGAGATCCTGTTCATCTGATACAAAATGGCGTGACGGAAAGCGTATGAGCAGCAATACCGATGTGAACACAATAAAAAAATGGCTTGACAGTCTGAACATCTGAGGAAAAAAGTATTGATGAAAACTTCACTGTTCCCGTTCCTGCGGTAGTTGAGGAAATAGGCGGCAGAACTATGCTTCCCATACGTTTTATAACTGAGGGCTTCGGTCTTGAAGCAGATCGGAACAGCGATGAACAGACCGTAACCATTACAAAGGGCGTGGCAGAAAAAATGCCAAGGAGGCAGAAGCCGATATATTTGAAATAGCTCCCGCAGTGCCTTATACAGATGAGAACCTTAGCTACGAAAACGACAACAGCCGTACCGCAAAGGCGCAGAATGACAACAGCGCCCGTCCCGAAATTTACCACAAGGTTGAAAATATAGGACAGTACAACATTTGCAGTCTATGGATTGCAGAAAACTCCTCCTCTCAGATCGAGGTATAATTCCTTAATTCCGACACAGATATATATTGTTTGGATATTTTAGGTATGATATAATATATATAGGAGAGGGGGAGAAATGTACATGCCTCTTCGCAGCAATAAAAAGGAGCTGATATCATGAAAAAAAGAATAATATGTTTTTTTATAGCTGTATGTACAGCGGCAAGCGGAGTAGTATTTACAGCCTGCTCGGCTGACAGTGCAGGAGCGACGGAGGACTCTTCGGAGGCCGTTTCGGCTGACAGCGCAGAGGGCTTTGTTTCTGTTTCCGAGGCTGTGCCGGACGCTATTCTTGAAATAAGATATTATTCCACATATAATTTTGTGGGCGACAGGATAAATGGCTATGAAGAGCCTTGTGCCCTCATAACCCGTGAGGCGGGAGAGGCTCTGAAGGCGGCTTCGGAGGATGCCAAGGAGCTTGGATACAGGCTGAAGATCTATGATGCTTACAGACCCCAGACGGCTGTTAATAATTTCATTGAATGGGCTGAGGATGTGGATGATACTCGTATGAAGGACTATTTTTATCCTGAGCTTAACAAGTCCGTATTGTTTGATCAGGGCTATATTGCCGAAAAGTCGGGACACAGCAGAGGCAGCACTGTTGATCTGACGCTCTTTGATATGAGCACAGGCAAGGAAGTGGATATGGGCGGAGTATTTGACTACTTCGGCGAGCTTTCACACCCCGACTATACTGACGGGCTTACGGAGGAGCAGATAAACAACAGGAACATACTGAGGGATATAATGGTGGAAAACAACTTCAAGCCCCTTGATACTGAATGGTGGCATTTCACCCTTGAAAATGAGCCTTACCCCGATGTATACTTTGACTTCCCCGTGAATGAAGATCAGGTTTCGGAATAAGCATATAATATAAGCCGGATAGTAAAACGATCTTTTGCAGGGTAAAAAAGGTCGTTTGCTTTTGGTGTGACGCCGCCTGCTTCGGGCTGTCTTGGCTCTACGGTTTGCGTTTAGCGCATAGCAGCATACCCAAAAGCTTTTATTGATTTTATAATATGCCTTTTGGGCATATATATAAATACAAAACAGGTATTTGAAATATAAGGTAACAGGCACTATAATGTTATTATAAGGATATCAGGAACAGGAGGGATATTATGAGATCAAAATTAAAAACTGTAGGAATATTTATAGCTTTTTTGGCAATTGTATGCGGTGGTTTTGTTTTTTTAGCAAACAACAGCAGTACCGATGAAAACAATGTATATGCAGAAGAAGAAACGGAAAATGTTTTATCTTCCCCCAAGGTGCTTTCGTTAAAGATAGACAACCCTATAATGAAAGTAAACGGCAAAGATAGGGAGATAGACCCGGAGGGCGGTACGGCTCCCGTTATAATTTCGGGGAGAACTCTCGTACCCATAAGGGCGATAATTGAAAATATGGGCGGAACTGTTGACTGGAACGGTGAAACGAGGGAAAGCACCCTCACATACGGCGAAGATGTCATAAGGCTTGTCATAGACTCACAAACAGCCTATCTTAACGACACCGAAAACACTCTTGATACTGCACCTACCATTATAAACGGCAGAACAATGCTACCCATAAGATTTATAGCAGAGGGCTTTGGCTTTGATGTAGACTGGAACGAAGGAGAAAAAACAATAACCATATCCGAAAAGGCAGCTATGTCCGAAAATGATACGGCTTCCCAAAACACATCTGCTGCACAGGCAAATGAAAATGCTCCCGTTGTATATATGACAAAGGACATTACTCCCGAAGCATTGGTTGAGATTTATGACAAACTGGGCTTTAACGCAGAGGGAAATGTAGCCGTGAAAATGTCAACCGGCGAGCCTCCTGCCAGCAATTATTTAAGACCTGAGCTTATAGGCGACCTTGTTAAAAAGGTGGACGGCACTATTGTAGAGTGTAACACGGCTTACGGCGGCTCAAGAAGTGAAACAGCAATGCATAAACAGGTTGCCGAAGACCATGGTTTCACAGCGATTGCGAATGTAGATATTATGGACGAAGATGGCTCAATGACTATTCCCGTTCCGACCCCTGAAAACGGAACTTCAAGAATAACCGAAGATTATGTGGGAGAGCATCTTGAAAATTATGATTCACTGATTTCACTGGCGCATTTTAAGGGTCATGCTATGGCAGGCTATGGTGGAGCTATAAAAAATATGTCGATAGGAGTAGGGTCATCTGAAGGAAAATTATGGATTCACAGTGGCGGAGTATCACATGATAGTTGGCAAGGCGCAGGACAGGACGCATTTCTTGAGGCTATGGGTGATGCCACAAGCGCTGTTGTGGATTATTTCAACAATAAGGGCGGTCAGGTTGTATACATTAACGTAATGAACCGTCTTTCAGTAGACTGTGACTGCGACGGAAACCCTGCCGAGCCGGATATGCACGACATAGGTATTCTTGCCTCAACAGATCCCGTTGCACTTGATCAGGCTTGCATTGACCTTATTTACGAGCAAAAGGACGGCGACGGCGCATCTCTTGTAAACCGTATAGAAAGCAGAAACGGTCTTCATACTCTCGAACACGCCGAAGAAATAGGCTTAGGCTCAAGAGAATATCAGCTTGTAAGTATAGATTAAAGGGCAGGAAAGAATGGGGTTTTATGACGGAAATTGTAAGGCGTGAAATAATATATATATGGTATTATTTTGAAATACAGCTTAAACAGATATTTTTTTACTGGACGCTGGGTATTGTAATAGGCTCGGTAATATCTGTTTTCGGTAAAAATAAAATACATTCTCTTATGAGCGTTATACAGAACAAGCATTTAGGCATAATAGGCATTATCCCCGCAAGCCTTATAGGCATAGCCTCACCTCTTTGTATGTACGGCACTATACCCCTTGCGGCAGCCTTTTCCGAAAAGGGTATGAGAGATGATTATTTAGCCGCTTTTATGATGAGCAGTATTCTGCTTAATCCACAGCTTCTTATATACAGTGCCGCTTTGGGAAATTTCGCCCTTTGCGTAAGATTTATTTCCTGCTTTCTCTGCGGTATTGCCGCAGGGCTTGCTATAAGGATATTTTACAAGGATAAGCATTTTTTCGACTTTACCGGCTTTTCCGAGGGTGCAAGCCGTGATACCCACCCCAATATGCTTATAAGACTTATAAAGAACATAGGCAGGAATATAAAGGCTACAGGACCTTATTTCCTTGTAGGCATATTACTTTCCGCATTATTCCAAAGATATGTCCCGGCTGATGCCTTTGCCAAGCTGTTTGTCAACAACGAAGGCTTCGGCTTGCTTATGGCTGCCACAATAGGCGTTCCTCTCTATGCCTGCGGCGGCGGCACAATACCATTACTTCAACAATGGCTTGCAGACGGTATGAGCATGGGCTCTGCCACGGCATTTATGATAACAGGACCTTCCACCAAAATCACAAATCTCGGCGCACTTAAAATAGTGCTTGGCATAAAGCATTTTGCCCTTTACATAGCATTTGTAATGCTCTCCGCCCTCATAAGCGGCATTATTGTAAATCTCATATAACGATAGGAGGAAAACTACTTGGATAATACATGGGAAATAGTTGACTCAAGAATTACAGACCCCAAAAGCAGTGCGATCGGAGCGCGAAATACAAAGCTTTTGTTTGAGCTTAACCACACAATGCCTCAGACGGAAGAATATTTTGCTAAGCTTCGGGAGCTTTTCGGAGATAATCTTGGGGAAAACAGCTTTATTGCTCCGCCTCTTCAGGGAGTATGCTTTGAAAGAATAAAGATAGGCAAAAATGTTTTTATCAACAGTAATTTACTTGCTATGGCAAGGGGAGGCATAATAATTGAGGACGATGTGCAGATAGCTGCAAATGTACAGCTCCTTACCAACAATCACGACCCCTACGACAGGGCAATTCTTCCCTGCAAAACTATTTATATCAAAAAGGGTGCATGGATAGGCGCAGGGGCTACGATTTTGCCGGGAATAAGCATTGGCAAGCACGCCATTGTAGGCGCAGCAAGCGTTGTTACAAAAGATGTGCCCGACTATGCCGTTGTTGTGGGTAATCCTGCAAAGGTCATAAAAACATTGGATAAAAATAAGTTCAAAGAAGATTAGTAAGGCAAACCCATGTGGGATCATTACGAAAAAAATACAAAACTGTACAGTAAAACAATTGTATATATAAGTCAAAAAACCTCGATCTTTAAAAAATCGAGGTTTTTACTTACTGTCAGAAACCGTCTAAGCCTCTGTGTCCGTATACTTTTTTACAACTTTTGTGTTATAATAAATAATATAAGGTGAGCGTTAATTAAAAAATGGCTCTATGAAAGGAGATGTATTTTATGCTAAGACTTAAAATAGAAGAAAGGGATGTTTATATCACACAGGATGATATTACAAAACTTGACTGCGAATGTATAGTAAATGCTGCCAACAAAAGCCTTTTAGGCGGAGGCGGTGTAGACGGTGCTATCCACCGCAGGGCAGGAGCTGAGCTATTAAGGGAATGTAGAACTCTCGGGGGATGCGAAACAGGAGAAGCAAAGATCACCAAGGGCTACAACTTGCCTGCCAAGTGGGTAATACATACTGTAGGACCTATATATTCGGGAAGTAAGAGGGATGCTAAGCTATTGGCAGACTGCTATAGGAATTCGTTGGAGCTTGCAGCGAAGTATAACATTCACAGCATAGCCTTTCCGGCAATTTCAACAGGGGTATACGGGTATCCTTTAAAGGAAGCCACAGAGGTCGCTGTGCAGGCGGTGAAAAAATGGCTGGCGGACAACAAAGACTATTCTATAGAAGTTATTTTCTGCTGCTTTGATAAAAGAACATACGACATTTATAAAGCCTATGCCGATAAAAACAATATATAGGAGGCAGCCTTACCACAAGGCTATGGATATAGCAGTTGACGACATTCGGATTTTGCAAAGGGCTATGAGCCCCCGGATGAACACTCCGAAAACCTTGGGGCAAAACCGATGAATGTATTTTGTGCCTAAACCACTTGAGTTTTTGAAGACTTATGTTATAATGTAAATGTAAATAATAAGGAATTTGGGTGAGAAGTATGACTATTAAGGAAATTGCGGAGCTTGCTGGGGTGTCTAGGGCTACGGTGTCGAGATATTTGAATGACGGCTATGTGAGCGAGGAAAAAAGGGCTAAAATTAAAAAAGTGATAGAGGAAACAGGCTATGTTCCCTCAACACAGGCTCAGACTCTCCGTACGAAAAAAACAGGCATAATAGGCGTTATTATACCCAGGGTGAACTCTGAGGCTATAGGCGGTATGGTAGACGGCATAAGCGATGCTATTAAAGAGGGCGGCTTTCAGCTGATGCTTGCCAACACTGCAAACAATGAGAAAAATGAAATCAAATATCTCAGAGCCTTTAATGAAAACTTTGTGGACGGAGTTATACTTATAGGCACTGTAATAACAGGGGAGCACAAGCGGCTTGTTTCCGAAATGAATGTGCCTGTTGTTGTTCTTGCCCAGAAAATAGACGGGGTTTCCTGCGTTTATCACGATGATTTCAACAGCGTAAAGGCACTTACCGCAAGAATGCTTAAAAAAACCGACAAAATAGGCTACATAGGCGTAACCGAAAGAGATAAGGCGGCAGGTCTTTCAAGAAAAAACGGATATAAAACAGCTCTTGGCTCTAAGGGCATAAAATATGATGACAAATATATAGTAAAAAGCGACTTCTCAATAGAGGGCGGCTACAGAGCCTGCAAAGAGCTTATAGAAAAAGCCCCCGATGTAAGGGGCATTATATGCGCAACTGACAACATTGCCGTAGGGGCTGTAAAGCTCTTAAAGGACAGAGGCATAGCCATACCCGAGCAGATAATGGTGGCAGGCGTAGGCGGAAACATTTTCGGAGAGATGATAGAGCCCTCCCTTACCACCGTGCGCTATTACTACGATGCCTGCGGTCTTGAAGCGGGGCGGCTCCTTGTGGATATGATAAAGGGAAAGACAAAGGCAAGAAGAGAAATTAAAATGGGCTATGAAATAATAGTCAGAAATTCCGCCCTTATTTAAAGCCCTATGCCCGCAGCCAAGGCATTAAATTTGCAAAATTTTATTTTTTGGGACAGGAGATAATAAAATTGAGAAAGAAAAACAAAAATGACAACAATAAAAAGGATACGGGCTTTTGCGACGCCGCTTTCGACCTGAACCTCGACGGAAAATTCGATCCGTTTGAATTACTTGTGATGGAAGAGGAGTACATTAAGTGGAAAAAGAAAGAGAAAGAAAAGGGCGACCCTCCCGATGTACAAGATAACTGAGCTTAATAATTTTAAAAAAAGAGGAAATATATTTCTATAAATATATTTTCTTTTTTGGTTCTGTATGATATCGTTTACATATTATATTGCGACATATTTTTTACATTTGTCAATAGTGCACAAATAAACCGCCTTATATTTATGTAAAAATACATATTTACAAAGGTGTTTATAAGGAATATAATAAATTCATAGAGTGAAACCGATTTCATATTTTCAAATTTTAAGGAGGTATATTTATGGATTATGGATTGGTAGCAAAAAAAATCTATGAAAACATCGGCGGAAAGGAAAACCTTGTTTCCGCCGCACACTGCGCCACAAGATTAAGACTTGTTATAGCAGACAACGACAAGTGCGACAGCAAGGCAGTAGAAGACATTGACGGAGTAAAGGGCGTGTTTTTTGCTTCGGGTCAGCTTCAGATAATTTTAGGCACAGGCACTGTAAACAAGGTTTATGACGAGTTTATAAAGGTATCGGGAGTGTCTGCCGCCACAAAGGAAGAGGTAAAGCAGGCGGCAAATGCCAAGCAGAACGTATTTAAAAGAGCAATAAAGACATTGGGCGACATTTTCGTACCCATTATACCTGCAATCGTTGCCAGCGGTTTTCTTATGGGCATAATGGAAGCCCTTAACTTCATGGTAAACAACAACTTTATTCAGCTTGACACAACAAGCTCCGTTTATGTATTTGCAAAGCTTTTCAGTAATGTAGCTTATGTATTTCTGCCTATACTCATTGCCTACAGCGCAGCTAAGGTATTCGGCGGAAATCCTTTCTTAGGCGCAGTAATAGGTATGATTATGATCCACCCCGACCTGCAGAACGCGTGGACCGTAGCTTCGGAGGGCGTTAAAGTAACTCAGAGCGTATGGTTTGGTCTTTACAGCATAGACCTTATAGGCTATCAGGGACACGTTATCCCCGTAATTATAGCAGTCTGGGTAATGTGCTTTATCGAAAAGAGGCTGCATAAGATCGTTCCCGAAATGTTCGACCTTTTTGTAACTCCTCTTGTAAGCGTTTTCGTAACGGGTTATCTTACATATTCTATAATTGGTCCTGTATTCGTATTTATTGAAAACCATATTATCGACGGTATTCAGGCGCTTATAGCCCTTCCTCTCGGTATAGGCAGCTTTGTAATGGGCGCATTATATGCTCCTACGGTAGTTGCAGGTATTCACCACATGTACACGGTTATTGACGTAGGTCAGCTTGCAAGATATGGCGTTACATACTGGCTTCCCCTTGCATCCGCAGCTAACGTAGGTCAGGGTGCCGCTACATTGGCAGTTGCTTTAAAGACAAAGCAGACAAGAACAAAATCTATGGCTCTTCCCTCAGCCTTCAGTGCATTTATGGGTATTACAGAGCCTGCCATCTTCGGTGTAAACCTTCGTTATTTCAAGCCCTTTATCTGCGGTTGTGCAGGCGGTGCTTGCGGCGCTCTCTTTGCATCGGTAACTCAGCTTGGAGCAACAGGCACAGGCGTAACAGGTATTTTCGGCATACTTCTTTGTCTTAGCGCACCTGTTAAGTATATAACTATGTTTGCTATATCGGCGGTTGTTGCATTCGTACTCACATGGCTCTTTGGCTATAAGGATGAAGTGCCTGCAGAAAAAAAGGAAACGGTCAAAGAAACGGTTAAGGAAGAAGCTCCCGTGGCAGAGCCTCAGGATATGACAATATATGCGCCTTTAACAGGTAATGTAATTGCAAGAGAAGCCATCCCCGACGAAACATTTGCATCAGGCGTACTTGGCGACGGCGTTGGCATCGAGCCTGAGGTGGGAGAGGTAGTTGCTCCTTATGACGGAGAAATTTCTTCAGTCACAGACACACGTCACGCAGTAGGCATTACTGGCCCCGGCGAGATGGAGCTTCTCATTCACGTAGGTATTGACACGGTACAGATGAACGGCGACGGTTTTGAGCTTTTCGTTAAGGAAGGCGACAAGGTAAAGAAGGGTCAGAAGCTTATAGCTTTTGATATAGACAAGATCAAAGCGGCTGGCTTTTCTGCGACTACGGCTGTTCTTCTTACAAACAGTGACGATTATTCTGCATTCAAGGTGGAAAAAACAGGAAAGACCAACAAAATGGAGAAAATTATTTCTATAGAAAAATAATTAAGGGTTGATGGGAATGGACTCAAGAGAAAGTATCTTAAACAGAATAAAGTATGCGGAAAAGGCTATTCCCCAAGTAAATAAAGACGGCAGGCGTCAGGGCTTTCACCTGATGCCTCCCGTGGGATGGCTCAACGACCCCAACGGACTTTGTCAAAATAACGGGGAATATAACGTATTTTTTCAGTATTCTCCCACAAACGTAAACGGCGGAGAAAAATTTTGGGGATGGTATAAAGGGGAGAGCCTTATAAAGTGGAAATATATGGGCGTGCCTTTAGCTCCCGATACAGAATGGGACAAAAACGGTGTCTATTCAGGCTCGGGGCTGGCAGAGGACGGCAAAGTGCATTTGTTCTATACGGGTAATGTAAAGCACCCCGGGGACTATGACTATATAACAGACGGCAGAGACTCCAATGTAGTCTATGCAAACGACAGCGATTTTTCAAAAAAGCTGCTGCTCACCAATGAGGACTACCCCGCTGACTACACCTGTCACATAAGAGATCCTAAGGTGTGGAAGGAAGATAAGTATTATATGGCTCTTGGAGGAAGAAAGCTCTCTGACAAGGGTACACTGCTCATATATGAAAGTGAAAATATCGATAAGGGTTGGAGATTTTTAAAGGAAGTCACAACCAAAGAGCCTTTCGGCTATATGTGGGAGTGCCCTGACGTATTTAAGCTCGGAGATGTGACGGTTATCTCCGTTTCGCCTCAGGGGCTTAAAAGCGAAGAATACCGCTATCAGAACATATATCAGAGCGGATATTTTTTAACGGATAAAAGCATTTTTGACGATTTTACTCCCGCGGGCTTTGAAGAGTGGGACTACGGTTTTGATTTTTATGCCCCGCAGACCTTTGAGGATGAAAAGGGCAGAAGAATACTCATAGGCTGGGTCGGTATGCCCGACTCGGATAACGTAAACCCTACCACGGAGAAAGGTTGGCAAAACTGCCTTACCGTGCCAAGGGTGCTTAAGTACAAAAACGGCAAGGTTTATCAGACCCCCGCAAGTGAGCTTGAAGCCCTAAGAACAAATGAAAGAACAGTAAAGCCGTGGGAAGCCTTTGAAACGGAAAGAGCTGACATTATTGTGACAAATATCAAAGGGGATTTTGAAGCCTCTATCCGAGAAAGTGTTTTGCTTAAATACGAAGATGGGGTATTTGAAATGATAATGGACAGTTTCGGCAGGAGCATAAGAAAGCTAAGGCTTGAAAGTCTTGAAAGTGTGCGAATACTTTTAGACAGATCGGTAGTTGAGGTATATATAAATGACGGCGAGTATGTTATGACCACCATGTATTATACAGACAGCAAAAAATGCAGCATAAGCTGCGGAAGTATAAATGTTTTTGACATGAATTCCATGGAGGTAGATTATGAAAAAGCTGATTGCCATAGGTGAGGCTCTTATAGATTTTATACCGTCGGAAGCGGGAAAGCCAATTAAAGACGTGCCTGCCTTTTATGCAAATGTAGGGGGCGCGCCTGCAAATGTGTGCGGTGCTTTTACAAGGCTTGGGGGCAAAAGCGAGTTTATAACTCAGCTGGGCGCTGATCCCTTCGGTGACAAAATAGTTGACGAATTTAAAAAATACGGCGTTGGCAGCTCTTATATAAAGCGCACAAGGGAGGCAAACACAAGCCTTGCCTTTGTGGCTTTAAAGGAGGACGGCAACAGAGAATTTTCATTCTACAGAAAGCCCGGGGCTGATATGCTGCTTAGTGAAAAGGACATAAGAGAAGAATGGTTTGAAGATGCCGATATGCTTCACTTCTGCTCGGTGTCCCTTGGCGACTTCCCTATGAAGGGGGCGCACAGAAGGGCAATAGAGCTGGCGCTTAAGAACAATATGCTGGTAAGCTTCGACCCAAACCTAAGACCTCAGCTTGTGAATGACACGGCCGCCCTTAAGAAAACTGTATTGGAATTTATGCCAAAGGCTCACATAGTCAAAATTTCTGACGAAGAAATAGAGTTTATAACAGGCAAAAAGACTATAGAAGAAGCCAAGGACATTCTTTTTAAAGGAAACACAAAAATAGTAGTATACACCAAAGGCGCAAAGGGCGCAGAGGTGTGGAGAAAAAATGACTTTGCCACAACCAAGCCCATAAAGGTAAAGGCAATAGACACCACAGGGGCAGGGGACGGCTTTATAGGCTCGTTTTTATATAAGATATCCGAAATGGGGGTAGATCTTAAAAATATGGAAAGCTGCCCTATAGATATACTCTTTGAAGCCATTACCTTTGCCAATAAATTTTGCGCAGTAAGCGTAACAAGAAGAGGCGCTATTGCCTCATACCCCGACAGGTTATTATAAAATATATTATAAATTAAGGAGGAAACAAACATGAAATCTTTTACTTACAAAATCACAGACCCCGTAGGCATCCACGCAAGACCCGCAGGACTTCTTGCAAAGGCTGCAAAGGCATCGGGAAGCAAGGTAACTATTGAAGCAAACGGAAAAAGCGCAGACGCATCAAAGCTTATTGCCCTTATGGGTCTTGGCATCAAGTGCGGTCAGGAGATAGTTGTCAGTATTGATGGCGGCGACGAAGCAAATGCTGTCGATGTATTGGAGAAGTTCTTTAAAGACAATCTTTGAGAAAGAGAGGGATTTTTTATGGCTAAATTTAAGGGTAAAGCCATAGTCAAGGGCGTAGCCATAGGCAAGATATTCTTCTACTCTAAAGACAAGGGACAGGTAAGAAGAGAAAAGCCTGCGGACCTTGAAGCCGAAAAGGCAAGATATGAGGCTGCTAAGGAAACAGCCCTTGAGCAGCTTGGTGAGATTTACGAAAAGGCGCTTAAGGAAGTTGGCGAAGAAAACGCCGCTATATTTGAGGTACATCAGATGCTTCTGGCAGACGATGACTTTAACGACTCTGTTATAAACATAATCGAAACGGAGAATGTAAACGCAGAATATGCCGTTGCAAGAACAGGCGACAACCTTTCGGATATGTTTGCGGCTATGGAGGACGAATACTTCAAGGCAAGAGCCGCCGATATGAAGGACATCTCAGAAAGAGTGCTTAACGTACTTATGGGCGGCGGGAACGACAACGCCCCCAAAGAGCCTGTTATATTAATAGCAGAAGACCTTGCCCCAAGTGAAACGGTACAGATGGACAAGGCAAACCTTCTTTCCTTCGTAACAAGACTTGGCTCATCAAATTCTCACACAGCCATACTTGCAAGAAATATGGACATTCCTGCCCTTATAGGCGTTGATATTGAAAAGGAATGGGCAGGCAAGCAGGGCATAGTAGACGGAAACAAGGGCATACTTATAATCGACCCCGATGAGGCTACACTTGCAGAGTATGAGGAAAAGCTTGAGAAGCAGAAAGAGGAAAAGGCGCTTCTTGCTGCCCTTAAGGGACAAGAGGACGTAACTCTTGACGGCAAGCACATTAAGCTCTATGCCAACATAGGCGGCGTAGGTGATGTGGCTGACGTGCTTAAAAATGATGCAAAGGGTATAGGTCTTTTCAGAAGCGAGTTTTTATATTTAGAGTCTGACGACTTCCCCACAGAGGAGCAGCAGTTTGAAGCATACCGCAAGGTGGCTCAGATGATGGCAGGCAAGAAGGTAATTATAAGGACTCTCGATATAGGCGCTGACAAGCAGGTTGAATATTTCAACTTAGGCAAGGAAGACAACCCGGCACTGGGCTATAGAGCCATCAGAATTTGCCTTCAGCAGCCGGATATTTTTAAGACACAGCTGAGAGCCTTGCTTCGTGCCAGTGCTTATGGCAATATTGCAATTATGTATCCTATGATAATTTCGGAAAATGAAGTTATGCAGATAAAGGAAATTTCAAGGGCAGTCAAGGCAGAGCTTAAGTCGGAGGGCATACCCTTTGACGAAAACATAGAAGAAGGCATAATGATAGAAACTCCCGCAGCTGCTATTATAAGCGATAAGCTGGCAAAGTTGGTTGACTTCTTCTCAATAGGCACTAACGACCTAACACAATATACTCTTGCGGTAGACAGGCAGAACGCAAAGTTAGAGTCAATAGCAGACACTCACCACGAGGCAGTGCTTCGCCTTATAGAGCTTGTATGCAAAAATGCACATGCAGCAGGTATTTGGGCAGGCATCTGCGGCGAGCTTGGCTCAGACTTAGAGCTTACAGAGCGCTTTATGAAAATGGGCGTAGACGAGCTTTCGGTTTCATCATCAAGAGTGCTTCCCGTAAGAAAGAAGATAAGAGAATCATCCACAAAATAAAAAAAGCAGTCGCTTCCGTTGTTTAACAAACAGAAGCGGCTGTTTTAATATATTATAAATTTGCTGCCTTATAGCTTTCGCCCCACTCCTTCATTACGTCAAGTATGGGCTTTAAAGACTCTCCCAGCTCCGACAGAGCGTATTCTACTCTTGGGGGCACTTCGGCATATACCGTACGGGTGATTATGCCGTCGGCTTCCATAGAGCGCAGACTGTCTGTAAGCACCTTCTGGCTTATGCCGTCTAAATTTCTCTGAAGCTCGTTAAAACGCCAGGGGCGCTCTAACAGATTTCTTATTATTAAAAGCTTCCACTTGTTGCCTATAAGAGAAACGGTGGTAGCTACGGGACATTCGGGTATTAGCTCGGCTTTCGTTTTCATAGTGCACCTCCATTACATCATTAAAGAATGTTACATTCATATTATACTGCTAAATGTTGAATGTTGCAACAGCCTTTTATACAGAAGAATGGTTACAAAAAGGTGACTATCCCAATAAAAAAGTGCGTACTTGTGCGGGTTATAAATTATATTTACAATAAAAAATACAGAGGGCATTAAGCCTTTTGAATATTTAAAAGGAGGGGCGATTATGGCACTTACTGATCTTTTTGGCTGGAATAAGAAGTCAGAGGCTGCACCGGCAGCAGCTTGCGGCTCAGCTTGCGGTGCAGGTGATAAGCCTGATGAAAAGCCCGCAGCTTGCGGCTCTGCATGCGGCGCAGGGGATAAATAATTTATCCCGGTTCCCGATGGGAGAGGTTCTTATCGGGGACTTTTGTAAATTATTCGGCAAAACCGATTTTTATATAAAGTGAGGATGTTTAGTATGAAGCAGTATTTTTCTTTTCAGTGGCACATAACCGACGAATGTGACCAAAGGTGTAAGCATTGCTATATTTTTTCGGGGGATGTTTGCAAAAAACCCGACTCCATGAGCCGGGATCAAATGGAAACAACATTTTATAACTGCCTTGACTTTTGTGAAATGTATGACAGGCTTCCCTATTTTTACATAACAGGCGGCGATCCTATTCTCCACCCTGATTTTTGGCAGCTTTTGGAGCTTCTCCGCAAGCACAGTGTGCCCTTTACTATTTTGGGAAACCCTTTCCATCTGAACGATTGGGTATGTCGGGAGCTTAAATTTTACGGCTGCGAAAAATATCAGTTGTCTCTTGACGGGCTTAAGGAAACACACGACTGGTTCAGAAAGCCCGGCTCTTATGACTGTACTCTTGAAAAAATAGACTGCATAAACCGTGCAGGCATACGCAGTGTAATTATGACAACGGTGTCAAAAACCAACCGTATGGAAGTGCCGGGCATTATTGATGAGGTGGTAAAGGCAGGGGCAGCAGTGTTTGCTTTTTCAAGATATGTACCTAGCGGCGGCGACCTTGATGCTTCTATGACACCTCGGGAATATAGAGAATTGCTTGCAGTCTGTGACAAAAAATTCAAGAAATATGAAGCCGAGGGCTGCAAGACTTATTTCAATAAAAAAGACCATCTCTGGACGTTGTACGAATACGAAATGGGTGAGTTTAAAATACCACCAGATGCAGAAGAGGGTATTATATATGGCGGCTGCAATTGCGGAAACTGCCACATCACTATTTTGCCTACAGGCGACGTTTACGCCTGCCGCCGTGTGGCAGACAGCAAGGTAGGCAATGTGTTTACCGACAGGCTTGCTGACGTGTGGGTGTGCGAGATGGAAAAATACAGAGAGTATGACAAATTTAAAAAATGCGGCAGGTGTGAGCTAAAGGCTTGGTGTAGGGGCTGCCCTGCGGTAGCTAAGGGAACAAACGGAAGTTTTTACAGTGAAGACCCACAATGTTGGAAGGATGTGGTATAATGGAATTATTGGAGCTTATGAAGCACCGCCGTGCTATAAGGCGGTTTGACGAAAGACAAATTGAAGAAGAAGCATTGCAGCAGATTTTGGAAGCGGGGCTTTACGCTCCCAGCGCAGGGGGCAGACAGGGAGTGTTGTTTGCCGTCTGTCAGGACAGAGCTGTAAACGAAAGGCTCGGAAAGATAAAGCGTGCAAATTCTAAACCTAAAATGGCTACTGCCACAGCCTATGTATCTAAGCAGCAGCCAAGCATAGCAGACGACCCAAACCTCAAAAATGCCTTTTACAATGCACCAACTGTAATTACATTTTTTGCGCCTAAAAATTTCCTGTTTGCCGGGGAAGACTGCGCCTGTGCAGCGGAAAATATGATGCTTATGGCAGACTCTTTAGGGGTAGGCTCCTGCTATATAGGTCAGGGGTGGACAGCCTTTGCCGACCCTTACGGACAGGAAATACTCAAAAAATGGGAAATATGCACAGACTATTTTGCAGTAATGCAGCTTTTGCTGGGCTACCCAAAAGGCGGAGATGACCACCCCACCTCTAAGCCCCGCAGGGACGGACGAATTTTGAGATTTTAATGGGAGAGGAATAAAAATGGATGCTAAAACCTGTCTTAAAAAATTAGAATATGTAGGCGTGTTGGCTTTTGCTACGGTGGATAAAAACGGCGCGCCCCAAATACGCAATATTTCAGCTATACACTATGAGCCTGAGCGTATGATATTTTTTACGGCAAAGGGGAAAGCCTTTTGCGAGGAGCTTATGACCGATGGACGTGTGCAGGTGTTGGGGTATACTAAATATAAAGAAATGATAAGACTGTCGGCTAAGGCTGAGGTCATAGCAGAGGACGAGCAGGAAAAGTGGATAGACATAATTTTTGCCGAGCAGCCCTATCTTTACAATGTCTACCCGGATGATACAAGAAAAATGGCAGGCATTGTATTTGAAATAAAAAATGCCAATATTGAGTATTTTAACCTTGGCGTAAATCCTATTTTCAGAGATTTTTACACTATAGGAGATGGAAATATAGAGAAAAAGGGCTATTACATAACAGATAAGTGCATAGGCTGCGGCAAGTGCCTTAAAAGCTGCCCTCAGAGGTGTATTGAAGAGGGAGAGCCATATAATATTTTGCAAAATCACTGCCTGCACTGCGGAAACTGCTTTGATGTCTGCCCTGCAAAGGCTATAGAAAAGAGATGATAACATGACTCAGACAGAAAGACGAATTTATCTTATACAAAAATTGATAGATGAAAATTCAAGGTACAGAGAGCTTTCCGTTCCCTCAGGCGAAGGGGAGCAGAAAAGGCTGCTGCGCTCACTTATGAATGTCAGACGACCCTTACCCATAGACGAAGATTTTATAAGGGTGCAGGACGAATATTTAAAGGAAGAAACGGCTAAAAAGGGCATTACGGATATTGACGGGCTTATTCCCATAGAAGACGGCATTTACCTTTGGCAGGGGGATATAACAACACTCAGATGTGATGCCATTGTAAATGCCGCAAACTCCGGTATGACGGGGTGTTATGTGCCCTGCCACGCCTGCATAGACAACTGTATTCATACGTATGCAGGGGTACAGCTCAGGCTTAAATGTGCCGAAATAATGAAAAAACAGGGGCACGAGGAAAAAACGGGAGGGGCAAAGCTCACCCCTGCCTACAACTTGCCCTGCAAATATGTGCTGCACACGGTTGGCCCTATCATATATGGCAGCGTTAATAAAAATGACAGAGAGCTGCTGGCTTCCTGCTATCGCTCCTGCTTGGAGCTTGCTAAGGAAAACGGCATAAACAGCGTGGCTTTTTGCTGTATATCAACAGGGGAATTTCACTTTCCCAATGAGTTGGCGGCGGAAATAGCCGTAGATACCGTGAGAAAATGCAAGGGTGATATAGAGGTGATATTCAATGTTTTTAAAGAGGTCGACTATGAGATCTACAGAAGCCTACTGGGATAATTTAAAGCGACTGAAGGAGGCTATGGCTGGGGCAGATGCTGTTGTAGTAGGGGCAGGTGCAGGGCTTTCCGCCTCCGGGGGTTTTACTTATTCGGGGGAGAGGTTTCACAAATATTTTGCGGATTTTGAGAAAAAATATGGCTTTCACGATATGTATTCGGGAGGATTTTATACTTATGACACCCCGGAAGAGTATTGGGCGTACTGGAGCCGTTATATATTTATAAATCGTTATAAAGATGCTCCCAAACCTGTGTATGGACAGGTGTTGGATATTATAAAAAACAAAGACTACTTCATTATCACCACAAATGTAGACCATTGTTTTCAGAAGGCAGGGGTGGATAAAAACAGGCTTTTTTATACTCAAGGGGACTATGGTCTGTTTCAGTGCTCTGTGCCCTGTACTCAGGAAACTTATGATAATGAAAATATCATACGCAGCATGCTGGAGAGGCAAAAAGATATGCACATTCCATCAGAGCTGCTGCCTGTCTGCCCCAACTGCGGCAGACCAATGACTATGAACCTTCGCTCCGACGATAAATTTGTTGAGGATGAGGGCTGGCATAGGGCTGCAAACCTCTATGAAAGCTTTTTGCAAACACATATAGATGGGCATATTCTGTTTTTAGAGCTTGGGGTGGGCTATAATACGCCTGTTATAATAAAATATCCCTTTTGGCGCATGACGGCGCAGAACAGAAAAGCGACTTATGTATGTATAAATTACGGCGATGCCCTTTGCCCGAAGGAAATTGAAGGGCAGTCAATATGTATTGACGAAGATATAGGAAAAGTATTAAACGACCTGAGGTGATATTATGCACGATATTTGGAATCCGTGGCACGGCTGCGTGAAATGCAGCGAGGGCTGCCGTCACTGCTATATGTATTTTTTAGACCGTGTAAGAAACAGAAACGGGGCTGACATTTACAAAACCAAGGGCTTTAACTATCCCATACAAAAAAACAGAACAGGAGAATATAAAATAAAAAGCGGAGAGCTGATAAGAGTGTGTATGTCTTCTGATTTCTTTTTGGCTGAAGCAGACAGTTGGCGTGATGAAGCCTGGGAACTTATGCGTATGCGGCCGGATGTAAAATTCTTTCTGCTCACAAAAAGACCTCAGCGTGTGAAAAACTGCTTGCCTAAGGACTGGGGTGACGGCTGGGAAAATGTGTTTTTTAATGTTACCTGCGAAAATCAAAAAAGAGCTGATGAGCGTATACCCGTTTTGCTGGAGCTTCCTTTTAAACATAAGGGCATTATGTGTGCCCCGTTTATAGGGCCCGTCAGTATTGAAAAATATTTAGGCGACGGACAGATAGAACAGGTCATCTGCGGCGGCGAAAACTATGACGGGGCAAGACCCTGCAATTTTGAATGGGTGAAGGCGCTCAGGGAAGAGTGTGTTTTTCACAACATAACATTTTGCTTTATAGAAACGGGGACGGTTTTTATAAAGGACGGAAAAACCTATCGTCTGCCCAAAAAGCAGCTCCAAAGCGAAATGGCATATAAATCGGGCATGAATTTTGAAGGAAAGCCCATAGAGTGGAAATTGACCGACCGTTTTGGTATGGAAATAAAGGAAAAGCTATACATACCCCACTACAGACAAGCCTGTGACCGCTGCGGAAGCAGGCTTATATGCAACGGCTGCTCAGACTGCGGAAAGTGCGGAACAGAGAAAGTATGAAGCAGCGTTCGTCTGCAAGTGTGCAAAAACTAAGGATCTGTGCCGAACGGTATGCACGGTGATGTGAGAGGTCGGGAGAACTTTACAATTCTCCCGACCTCTTAATCAGCAATTTCTATTCAGCTATATCATTTCAAGGCTATTTAATACTCAAACGTCATATTGTGCAAATGCGCTGTCATTCAAAAATTTTTCTGCTTCATGGATAAGTTCCGTAGCATCTGTTCCATCAGCCAAGATAACTTTTCCCGGAATACAGACATCATCCTTTCCCAGCCCGTGCTTTGCTTTCTCGGAAGTAAAATAGTTGTGTTCTGCACCAAATGTTGGCACCGGTTGAAGCATACAGCTATTATAACAGTCAAGTATAGCCGCAGCAGAGATCCCTTTGGGATTTATTGCTTCATAAGGCGTAAAATCTGCTGTCTTTGCAATACCAGACATACGGTAAAGCCTTGCAGTTTCTGTTAAAATTTCTTTTTCCCTGTCGTTAAGCGGCTGAAAATCTTTCATAAAGGAGACATTATCTTCTACCTGTTCAAGTGTAGACATGCCGGACAAAACTGTAAGAACACCGTCAAGACCTGCCGCAAAACGAATTGCCCATGATGCGGGCGAAGCATCGGGATGAATTTCCTTCATGAGCTTTTCTGCCTCTTTTGGCACTTTTGCAAGCATACCGCCTTTTACCGGCTCCATGACGATCATTTGTCTGCCATGTTTTCGGATCACATCATAACAGGCTTTTGCTTGGACAAAATATGCGTTCCAGTCAATATAATTGAGGGCAATCTGCACCGCTTCGACTTCAGGATGCTCACTCAGCACCTTATCCGGCACATCTGCCGAATCATGGAAAGAAAATGCGATGTGCCGAATTTTTCCTTCCTCTTTCCATTTCTGCATATGCTCAAACATGTGGCACCGGGAAATGATCCGATTATAAAAAATGCCATTCACATTGTGGAGCAGATAATAATCAAAGTAATCCACCCCGCATTTTTTAAGCTGTTAAGAGAAAATCTGTTCCACCTGTTTTTCTTCCGTGATCGTGAAAACCGGAAGCTTTGATGCCAGACGAAAGCTCTCTCTCGGATGACGACTGACAAGACACTTATTGATAGCTGTCTCACTGACGCCATCGTGATAAACATAGCTGGTATCAAAATAATCAAATCCTGAATTCAGATACAGGTCAACCATTCGGTTCACCTGCTCATAATCAATGTCCGTAGATTCTTGGGACAACTGCGGAAGGCGCATCCATCCAAATCCTAAAGGTCCTTTTGCCATAAAATTTTCCTCCTTTTTCTTTTTGGTTTGGCGATCATTTTTTCGATGATCCAAAGTTATTTTTCGTTATAGTCTGTTTCAGCATACACAGGATCGCTCCCCTATAGCAATTTTAATGTCTTTTCTGTAAAAACGCAGCATCAATGCGAAGCCTACCACTGCCGCCCCGGTGATCCCCATGCCGGCGGTAAAGATCAGCACCGGATCCAGAATAAGGTTAAGGATCGCACCGATGGCTTGGGAAATCATGCTGTAAACGGTCTTGCCTGTGGAAATGAGCATACGTTCAAAGACTAACTGACCGATTGTTCCGATACCCAACCCAAGGTATACAGTGAGGTATGCCACGCCGCCCTCTAAAATGGCAGAACTATTGGTCTGCGCACTCAGGTACGGTCTGCCACGGCTATGCCCGTTCCCAGGGCGATCAGTACCTTTGTGCAGGGACCCGCAAAGGTGATTGCCGCCATAGCGTCTTCACCCAGCATGGAAACGAAAATGCCGTCTACGATATTGTATAGGGACTGAGCGGCGGTGGATAATATAACAGGCAAAGCCATGGTCAGAAGCAGCGACCATACAGGCTTTGTGCCCATTTTGTTTTCGGTGTTTGTTTCCATATTGATCCTCCTCGAGTTTTCACACATTATGATAACAGTGAGTATGGAAGCAGAATTTTCAATCCTCTGTAACGCTGTCAGCCAATTATCACTGTTTCTGTAGAATGATGCGATATTTTGTCCATAACCGCTATTATTTTTTTAAATAGGGGGTTATTATCGACCTTAAAAAATTTTCGCAGAATTTACCTGTGCGTTCTCCAAAGCTGTATGCCCCGCCGGAGATATCCCAACAAAGCATTTGACCGTAAAGAATATCGGTAAGAGTTTCTGCAAGCAATTCCACCGAAGTATCATTTTTAAGTTCGCCATTTTGAACTGCACTTACAAGCAGCCCCTTAATTGCTGTGATATCCGCACACAGTTTGTTTTTTCCTTCGGGAGAAATATCCGGGTCAACAGCGTTGCGCACCCATTCCTGACACAGTTTCAGGCTGCTTTTCTCGGTATATTCGGCAAAACGGGTCATATAGAATACAAGACGTTCTGTTATCCCGCCTTCATATTCCATAGCCTGCTCATAAAGTTCTTGGTACATATAGTTGCCCAGTGCAAAAACAATATCTTTCTTACGCTTAAAGTAGGTATAAAATGTGCCGTTTGATACACCGCAGGCTTTTGTTATCTCCCCGATCGATGTGTTTATCAATCCTTTTTCGCATATTATATTTTTTGCCGCTTCAATAAGCTTTTTTTGGTTTCTATAGCGGCAAGTTGTCTGTTTGTCACATTACCACTTCCTGTTTTACGATTTCATTATATCACAGTCATTGAATATAAGTTAATGACTTTTATTCATTTAATTTTGATTTGATACTGGAAAGTTATACAAAGTTTTAAGCAAAAAATTGTGCAAAACGGCTAAGAACAATCTTGGTTGCTTTTTGTTATATTTTCTTTGTGGCATTTTTCTTGCTATTTTCCTCAAGTTTCTTATTGATAAGCCGTTCAAGTGCCATTTTTTGCGATGTATTTAATATAAATTTTGAAAAATGTTCAGAAAACAACTCTTTATACAAATATTAGACACAACTATAAATGCGTGATATAATACAAGATGTGATATAAAAAATTTAAGAGAAGGTCGGTAGGTTGACGAATGATTTTTCTAAGGATCATATCTCAAGCCATACCGCTTATTTTGGCACAGCTTGTGCAGCTGTTATATAATGTGGCAGAAATGGCGGCATATAGGAGGTGTGATATGGGACATTGTAATGTGTTTTTTACAAGCGAAAGGGACAGGATATATCATGACTGCGAGTGGGGCGTACCTGTACATAATGACGACAGGCAGATGTTTGAGCACCTGACCTTGGAGTGTCTGCAATGTGGGCTTTCTTGGGGGCTTATGATGAAAAAGCGTGAGATTTTCAGAAAATGCTTTGAAAATTTTGAATATGACAAGATAGCCGATTTTGGTGATGACGATGTAGAGAGGATAATTAATACTGAAGGTATGATAAGGTCTGAAAGGAAGATCAGGGCGGTTATAAATAATGCAATATGTTATTTGAAGGTGCGAGAGGAGTTTGGCAGCTTTTGCGATTATATATGGGGCTATACCAAAGGCAGAACTATTTTGTATGACGGACACGACCGGGGGAATATCCCCGTAAGCAACGGGCTGTCTGAGCGCATAAGCAAGGATATGAAAAAAAGAGGTTTTAAATATGTGGGGGCTATAACTATATATTCTCATTTGCAGGCTTGCGGCATTATAAACGACCATGCAGGGGACTGTCCCTGCTATAAAAAAATAAATGAAACAAACCCTACAGTAAAAATGAAGCCTGACAAAGAGGTCAGGTAAGACTAAATTTCAACGAGGAGGGCAGATATGGTTGTAATTCATGTGGATATGGATGCTTTTTATGCCTCTGTGGAAATGAGGGACAACCCTGCCCTCAGAGGGAAACCCCTTATTATAGGCAGTCTGCCCGGGGAGAGGGGTGTAGTCGCCACTTGCAGCTATGAAGCCAGAAGGTATGGGGTGCGCTCGGCTATGAATATAAAAGAAGCCTACCACCGTTGTCCTAAGGGCATTTATATGCACCCTAATATGGATAAGTATAAAGCTGTGTCAGGGCAGCTAAATAAAATCTGGAACACCTATGCAGCAGCCGTTGAAAGAATAGCCTTAGATGAAGCCTATCTGGATGTTACCCCTAAGGTGAAAAATATGGAAGAAGCAAGACAGGTGGCAATGACTGTCAAACGGCGCATTAAGGAGGAGTTGGGGCTTACCTGCTCGGTAGGGGTGGCTTATTCTAAGACGGCAGCAAAAACCGCAAGTGAAGAAAACAAGCCTGACGGATATTTTGAAATACCTACCCCCGAGGTGTTTGTGGAGCTTATGAGGGACCGTGACGTGCGCTCCCTTTACACCGTGGGAGAAATGACGGCAAAAAAGCTATATTCCTTTGGCATACATACAGTTAAGGACGTGCAGGAAAATAAGGATATGGTGATACAGCTTCTCGGAAAGCAGGGAGAATGGATAACAAAGCTGGCATTTGGCATAGACGAGCGCAAGGTAACGCCCTATCGCCCACAGGATGCTAAATCTATAGGCAGAGAGGTCACCTTTCAGGAAGATGTAAATAATTACGATTTTTTAAAGGATGTTCTGTTTTTGCTTGCCATAAGTGTGGAGCGCAGAGCAAAAAGATATGGGCTTTACGGAAAGGGCGTGACATTAAAGCTGACTTATTTTAATATGAAAAGCATAACACGCTCCCGCATAATACCGACTACAGACTCTGCCGTTCCCATTTGGCAGGAGGCTGCCCGGTTGCTTGAAAATGTAGAAAAGCTGCCTGTAAGGCTTATAGGAGTAAGCATATACAATATTTCAGACGAAAAGGAAAGACAGCTTACCTTAGATGATTATTATAAGGATATTGAAAATGAACGCAATGAAAAGCTGAAGGAAGTGCTGAACAGGTTTCAGAAGCGCTATAAGCTTGATTTTGCAGGGCATTTGGATAAAATATATCAAAAAAATACACTTTACAGAACAGTTGAATATATGAGGAAACACTTATGAAAGAAAAGCTATTTGAGTTTATAGAAAAGAAATACAGTGTAAAGCCGGAACGACTTTGGAGGCGGTTTCCCGGTTATGAAGCCTTCCGCCACGGCGACAACCAAAAGTGGTTTGCCCTTTTTATGAATGTGCCCAAAAATAAGCTGGGGCTTGACAGCTCGGAAGAGGTGTATATTGTCAATCTGAAAATGAACGATCCCTTTATGGCTGATATTCTTGTGCAGCAGCCGGGATATTTCAGGGGCTATCATATAAGCAGGGGAAATTGGATATCCGTTCTGTTAGACGGGACTGTGGAATTTGAGGAAATATGCAGATGGCTGGAGGAGAGCTATCTTGCCACGGCATCTAAGGAAACAAGGCTTAAGCTAAGACCCCCTAAGGATTGGCTCATACCTGCCAACCCAAAATATTATGATGTGCAGGCAGCTTTTGAAGCTTCAGACGAAATAAATTGGAAGCAGGGCAAGGGCATCAAGGCGGGGGACACGGTTTTTATGTATTTTGGAGCTCCCATATCGGCAATACTATATAAATGCCTTGTGACAGAAACGGACATACCTTTTAGCTTTGATAACGGAGAGGTACGCATGTCAGGCATAATGAAGATAAAGCTTCTTAAGCGCTATGACCCCCACGAATTTACATTTGCTGTCTTAGGTAAAGATTATGGCATATTTGCAGTAAGAGGACCAAGAGGAATACCAAAAAATTTAAGCGAGGATCTAAAATAATCATAATAGTTATTTTAAAATATGGATGGATAAGGCGCGCTACGCCCTTGAGTAGGCAATTCAACAAGGGATAGAGTTCCTAACACGTGGTCTGCAGGCGCGCTACGTCCTTGAGTAGGCAATTCAACAAGGGATAGAGTTCCCAACACGTGGTCTGGGGCAGGCGCGCTACGCCCTTGAGTAGGCAATTCAACATGGGACAGAGTTCCCAATGCTTGGTCTGGGGCAGGCGCGCTACGCCCTTGAGTAGGCAATTCAACATGGGACAGAGTTCCCAACACGTGGTCTGCAGGCGCGCTACGCCCTTGAGTTGGCAATTCAATATGGGTTAGAGTTCCCAACGCGTGGGTAGACCCCAATAGGCTGCCCCAGTTTTTTACTGTCCCGAAATTGATATGTTATCCACCAAAAGTGAGGGCGAGCCTATGCCGCTGACCGAAAATTCAAGGTCGCTTCCCACGGCTTGGGTGTCAGATAATACCTTGAAGAAGTTTCCTGCGCAGATTATCTGATCCACCGGGCGGGTCACTTTTCCGTTTTCTACAAGAAAGCCTTGGCACAAAAGGGAAAAATCTCCTGTGATGGGGTTTGCTCCTGCGTGAAGTCCGCTAAGCTCTGTTATTACAACGCCGTCTTTGAGGCTTTTTACAAGCTCGTCATATGATGAGCTTCCTTTTTTGATATAAAAATTTGTGCCGGAGGTAGACACAGAGCCTTTGTAAGAGCCTTTAAAGCCGTTTCCCGTTGAGTGAGTGCCTGCTTTGCGTGCCGATTTGAGGTTGTAAAGAAGGGTTTTGAGTACGCCGTTTTCCACAACTGTTTTGTTATACGATGCCACGCCCTCGCTGTCGAAGGGGACGGAGGCATAGCCTTTTTCAAGGAGAGGGTCGTCAACTATGGTTATGGCTTCTGAGGCTATTTGGCTGCCCTCCTTACCCTTTAGAAGGGAAAGCCCCTTTTGAGCAAGCTCGCCGTAAAAGCTGGATGAAAAGGTCTGAAGAAGATCTATAAAAGCTTCGTTTTTGAATATTACCCTTCCCGTATAGCCCTTCATAGAGGCAGAATTCAGATGGTCGATGGCTTCGTGGCACGCCTTATCTACTACTTTTTGAGGGTCGATGTCCTTATAGTCCATAGAGGCAGCTATCTCGCCGCCTGTTTTCTTTTTATCGCCGTCTGAGGCGAGCACGGAAACAAGAGCCATGATCACATTTGATTTATAGCTTAAATCAAGCCCTTTAGAATTGCATATAAATACTTCGCCGCCGCCTGTGGCTACAGTGGAGCTTGTTACAAGCTCTATTTTATCCGAAAAGGCATACGCCCTTTTTTCCATATCCTTTGCAAGCTCTATTTTTTTGTCGTCTGAAAAATTGTCAAGGGTAGGGTCGTAGGTTTTTATATCGGGATAGCTTTTGCTGCCTTCAAAAATTTCCTCATCCTCCTCACTGCTCATTACACGGGCATTTTCAAGAGCCTGCTTTACGGCAATATCTGCCGCCTCAGCTGAAATGTCTTCGGTATAAAAATAGCCTGTTTTTCCGTCTTTGCGCCCTCTGAAGCTAACTCCGCCCGAGGTGCTTTTTCTGTATTTTTCTATTTCTCCTTTAAATATATTTACGCTGAAGTTTTGGGTAATGGCGCCGTACATTTCATAGTCTTCAAAGCCGGCTTCCTTTGCCTTTTCAAATAATGTATTCTTAAATTCATTTATATCCATTATGCTTTACCTCCCACTGTCATTTCCGAAACCTTTATCATGGGCTGTCCCACACATACGGGTATAGAGCCTGACGATGCTCCACACATGCCGCAGGCAAGGCTTTCTTTTGGAGATACCATTTCTATTTGCTTAAGTATTTCATCTCCACGACCTATAAGAGAAGCTCCTCTCACAGGCTCGGCGATCTTGCCGTTTCTTATCATATAGGCTTCGTTTACGGCAAAATTAAATTCTCCCGTGGCAGGGCTTACTGAGCCTCCGCCCATATTTTTGCAATAAATGCCGTAGTCCACAGACGAAATAATGTCATCTCTTTTATCGTTTCCTCCTGCTATATAAGTGTTCGTCATTCTGGGAACGGGCGCAAGCATATAAGACTGTCTGCGGCAAGCGCCTGTTGATTTAAGACCCAGCTTTTTGCCATAAAAATTATCAACCATATAATTTTTGAGCCTTCCGTTTTCTATGAGTATGTTTTTAGTTGTTTTCTCACCCTCGTCGTCAATATTGAGAGAGCCCCAGCTAAAGGGTACGGTTCCGTCGTCTATTGCAGTGACCTTGGGGCTTGCTACCATCTCGCCCAACTTGCCTGCAAATACAGAGGTATTCTTTGCAATGGCAATAGCTTCGAGCCCGTGTCCGCATGCCTCGTGGAAAAGAACGCCACCAAAGCCACCGTCTATTACCACAGGAAACTTGCCGCCGGGAGCATAGCCCGCGCTTAACATTTTAACGGCGCTTTCCGAGGCATTTCGACAAAGAGCGTCAAAATCAAAATTTTCGGCAAATTCAAAGCCCTGCATTGCCCCGGGACCGAAATACCCGGTCTGCTTTTCGCCGCCGCCGTTTGCTACGGCATTTACGGTAAGACGGGTTCTCACACGCTTGTCTTTTGCTTCTAACCCTTGAGAATTATATATTAATATGTCCTGCTCGTAAGAGGAAAGTCCCGTTGTTACCTCTGTTACGCTTTCATCATAATCAAGGGCTGCCATACAGCCGCTTTTCAGCTTATCGTATATAACCGACTTGGATACTCCAAAGGGCATAATAAGAGCCTTGTGTTTGTTTTCTATATCTTTGTTTATAAACGGCATTATGTGAGAGACCTCGCCGCCCTTTACTGCCTGAGCCGTTTCTTTGGCAAGTCTTATAAGGCTTTTTTCGCTAAGATCGTTTGTATATGAATATATGACCATATCTCCGTTTATTATCCTGAGCCCTAATCCGCTGTCTATGCCGGAGTTTGCACTTTGAGTTTTTCCGTTTAAAAGCGAAAGAGATATGTTATTTCGCCTTTCTATAAAGACCTCTGAAAAATCGGCTCCTGCCGCAAGGGGTATTTCAAGAATTTCCGTAATAATTTTTTTATTTATCATTTTAAACACTCCTTTTTAATTTTAAGAATTTGCCATAAACCCCACGGGAAACCGAAGGGCGGGGCGAAGGGGCGAGGATGAGCAAATGAGGCGGCGGAGTCCGCCTCATTTGCTCATCCTCGCCCCTTCGCCCCGCCCTCCCCCGGCTGCCGCCTTTTTACATCATCCCGTAGGGTGATGCAAAAAGGTGGCAGGCAACCTATTTATTATTTCCAAATTGTCAATAAATATACGGTTAGACGGGGCTAATTATATTATTATTTAAATTTTCCTCTTGAAATTTTATAGTTTTTGTAATAGAATATATATAAAGCAAGAGAAATCTAATCTTTTTAATCTAATTACAGGAGGTGTGCGTAATGGCATATGTAATTTCTGATGACTGCATTATGTGCGGTGCTTGTGCTGAAGGTTGTCCCGCAGGCTGCATTTCTGAGGGTGACGGTAAGTATGTAATCGACGAGTCAGCTTGTCTTGACTGCGGTGCATGCGAAGGTGCTTGTCCGGTTGGCGCTCCTTCACAGGCTTAATTTTAAGCTTAGAAGCGCATATAATTAAAATATTAAACGGCAAGGCTATAAAGCCAAGCCGTTTTTTTATTGTTCAAAAGGTATGTCATCTTTTTTAGGTGCAGGCATATAAGTGTTTTCCTGTTCGAGATTTTCAAATCTTGTATACATGCCCAGCCATTTAAGCATTATAGTTCCCACAGAGCCGTTTCTGTGCTTTGCTATAATTACCTCTGCCTTGCCCTTTACGTCCATATTTTCAGGCTCATAATACTCCTGCCTGTAGAGGAAACAAACTATATCGGCATCCTGCTCTATGGCTCCCGAATCTCTCAAGTCGGAAAGCATGGGGCGTTTGTCCTTACGGCTTTCGTTGGCACGGCTAAGCTGTGACAGTGCTATTACAGGTACGTCAAGCTCTTTGGCTATCTGTTTAAGAGATTTTGATATCAGCGCAACCTCCTGCTGCATAGAGTCGCTTCGACGACCGCTCTGACCCATGCTCATAAGCTGCAGATAGTCTATTACAATAAGCCCCAGCCCGTGTTCAAGCTTCAGCTTTCGGCATTTGGCCCTTATGTCCATAGGAGTGATCGAGGTATCATCAATATATATTGGAGAGCCGGATATCTCGCCTATAGCGTCAAGAACCTTCATCCAGTCGTCGTTTTCAAGCCTGCCTGTACGCAGCTTGCCCGACTCTACTCTTGCTTCGCTGCTTATAAAGCGGTTTACAAGCTGACCCGCAGACATTTCAAGACTGAAAATAGCCGTGGGTATGTTCTTTTTTACAGCGGCATATTGAGCAATGTTCAGCGCAAAGGCAGTTTTACCCATAGATGGTCTTGCGGCTATAAGTACAAGGTCAGAATTCTGAAGACCTGCTGTTTTATAGTCAAAGTCTATAAAGCCTGTAGGCACGCCCGTAATTCGGGAGTTTCGCTTTGCTGCCTGCTCTATATCAGCTACCGACTTGCTTATAAGTTCTCTTATAGATATGAAGTCCTCGCTGCGCCTGTCTGTTACAATGTCAAAAATTTTCTTTTCGGCATCTGTAAGTATGTTGTCTACGCTGTCGCGACCCTCATAGCTTTGCTCCTGTATTTCTCCGCTTGCTCTTATAAGACGGCGAAGCAATGACTTGCCTGATACTATTTCAGCATATTTGCGGCAGTTTGCGCTGGTGCCCACCAGATCTGTAAGACCTATGAGATATTCTACTCCGCCTGCCTGATCCAGCTGACCCTTTTCTTCAAGCTTGTTTTTAACGGTAACAAGATCAACGACCTCGCCGCTGTTAAAAAGCTCCTGAATTGCAGCAAAAACAGACTGATTGTTGGGACGGTAAAAATCAGAGGCACGCAGCATGTCAACAGCTGCTCTTATGCCGTCAATATCAAAAAACATACATCCCAAAACAGCCTGCTCTGCTTCTATGTCGCTTGGGGGTATCCTTTTTATTAAAATGTTTTCGTTTTCATCAGCCATATTTATTTACCCTTGGCTGCCCACTATATTCAGCTTAAGCTTTGCTGTGACCTTAGTGTGCAGCTTTATATCAACAGTGTTTTCTCCTATATTCTTTATTTGCTCGGTAATAACTATTTTTCTTCTGTCTACCTCTATTCCCTTTTGGGCTTTAAGAGCCTGAGCAATTTCCTTACCTGTTACTGAGCCGAAAATTCTGCCGCTTGTGCCCGTTTTCACATTTATATCAACGGTGAGCTTTTCAATATCATCTTTAAGCTTAAGCGCCTCCTGATATTCTGCCTCAAGCTTGGCTTCCATAGCCTTGTTCTTCTTGTCAAGGGCATTCATATTAGCTTTGTTTGCTTCAACGGCAAGTCCCTTGGGAAACAGGTGATTTCTTGCATATCCGTCGCTCGCATTTATTACCTGTCCCTTTTTTCCTACGTTTTTAACGTCATCAAGTAATATTACCTTCACCCTTTTATTCCTCCTTTAAATATTCATCTATTTTTTCCTTCAGTTTATCAAGCGCCTCATTTACGTCTGTTGTCTGAAGCTGAGCCGCTGCGGTCTCAAAATGTCCGCCGCCCCCAAGCTTTTCGGCAATACGCGAGGTGTTTATATTACCTAAGCTTCTCATGCTTATATTTATATAATCTCCCACCTTGGCAAGCACAAATGATGCCTCTATATCGGAGATCTTAAGCAGCTCGTCGGCAGTTGTGGCAGCTGTCAGCAGTGGGTTTTCACAGCTGTCGCTGCACACTGTTATTGCCATATTTTCATTTATTATCTTGCAGTTTCTTATTGCTTCTATCCTGTCTAAATAGGTCTTTACGGTTTCCTTAAACATGAGCTTTACCTTTATGGTGTCTGCTCCCTGTTTTTTAAGAAATGATGCCGCTTCAAAGGTCTGAACAGAGGTCTTTACTGTAAACTGCTTTGTGTCAAGCATTATTCCCGCAAGCATAGCCTCAGCCTCAAGGCTTGTAAGTCTGAAGTTTCTCGACATATATTTAAACATTTCGCATATAAGCTCGCTTGCAGATGATGCGCGAGGCTCAAGATAAGAAAGAACGAAACCCGATATTGCCTCAGGCACCTTGCGGTGATGGTCGAACACCACAAACTTCTTCACCTTTTCTATAAGCTGGGGATTTTCGCTGTAGGCTGCCACATGGCAGTCTACTATTACAAGAAGAGTCTTATTTTTTACATAACCCTCTGCATCCTCAGGCTTTATAAAACAGTCTTTATAGTTTTTGTCTTCGGCAAGTCTGTCATAAAGAGGCGAGACTGATGAGGAAACATTACCCCAAACTATATTATACGCTTTTCCGAAGGTTCTTGCTATTTTACATATACCTACGCAAGCGCCTAAACTGTCAAAATCGCCGTTTTTGTGCCCCATAACAAGTATGTTGGAGCACTCGCTTATAAGATCGGTCAGGGCGTATGCCTTAGCCCTTGCTCTTACTCTTGAATTGCCTTTAACAGACGAGGTCTTTCCTCCATAATATTCATAAGCCTCGCCGTCTTTAACCACTGCCTGGTCTCCCCCTCGGCTGAGAGACAGTTCGATGGCAGTTTTGGCATATTCAAGCGACTCTTTGAGGGTCTTACCGTTTATACCCAGCCCTATGCTTAAGGTGATGGAAAAGCCTTCACCGCAGTCTATCTGCTTTACGTTTTCCAAAAGGGAAAATTTATTAAGCCTGCATTTGTCTAAAATAGCGCTTGTAAGAATTATAAGATATTTGTCACTTTCAAAGCTTCTGACTACTCCGCCGTCAGCCTGAAAATAATCGTTTATTTTGTTTTCTAATATGACCTTTATAACGCCCCGTCTTTTCTCTTCAACATTTTCAAGGCAGTCTGTCAGGTTGTCTATAAATATCAGACCTATGGCTATATCGGCACTGTCTTGAATAATTCTGTCGAAGAACACATTATAGCAGTCTTTTTCCTTGGCTGTAGATACCATATATATATGACCTGCAATGCGGCATATCTGCTTAAGCTTTGCAGGGTCATACCCGGGACACAGATCCTTTAACCCCAACAGCTTTATTTCCCGTCTGTCATTAAAAAACTCTTCGGAAAACCTGTCGTTGGAAGCCATTATATTCAAATTTTTGTCGGCACAAACCCATGGAAAGGGCACGGAATGTAATTCCATATTTTAAAAACCTCCAAAATTATATTATCTTAAATCATATATATTATATGAGCCTAAAAGCTTATAGAAAGATGTCTTTCTTTTTACCATTGTAAGAGCGTCCGCTATATCTTTAAGATCGTCGTTTTCAAGATCTACAAAGAAAACATATTCTTCCGGCTTATCCCTCATAGGCCTTGATATCAGCTTTGTCATATTGACGTCATATATTGAGAATATGCTGAGTATTTTAAAAAGACAGCCGGGCTCGTTGGATACTGAAAAAGAGACCGTTGTTTTTGTTCTTTCGCCGGCTTCCTTTGGCGCATCCTTTCTGACAAGAGCAAAGCGGGTGAAATTTTTATTGCTGTCTTGTATCCTTTCTCTGAGGGTCTCAAGTCCGTAAAGAGGGGCTGAGAACTTGTTTCCTATGGCGGCTATGGGCTCATCGGAGTTTGCAACTACCCTCATTGCCTCGCTTGTGGAGGCAACGGAAATGACCTCAGCCTCCGGCAGGTTTTCTCTTATAAAAACTGCGCACTGAGCCAATGCCTGAGGATGAGAAAGCACCTTTTTTATTTCGGAAAGTTCAAGCTTGGTTTTTGCAAACAAGCCTTCTTCTATAGGCATATTCAGCTGAGCATCTATAAAAAGAGAAAAATCAAATATAAGCGCATCTATGGTAGCATTTACAGAGCCTTCTGTAGAATTTTCCACCGGGACAACGGCAAAGTCTGCCTCTCCGTCATTAACTGCCGAAAGAGCCTTATATATCGAAGGGTAGGGCACAAGCTGCTCACTTCCGGCAAAATAAGCTGCCGCACTGTGAGAAAAAGTGCCTAAAGGACCCAAAAAACCATACTTCATAATACAACCTCCGAAAATCAAGTTAGTTTTATTTTATCACAATCCAACTTGGTTTACAATAATTTCTACAAATTTTCTGCCCATCTATTGCAATTTTAGCGTTAAAGTAATATAATTTTAAAAGATGCTAACAATTGCCCTACAATATCAGGGCTTATTATAATATAACTTTACTCAACTGAGGTGAAAAAATGTCAGAAAATAAAACTATTTTAAGCTTTGTTCAGCCCTCCGGCGACCCTACTCTGGGAAATTATCTTGGAGCTTTTAAAAACTGGGCGAAAATGGCCAAGGAATATAATTGTATATATGCCATAGCCGATCTTCATACTCTTACCGTAAGGCAAAATCCCGCTGATCTTAGGAAAAACTCCCGTCAGATGCTCGCTTTGCTCCTTGCGTTAGGTCTTGACAATGAAGGAAAAAATATAGTCTTTGCACAATCTCATGTTTCCGCTCATGCCGAGCTTGCATGGGTGATGAACTGCTACACATATATAGGCGAGCTTAACAGAATGACACAGTTTAAAGACAAGTCATCAAAGCATCAAGCCAATATAAATGCAGGTCTGCTTACTTATCCCTGCCTTATGGCAGCCGATATTCTGCTTTATAAGGCAGATCTTGTTCCCGTAGGGGAGGATCAGCGCCAGCACTTAGAGCTTACAAGAGATGTGGCAGAAAGATTTAACAATCTTTATGGCGATGTGTTCACAGTGCCCGAAGCCTATATAGGCAAGGTGGGTGCAAGAATAATGGGTCTGCAAGAGCCTACAAGAAAAATGTCTAAGTCTGAAAGCGCCAATGCCAACAACGTAATATTCTTAAATGATGACATAAATCAGATAGCAAATAAGATCAAACGTGCCGTAACAGACTCAGACAATACAATAAAGGCAGCTGAAGACAAGCCCGGCATAACAAACCTTTTAAACATTTATTGTGCCGTAACAGGCAAGACCGTAGAAGAAGCCGAAAAGGAATTTGCAGGCATGGGCTATGGCGCTTTCAAGGGAGCCGTTGCCGAAGCAGTAGTTGAAGACCTGCGCCCGCTCAAGGCTAAATATGATGAGATCCTCAAGGACAAGACTTATATCGACAATATTATAAAGGACGGAGCCGAAAGAGCCTCTAAGATCGCCTACAGAACTTTAGGCAAGGTTTATAAAAAGCTCGGTTTTCTTCCAAGAACATAACAATAAATGACCACGTACCACAGCGCCACGCTCAGGCTGCCTTTGGCAGCCTGAGCGTGGCGCCGCGGGTCGGGGGAAATGATGAAAGGGAGAGGGCTTGCCCTCTCCCTTTCATCATTTCCCCCGAGCGACAATTCTCTCCGAACCGAAATGTCAAAACATAATTCGACAATATTACAAAAAAACTAACCAAAAGTGTATCTGTCCCCTTTTACATAACCTTTAGAAAAGGTTTATAAAAGACCACGTACCACAGCGCCTCACTCGGGCTGCCTTTAGGCAGCCCGAGTGAGGCGCCGCGGGTCGGGGCAATGGGTGGAATGGGACGGGCAAGCCCGTCCCATTCCACCCATTGCCCCGAGCGACACTTTCCATCGAACCGAAATATCAAAACATAATTCGACAATATTACAGAAAAACCAACCAAAAGTGTATCTGATCCCTCTTACATAACCTTTAGACGAGGTTTATAATAGACCCCGACCCGCGGCGCCACGCTCAGGCTGCCTTTAGGCAGCCTGAGCGTGGCGCCGCGGGGG
>CANRPW010000003.1 GCA_947632615.1 uncultured Clostridia bacterium | reverse complement strand
TTTTTTGTAACCCGCTTTTTTATCCATGTTCTTCCGCTTTTGTTGGGCAACTGCGTTGCCCAATCGCCCCACCCGCCCTACTACGGTGCATTTTTCAAATGGTTTGCATATGGGCTTTTTTGTAACCCGCTTTTTTATCCATGTTCTTCCGCTTTTGTTGGGCAACTGCGTTGCCCAATCGCCCCACCCGCCCACCCTACTCCAGTGCCGCCGTGGCTAAAACTATCCTATGATCCAAGTGTAGTTTGGTACGCCCCAAAACCGCAACATCCACCCGGATATATTAACGACACTGCGGCACCGGCCCCCTGGACAAACTATCGGCAAGGCAATGTTTATCTTTGCCACTGCGGCACCGGAGCAGAGTGGGCGGGTGGGGTCTTGTGGGCTTGCGTACCGCCACTGTAATAACTTACCAATTATTGATTGGCACAAAGCCGCATAATATTTGAGGCTTGCGTACCGCCCCAAATGGCAGGCTTATGGGTTGAGGCTCGCGCTTACTCCCGGGGCGTATCTTTAATATTTTGTCTTACAAAATCCAACATTCTGACAACTGCGGTATTTCTCACTCTTTGTCTGTCGCCTTTTATATTGAGTTCCTTTGTTGCTATATTGCCCTTATAATATAAACCCAGATATACTCGTCCTTCAGGCTTATCATATGAAATATCCTCATTATTGGGTGTAGGGTTTTTCACAGCTCCGCCCCCGGCAATTCCTGTGGTTGATATTCCCAGCTCCGCTCCGGCTCTTAATGCTGCGCCCTTTGCCATTTCTCCTGCTGTTTCTCTTGATATTGCTCCATAATTTTTCAAGGTGTCTTTGCTGACTCCCAGCGTGTTTGCCTTGCTTTCATTTGTGTATGTCACAAAACCCTCCTTGAAAATTTTTGACACACCTTCAATATCCACTATTCTGGAGCAAAGCATGCCCCCCGTAAGACTTTCTGCCACTGCAAGGGTTATATTCTTTTCCATCAGCATATTCACAACCGCTCTTGCAAGAGTAGTTTCATTCTCACCGTATATATACTCCCCAAGCTTTGAATATATCTCCACAGCCACAGGCTCTATAAGCTTGTTACATTCCTCAACATCTTTCCCGCGAGCGGTTATTCTGAAATGCACACCATCATCTTTGGCATAAGGAGCTACCGTAGGGTTAGTACTGTTTGCCATAAGCTCTCTTATTACCTCTGCTGCGCTTGACTCTCCTATTCCCGTAAGACGTAATGTTCTTGAACATATGGTATGCTTTTCTCTGCCCTGCAAATATGGCTTTACTGAATTATTAAACATAGGCTCCATTTCATTTGGAGGTCCCGGCAGCATAACAAGCACCTTTCCATTTTCCTCAATTATTATTCCGGGTGCTGTCCCCTTTTCATTTTTAAGCACTGTTGAGTCCTTTGGCACATAAGCCTGCTTTATATTTGTTTTTGACATTTCTCTGCCTTTAAAATAGGACTTTATATTATTAAGAGATGACTCATCAAGCACAAGCTCTCTGCCAAAATACTCCGCTCCCGTTTCCTTTGTGATATCATCATCGGTAGGTCCTAAGCCGCCTGTAGTTATTATAATATCAGCTCTTGTGAAGCCGTCTTTAAATGCTCCCAAAAGGCGCTCCTTGTTGTCCCCTACTACTGACTCAAAATAAACCTCAATGCCAAGCCCCGCAAGCTGCTCCGAAAGATATCTGGCATTTGTATTAGTTATATCTCCCAGCAAAAGCTCCGTTCCTACGGCAATTATTTCCGCTTTCATATACAACACCTCTGTTTCTAAGAAAAAGGCAGGCATCATTACAATGCCTGCCCTGTTATTATATTACTATAATAAATTATTTATTCTTTAAATTGAACCATGCATCAAGACCAAGGTACTGTCCTACTTCGTCAAGTTCTTCTTCAATTCTGAGAAGCTGATTGTACTTAGCAACACGGTCTGTTCTTGCAGGTGCGCCTGTCTTTATCTGACCTGCGTTTACAGCAACAACGATGTCAGCGATTGTAGCATCTTCTGTCTCGCCTGAACGGTGAGAAACAACAGCTGTCATATTATTTCTGTTTGCAAGAGCAATAGCATCGAATGTTTCTGTAAGTGTACCGATCTGATTAACCTTGATGAGGATAGCGTTTGCTACTCCAAGATCAATACCCTTCTGAAGTCTTGTTGTGTTAGTAACGAAAAGGTCGTCACCTACAAGCTGAACCTTGTCGCCAAGTCTTTCTGTAAGGAGCTTCCAACCTTCCCAGTCTTCCTCTGCAAGACCGTCTTCAATAGAGATGATAGGATATTTGTCGCAAAGAGCTGCGTAATATTCAACCATTTCTTCTGATGTTCTTACTATCTCTTCGTCAAGTCCCTTAGCTTCTGTTTCGCCCGGGAAGTGATATAAACCGTCTTCCTTATAAAGTTCTGATGAAGCCGGGTCCATAGCGATCCTGATCTGTTCGCCGGGCTTATAGCCTGCATTTACAGTTGCTTCAAGAATAAGGTCGATAACCTCGTCTGCTGTAGCGCAGTTAGGAGCAAAACCACCCTCATCGCCTACGCCTGTTGAAAGACCCTTACCCTTAAGAACGCTCTTAAGTGCATGATAGATTTCGCAGCACATTCTGAGAGCTTCTGAGAATGTAGGCGCGCCAACGGGCATAATCATAAATTCCTGAAGGTCTACAGTGTTGTCAGCGTGCTTACCGCCGTTCATAATGTTCATCATAGGAACAGGAAGTGTCTTAGCGTTAAATCCGCCGAGATACTGATAAAGAGGCATATTAAGCGCTTCTGCAGCAGCCTTGGCAACAGCCATAGATACAGCAAGAGTTGCGTTAGCGCCAAGCTTAGCCTTGTTAGGTGTGCCGTCAAGCTCGATCATTTTCTTGTCGATAGCAACCTGATCAAGAGCGTTCATACCGATAAGCTCGTCAGCGATAATATCGTTTACGTTTGAAACAGCCTTAAGTACGCTTGTTCCGTTATAGATGCTCTTGTCGCCGTCACGAAGCTCTACAGCCTCAAACTGACCTGTTGATGCGCCTGAAGGAACAGCCGCACGTCCCATAACCTGATTGCCGTCGCACTCAACAACAACCTCTGCCTCAACTGTAGGGTTAGCTCTTGAGTCAAGTACCTGTCTTGCAAATACGTCTACTATTTCTAAATAACCTTTCATTTAACCATTCTCCTTTCGTGGTAAAATTTGATAGTTACCCTTACTTATATTGTAAAATATTTATGTCACACTGTCAAATGATTTTTAACAAAATACTGACAATTCATTAAAAATTATTTGATAATAAGCGATTTGCCCGTCATTTCTTTGGGCTGCTCTATACCCATCATCTCAAGAAGCGTAGGCGCAATATCCGCAAGCCTTCCGCCCTCTCTGAGTCCCTTTGCCTTAGGATAATTTACAAGTATAAAGGGCACGGGGTTTGTTGTATGAGCCGTAAAGGGATCGCCCGTTTCGTAGTTGATAAGCTGCTCTATATTGCCGTGGTCGGCGCATATAAACATCTGCGCATCTTCTTCAATAACCACCTTGACAACTTCACCTACAAATTCGTCTATACGTCTTACGGCTTCCTTTGCTGCCTCTATTACTCCCGTATGACCTACCATATCGGGGTTGGCGTAATTTATAATTATAAGGTCATTTTCACCTGATCTTATATTTTCAATAAGCTTCTCGGTTACTCCCGGTGCGCTCATCTCGGGCATAAGGTCGTATGTTGCTACCTTAGGTGAAGGCACAAGCACTCTCTTTTCGCCGGGGTTTGGCGCTTCAACACCGCCGTTAAAGAAGAATGTAACGTGAGCATACTTCTCTGTTTCGGCTATTCTTGCCTGAGTTTTGCCAAGTGACGACAAATACTCGCCAAGTGTGTTTGTAAGCACCTGGGGCTTAAATGCCACAAATTTATTTTCAATTGTCTTGTCATAATCTGTGAAGCATACATATGTCACTCTCATATGACCTTTCTTTCTTTCAAAGTATGGAAAATCATCGTCGCAGAAGCTTCTGGTGATCTCTCTTGCTCTGTCGGGACGGAAGTTTGCGAAAATTATAGAATCATTTTCGTTTACTGTCGCCGTAGGCTTGCCGTCCTTGAGTATTACCGTAGGGATAACAAACTCGTCGTTTACGCCCTCTGCGTAGGTCTTATCCATACACTCTGCCATAGAATTTGCTGTGTTTCCCTCGCCGTAAACTATAGCGGCATAGGCTTTTTCTACTCTGTCGTAGTTTTTATCTCTGTCCATAGCGTAATAACGTCCGCTGATGGTGGCTATCTCACCTACGCCAAGACGTGCCATTTCATTTTCAAGTTCTGTAAGATATCCCTTAGCCGATGTGGGCGGAGTATCTCTGCCGTCAAGAAAGGCATGCATATAAACCTTTTCAAGCCCGTTTCTCTTAGCAAGCTCAAATACGGCAAATATATGCTCCAGCGCACTATGTACACCGCCTCTTGAAACAAGACCGAAAACATGAAGAGCGCTGTTATGCTCCTTACAATTATTAACAGCCTTCATAAGCTCTTCATTTGTAAAGAAATCGCCGTCATTTATAGATTTTGTTATTCTTGTAAGCTCCTGATAAACAATTCTGCCTGCACCCATATTGAGGTGACCTACCTCAGAATTACCCATCTGTCCGTCGGGCAGACCTACGTCAAGCCCTGAGGCATAGCCCTTGACAAAAGGATATTCCTTCATAAGTCTTTCGATATTGGGGTGTGGTGTAAGCGCTATAGCATTTCCCTCGGTTTTGTCATTAAGCCCAAAACCGTCAAGGATCATAAGTATAGTTGTTTTCTTCTTCATATTTTCACCCTTTCGGATCATTCCTTAACGCTGCCTGTAATAAGATTAAAATCTGCCTTAAGACTTGCGCCGCCTATAAGTCCTCCGTCGATATCGGGCATAGCCATAAGCTCTTCGCAGTTTTCTGCGTTCATACTTCCGCCATACTGAATTCTTATAACTTCAGCTGTTTCATCGTCATAAATATCGCCTATAATAGCTCTTATGCCTGCACAAACCTCTTCTGCCTGATAAGCTGAAGCTGTCCTTCCCGTACCGATAGCCCAAATAGGCTCATAAGCTATTATTACCTTCTTGGCATCGTCAATGTCTATTCCCTTAAAAGCCTTCTTTATCTGAATAGAGATATGGTCGTGAGTGATGCCTTCTTCCTTCATTTGTAAAGACTCGCCAACACAAAGTATAGGAATAAGCCCCCTCTTTAAAGCGTGCTTCATCTTCTTATTTATAAGAGCATCTGTCTCGCCGAAATATTCACGTCTTTCAGAATGACCTAAGATAACATACTTTACGCCAATTTCCTTAAGCATAGGCGCAGAAACCTCGCCTGTGAAAGCGCCGTTGTCTTCAAAGTGCATATTCTGTGCGCCTACCGCTATATTCTTATATCCCTTAAGAGCCTCACATACGGGCACAAGGTCTATAAAGGGTACGCAGAAAACCACGTCACACTTAGCCTCTTCACAGCCATCTTTAAGTAAATTAACAAGCTCTACTGCCTCAGCCGGAGTTTTGTTCATTTTCCAGTTTCCGGCTACAATTTTTTTACGCATAATTTAACCTCACCTTTTTCATAAATTATATAAATACTGCAAGCCGACTTCCATTTTCTTGAAAATCGGCCGCATATTGTTTTATTATTTATCGTCTGCTGCTGCTACACCGGGAAGCTCCTTGCCTTCAAGGAATTCAAGGGATGCGCCGCCGCCTGTTGATATATGAGTCATCTTGTCGCCAAAGCCAAGATTATTTACAGCTGCCGCTGAGTCGCCGCCGCCGATGATTGTGATAGCATCAGTGTCTGCAAGAGCCTGAGCAACGGCAATTGTGCCTGCTGCAAATGTAGGATTTTCAAATACTCCCATAGGTCCGTTCCAGACAACTGTCTTGCTTTCCTTAGCTGCCTTAGCAAAAAGCTCTCTTGTGGCAGGGCCAATGTCAAGGCCTTCCTTGTCAGCGGGGATAGCATTTGAAGGCACTACCTCATAAGGAATTTCGGCATCAATAGGATCAGGAAATTCTGAAGTTACTACAGTATCTATAGGAAGAAGAAGCTCTACGCCCTTTTCCTTTGCCTTTGCAAGCATTTCCTTACAATAGTCAAGCCTTTCTGTGTCGAGAAGTGACTTACCTACCTCATAGCCCTGAGCCTTAAGGAAGGTATAAGCCATACCGCCGCCGATAATAAGCTTGTCTACCTTTTCAAGAAGGTTGTCGATAACGGCAATTTTGTCAGTTACCTTTGCGCCGCCAAGAATAGCGAGGAAAGGTCTCTTTGGTGAATTAACCGCATTACCGAGATATGTTATTTCCTTTTCCATAAGGTAGCCAACGCCGCAGTCTTTAACATACTTTGTTACGCCAACCGTTGAGCAATGCGCTCTGTGTGATGAACCAAAAGCATCACAGATGTATATGTCGGCAAGTGAAGCAAGCTCCTTTGAAAAATCGTCTATGTTCTTTGTTTCTTCCTTACGGAAACGTGTGTTTTGAAGAAGAACCACATCTCCGTCCTTCATTTCGGCTACTGCCTTCTTTGCGTTTTCGCCTACAACCGTATCGTCAGCCGCAAAAACAACCTCTTTGCCAAGCTTTTCTGAAAGTCTCTTAGCAACTGGCGCAAGTGAGAACTTAGCATCGGGCTCTTTAGGCTTGCCTAAGTGAGAGCAAAGAATGACCTTTGCATTATTTTCAATAAGCTTTTTAATTGTAGGAAGCGCAGCAACGATCCTGTTTTCGTCTGTTATTACGCCGTCCTTTAAAGGTACGTTAAAATCGCATCTTACAAGAACTCTTTTTCCCGCAACATTAAAATCATCAACATTTTTTTTATTAAGCATAATAGTGTCTCCTTTCTTAAAATCCTACTCTTTAAATTATACCATATTTTAACCTCTATTTCAATTAATTATTTAACAATATTTGTAAAATTTTTAACAAATTTATTGCCGTTCTGCTGATTTTTTTATACGCTTATGCCTTTTAAGTTTCCTACAAGAGAAATGCTCATTTTGTTAAAATCAAATATACTGTTTGCAAGCTCTTTTACTGCCGACTCGTCAACCGCTTCAAGCAAACCCAGACTTTCGGCGTTGGTAGGCGTTCTGCCTAAAATAAGAGTATTCCGCCCTATTTTAGAACATCTTGAAGCCGTATTTTCGTCTTGGAGCAAAAAGCTGCTTTTAAGCTGACCCTTTATTCTTCCAAGCTCCTTACCGCTTATGCCCTTTGCCTTTATTTCTTTAAGTTCCTCACGGCAGATCGTCAAAGCTTCATCAAAATTTGAAGGGTTAAGGGCGCAGTATATCATAAATATTCCCGTGTCTATATAGCTTGAATAGGTTGAATACACACTATAGCAAAGTCCCTTTTCTTCTCTTATCCTCTGAAAAAGACGGCTTGACATACCGCCTCCGCAAGCCGCGTTAAGCACTGAAAGAGGATAGGTATTTTCACCGTAGGGAGCAGACGGAAATGCCAGACACATATGAAGCTGCTCAATATCCTTAGATACCGTTGTCTTTGCCGGTGTATATATATTCTTTTCAAGCCTGCTTCTGTAGCTGACAGGTGTGACGCCGCCAAACTTTTCTTCAAGGCTTTTATACAGGCTCTCATATTCAAAATTGCCTGCGCAGGCTATTACCGTATTGTCTGTTCTGTAATTATTTTTAAGATGGGCTTTAAGCATATCATGGTCAAAGCCCCTTATGCTTTTATGAGTGCCTAAAATCTCATAGCCTAAGCCCTTGCCTCCCCATGTCATCTCTTGCAGCTTGTCAAATACAAGCTCCTCCGGGGTGTCCTCATATACGCTTATCTCCTCATCAATAACAGTCCTCTCCCTCTTTATATCATCGGGATCAAACTTAGAGTTAAGCAGCATATCGCTTAAAATGTCAAGCCCCTTTTCAAAATGCTCAGACAAGACTTTAAAATAAAAGCAGGTATACTCCTTGGAGGTGTAGGCATTCAGCTGACCCCCAAGCTCGTCCATATCATAGGCTATGGCAGCTGCGTTTCTTTTGCCGGTGCCTTTAAAAAGCATATGCTCAATAAAATGCGCTATGCCATTGTTTTTATCATTTTCATATCTTGAGCCGCAGCCAACATAAACGCCCATAGAAATGCTGTTCATACCTTCCATTTTTTCGGCTACGACTCTTATGCCGTTTTTCAGTTTTCTCTCTTCAAACATTTTTTATCCTTTCATATCAGCTTTTACAAATATTATGTCATTCCGAGCCAAAAATAAACATTAATAATGCTCCCTGAACGTCAAGGCGCATCTTTATGCTTTACTATCACTCCGCCGCCAAGCATATAGCCGTCGTTGTAAAATACGGCTGCCTGCCCCGGGGTGGGCGCTCTTTGGGGCTTGTCAAACTCGGCAATTACATATTCGCCCTTTTTATATAGTGTACAGGGTGAGCTGCTTTGAGAATATCTCAGCTTGCCCTCGGCTCTTATGGGTGAGGTTATATCTTCAAGCCCCATAAAGCTGAAATCTCTTACATATATCTCATTTGAAAACAGCTTTTCGGGCTTGTCCAAAACAACCTCGTTGGTGTCGGGTCTTATTTCGGTGACAAATCTTCTCTCACCGAAGGAAAGCCCCAAGCCCTTTCGCTGACCTACAGTATAATTTGTTATACCCTTGTGCCTGCCAAGAATATTGCCCTCAGAGTCTACAAAATTGCCCTCGGGAATGACGGCATCGGTATTTTCGTGTATATATCTGCCATAATCTCCGTCGGGTATAAAGCAAATATCCTGACTGTCGGGCTTAGATGCCACAGGCAGATCAGCTTTTTCGGCAATTTTTCTTATTTCATCCTTGTCAAACTCACCTATAGGCATAAGAGTATGATAAAGCTGGCTCTGGGTGAGATTGTAAAGAGCATAGGTCTGATCCTTGGTTTTTGTGTTCGCCGTGTGCAGAGTAAGCCTTCCCGTTTCGGGATATTTTACCACCCTTGCATAGTGGCCTGTGGCTATGTAGTCTGCGCCTATTGCCAAGGCTTTGGTAAGAAGCGACTCCCACTTAACATAGCGATTGCAGGCTATGCAGGGGTTGGGCGTTCTTCCCTTTAAATATTCGTCTATAAAATAGTCTATAACATATTTTTTAAAATCTGCCTTAAAGTTTAGCACATAGTAAGGTATGCCCAAAACGGAAGCTACCCTCCTTGCATCCTCCACCGCAGACAGACCGCAGCAGCCGCCATTGTCCATAATTTCGTCGGGGCTTTCGTCCTGCCATATCTGCATAGTCACGCCTATTACGTCATAACCCTGTTCCTTTAATATATAGGCACATACCGAAGAATCAACTCCCCCTGACATACCTACGACCACCTTTTTATTCATTCTGCCACCTCATAATATTCAGCCTTTAAAAGCCTCACCCATTTTTTATAGTCGGGCATATATTTTTCTATATATTTATAAAAATTTTTACTATGGTCACAATGGTGAAAATGTGCAAACTCATGGAGCACCACATAATAAAGACAGCCAATGGGGTATTTTATAAGCCGACTGTTTAAAGAAATAGCCCTCGTCTTTATGTTACAACTGCCCCACCTGCTTTTCATAGTCTTTATATTTACAGCGCTTGGGGCAGGCGTGCCGTCATTTTTCAGCATTTCATAGACCTCATTTACAGCCTTTGCATAAAGTTCCTTTATTTTAAGTGAATAAAAATCCTCTATAAGCCTGTCCTTTTCAGCCTCATCATTGGCATAGACCTCTAAGCGCTCGTTAAGCAAGACCTTGTTTTCTTCCGAGGGTATAAGGCATATTTCATATTTCTTACCCAAATAATAGAAAAAATCCCCATCCTCATGCTCTGCCCTTTTTGACAGAACATCCAGTCTTTCGATTATTGTTTTTGCGTTCTTTTCAATAAGCTGCCTTATAAACCTTTCCGGAATGTTCCTGCTTGCAGATATATAAACTATGCCGTCAGGCTTAAATCTGAAATTTATATTTTTTACGGACTTTCTTGTCAGGACATAATGTATATCCCCAAGCTCCGTTTTTACCGTCTTTGTCATTTTCAACACCTGCGCTAACTATAGTGTATATTTTAAATCAAAAAGGATGACAGGTCAACAAAAATATGCTACAATAGTACATTATATAGGCAGGTGAGAGTATGAAAGGAATAATATTTGATCTGGACGGAACGCTGCTTGACACAATGGGCGACCTTGCAGCAGCAGTAAATTTTTCTCTTAGAAACAACGGCTATATGGAGCTTGAAGAAAGCACAATAAAAACCTATGTGGGAAACGGCGCAAGAATTCTTATGGCAAGAAGTGTTCCCGGGGGATTTGATGCGCCAAACTTCGATAAATGTATGAGGGAATATTCAGAATATTATTTTAATAACTGCATGAGTAAAACAGTACCCTATGACGGCGTAATGCAGCTTCTTAAAGAATTAAAGAATAAGGGAATAAAGACGGCAGTTCTTTCCAACAAGCCCGACAGAGCCACAAAATTGTTGTGCGGGCACTATTTTGGCGATCTTATAGACCCTGCAATGGGAGAGCGAGCCGGCGTAAATAAAAAGCCCGACCCTGCCGGGATATATGACATACTTAAAATTTTCGGACTTTCAGCAGATGAGGTCGTATATGCGGGAGATTCCGAGGTGGACATAATGACAGCCAAAAACAGCGGTATGAAGTGCATTAGCTGCTGTTGGGGCTTTAAGCCTAAGGCTTTTCTTATTGAAAACAATGCACAAATTCTTATAGACAAGCCACTAAAAATTTTAAATTATATTTAAGGGTGATAATATGACACTTCAACAGCTAAAATACGCTATAGCCGTGGCGGAAAAGGGCTCTATCAGCGAGGCCGCAAAATCTCTTTTTATATCTCAACCCAGCCTTACAAACGCCATAAAAGACCTTGAAGGCGAGCTTAACATAATTATATTCAACAGAACCAACAAAGGCATAAGCATATCCCACGACGGTGAGGAATTTTTAGGCTATGCAAGACAGGTAATAGAGCAGGCATCACTGTTAGAACAAAAATACCTGAGCGGAAAGCCAATGAAAAGACATTTTTCAATATCATCTCAGCATTATTCCTTTGTGGTAGATGCCTATGTAGACCTAATAACAGAGCTTAATGCCGATGAATATGACTTTTCGCTTAAGGAAACAAGAACCTTTGAAATTATAGACGACGTAAGAATGCAAAAAAGCGAGGTTGGAATTCTTTACATAAGCAATTTCAACGAAAAGGTAATAAAAAAATTTATAAGAGAAAACGAGCTTATATTTCATGAGCTTTTTAAGACCTCACCCCATGTATTTATAAGCAAAAGGCATCCTCTTGCATACAAAGATGTGATCGAGCTCGAAGACCTGGAGGATTATCCCTATTTTTCATACGAGCAGGGCAGCTATAATTCTTTCTATTTTTCAGAGGAAATATTCAGCACCCTTGAAAGAAAGAAAAACATAAGAGTGTGTGACAGGGCTACCCTTTTCAATCTGCTTATAGGCTTAAACGGCTACACCATATGCACAGGTGTAATAAATGAAAAGCTAAACGGCGAGGATATTATCGCCAGACCCCTTAATGCAGAGGAAACCATTTCTATTGGCTATGTTACCAGAAAAAATACAACCCTCACCTCACTTGGGGAGATGTATGTTGAAAATCTGATCAGAAGAGCTAAAAATCTGTGAAATTCTTAAAAAAAATGGGCTGCTCAGCTTTTTAAAACCATCACAGATGGTTTATAAAAGGCTGACCCGTGGGGCGGGGCGAGCGGCGGCAACGGAAGAAGCGCAACACCCGCTACGCGGGTGTTGCGCTTCTTCCGTTGCCGCCGCTCGCCCCGCTTCGGTGCCGCAGGCTTATCGGCTCAATATTTTATTTTTTGCCAAGTATATTTGTCAAGAATATTTCTTTTATGCCAAATTTTTCTTTTATGTATGTGTATGCGGTCTTTGCTTTTGCTTCGTCTTCAAAAATACCAAAAACCGCCGAGCCTGAGCCACTCATAAGAGCGCCCTCAGCACCTTGGGCTATCAACTCCTCTTTTATGCTGCCTATTATGGGATGTTTGTCTATGGCGATTTTTTCAAGCACATTTCCCATTGAGGCGCAAATACCTTTAAGGTCGCCCTTTTCCATATATTCAAGCATTTTGTCCATATTTGGGTGGACAACATTTTTAAGACTGTCATATTCCTTAAATGCTGCCGGGGTGGGAATACCCACCGAGGGCTTCACAAGCAAAACAGTACAAAACGGAAAGTCGGGTATGCTTGTAAGTATCTCCCCTATTCCCTCAGCTCTCGCAGGGTCACGGTAAAGGCAGAATGGCACATCAGCCCCAAGCCCCTTGCCGATATCGTAAAGCTCGCTGTCGTCAATATTTATATCAAACAGCTCTATCATGCCCCTTAAAGCCGCCGCGCAATCGGCAGACCCCCCGGCAAGACCTGCGGAGATAGGTATTACTTTTTCAACTTCCGCCATAACGCCCTCTTTTATGCCAAATCTGTTCTTGATAGCATCAATGGCTTTATAAACGAGATTTCTCTTATCTTCTTTAAATTCACCGCCGTTTGTAGAAATGAGTATAACATCTTTATCCGTCTTTGAAAGAGAAACAGTATCGTGCAGCTCAAGACTTAACATTATCATATCGAGAATATGATATCCGTTTGGGTAAGTCCCCTTTATGTCAAGTATTGTATTTATCTTTGCGTGTGCCGATCTCTTAACTTTTTTGCCATCCATTATATATACTCCTTCCCAATTTTTTACGGCTTCGCCGACCAGCCTGCGGCGCTGCGTGTGCGGGGCGATACCCAAGAGCCGAGGACAGGGGGAGCGGACGGGTCCGCTCTCCCTGTCCTCGGCTCTTGGGTATCGCCCCGCACACGCCCCCCCCCGGGTCCTTCTTCCGAACAGCCTTTGGGTGTTCGGAAGGAGGGCGCAACGTGTTTTTATTAATAATCATCCAAAAAGCTGTGGTGTTCTCCGCCCTTGTTATATCCTATAACACTTTCAACATTTACATTATACATACTCTTGAATATGTTATATTCTATAACATCGCTTGTACTTCTGAATTTTTCTATAAGCTCCTTCATTTCGTCACGCTTAGAGCCTTTCTCGCCGCCGCAAGTCGCACAATTTTCTGTAAAGCGGCAGGCGCACTGTATGAAGCTGAGCTTGTTATAATCACGCCAAGCCTTTATGGCTTCTTCCTTTACCATGTAAAGGGGTCTTATAAGCTCCATGCCCTCAAAATGCTTACTATGCAGCTTTGGCATCATTGTTTCCACCTTGCCGCTGTAAAGTATGCTCATAAGCACTGTTTCTATAACGTCGTCAAAATGATGTCCCAAAGCTATTTTATTGCAGCCTAACTCCTGCGCCTTTGAGTAGAGATGACCTCTCCTCATTCTTGCACATAAATAGCAGGGATTTTTGTCAACTCCCGCAACAATATCAAATATCTCACTTTCAAAAACCGTAAGGGGTATGCCCAAAAGCTTGGCATTATTTTGTATTATCTGCCAGTTGTCAGCATTATAGCCGGGGTTCATAACAAGAAAAACTATCTCAAAATCAAATTTGCCATGCTTCTGTATCTCCTGCAAAAGCTTCGCCATAAGCATTGAGTCCTTGCCGCCCGATATACACACTGCTATTTTGTCATTTTTTTCAATAAGATTGTACTCAACTACGGCGTGAGTAAATTTTCTCCATATAGGCTTTCTGAATTTTTTGATTATGCTTCGCTCTATTTCTCTGCGCCTTTCTTCTACTCTGTCCTCTTCCTTAAGCATATTGCTTAAATACTCACGCAAATAAGCCCTATAGCCGCCATGGATATTGTAAACATCAAAGCCCTTTTCTTCAAGCCTGTCCACAACATCAACACTTTTATCTCCTGTATAGCAAAGCACATATACGGGCTTCGATCTATCGAGAATGTCCATCTTCTCCTCTATATCCGCTATGGGTATGTTTACAGCCCCTTCAAGGGTATTTCGTCTGTAGTCATTTCTTGCTCTTACGTCAAGTATAGTTATTTTATCTCTGTCAAGCTCGCTTAGCTCCTGTATTGTTATTAGCTTCACCTTGCCACTTCCTCCCCTGGTAAGTATCCCGCTTTACAAACTCTCCGTTTATATTGTTAAGAACCATTTTTTTATTTTTACTGTATAAGGGCGCAATAAGGTCGGCGCCATTGCCGTCGCCTGTTATTCTGTGTACCACTACGTCAGGGGGCAGGCTCTCTATACAGCCGACCACAACATCCGTATAATCATAAATATCAAGACATTCAAACTCTCCTGCGGCATATGCCTCTGCCAGTTTTGTACCTTTAAGAACATGCAAAAGCTGAAGCTTTATACCCTTTATGCCACAGTCTACGGCAAATTTAACGGACCTTTGCATATCTTCCTTATCCTCTCCGGGAAGCCCCAATATAATATGGGCGATAACGTCTATACCCCTGTCGCTAAGCCTTTTTACACTATTTTCAAAACAATCATTATCAAAACAGCGGTTTATAAGCTTAGCCGTTTTCTCATTTGAGGTTTGAAGCCCCAGCTCTACACAGGTATATTTAATGCCGTTCATTTCCGCAAGCAGATCAATTTTATCACCTTCAAGGCAGTCGGGGCGTGTAGCTATGGAAAGAGCGCACACCTCGGGTATTTCTAAAGCCTCCATATACAGCTGCCTTAAATGCTCCACAGGGGCATAGGTGTTTGTAAAAGCCTGAAAATATGCCATATACAGTCCGTCAGACCATTTTTTATCCATTACCTCTTTGCCCTTATAAAACTGTTCCCTTATGCTCATAAGCCTGCTGCCGGCAAAATCTCCCGAGCCGCTTTGTGAGCAGAATATGCAGCCTCCCACACCCTTTGTGCCATCTCTGTTGGGACAGGTAAAGCCTCCGTCAAGGGCGACCTTTATCACCCTTTTGCCAAATTTATTTCTAAAAAATTCGTTTGCCGAATAATATCTTTTTTCCATTATCAAAGCCCCATAACAGCCCCTATCACAGCGCCTGCAAAAATTACGGCTATGGGGTGTATATTTTTGTTGAATATCATCTTGACTGCAAATAAAGCCAAAAATATAACAAAATACAAAGGCTTTATGCCAAAGCCCTCGGAGGGCAGAAATGAAGAACGATATACCTCAATACAAGCCAAGGTTATAAGAGCGCCTACAGCAGGGTGAAGTGCATAAAACACGCCCTTTACATATTTGTTGTCCCTGAACTTTTCAAGAAAGCGATATATTATTATGATTATGACTATTCCCGGCAGAGCAAGAGAAAGTGTAGCAACAATACCGCCTAAAACTCCCCCTGCATTAAAGCCGGCATAAGTAGCCATATTTACACCCATAGGCCCTGGGGTGGACTCTGAAATGGCTATCATATCCGCAAGCTGTGAAACCGTAAACCAGCCATAGCCCTTGGCGGCAAGATCAAACAGCCACGGCAGTGTGGCAAGCCCTCCGCCTACGGAGAATAAGCCTATTTTGAAAAATTCTATAATAAGATAAATATATGTCATAGCTTCTTTCTCTCCTTCTTGTCAATAAGCCTTATTCTTGCCACTCCCACAACAACGCCTATAATTACAACATATATAGGCGAAAGATCCAGCGCAAGGCAAAGCGCAAGCATAACAACATAAAAAATAATGCCAAAAACATCCTTTATGCCGCTTTTTAATATATTTATGAGAGATTGAGTAACAAGCGCCGCAACCCCCAGGCGAATACCCGCAAAAATATGACCGACTATTTCATATTGCATTACCTGTGAAAGAGCCGCCGCAATAACAAGTATTATAATAAGCGAGGGCGATATCATGCCTAAAGTCGCCACAAAACCGCCCACAGCGCCTTTTCTTTTAGTGCCTATAAAGGTAGCCGTGTTTATGGCAATAATGCCCGGTGTGCACTGACCAATGGCAAAATAATTGAGTATCTCCTCATTGGTAGCCCACTTTTTATCTTCAACTATTTCTTTGGTGAGCATAGGCAGCATTGCCATACCTCCGCCAAATGTAAAAAGCCCTATTCTGAAAAATGCAAAATAAAGTTCCAAAAGCTCTTTCATATTCTGCCTCCTGAAAATCATATAGGTATATTATAACACCTGCCGTCATAAATTCAACGCAATTTTTTCTATTTCAAAAGCAACGCTGTCACTGTCGTTTGTCCCTATTACACGGTCGCAATACCTCTTTACTTCGTCAACGCCGTTTTCCACAGCATAGGACTTATCCGCCGCCATAAGCATGGGCATATCATTTGAATTATCTCCAAAGGCATAAACCGACTCTGCTCCCGAAAGCTCCTTAAGATAGTTTAGCCCGGTGCTTTTTGATGCTGCCTTGTTGCAAAGCTCCAAAAAATAATAGTCCTTATTATAAATGTCCTCATAGCAGTTGAGGTTGAGCCTGCCTGCAAGCCCCTTTTCTTTTATTTCTTCTACTATTGCTTTAATGCCCCTCTCCTTGCCTAAAAAGGTAAAATAGACCACCTCTCCAAGCTCTTTGCTGTATGGGGCATTAACCTCCCTCTTTAGTCTGAGATTTTTTCTTTCCTCATAAAATATCCTTGCAGGCTCAGAATTTATATTTTCAAAGCATACCGTGAGAAAATTGTTTAAAATACAGTGTATAAAGGGCGATATACCTTTGTTTTTGCCGATTTTTATAATTTCATATATTATATCGCAATCTAAAGTGAAATATTTTATGTATTCTTCTTTTTTCATATCATAATAAGCCGCCCCGTTCATACAGCATATAGGCAAATTAAGCTTAAGCCCGTCAAGTATGCCCTCTAAGGTAGCGGGAGTTCTTGCTGTTGATATGCCAAGCTTAAGCCCCTTGTCTATAAGAGCGTTTAAAATGTCCAAAGACGTCATGCTTATTTTCTTGTCACTTCCCAATAGGGTGCCGTCAAGATCTGTCAGAAAAAGTATATTTTTCAAATTAATCACCTTTATGTATTGCCAATTAAAATTTTATGTGCTATTATAAAAATGTCGTTATTTTGAAAGTCTAAATGCTTTCTTAATAATAATTATAAATACATAATATGTCAAGTACACAATATGTTTAAAGCTATTTTATCAAAGGAGAAGAGCCATGAAAAAACGCGCACTTATCAGTGTATCAGACAAAACAGGAATTATTGAATTCGCAAAAAAGCTATCAGATCTCGGTCTTGAGATAGTTTCCACAGGCGGCACCTACCGCGCTCTTAAAGAAGCAGGCGTAGAGGTCACAGGCGTAGAGGACGTAACGGGCTTTCCCGAATGTCTTGACGGCAGAGTAAAAACTCTCCACCCCAAGATCCACGCCGGCATTTTAGCCATGAGAAACAACCCCGAGCATATGCAGCAGATAAAAGACCTTGACGTGACTTTAATAGACGTAGTCTGTGTAAATCTCTATCCCTTCAAGCAGACCATTCTCAAAGAGGGCACAGAGCTTGCAGAGGCTATCGAAAACATAGACATAGGCGGTCCTTCCATGCTTCGTGCAGCAGCTAAAAACTATAAGGACGTAGCAGTTGTAACAGACCCCGCCGACTATGGCAAGATCATAGAAGAATATGAAAAGAAGGGTTCTGTAAGCGCCGAAACAAAGTTCTACCTTGCAGCAAAGGTATTCAACCACACAGCGCATTACGACTCTCTTATAGCAGCTTATCTTAAGGATAAGGCAGGGCTTCCAAAATATCCCGACACTATCTCATTCACATACGAAAAAGTCCAGGATATGCGCTACGGCGAAAATCCTCATCAGTCAGCAGCCTTTTATAAGGAAGTGGGCGACAACAGAGGAATGCTCACAGGTATTAAGCAGCTTCACGGCAAAGAGCTTTCATTCAACAACATAAACGACACCCACGGTGCTTTAGAGCTTCTTAAGGAATACACAGAGCCAACAGTTGTTGCATGCAAGCACTCCAACCCCTGCGGAGTAGCCAGCGGCAAAGATATATTTGAGGCATATACAAAGGCTTATGCTACCGACCCTGTTTCTATCTTCGGCGGAATAGTCGTTGCCAACAGAGAAATAGACGAGAAAACAGCAGAGCAGATAAGCAAGATATTCCTTGAAATCGTACTTGCCCCCTCATTCTCCGAAAAGGCTCTTGAAATACTTACAAAGAAGAAGAATATAAGACTTTTGGAGCTTAAGGACATTGAAAGAAAGCAGCCGGCAGGCTCTTATGAGGTAAAGAAGGTCTCAGGCGGACTTCTCATTCAGGACATCGACTCCAAGCTCTTAAACGAGGACGAGCTTACCGTGGTTACAAGCCGCAAGCCTACGGATAAGGAAATGGAGGATCTTCTCTTCACATGGAAGATAGTTAAATATGTAAAGTCAAACGGCATAGCCATAGGCAAGGATAAAAGCTCAGTGGGCATTGGCCCCGGTCAGGTAAACAGGATCTGGGCAGCCGAACAGGCTATAGACCACGGCAAGAAGAACATTGGCGAAGATGCAACAAAGGGCGCAGTTTTAGCCTCCGATGCTTTCTTCCCCTTCTCAGACTGTGTTGAAGCAGCAGCCAAGGCAGGCATAACAGCCATAATTCAGCCCGGAGGCTCTATAAGAGATAAAGAATCAATAGAAGCCTGCGACAAATACGGCATAGCCATGGTATTTACAAATATGCGCCACTTCAGACATTAAAATCATTTTAAACAAAAACCGACTTCTTTCGACACGAAAAGAGGTCGGTTTGTTATTTTTTCATTAAATTATGCCAAAAATTATAGACAAAGAGCAAAAATTCATTTAAAATATATAATGTATCAATATGTACCGTTCGTTTAGTCAGAAGGTAATAATATGAACATTAAGAAAAAATATACCATAATAATATTAATATTTATATTTTGTATGCTTGTTTTTGCTGCCCTTGTAAGTCCTTTCTTTGAAATAGACGAAATACAGGTAATAGGGAACAGTCAGCTTACCAACGACGAAATATTTGATATTGCCGGAATAGATAAGGTTGGAGGAAATATATTCGCCTTTAATTCAGGAACGGCAAAAAGAAAGCTGCTCGAAAGCAACTATATAAAATCCGTAAGAATTGTAAAGAACTTTCCGTCTACCATAGTTATAAATATTGAGGAAAGAAAGGTAAGAGGCTATATACCCTATCTTGGCAAATATTTATTTATTGACGTTGACGGGCGTGTGATAGACATAAACGAAAATATGCCTATACATCACCCCATTATTTTAGGGCTTAAGTTTTCGGGCTTTACACTGGGCGAGCCGCTTACGGTCACAAACGACTACTCATTAAGCGATGTTGTTCAGATATCTAAGCTGATAGATGCCTACGACCTGTCGGATATGGTTGTAAAGGTAGATGTATCAAAGCCTGATGACATACATTTATATGTCAATCAGATAGACGTTATTTTCGGAAGCATTGACGATGCCTACACCAAAATAGCCACTCTGAATGAAGTGGTAAAGCAGCTTGATCCTCATGAGGCAGGCACGCTGGACATATCCGACACAACTGTAAATCCCAGCTTTAAGCTTCTTACATAAATTAAGGCAATATAAGACGACATAATTATTTATAATTTTTATGAAAAAATTTAAAATTACTATGGCAATTTTATTTCGGATGTTGTATAATAGATTTGATATTGTACAAGTGAAAGAAAAATAAATTTATATACAATTGGAGGGAATAGTGTTGATTGATGTATTAAATGATATAAATCCTAAAGAAAATGCAAAAATAGTTGTATTCGGCGTAGGTGGAGCAGGCGGTAACGCAGTTTCCAGAATGATAGATGAAGGCGCCGACGGAATTGAATATATAGCAGTAAACACCGATAAGCAGGCTCTTGATGCTAACCAAGCAAAAGCAAAGATTGCCATTGGTCTTAAAAGCACAAAGGGACTTGGCGCAGGCGGCAGACCCGAGGTAGGAATGGAAGCTGCCAAAGAGTCAAGAGATGAGATCTACAACGCCATGCAGGACGTTGATATGGCATTTATCACAGCAGGTATGGGCGGCGGAACAGGTACGGGCGCAGCTCCTATAGTTGCGGGAATAGCAAAGGAACTTGGTATTCTCACTGTTGGCGTAGTAACAAAGCCTTTCCTTTTCGAGGGCAAAAAGCGTATGAGATTTGCCGTTGAGGGTATTGAAAAGCTCAAGGAAAACGTAGATACTCTTATAGTTATACCAAACCAAAAGCTTATAGAAACAGCTGATAAAAACACAAGCGTAAAGGATGCCTTTAAGCTGGCTGACAGCGTTTTGGTGCAGGGCGTTATAGGTATTTCAGACCTCATCGCAAGACCGGGTGAGATCAACCTTGACTTTGCCGATGTAAGAACTGTCATGACAGAAAACAGAGGCTATGCTCATATGGGCGTAGGAGTAGCTGATAACGTTATGGATGCAGCAAGATTTGCTGTAGAGAGTCCTCTTCTCGAAACCTCTATTGACGGAGCCAAGAGTATTCTTATCAATGTATGCTATACTGACGATATACCTATGGTAGAGGTTGCTAATGCCGTTAATTATGTAGACGATCTTCTTGACGGAGAAGCAGAGGTTATTTTCGGTACATCCAAGTCAGCTATCGAGGGCGACAATAAAGTAAAGGTAACGGTAGTTGCTACAGGACTTTCAGATGAAGCCGACTATGGCGCGCTTGCAAGCAGAAATGTTCCTAAGTACAGACCTCAGCCCACAGCAGCACCCAAGAAAGACTATATCAACCCCTTCAGAAAGCTTGAAGAGGAAGACAGCTATAAAGAAACAGCGGCTTCAAGGTCCAATCCTTTTGCTAAAACGGGTAAAATAGACATAATCAATCCACGCAGAAATTATTAATAAATATGGGCTGCACACCTGTTGTGCAGCCTTGTTTTTTTGGAGGATATCAAATGGAAAAGCTAAGTGTAAAAGGCAAATATTTAATGCAGGGTGATAAACCCTTCTTTTGGCTGGGTGACACTGCCTGGCTCATTTTTCATAAACTGAGCTATGACGAAGCCCTTGTATATCTTAAAAACAGAGCCGATAAGGGCTTTAGCGTAATACAGGCTGTGCTGGTGTATGCCACAAATGAGCTTTGCGACATAAATAAAATGTACATACCTAACTGTGATGTCACTTCTTACGAATATTGGGAGCATTGTGACAGAGTAATAAAAGCCGCAGAAGAGCTTGGGCTTTATATGGCGCTTCTCCCCTGCTGGGGCAGTCTTCTGAAATCCGGGCTTATAACCGAGCAAAACGTGGAGAAGTACGGTAATTTTTTGGCAGACAGATATGCGACATATTCAAATATAATATGGGTATTAGGGGGAGATATACGCCCGGACGGCTATGAAAATATATATAATAAGCTGGGCAAAATACTGAAGGAAAAAAACCCCGAAAGGCTTATCACCTTCCACCCCTTTGGCAGATGCGCTTCTTCCAAGTGGTTTCATAATGCCCCCTGGCTGGACTTTGATATGTTCCAATCAGGTCACCGCCGCTACGACCAAGGGAAGCTTGGCAGATGGGACGACACCAAAAGAGCCGAAGGCTTTTTTGGTGAGGACAACTGGAAATATGTATTAAGAGATCATGCGCTGACCCCAGTAAAACCCACTCTTGACGGCGAGCCTGCTTATGAATGGATATTGCAGGGCCTTCACGACCCAACTCAGCCTTATTGGCAGGCAAGGCATATAAGACGCTTTGCATATTGGTCAGTCTTTGCAGGAGCATGCGGACATACATACGGCGACAACAGTGTTATGCAATTTTATATGGGAGAGAGTGAGCCTTCCGAGGGCGTAAACCACTACGGAGCAAAGGATGTATGGCAAATTGCAATACACCACGAAGGCTCAGGACAGCTTAAATATCTATCAAGTCTTATGAAATCACATGATTTTACAAAGGGAAGTCCACATGACGACCTTATAGTTGGCGGTCAGCGTGAAAAGCACGATAGAATAGCTGTTTTCGCCTCGGAAGATTTCCTGTATGCCTACACCTACACAGCCAAACCGTTTACACTTAAACTTAATGACTATATGGGTTTTGATATGTGGTGGATGACGCCTTCAAAAGGCATTTACAGCTATGTAGGACGAGTAACAAGCGAAGAATATACTGCCAAACCGCCGGAGGTATATGATGCTGACAAAGATAGGGTCTTGGTAATAACTAAGAAATCGCCGCTTATTTAAAACCACCGTAGGTGGTTTTTAAATAAGCGCCATCGGGGGCAGGGGCGGGAGAAAAAGGCAAAGACTCGCCTGCGAGTCTTTGCCTTTTTCTCCCGCCCCTGCCCCCGATGGCAATCCGCAGTTTAAAACCCGACCCCGAAAGAATAGTGACGTCAGTCAGAGAGAATACTGTTTTGCCCCTATGATTTAATAAAGATTTTAGGTAATAATTAAGAAGCTGCCACTTATTTAAAATCACCGTAGGTGATTTTAAATAAGTGCCGTCGGGGGCGGGGCAAGAGGAAATGAAAAAAGCTCGCAAGCGAGCTTTTTTCATTTCCTCTTGCCCCGCCCCCGACGGCGATCCGCAGTTTAAAACCCGACCGTAAAAGCATCATACCAGCTGTCAGCGAGGATACTATGTCCCAGACGGGTCAGATGTATGCCGTCTGTAGTAAGTTCATTTTCATTATATATATGACATTTATTTTTAAAAATATTATTCATCTGAATATATTTTACATTATACTTTTCGCATATATTTTTTTCTGTTTCTATAATTTCATACAGATATTTCCGCCATGTCAAAAGCTCCGCAGGGCGTGTAAACAAAAAAGGAAGCATAACTATTGCCTTATATTCACAGATTTTAGCAATAATATATTCATAAGCCTTTGAAAAGCTATCAAGCCCTCCACCGTTTCTCATAATAAGGGGAATATCATTTACACCCACAAGAAGGCTTACAAGCTCAGGCTCACATTTAAGACAGCTTTCAAACCTGCGCTTTACGTCTGCTGCCGTAAAGCCGTCAAAGCCTTCGTTTATCAGCCTGTATGGCAGCTTTTCGGCAAGCAGCTTAACATAGCCGTGTCCCAGCCCGTCATCGCTGTAAAATCTGCCGCAATCAGTTAAGCTGTCGCCCAAAAACAATATACTTTCCATATTATAGCTCCGTTATAAACATAGCATCGCCGAAGGAGAAAAATCTATATCTTTCCTTTACAGCTTCTTCATATGCTTTCATAATGTTTTCTTTTCCTGCAAGTGCGCTTACAAGCATAATAAGGGTTGACTCGGGCAAGTGGAAATTCGTTATAAGATTATCCACAAGCTTGAATTTATACCCCGGATAAATAAATATATCCGTCCAGCCTGATTTTGCGCTTACTCTTCCGTTTTCATCAGCAACAGACTCCAAGGTTCGGCAGCTTGTAGTGCCTACGGCTATTACCCTGCAGCCCTTTTCCTTTGCAGAATTTATTTTTTCTGCCGTTTCTTCATCAATACGGTAAAACTCAGAGTGCATTTTATGCTCCTCTATTTTATCCACCTTAACGGGTCTGAATGTGCCTAAGCCCACATGCAGGGTCAGCCTTGCAATATCAACACCCATGCCTTCTATTTCTGCCAAAAGCTCATTTGTAAAGTGCAGACCTGCCGTAGGTGCGGCAGCAGAGCCTTCGTGCTTAGCATATACCGTCTGATATCTGTTTTTGTCCTTAAGCTTTTCGGTAATGTATGGAGGAAGGGGCATCTGTCCCAGCTTATCGAGTATTTCCTCAAAAATACCATCAAAACGGAATTTAACAAGCCTGTTGCCTTCTTCCAAAACCTCGCTTATCTCGGCTTCAAGTAGACCTCCGCCAAAAATAATCCTATCGCCGGGTCTTGCTTTTCTTCCCGGCTTAACAAGGGTCTCCCACCTGCCGTCATTCATACGCTTAAGCAAAAGCACCTCCACCTTTGCTCCCGTATTCTTTCTTTCGCCTATAAGCCTTGCAGGTATTACCTTTGTGTCGTTTATAACAAGGCAATCGCCGGGCTTTAAATATTTTTTAATATCTGTAAAAACTCTATGCTCAATTCCGCCTGTTTTTTTATCTAAAACCAAAAGTCTGGAGGAAGAACGATCTTCAAGTGGTGTCTGAGCAATGAGTTCCTTTGGTAAATCGTAATAAAAATCACTTGTTTTCATGATCAACTACCTGAGATCTCAACTCCTGTGTAATAATGCTTTATTATCTGATCGTATGTATAGCCTGCCTGTCCCATAGAGTTGGCGCCGTACTGGCTAAGTCCAAGTCCGTGGCCCCAGCCCTTGCCGTTCATAACAAGATTAAAGCCCTCGCTGACACTGTGGTCGAAGCTTATGTCAAACACTCTGCTCTGGAGAGAACCACCCTCAGTTGAAGAGAAGAATGTTCTCACCTTTTCTCCTTCAACAGAAAAGCTGGAGCTTTCTCCGTAAAAGGTCATTTTCTGCACTCTTCCGTTTGCGCTTCTTGTTACGTCCATATATACAAGCTTGCCTATCTGTGCGCCGTTGGCGGCAAGAAGTGATTTAAGCTGATCGTAAGAATATGTACGGCTCCATTCATAAACCTCTGCGCCGTCGATCTCCTTTACGCTCTTAAGATATGGCGTATCAGTACCCCATACAGCCGCTCCGTCATCAGTAACGCCGCCGGCAGACGAACAATATACAGCATCTATAGGGCTGCCGCCGTATGTAATAATAACGCCTGAAGTAGAGCTGACTGCCTCGTTTGTGGAAGCAGTTTCTCCGCCTGCGCCATTATACGCCTGACAGTGTGTTGTATCGCAAATGTCATAACCGCCGCTTTTATCGCTTGCAGCAAGCATATGTACAGTATATGTTCTTGCGGCGCATGCCTGAGCCTTAAGAGCCTCAATATTCCAGTCGCTTGGCATTTCCGAAGGTACAACGCCCTTAAGATAGTCTTCAAGGGCAATTACATTTACAACAGAAAAGCCCGCTGAGGTAGGATACAGCTCAATATAGCCTCTGTATGTTCTGCCGTTTATATTTGTAAGAGTATCCCCTGCAAAGGCAAAATTGCCGGATGTGCAGTCATATATCATTCTTTCCCCACTGCCGTTTAAATATACTGTGTTGGCAGTAGGAGCACACACAACAGAGTCGCTTTTATAGTTGTTGTGAGCCTGAATGGCTCTTTCATTGCTTTCATAAGGTCCTATATATACATTCCAGGTGCTGCCCTTATATGCGGGTATGGCATTATAGCCTGTAAGCCCTGCCGCATATGCCTTAGCCTCATCATAAGATGCAAAGCCTCCGCCAACAGCTATGTAATAAGAATAAGACTTTGAAACCGTCGCTCCGCCGGAAAGATCCAAATATTCTACCTCGGTAAACCGATTGACCGAAGAATAGCCTGTCATAACGGTCTGTCCGCCAATCTGTACCTGTGTGGTGTTTTCGGATGCCTTAAGCCCCACTCTTATAATTTCATTTGAACCGTATGTATTCAGGGCGAATATTCCCATCAACAGGATAATAAAAATACCCGCCGCCGCAAGAGCCTTTTTTTTCATCGTTTTTCCTCCAAAAATATATCTCTCCATAATAAAACATATATCTGATTATAACCCATAATAAAACAAAAATCTATAGTTTTTTCCGAATTTTCATAAGTTTTCAGAATTTTATACATAAAAAAACGGCTCCGTAAAAGTCTATTCTGCTAAAGGCTTTTACTTTGCCGAATTTTTCATCTTTTTTCAACAATAAACATTATAGACGTTTTAAGCTCTCCCTCAACCTCTATCTGCCCAAAAGCCGGAATACACACAAGCTCTATACCGTTAGGAGCAACATATCCCCTTGCAATAGCTATGCTTTTGACTGCCTGATTTACAGCCCCTGCGCCTATTGCCTGAATTTCAGTTGTTTTGTCGTTTCGTGCTATTGCAGCTATAGCGCCTGCCACAGCTTTTGGCGTTGAAGACGTACCCACCTTTAATACTTCCATAACTACCTCCTATAATTGTTATGCCTCGCTGTTTAAACCATCAAAGATGGTTTGAACAGCATCGTCGTCGGGGGACGTGACACGGGGCGAGGGAGAAGGGGCAAGACCCGCAAGCGGGTCTTGCCCCTTCTCCCTCGCCCCGTGTCACGTCCCCCGACTTGTGCTTTGTCGGTAACCCGTAAGTATTATTAGCCGTGGCGAATATAATTATTCTTTCATTCTGCTTATAGCATCTGCCGCTGCATTTTGTTCTGCTTCCTTCTTGCTTTTGCCTCTGCCCTTACCAAGAATTTTGCCGTCATGAACAACGCTCGACATAAACTCCTTGCTGTGGGCAAGCCCTGACTCTCCTATTATGTTATAAACAATAGGTTCTTTGCTTGTTTTCTGTATAAGCTCCTGAAGATAGGTTTTGCAGTCTCTCATTCTGAAATTGTTTTTCAGAAGCTCTATATGAGGCTTTAAAATATCTAAAATAAATGCTTCGGCAGCATCAAAACCGCCGTCAAGATATACTGCCCCAAACACTGCCTCCATAGCATCCGCAAGTATAGATGGGCGCTCTCTTCCGCCGGTATATATTTCTCCCTTGCCAAGCTTTATAAGCTGACCAAGCCCTATCTCGGTGGCTGCCTTTGAAAGAGTATCTTCGCAGACTATACTGGCTCTCAGTTTTGTCATTTCTCCTTCGGGCATATCTGTATATTTATTGAATATATAATTGCTTATAACCAGCTCCAACACAGCATCTCCCAAAAATTCCTGCCGTTCGTTGTTATTTAAGCTTGACATATTCATTTCATGGGCATAGGAGCTATGGGTAAGCGCCGTTTCGATATAATATTCATTTTTAAAGGTATATCCCATGATTTGCTTCATTAGCTTCACCTCTCCAAATATAAACAGACATAACTATTCCGGCAGCAGGCACATCTGATGTCTGAATAGTTAAATCTGTTTGGTTTTTATTATCTCGGCTTCGTAAGTACGGGTTGAAGCTGAGGGCGTTAATTTTAAAATCTTGAATAATAAAGAAGGAACGTATCTGTACGTTCCCCCGTTAGTTATTATTCTTTTGCAGCCTTAATATATTCAACAGCATCTCCTACCGTCTTAATATTTTCAGCATCCTCGTTTGCGAATTCTATCTCAAAAGCATCTTCAAGTTCAGAAATGATCTGGAAAATGTCTAATGAATCTGCATCAAGATCATCTGCAAAAGATGTTTCTAAAGTGATCTCGTCTTCGCTAACGCCCATCTGTTCTGCAATAATTTCTTTTACCTTATCAAATTCCATTATTAGTTCCTCCTTAAATAATTCAAGTTATTACACTTATACTATACTAAATAATTATATATTTAGCAAGCCCTAATTTAAAAAATTTATAAATTTTTACATTTTTTCTTTAATTTTGTTTACAATATCCTTTTCAATAAAGGAACGGCATTGACTCACAGCCCCTACAATATCTCTTGCGTTGGATGAGCCGTGGGCCTTTACAACAAGAGAATTAAGCCCTAAAAAAGGCGCTCCGTTGGCATTTGAATAGTCCATGCTTTTCACAAGCTCCTTAAGAGATCCTACACAAAGCAAAGCCCCTATTTTAGAAACTATGCTCTTCATAATAGCTCCCTTAATAAGCCTGAACAGTGATGCTGTAATGCCCTCTCCGGACTTGAGAAGTATATTTCCCACAAAACCGTCGCAGACAATAACATCGGCTACATTTGCCATAATATCTCTTGCCTCGGCATTGCCTATGAAGTTAAGGTCAGTTTCCTTAAGAAGCTGATAAGCCTCTTTCGTAAGCTGATTTCCCTTTTCTTCTTCAAGCCCTATATTTACGATGCCTACACTGGGATTTTCTTTACCCATAATATTTTCATAATATATAGCGCCCATGTGAGCAAACTGAACAAGATAAGAAGGCTTGCAGTCTGCATTTGCTCCTACGTCCAAAAGAAGGGACGGACCCTTTTCCGTAGGTATGTAGGCGGCAAGAGCAGGTCTTTCAACTCCCTTTAACCTACCTATAATAAAAGTTGCTCCTGTAAGCAGTGCACCTGTATTACCGGCAGAAATAAAGGCAGAAGCCTTGCCCTCCTTCACCAGATTAAGCCCTACCACCATAGAAGAATTTTTCTTTTTTCTTATGGCTACTGTAGGCACTTCGTCTGTTGATATCACCTCTTTGGCATCAACGATCTCTATTCTGTTTTTATCATAGCTGTAGGCGGAAAGCTCCTTGTTTATAACGTCGTTCTTTCCCACAAGAATGAGTATATCATCGTGGGTCTTGAGGGCTTCTATACAGCCCTTGACGATCTCACCGGGAGCATTGTCGCCGCCCATACAGTCAACAGCAATTTTGATTTTATCCATAATTATATCACCCTTATAAAAGGTTTCCACATAAAAACAGGGGACCGAAGACAGCCCCTCTAATTTTTATATCAATCTTCGATTGCAATAACAGTCTTTCTGTTATAAGCGCCGCATTTTCTGCATGCTCTGTGAGGCTGCATAAGTTCGCCGCACTGGCTGCATGTTACAAGTGTAGGAGTAACTATCTTCCAGCTCTGCGCCTTTCTTTTGTTTCTCTTTGACTTAGACATTCTGCCTTTTGGACAAATTGACATTTCTTTACACCTCCTGATCAAATAAAGATCTTAGCTTTTCAAATTCGGGATTTCTGACGGTTCTGTCACAGCCGCAGTCGCTTATGTTAAGGTTATGTCCGCATTTGATACACAGACCCTTACAATCCTCCCTGCATATATTTCTCATAGGGAAGTTAAGCAAAAGCTCTGTTAAAACCATGCTGCTTAAGTCTATGACATTATCGGAAATAATATAATCTTCCTCGTCATCCGTTTCCCTTTTGAAAATCCCAAACACAGGAAAATCAATCGTTTTGGAAAATTCAGTAAGGCACGAATCACAAACAAGGTGAAGATCTGCACTTACATTTCCCTCAAACCGAAAGTCATCGCCGACTTTTGAAATCTTGCCCTTAACAACAACGGGAACTGAAGTAAACTTTGAATATACCTTAGGTATCTCTATGTTTTCTTTAAATTCAAGCTCCCTTTCTTCGCCTGCCAAAAGCTCATCTATATTAATAAGCATATACACCACTCCTATAGATGGAAAAAACAGTCCATAAGCTATTATATTAAAAACCCCCATATTTGTCAAGCTATTTTTGTTAATAATTTAGGTCTTTACTAATACAAGTCTGCCGCAAGCCCAAACAGGGCGCAAGGGTATAATAAAAAAGGGACTTACAGCCCCTCTTTTTGTTCTTCCTTTAATATAACATTTTTCATTGTTTTAGGTATAAGCATATATACCAAAGCTACAATAACTGCCGTCACAATAGTATCGTATACTTTTATAACGCCTATGCCAAGGGCACAAGAGATATATGGGTGTAAACCCATTGAGATGAAATAATAATAATATTCAAGCTCAAATTTATTTGTTGATATTCCCCCGCTATACCACAGTGTGAGTACAGATGAAAGTATAGTAGAAACTATTATTATAAGAGGTATAACGGCAAATATCCTCTGCCATCTTATCCTGCCCTCTCTGTCTCGCATAATAACGCCTACAATAATCGCCACCGAAGCGCTTACGCAGTAGTACAAAAGAGAGCCTGACCCGTTTTTAAATATGGCTATTAAAAAGTTGTCTACAAGCCCCACCAAAAGCCCTGCGGCAGGCTCTAAGGCAAGAGCTGCCAGCGCTGTTCCGCTGGTGTCGAGCCATACGGGAAATTTATCGGAAAACAGGCTTAAGCCCTGATTCATAATAATGCCCAATATCATTATAAATATATAGCGCGATTTTTTATTCATCATGCTCAGCCTCCATTCTTTTTTCGATTATTCTGTCTATTTCAGACTTGCCGTCTTCAGCCCTTCCTTCTTCCTCTGCATTCTTTCTCTCCATGTCTATCTGGTCAACAAAGCTGGCAGTAATAATACCCGCAGGAAGCGCAATAACAGCAATTCCGAAAAGAGAAGATATCATACTTATAAACCTGCCCACATCGGTGGTTGGGTATATGTCGCCATAGCCTACTGTGGTTAGAGCGGTAGTCGCCCAATAAAGAGCACCGAAAAAGTTGTTGAAGGTATCAGGCTCGTATGAAAACATAATAAGGGCTGACAAAAATATATAGCCAAGAGCCAATATCAGAACGGAATAAAGTGTGTTTTTCTCCTTTAAAATTGCATTTGATATATAGTTTAAGCTCTTTGAATAGTGGAATATCTTAAATATTCTGAACATACGGAGTATCATAAAGCCCTGTCCCAAAAGCCCCATGGTAGGCAGTATAGACAGAATGTCTATAATGGCAAATAGGGTTATGGGGTAGAGCACAAAGCTCCATCTGCCTTTTTTTAGCTTATAGTCTGCCGTTATCCATCTGAAAACATAGTCTGCAAAAATTATGTAAACCGACACCGTTTCGATATAGGAAAATATCGGATAGTGGGTTTTAAACATAAGCGGTATTATACTTATAAACGCCACAAGGCATATAAAATAGTCATAAATTTTGCCCTTTTTGTCGTCAGCGGCTGACTTTTCAACCATTTTATATATAGCAAAACGCATAATTTTTCTCCTTAATTAAAAGTGATATGCCATAAAAGGCATCAATATATGACCTAAGAGGGTAAAGAAAAGTATTTCGGCAAACATTACCCTGCCGTAAAGTGTGGCATAGTCTTTGTCTTCCCATTTGTTTCTTATTCTGTTGACGTTTATAACGGTTATAGTGCCGCCTATAATGGTCATAACGCCCCACATATTTACAAACTCCAGAAGACCTAAGCCAAGAGTATCAGGAAGCATATTTGCGCCTATGGTAATGTTTGTTACCGTACCGAAAAGAGCAGCAGGTATCATGCTTAAGGGGTCTACCCTATGGTTGGTATTTATAAACATAACTATAAATATCCAAGTAAGAGTACCTATAAGAGCTATAAAGCATTTAGCATAAGTGCCCATGCCGTTTCTCTTTATTTCAAGCCTTGTAAGAAGCTCTGTATTCATTATGTTTCCGTCTTTGATGGATGGGTTGCCATAGTTTGTTTCGTATACAACATAGTGTATGCCTGTGTCATATCTCATAAGAGAATAGCCCGCAAGGTCTAAGGCTTCGTTGATATCGCTCTGACCGTCTGCGTAAAATCTCACTCTGTCTATAGAATATGTAGGCTCTATATATACCTTAAGAGGATATGTGCCAAGAGGGAATCTTGTTGTGTCAAAGCTTTCGTTTATGGTCACGTCAAGAGATCCTCTCTGATAGTGCTCATCACCGTTTGTATATTCTTCTGTCACGGTAAATTTATTTATGGTGCCCCTATATATTCTTATATGGTTTATCATATCAAGGTCCGGGTCGCCCTTCCATTTAAACCATACCATCATTTCAACTCTGAAGGTGGAATTTTTAATATTGAGCTCCCTTATATTTTCAAAATATGTACCCACAGTAACGTGTGTGGCGTTTACGCTTCTTCTTTCAAGCTCTGCCAAATTTTCGGGAGTGTCATAGTGCTGCCAGTGTTCCCACTTATTATCTATTTTTTTCTCCGCAAAATATAAGCGGCCAAGAGCAAAAGTAAGATAGATAACAGCGACTACAAAAAATAAAATAAAATTAATAACAAGTCTTCTTTTTCTTTTAAGGACTTCAAACGTAAGTTTTTTCGGCTTATCCTTGCCCGTATTTGTTTCCTTTACTTCCGGCTTTACTTCTGACATTCAAGCGCCCCCTTTTCTACATTAATTATTATATATTATATTATCACATTACGGAGGGCTTTGTCAACATTTGAAGCAAAAGGTAAAAAAACCTGTTTTACAATATAAAATATATAGACAAATAAATATTCATTATTTCAAAAATTTATCTATAGCCTCTTCAAGCTCTGTAAGGGCATTTGTATCTCCCGATTTTATGGCATCTACTATACAGTTTTCCAAATGATCCTTAATAATAACTCTGCTGACAGAGCGAACGGCAGAGTCTACCGCAGAAAGCTGTATAAGCACGTCGCTGCAGTCCTTGCCGTTTTCCACCATTTTTTTAACTGACTCTAAGTGGCCTATTATTTTAGACAGCCTGTTAAGTACAGCCTTTGTAGATTTGTGAGTGTGATAATGCTCCGAGCCGTCAGGCATTATATGCTTATGTATGTGTTCCATAAAAATACCTCCGTATAATCAAAAAAGACCTGCCAATAAAAGCAAGTCTTATAAAAGTCGGGGCGACAAGATTTGAACTTGCGACCTCCTGAACCCCATTCAGGCGCGCTACCAAGCTACGCTACGCCCCGCCGGCTGAAAACCAACCATTTACTATTATACAACATATCTTTGATTTGTCAAGAAAAAAATTAATATATTTTACCCCTCCCCCATCGCCTCCAAGCCTCGGGGAAATTTTAATAAAATTTCATAAATTAAACTATTGATTATTAATAATATAGTGTAATAATATATAAAGAGTTTTTTAATTAATTGCAAATAAAGGAGGAGCAATAATGAAACATTTGTATAGAGCCGCGGCTGTTTGCCTTATAGGTGTAATGGTCGTAGGCTGCGGAGGAAAAAAAGGCGGACCCAAGGGAGCGCCTGAGGGTGAAGCGGAGCAGCAGAAAGCAACCTCTGTATATGTTGAAAACCCAACAACAGGCACTATTAAAAATCAATATACATATTCGGGAACCATTGCGCCCCACCAGCAGGTAGACGTAACAAGCACAGTGCCCGGCAAGGTAAGCGCTGTATATTATGACGTGGGCGACTATGTTTCCGCAGGGGCAACACTCTTCCAGATGGATACGGCAAGCCTTCAGAATTCAGTTAAGTCCGCTCAGGCAGGGCTTACATCGGCACAGACTGCTCTTAAGCAGGTAAACGGCGGCGCCACCCAAAGTCAGATAAGCAGTCTTCAAAATGCTATCACAAATTGTGAAAACTCAGTAGAAAACGCAAAGACGGCTCTTGACTCGGCACAGGTAAATCTTAACAAGGCACAGAGCGACTACGACACAAACAAGCAGCTTTTCGACGTAGGCGGCATTTCTCAGGATGCTCTTACCAACTACGAAAACGCCCTTACTCAGGCGCAGAACAATTACAACAATGCTTCAGTTGGTCTTAAATCAGCCGAGGAAGCTCTTTCTCAGGCACAGAACAACTATAACATACTTGTAAATCAGACCATAAACGACAATAAAGAAACAGCTCAGAACGCTGTAAACTCAGCCTCTATAGCCTTAGAGTCGGCAAAGAAAAACCTCGCCGATGCTACGGTCAAAAGCCCTATATCGGGCACCGTGCTTGAATGTAACGTAACGGCAGGCGCTACTCTTGCAGGGGGCACACCCTTTGTTATCATAGACCAGAGTACGGTGGATGTAGAGGTAAATGCTTCCGAGCAGATAATTTCGGCACTTTCCGTAGGCTCTGAGGCAGAAATAACAGTTTCTACATTATCCTCCACATTTACGGGCTATGTTTCCGAAATAGCTCCCGGAGCAAACACAGACGGCACATACACCGTAAAATTAAACATAGACAACTCCGACGGAAAGCTTAAATCAGGCATGAGCGCAAAGGTAGCATTTAATAAGGAAATAAGCACTGATGCTCTTGTTCTTTCAAGAGACTGCGTTTTAAACGATGACGGCGAATATTATGTATTCGTGGCTGAGGGCGATAAGGCAGTAAAAACGCAGGTGGCTATAGGCGTTGACGGCGGTAATGAAATAGAAATAACAAGCGGCATTTCAGCCGACGACCTTGTTGTCACAAAGGGACAAACCTATCTTTCAGACGGCGACTCTCTCAATGTTGTAAGTATAAACGGCGAAGACATTGTGGAAAAACCCAAGGAAGAAAGCTCATCTGAGGGCGAAAAAGCTCCCGCAGACAAAAAAGACAGGGAGGGTAAGGCTTCATGACAAAAAGTGCTATTAAAAGACCCGTAACCACCTGTATGATAGTGCTTATGGTTCTTATATTGGGCTTTGTGGCTTACAGTAACTTAGAGCTTGCATACTCCCCGGAGATTGACCTGCCTGTTGCCCTTGTTATGACAACCTATAACGGCGCAGGCCCTGAGGAAGTGGAAGAACTCGTAACCAAACCCATTGAAGAATCTCTCGCCACCCTTACAGGCGTGGACGAACTTGTTTCCCGTTCCTCCACGGGTATGTCCTTCGTTGCCGTTACATTTGTGGACGGAACAAACCTTGACGAAGCGGTAAACGATATGCGAGAAAAAATGGACAGGGTCAGATGGTCGCTGCCCGATGACGTTGACGATCCTTCCATTCTGAAAATGGATTTAGACGCAGAATCCTTTAACATAGGCGTCACATCAGACAATATGGACATAGCCACCCTATATGACTATGTTGACGAAAACATAACAAACTACTTTGAAAGACTGGAAGGCGTAGCCTCCGTTTCTCTTAACGGCGGTGTTGACAAGGAAATTCAGGTTGTTTTAGACCCTGAAAAAATAAGCAGCTACGGTCTTTCGATCTCCTCAATTTCTCAGGCTATTTCAGCGGAAAACCAGGATATAGCCGCAGGACAGCTCAAACAGGGCTCTCAGGATATGACAATGCGTGTTGCGGGCTCCTTTAAAGACGTAGAGGACATAAAAAACATTTACATACCCACAAAAGAGGGTCACGGACTTCTTCTTAAAGATATCGCAACATCTGTGGAAGAGGTAGAGCTTGACCAGGAAAGAATTTCTATTATAAACGGAGTCGAAGGTGTAAACATAGAGGTTTCTCTTGCTTCTGACGGAAATCTTGTTGAAATTTCCGACAGGCTTTTGGAAACGATCGAAGAGCTGGAACAGGATCACCCCAATATGCACTTCACCCTTCTCTCCACCACATCGGACTACATCAAAAACTCTATACATAACGTAGTAAATACTGCTTTTCAGGCAGCCTTTATAGCTATGCTCGTACTTCTTTTCTTCCTTCAGAACTGGAAGTCGTCACTTGTTATAGGTGTGTCTATACCTACATCTATTATGGCTACCTTCGGAGTTATGTATGTTTTAGGCATGACAATGAACATGGTATCAATGGGCGGTATAGTTATCGGTATAGGTATGCTGGTAGACAACTCTGTGGTTGTACTTGAAAACATATATAACTTCAGGGCGAAAGGCTATTCGGCAAAGGATTCTGCCTATGAGGGAACCAGGGAGGTATCTCTTGCAGTCTTTGCGTCTACTCTTACCACGGTGGCAGTATTTGCGCCCATGCTGTTTATACAGGGCACAATGGGTCAGATGCTTAAAGACTTATCCGTTACCATCTGCGTGGCACTTCTTGCTTCTTATGTAGTGTCTGTCTCCTTTGTTCCTACAGCGTGCGCCCTTCTTATGGCAAACGAAGACAGAGAGAGAGTCCGCCCGAAAAAGTACACTATATTCAATAAAATAGGCGATAAGCTCACAGCAAGACTTGAAAAATTAGACCATGCCTACAGCCACCTTGTAGGCGTATGCCTCACCCACAGATTTATAACCGTAGGCGTAGTTATTGCAATATTCGTGCTTACACTTCTTTCAGGCACGACCCTCGGTATGGACCTTATGGGACGTTCCGACGAGGGCAGCATTACAATAAGCGCAAGAGTGCCTGAGGGCTATGACTATGACTACAGCTATGGCATACTTGAAGAAATAACCGACGCCATAGGAGAAATTCCGGAAACCAAAAACTCCTTCGCTATGGTCGGCGGTTCAAACATAATGATGATGATAAACCTTGTTTCCTCAGACGAGCGTGACAGAAGCTCGGAAGAAATTGTAGAAACACTGAAAGAGCAGGTAAAGAATATTGCCGGCGCGGAAATAACCGTCTCCGAAGGCAATATGGCTATGGGCTCCTTCGGCGGCAGCGGCTCTTTCTCACTTAACATAAACGGTGCCGACACCGACACCCTGCGCACAATATGTGACGAGCTTATAGAAAAAATAAATACAATAGACGGCGCATACGATGTGCAAAGCTCACTTGATGACGCAAACCTTCAGGTTGATGTAATCTTAGACAGAGCAAAGGCATCTTCATACGGCATAAGCTCAGCCTCCGTAGCCTCCGCAATCAATGCGTCAAACACAGGTAATGTAGGCTCTACCCTTAAGGTTGACGGAACAGAAACAGACATAAGGGTAATGTACCCCGAAGACAAGGTTGAATATGTGAAAGACCTCTATTCCATGACAATACCCACCTCTGTGGGGGCAGACATTCCTCTTACCGAGATTGCCCGTGTGGAAACAACCGAAACGGCAACAACCATAAACAGACGTAACCAGCAGCGCTACGTCACAATAAGCGGTACTATAACAGGAAAGGACACGGCTGCGGTTCAGGAGCTTATTCAGGAGAAGCTTGACGACTATGTATTCCCCGACAATTATACATACGAATTTGGCGGACTTCAGGAATATATGGACGAGGCATTCGGACAGCTCTTTATAGTATTATTGGTGGCTATACTTCTTGTATTTATGATAATGGCTTCTCAGTTTGAGTCCCTTATTCAGCCTACGATAGTTATGTTTTCAATGCCCCTTTCAATTACGGGCGGTATGCTTGGTCTGTTTATAACAAGACTCAGCATTACCTCATATGCCTTTATGGGCTTCATAATGCTTGTAGGTATGGTTGTAAACAACGCCATCGTACTTGTAGACTACACCAACCAAAGACGACTTTATCACGGCATGACCTGCTATGATGCTCTTGTAGAAGCGGGAAGATCAAGACTGCGCCCCATTCTTATGACTACCCTGACCACCGTTTTAGGTATGGTGCCTATGGCGCTTGCTCTTTCGGAGGGTATGGAAAGTCAGCAGGCAATGGGTGTGACTATCATATTCGGTCTTTCGGTGTCTACACTTGTTACACTTGTGTTTATACCTGTTGTATATTCGCTGGTAGACAGTATACTCAGAAAGCTCAGAAGGATAACAGCCAAGTTTTCACCATACGCCGATGCTTTGGATGATAAGTATTCAAGAGCAATTAAGGAATATAACGAAAAACAGCAGAATTATCCCGGTTAAGGAGGTTTTATTATGAAAAAAGGTAAAAGAGCCCTTGCCCTCTTTGCGGCGGCAATTATGGCTTCGGCAACATTTTCACAGGCAGCATATGCCAAAACAACAAAATATAATATAGGCATAGACGCTTCCGCTCCAAGAACGGTAACAAGTGTGACAGGCGTTGGCACGGGAGTAATGCCAAAACTTGCGGAGGGTCAGGCTATGACAGTTGATATGGCTTATGAGAGAGCCATAAATGTAAGCTCGTCACTTAAGACCCTTCAGGACAGCATTGACGTAGCGCAGGAAACTCTTGATGACGTTACTTTTGACTCAAATGTTATGACTAACTCATTTGTACAGGATGTAGCATACGCGGTAAGCAAAAAGCAGCTTACACTTCAGATACAGTCGTATAAATATAAAGAAGACGTAACAAAGGAACAGATAAGACACACCATTGAGGGCTATTTTGCCGACATAGAGGCAGCACAGAACAGTCTTGCCATATATGACGAAAATTTAGACCTGGCAAAGAGAAATCTTGAGATCTCCAAAAAACAGTACGAGCTTGGTGTGCTTAGTCAGACAGCCTATGACACAGCGGTAGACAATTATAATGCCGTTGTAACGGGAAAGTCCGCTCTCGAAACCACCTTAGAGAGCAAATATGCAGCACTTAATACTCTGTGTGAATATAATGTAGCTGCTATATATCCTATAGAGATAACCGACTGGGAATATGCGGAAATCGACCCTACTTCTTTAGATAAGCAGGTAGCTACCGCCACATCTTCAACCAATTTAAACATAAGACTTCTTGAAAATAATGTAGAAGTAGCGCAGTATGAGTTAGACCTTCACTCCGATCTTTACTCTGCCGACACAAGACTTCAGAAGCAGGCTGCCCTTTTCACAGCAACAAGCACACTTAACGACACAAAGCTGCAGTATGAAGCAGCCGAAAAGACGCTTTACAACAATATAACAGTGCTTGAGAAAAATCATAAGAGCCTTACAGATCAGCTCACAACTCTTAACAACACTATGAACGTATATGAAAAGCAATTTCAGCTCGGTCAGATAACACAGCTTCAGCTTGACACATACCGTTATAACGTAAAGGACCTTAATAATAAAATAAGAGAAAACGAAAATCAACACCATCTCTTGGCGGCTCAGTATAATAATCCCAATTTGTTAGGATAATTTTTGCGGGCGGGATGTTATAAAAACCGTACATCCCGCCTTTTTTCGGAGGGTAAGCATTATGGAAAAAAACTATACTATACTTATTGCAGACGATAATCCGGAAATAAGAGAAGTTCTGAGAGTCCTGTTAGAGAGCGAAGGCTATAACGTAGTTGAAGCCATAAACGGCGATGATGCCATAAAAAAGGCAGACGAAAGCATATCTCTCATTATTCTGGATGTTATGATGCCGGTTAAAGACGGCTATAAAGCATGTGTTGAAATAAGAGAAAAGACAATGGTGCCCATACTCTTTCTCACTGCAAAAACAGAAGACTCCGACAAAACAATGGGCTTTTGCTTAGGCGGCGACGACTATATGGTAAAGCCGTTTTCGTTTTCTGAAATAGTGGCAAGAGTAAAGGCGCTGTTAAGAAGATATTACGTTTATGGAAACGCAGGAGATGACCCCTCAGACTCAGTCATAAAAATTGACGACCTCGTAATTGACAAAGAGAAAAACTCCGTAACTGTAGGAGGAAACGAGGTCATACTTACAGACATAGAATATCACATACTTTTGCTTCTTGCTTCAAACAGGAAGAAGATATTTACAAACGAGAATATATACGAATCTGTATGGAATGAGATGTATGTATATTCTGCAAGCAATACGGTAACTGTTCATATAAGAAAGCTGAGGTCTAAAATTGAAAAAGACCCGCAAAATCCCAGATATATAAAGACAGTATGGGGAAGAGGTTACAGAATTGAATAAGTTTATAAAACAAGGAAGAAAAAGAGGCTATGTTGCCGTTATTATATTTTCACTGTTATGCGCCATGGGGCTTTTCTGCTTTCTTTTGCTTATAGAAAATTTAGTCATAGGCGAAAAATACAGAGATCACGACTATGTGCTGGAAACTACCAAAAAGGAAGTAAGCAGCTTTCAGGAGTATGTTACAAAAAATAATATAGCCACAACCGATATTGAAAAGGTGGATGACTGGGTAAACGACAGAAATAATATACTTCTTATTATATATGACAACGGTGAGGTAGTATATGACTCGGCATGGGGAACGGAAAAATCAATATTAGACAGAGATAAAGATTTCTCCCCTTCAGGCTATCAGCCCAGGTTTACAGTATCCTTTGCAGACAAAGACGCGTATGTAGACTGTGTTTATTTTGCCGATATGAGGGCAAGATTTTTATATTCTCAGCTGCAATTTTTGCTTTGCTTTTTGGTAATGCTGGCAATTATTCTTATATCCTTCATAAGGCTTACTCATTATTATTCTGTGCTTGAAAATGATGCGAGCATAATTATGGAGGGCAACGTAAACCATGAGATAACCGTAAAAAGAGGCGGCGGACTGGGAGTTCTTGCGGGGCTGATGGAGGAAATGAGAGCCTCTATAGTCAAAAGATATGAAAAGGAAAACGCCCTTATAGAGTCGGGACACCACCTTGTAATGACTATGAGCCACGACCTGAGAACCCCTCTTACCATTCTTATAGGCTATCTGGAAATACTTACGGGAAAGAAGTATAAGAATGAAGAAGCAAGAGAAATGTACACAGAAAAGAGTCTTGAAAAGGCATATCAGATAAAACAGCTTTCAGACAAGATATTTGAGTATTTTCTCACCTTCAATATGAATGACGATGTACTGCACAAAGAGATATATAATAAAAATGTATTCAGCGAGCTTATGGAGGATTATCTGTTTACACTGAGTGAAAAAGGCTTTACCTTAGATTATTCTCAGGACAAGGGCAAAGACTATTATATATCTATGGACATACAATATATAAGACGTGTTTTTGACAACGTATTTTCAAACATAACAAAATATGCCGACAAAGAAAAACCTGTTGTCATAAATGTATTCAACAATTCAAGACAACTTATATTCAGCTTTACAAACGGCATAAAGAAAAACCGAGCCCAGGTTGAAAGCACAAACATAGGTCTTACCGTATGCGACAAAATAATTACAAAGCACGGCGGCAAGCTGGAGCTTGATAAAACAGATGACAAATTTAAGATAATTATAAAACTGCCCATAAGCCGCAACAAGGAAGACCTGACATAATAAACAAACAATCGCCCCTGAATTGGCAGAGCCAATTCAGGGGCGTTTTTCAGATCCTTAACTTGTTGGCTTTTGCCTTATGGATACGCAATCCTTAAAGACCCCACCCGCCCTTTTTCTTATTGCAAAGTTTACTCCATACCTTAATATAGTGGTTTTCGCCGCATATTATTTGCCCCGGTTCTGTTTTTCCCGGGGCGTTTTCAAATCCTAAACTTGTCGGCTTTTGCCTTATGGGTACGCAATCCTTAAAAACCCCACCCACCCTTTTTCTTATTGCAAAGTTTACTCCATACCTTAATATAGTGGTTTTCGCCGCATATTTTTTGCCCCGGTTCTGTTTTTCCCGGGGCGTTTTTCAAATCCTAAACTTGTCGGCTTTTGCCTTATGGATACGCAATTCCAAAAGACCCCACCCGCCCACCCTACTCCATTGCCGCCGTGGCAAAGGTTTTATAAGGTGGTACCGATAGTTTTTCAGGGGGTCCAGAGCCGCTGTGGCAAAGGTTTAATAAAGTGGTGCCGATAGTTTTTCAGGTGGACCGATGCCGCTGTGGCTAAAGGTTTAATATAGTGGTGTCGATAGCATGCGGGTATGTGGCTGCTCTTAATTATCGGCTTCTAACGATTCCATAGTGGCATAGATATATCTGAGCTTATCGGCAAGTTCCTCCTTGGTCATATCAAAAAGTGACTTTGCCGAGGCTTCAGAAGCGGTTATCTCCTGTGCGAGAGGCTCTACGTTTAAATCGAATGTAATATGGCGAGGGTCGCTTGTTCCCTCTTTAAACTGTGTGCTTTCCGATGAGATCGCTAAGCCGTCTGCACCTGCGATAAGAGTTCCTTCAGATGTCAGCTTTACGGTATCATCTGCATTATCATTATTTGATATATCTGCCGTTAAGCTGTAATTTGACTTGTCATCAAGCTTGAAATTCACCGTGGTTTTATAGTTGGCTTCAAACAATGTTTCACTTTTCTCATAATCAAAATTCATCTCATTTCGGGAAATGTCATAGTCAAGCTTTGTTTCGCTGTCGCCGCAGGTAAAAATCAGCTTGGCGGTCTTTCCGAAGCCTTCATTGGTAGTCGATATATTTAAGGAGCAATCCTTTACGGAGTCCATATCGTTAAGGGTAAAATCCCAATTAGCGCCTACTATTTTGTTTTTGTATATATAAGCACTTATGTTTACTGTCTGAGTGCTTAATGACTTAGCAAGGTCTGTTGCAGCCGAATATCTGTTAGTATCCAGAAATTCATCTACCTCCTCCGAGGTATTTCCAAGTCCTGTTATAAAATTGATGATAGGTGTTATTTCTTCGGCAACAGCCTTAGAATTATTCCGTGCCTTTACATATTCTATAAATTCTTCAATAACATCTGCCACATATATTCCCTCTACGCTTACGGTATAGCTTGCGGCTGTTTTATTGCTCTGCCCGAAAACGGGAACGTTCTCGTTATTTTGGTATACTTCTATATTATTTTTAAGATTTTCAAGGGCAAGGCTATCCGAAGACAGATATTCCTTCAAAAGCTCTTTTGCGGACGGTTCTTCAAAAATTTCCCTCTTGAAAAGGTCTATGGAAAAGTCTTGAGCAGAGTCGGTTTTGCCCAAAATTTCAGACAGCGCCGAAGAATTATACCCTGATATAATATTCGTCAAAGGTATCTTGATATAGTCCTCTCCCAAAAACATAGAATTTAAAGTAAGCCCTTCGGTGTCGGCATAGCAGTCAAGAAGGTTGAGCTTAGTTCCGTCATTGTCTGCCTTTAAGCTTCCCGCTGCCTTTTTATTCAGGGGGTCGTAGTCCCATAAAAGCTCCGAGCTAAAGGACTTCTCTCCTGCATAAGTAAAATTCATTTCTGTATTTGTAGGCTTGGCGAGCACCAATTCTTTAAACCCCTCGCCGTCAATACTTCCCGTATTTAAGCCATATATATCTTCCATAGTGTTTTCAAGACTTTTTGACAGTTTTTTATAAGGGTAAGCCGAGGCAAGAGTGTACGCAGCCACGGTTATAACGGCGCACGCCAAAACAAACACTGCCACATATAAAATTATGTGCCATTTATTTTTGGATGTAACTATTTTATCACCCTCGGGATCTATAATTTCGTCAGTATATTGAGTTTCCTCTTCATTATTTATTTTATCCTCGTCCATTTTATCACCTCTGTTTATTATTTCTATAATTATATATCAGGCCAAACAAAACCGCAAGTATATTATTTATGCCCGTTCATATAATATTACAAACAAAACAAGGGCGGAAATAAATGACATATATTATAAAAACCGATAATAACATAAGCTTTTATTATTACAGAGCCGGCAAAATACTGACAAGAAAACGAAGCGCCGAAGGTTTGTCAGATGAAAATACAATTATCGAAAATGTAAGAAGCGACTTTACATTAAGTCTGTCAGACCGTGAAGAGGTATACATATTTTGCCGTGATAACGTCGGCAATGTAATAATGGTGAAAAGCGGCAGCGAAGGCTATATTAAAAGAACCATACTTGAAAACAAGGCAAACTCAGGGGGCAGCGCGATATATTTTGATGCAAAAATAAGCGAGGCATCTATTGACCTTATATATAATGTTCCCAAAGGCGGCAAGGGCAACAACGATATATATTTTCAGTCTTTAGGCAAGCAAAAAAATGCGCCGCTTAAAATGGACTCCGTATTCGCAATAAGGAACGATGTTTACAGGGTATGCACTATAGGAGATATAAGAGTGGCGGCTTATTTTCAGAACGACCGCCGTTTAAGTCTTTGCTATCGTGAAATAATGGGACAGTCGGTAGGTCCGCTGAATACGGTGTTTTCTTCGGGAGGCGCTTTTACCGACTATGCCATAATGGGAAACAGAGAAGGCATATATTTTGCAGCTGTACAGACTAATGTATTTTCTTCTCGCCTGCTTTTCAGAAAAAGAACGTCCTCGGGCTTTTCGGAGGTATCGTCGGCAGCAGATATGAATATGATAAACTCCCCTCTTATTTTTTTAGCCGGCGACAAGGTAAACATATTCTTCAGATCGGGCTCAAGGTCTTATATAACAGCAGAGGGAGAGCGACCAAAGCCCTTTATAGGCAAAATATGCGAAAGACTTACAAGGGCAGTATATATAGACTTATCAAGCTTGTCCCACATTAAAGCCTCGGAGGCATTGGTAAATGCGGAAAGACCTTGGGACTTACAGGTGTTCCCCGAAATAGACGAAGGCTTTTTTAGTTTTGCTTCCCACAAAAAACCTCAGAGAAGTGAATATGCCGACTATAATTTTATGGACTTTTTCACCAAACGGGGGTCGGAGTAATGAGAAAGATATGGGGCGCACACAAAATAAAAATACTTACATATATATACCTGATCCTGCTTTTTGCAGGTATTGGGTATTCCCTTGGTACGTCCTCGGGGGAGGTGTTTTCTCTTGAAAAAAAGGTCATACTTATAGACCCCGGGCACGGCGGCGACGACCCGGGAAAGGTGGTTTCAAAGGGCGATAAGGAAAAGGAGATAAATCTCATTATTTCAGGCTATCTTTGCAAATATCTTGAACAGAGCGGAGCAAGCGTGCGCACGACAAGAAATGACGACGAGGCTTTGGCAAAAAGCAAAAGAGAGGACCTCAGGCTAAGAAGAAAGCTGGCAGACTCCGACGAGGTAGACGCTATGATAAGCATACACCAAAATTTTTATCCTGCGGATAATGTAAAGGGGGCGCAGGTGTTTTATCCCGTAGCTTCCGAAGAAGGAAAGCAGCTGGCCGATCTCATACAGGCAAGGCTCAAGGAGTTATCAGGGGGCGAAAACACACGCGTTACCAAAGAAAACAACAGCTATTATATATTAAAAAATCAAAAAAAGCCCTCTGTCATAGTAGAGTGCGGATTTTTATCTAACCCCGATGAAAACAAGCTGCTAAACTCCGAAGAATATCAAAAAAAAATTGCCTGGGCAATATATATAGGCATAGCCGACTATTTTGCTGCCAAAAACAAGGTATAGCGAATTTTTTGTGAATTTTAAAACATAGGAGGTAAAATATGATAAAAAAAGCAATATGTGTTTTTATTGCCCTGCTGTTTACAGTGACAAATGTTTATGCAGCCGACTTTAGTGTAGACTGTAAATCGGCAATATTAATAGAGCAAAATTCGGGCAAGGTGCTTTTCAGACAAAACGAAAATGAAAAGCTGCCCCCTGCCAGCGTGACTAAAATAATGACCCTTCTTTTAATATACGATGCTGTTGCCGACGGCAAACTCAAGTGGGAAGACGAGGTAAGCGTAAGCGAGCACGCCGCTAGCATGGGCGGCTCACAAATTTTTCTTGAGCCCTTCGAAACTCAGACAGTGCAGGCGCTTACAAAGTCTATAGCTATAGCCTCGGCAAATGATGCCGCTGTGGCTATGGCAGAAAAAATCGGCGGAAGCGAAGAAGGCTTTGTGTCTATGATGAATGAAAGAGCCAAAGAGCTTGGCATGACAAACACCCATTTTGAAAACGCCTGCGGACTTGACTCTGACAACCACTATACCACGGCAAATGACATCGCCCTTATGAGCCGTGAGCTTATGAACAAATATCCTGAAATAAAGGACTATACCACAACATGGCAAGACACCATAACTCACACCACAAGCAAAGGCTCTTCGGAGTTTGGGCTTACAAATACCAACAAGCTCATAAAGTGGTATGAGGGGGCTACGGGGCTGAAAACAGGCTCTACAAGCAAGGCGCTGTACTGCCTTTCTGGCTCTGCAACCAAAAATGATCTTAACCTTATAGGCGTTATTATGGCTGCGCCTGAGCCTAAGGTGAGATTTAGAGAAATGATGAAGCTTCTTGATTATGGTTTTGGCAATTATATTATTGTAAAAGGCGAAGAGCCGGGAAAGCGCGTGGGCGAGATACCTGTGTATAAGGGAGTCAAAAAAAGCGTCACGGGGGAGGTTGCGGAGCTGGTTTCCTGGCCGGCAAAAAAGGGCACGGAATCCAAGCCCGAAAGCAAGCTTGAAATTGCCGAAAACATAAACGCTCCTTTTGAAAAAGGCACTAAGCTTGGAGAAATAATATATTATTATGAAGGAGAGGAAATGGGCAGAAGCGACATAATAGCCTCAGAAGCCGTAGAAAAGGCAGGTCTTAAAGACAATCTGACAAATATATTTAAAAATGCTTATTAAAATCAGGGCAGAAACGCCGAAACCTTTGAGCTGTCTTTAAAAGCTCGGAGGACGGCGTTTTTTTCTGCCCCCAAAATATCAACTTTTTTAAAAAAAGGATGATAAATTACAGAATTTGTGATATAATTTGTTATAAAGTTATTAAAATGTTATCGAAAGGGACTAAGGCTATGAAATACGGATATTTAAGATGTGGGGCAGCAAGCCCTGAGGTTAAAGTGGCAGACATAGACTTTAATGTAAATAAAATAACAGAACTTGCAAAAAAAGCCGAAAAACAGGGCGTTATGGCTTTGGTATTTCCCGAGCTTTCAATTACCGGCTATACCTGTGGCGATCTGTTTTTACAAAAAACACTTCTTGACGGCGCACTTTTGGGACTTAAAAAAATCATTGAGAATTGCGCTGATATTTCAGCCCTTATTGTTGTGGGGCTTCCATATGTATATAAAAACAAGCTCTACAATGTGGCAGCCGTTATATACGGAGGTAAAATTCTCGGGCTTGTGCCTAAAACCTATATACCAAACTATAATGAGTTTTACGAAAAAAGATATTTTGAAAGTGCCTTCCCCGAGACTGTTATGACAGAGATTTTAGGCGAGGCAGTCCCCTTCGGAACTAAACTTTTATTCTCTCCCGAAGGCTTTGAAGAGGTTTGCATAGGCGTAGAAATATGCGAGGATCTTTGGTCGGCAATTCCCCCATCATCACACCACGCTCTTGCAGGCGCAAACATAATTTTAAACCCTTCGGCGGGTAACGAAATAACAGGCAAGGCGCAGTACAGACGAGAGCTTGTTAAGAATCAGTCTGCAAGGCTTATTTCGGGTTATGTCTATGCCTGCGCAGGGGGCGGCGAATCTACTACAGACGTGGTATATTCAGGGCACTGCCTTATCTGCGAAAATGGCAGGCTCTTAAACGAAAGCAAGCTGTTTGAAAGCGGACTTTGTATTTCCGACGTTGACGTGCAGCTTGTAAACACCGAAAGAAGAAGAAATACCTCTTTTTATAATGAATATGAAGGCTACAAGCAAATAAGCTATCCCTTTACAGCGCCTATAAATGACGACCTTATAAGGTTTATCGATCCTATGCCCTTTGTGCCAAGTGACGAGGACAAGCGTGAAGAAAGATGTAAAGAAATTATATCAATTCAGGCTATGGGGCTTAAGAAAAGACTTGAGCATATTGGTGTTAAAAATGTTGTAATAGGTATTTCCGGCGGACTTGACTCTACCCACGCCCTGCTTATCACAGTGGAAGCCTTCAGGCTTGCAGGGTTAGACCCTAAGGGTATAATCACCGTCACCATGCCCTGCTTTGGCACATCGGAAAGAACTCACAAAAACGCAAAACTGCTCTGCGATGCCCTCGGTACGACCTTTATGGAAATAAACATAAAAGATGCGGTAACGGGTCATTTTAACGACATAGGTCACGACATAAATGTATGCGACCTCACATACGAAAATTCTCAGGCAAGAGAGCGCACACAGGTCCTTATGGATCTTGCCTCACGCTTTAACGGCTTTGTAATAGGCACAGGTGATCTTTCCGAGCTGGCTCTTGGCTTTGCCACCTACAACGGCGATCATATGTCAATGTACGGTGTAAATTGCTCTATACCCAAAACCCTTATAAGATATCTTATAAAATATTTTGCTGATTTTTCGGGCAACGCCCCATTAAGCGAGGTTTTGTATGATATATTGGATACTCCCGTATCTCCCGAGCTTTTGCCGCCTGACAAGGCAGGTGAAATTTCTCAGGTAACAGAGGATATTGTAGGCCCTTATGAGCTTCACGATTTCTTCCTCTATAATATGATGAGACTGGGCTTTTCTCCCGAAAAAATATTTTACCTTGCCCACGCAGCCTATAAGGATAAATATAATGGTGAAACCATCCTCAAATGGCTTAAGAAATTCTACTCAAGATTTTTTGCACAGCAATATAAGCGTTCAGCCATTCCCGATGGTCCTAAGGTGGGCAGCGTTTCCTTAAGCCCCAGAGGCGACTGGAGAATGCCAAGCGATGCCTGTGTAAAGCTATGGCAAGACATGCTTGAAGAAATCATCCCATAAGCCCACGGTCTGCAAGCCGAGGCGGGCGGGGCAGGAAAGCAAGGGGGAGAGCAGCAGGCTGCTCTCCCCCTTGCTTTCCTGCCCCGCCCGCCTCGGCCCCCGGTGGTCCGTCATTTTTTTCATACTCGTTATGAAAAAAAGGGCGTGGCCAAATATATAAAATATAGAAAAAAGACACTTATTTGCATATAATGGATTAATGTTGTTGACATTATGCCTCAAAAAAGTTATTATATAGAAATAAGAAAAGAGGGATGTATTATGAGCAAAAAGGTTGTGGCGGTTATTTTCGGCGGCAAAAGCTCCGAACACGATATATCAAAAATTTCAGCAACCACTGTAATGAGAAATATACCACAGGATAAATATAGGGTAATACCTATTTATATAACAAAATCAGGTGAATGGAAGCTTTATGACGGCTCGGTTGACAACATTATAAACGGCAACTGGGAGAAATATGCCGTAAGCTGCATTTTAAGCCCCAGCACAGAGCATAAGGGCTTTTTCAGAATAGTAGGCGACAAAATAAAGAGCATACCCGTAGACGTTATTTTCCCCGTTTTGCACGGCAAGGGCGGAGAAGACGGCTCTATACAGGGTCTTTTTGAAATGTCGGGCATACCCTACGTTGGCTGCGGCGTTTTATCATCAGCTGCATCTATGGACAAGGCTTATACAAAAATTATAATCTCATCTGTAGATGTTCCACAGGCAAAGCATGTTGTGGCATACAGCTACGAGCTTGATAAAATCGAAACTACTCTTGATGAAATAGAAGAAAAGCTGGGCTATCCCTGCTTTATAAAGCCCTCAAGGGCAGGCTCTTCCGTTGGTGTCACTAAGGCAAAAAACAGAGAGCAGGCAAGAGCAGGTATTATTCTTGCAGCAGAAAACGACAAGACTATAATCATTGAAGAATTTATAAAGGGTCGTGAGGTAGAAACGGCCGTTTTGGGCAATCTCGACATACAGGTAGCAGGCGTTGGCGAAATATTGGCTGCCGACGAATTTTACAGCTTTGATGCTAAATATAACAACGCCCAGTCGCAGACGGTAATACCTGCCGACCTCCCTGAAGAAACCTCCGAAACTATAAGAAAATACGCAGCAACAATTTACAAAACCCTTGATTGCAGAGGACTTTCCCGTGTAGACTTCTTTGTAAAGGAAGACGGCAGCATTATATTCAACGAGATCAATACAATTCCGGGCTTTACTTCAATAAGTATGTACCCAATGCTGTTTGAGCACGAGGGAATGACCAAATCGGAGCTTGTTGACAGGCTTATCGAGTCGGCGCTTCCGGGTGAGGAGAGATAATATGGACACAAGACCTATCGGCATATTTGATTCAGGCGTGGGCGGACTTACTGTGGTAAGAGAGGTAATAAAGGCAATGCCTCTTGAAGACACTATATATTTCGGAGACACCGCAAGAGTTCCCTATGGCTCTAAATCAAAAGAAACCGTTACAGATTTTTCCAGACAGATAATGCGCTTTTTAATAAGCAAAAATGTCAAGGCAATTATAATTGCCTGCAATACGGTCAGCTCCAACTGCTATAACATTCTGAAAAGCGAATTTGACATACCTATTATCGAGGTTGTAAACCCGGGCGTTGAAAGCTGCTTAAAGGTAACCAAATCTAACAGAGTCGGCGTTATAGGCACAGCAACCACCATAAAAAGCCACGCCTATGAAGAAAGGCTTAAAGAGCAAAGGAACAACATTGTAGTATTCCAAAAACCCTGCCCCCTATTTGTGCCCTTGGCAGAGGAAGGCTTTACGGAAAACGATATTGCCAAGCTCACAGCCGCAACATATCTCAAGGAGCTTAAGGACAAAAACATAGACTCACTTATTTTAGGCTGCACCCACTACCCCTTGCTTAAAAAAACAATAGGCGAATATATGGGTATGGATGTAAAAATAGTAGATCCCGCAGCAGAAACAGCCCATAAAATGAAGGACTTTTTAACCTCCCAAAATATGGAAGGCGACAAAAATCCCGGCAAGCACGTATTCTACTGCAGCGACAATTGCAGCCAATTCAACGAAATTTGCAGCAAAAACTTAGGCATAGAATGTCATGTTCATAAAGTAGATATTGAAAAATATTAAAGACCTGCTTTATATGATTTAATCAGTATTTTCCAAACAAAATCGGACGTTGTAATACGGTTATATTACAACGTCCGTTTTTTATGCTATTTTACCCTTCACATTTTCATTAAAAACAATATTTACAACCTCTTCTATTGTTTCCACCGCAAAAAGCTCAGGCACAATGGTTTTATACTTTTCCTCAAATGAGCCTTTAGGTATAATGCCCGTCATTGCCCCTGCAACTGAACCCGCAGTCAGCTTTTCTTCTATGCCTCCCACAGGCAGAACATCACCCTTTATGCCAAGCTCTCCTGTCATTACGGTTTTCTCCCTGAGGGGCTTGCCCGTTATGGCAGAGTACATAGCGCAAAATATAGCCGCTCCCGCAGACGGTCCGTCAACGGGCACACCGCCGGGAAAATTTATATGAAAGTCATACTCCTCTGTATTTATGCCAAATATGCTTTCAAGCACAGTGACAGCGTTTTGCGCCGACACGTATGCCGTGCCGTTTCTTATCATTTTGCCGCTGCCCGTGTTTATTTCTTCCCTGTCAACTACGCCGGTTATATTCAGCCTGCCGCTGCCGGGTCTTACTACGGCTTCTACAGGCAGCACACAGCCTGAGCCGCCGCCTGTTACGGCAAGTCCGTTTACACAGCCTGCCCGTCCGCTTGTAAGCCGACTTCTGTATATAGGCAAAAAGTGACTGAAATCTGCCACCTTCTTAATATCATCGGTTTTAATTGTCTTTCTGCCGTCAAGCTTTGCTACCGATGCCGCCGTCTGTATTATGCTAACGGTCTTTCTGCCGTTTTCGCAATACCCTGAAACGACCTCGGGCACTTCCTTTTCAAAGTCATAGCCTGCCTTGTCGCAGCTTTTCACGGCAATGCTTTTCACCTGTTCGGCAGTTAAGGGCTTAAAGAAAACCTCCCTGCATCTGCTTCTCAGCGCCTCGGGAATTTCCGACGGCATTTTGGTGGTTGCCCCTATCAGCCTGAAATCCGCAGGCAAACCGTTTTGAAAAACATCGTGTATATACGGCGGTATGTTAGAGTCGCTCTCCGAATAATAAGAGCTTGAAAGGAAAACCTTTCTGTCCTCCAAAACCTTTAAAAGCCTGTTGAGCTGATAGGGATGAAGCTCGCCTATCTCGTCTAAAAAAAGCACTCCCCCGTGGGCTTTTGTCACAGCCCCGGGCTTAGGCTTTGGCACACCTGCCTGTCCATAAGCCCCTGCCCCCTGATAAATAGGGTCATGCACCGAGCCCATAAGAGGGTCGGCAATGCTTCTTTCGTCAAACTGCAAAACGGACGAGTCAAGCTCTATAAATGGGGCATCAAAGCGAAACGGCGTGCCTGCCGAATGTTTTGCCTCCTCCAGTATAAGTCTTGACGCGGCTGTTTTGCCCACCCCCGGCGGACCGTATATCAGAACGTGCTGAGGGTTCTCCCCTATAAGAGCTGCTCTCAGCGCTTCAATACCCTGCTCCTGCCCCACGATCTCATCTATTCTTTTTGGTCTTGCCTTTTCCGAAAGAGGTTCGGTAAGACTTATCTTTCTTAAAGCCGCAAGCTTTTGTCTTTCCTTTTCAGAACCAAGGCGTATGGTCTTTACCCCCGAGCGGTGGCTTTTTATACCGCTCATAAAATAAATTATGGCAACAGCCGTAAACATAAGCTGAGATATAACAAGTATCAGACCCAAATTCATAAAATCAACTCCCGTAAAATATATTCTACGGAAATTATTTCCGATTTTAATAAATTTTATAACTTTTTAGGAGAAATTTTAAACTCCGATATCATAAGCTCATAGCAGTCCTCACAGAGGTCAAAGCTGTGTGCCTCACCGTCAAATCTGCTGCCATAACCCCATAGCTTGTCCACCGACAGATAATTAGCCCCGCTTTCGGGATGTATTATTTTTATTTCCCTGCCGCAGCGATTGCAAAATACCCTGGTCGGCAGCTTTTCCTCCTTTATTACGATTTTATATTCCCTCATTTTTGACACCTCGCATATATATTTAAGCTTTAACAAGCCATATAAAGTTCCATCAGCCCTCTTTTAAATAATTATACTATAAAATATCGAAAGTAGTAACAGGGAATGGGAGGAATATAAATAATGGAATAAAGCCTCCACTCCATCACTAAGCTCTTTTTACTTTATTTATCATAAATTGCCCGTTTGTGTCAAGTGAAAAAATATATATTTTGACAAAAGCCGTTAAGAATTTTTAATAATTTTAAATTTAAGTATTTTACCCCAATATATGTCGCATTTTTTTACATAACATTCAGCCATATAACATTTTCCACCGTTCCCGCGAAAAAAATCGGATATTGTCATCTTCGGGGCATAATATTACACATTGACAAAATGTATGACAAATGATATCCTAAATATAGGTATTTATAATAAATTATTATTCCGTTTTAAATATATCAAAACAACTATGTTTTTATCTGTAATAACGTAAATATTTAAGTCAAAAAGATGGGGGACAAACAAATGACAAAACAAAACAAAAAAACAAGCTTTGACAAAGACGCCTATTTATACCGCTTGGTAAACGAGCTGCCTGTGCTGCGTTCTGAGCTTGGGCTTTCTCAGAATGAGTTAGCAAGCATAATAGATGTTTCAAGACAGACCTATTCTTCCATAGAAACGGGCAGAAGAAAAATGTCTTGGGACACTTACCTTTCTTTGATATTCATATTTGACAATAACAAAGAAACTCACGACCATATCAGAAATTCGGGTCTTTTTCCATATAGCATCATCAGAAATACAAAAATGAACACTACCGAACAGCTCATTTCGGATATTGCCGGCATGAATATAGACGAAATCAAAAATTGTCTTGACAAACAGGCAATACACACTATAGAAACCGTTATTATGCTGGAATATGCCCGCTGCAACAATATGAGCGGCGATGAAGTCATAAAAGCCTTTGACGGAAAAAGAGCAAGCAAAGCTCCTGAAAATAACATAAAAGATTAAAGCAAAAAAGTCCCCCTCAAGACTCAAATACAAATGTCAGGGGGACTTGTTTTTTCAAAACCATCACTCATAGCAAAGCATATTTCAAACTTTAAAAATTTTACAAAAAGGACTTGACAAATATTATACCTTGTGATATTATAGCTATTGTCGATTGAAGAAAACGATATGCACTTTTAGCTCAGTTGGTAGAGCAGCTGACTCTTAATCAGAAGGTCCAGGGTTCGAGTCCCTGAAGGTGCACTCCTCAAACCGCTTATTTTAAGCGGTTTTTTTATTATCCGAAGGTGATGTTGGGCTCTGCTTAAGTTTGTGGTTTGATAATTATGCACAAGTATATTTAACTTCTGTCCTTAATGCTGTGCAATTTTTTAAAGGCTTCTCACCTTGACAAAACGACAAAATTTTGGTAGTATATATATAAACAATGCAAAGGAGGGCTTTAAATGAAATGTTTGGCGTGTTCTATTGAAAAATTTACATTTTTGGGTTCTTCTTTTAGTTCAATAAATAATTTTTTTAAGGCATTTAGATGATTTGTTCGTTTATATGTCTTTTTTAATGCCTTTTTGCAAAGGGGGAAGTCATATATGTTTAAAGGAAAGGATCTGCTGGGCTTAAGAGATTTAAGCAAAGACTCTATTATGGAAATTCTTGACGAAGCAAGAAGCATGAAAAAAAGAATAGATAATCCGGCTCTCAGAGATCATACCCTCAACAAGTCAAGCATAGTAACTCTTTTTTACGAAAACTCCACAAGAACAAAAACATCCTTCTGTCTTGCAGGCGCTTATCTTGGGGGCATAGTGCAAGACTTAGGCGTGTCTACCAGCAGTGTGAGCAAGGGTGAAAGCCTTATCGACACAGGGCTTAACATAGACAAAATGGGCGTAAAATTTATGATAATTCGCCATCAGATGACAGGGGCAGCGGCTGTACTTGCAAGAAATGTAAGAGCCTGCGTTATAAATGCAGGTGACGGAACAAACGAACATCCCACCCAGGCGCTTCTTGATATGTACACCATATATGACTATCTCGGAGGCTTTGAAGGGCTTAAAGTAGTCATATTAGGCGATATAAGCCATTCAAGAGTGGCAAGAAGCAACGCTTTTGGGCTTATAAAATTAGGCGCAAGAGTGACCCTTGCAGGGCCTTCTACCCTTATTTCAGGCAGTATGAGAGCCTTGGGCGTAGAGGTTACAAGCGACATAAAGGGCGCAATAGCAGATGCTGACGTTGTTATGGGGCTGAGAGTTCAGTTTGAAAGACAGAAGAATATGCCCTTCCCCAACACAAGAGAATATTCCACACTTTATGGCATAAACAGCGACCTTTTAAGGTACGCTAAGCCTGATGCCCTCGTTATGCACCCGGGGCCTGTAAACCGAGGCGTGGAATTTACTTCAAACGTAATCGACGGTAAAAATTCCGTCATAAATATACAGGTCAAAAACGGAGTTGCCGTAAGAATGGCTATTCTCAAGCTCCTTTACGAGGCAAATCCCGATTTATGATAGGAGGTATATTATGAAGCTTCTTATAAAAGGCGGCAGGGTGATAGACCCTGCAAATAACAGGGACGAAATTTTAGACATACTTGTTGTTGATGACAAAATAAGCAAGGTAGATAAGTCTATAGACGAAGAAGCCGACAAGGTTATAAATGCCCAAGGCAAATGGGTAATGCCTGGGCTTATAGACCTTCACGTGCATTTTCGTGAACCGGGCTTTGAAAGAAAGGAAACTATCAGAACGGGCTCTCGCGCGGCGGCTATGGGCGGCTTTACAACTGTCTGCTGTATGCCCAACACCGAGCCGGTATGCGACAATGACATAGTTGTGGAATTTATAAAGCTTAAAGCCGAACGTGCAGGCATAGTAAATGTGCTGCCTATAGGCTCTATTTCAAAGGGCATGAAGGGTGAGGAGCTTTCGGACATAGGCAGAATGTCAAAAGCAGGTATATGTGCCCTCTCCGAAGACGGCAAAAGCGTTCTTAATGCAGGGCTTATGAAAAATGCTATGCGCTATGCCTCTATGTTTAAGCTGCCTATATTAGACCACTGCGAAGACCCCTCACTTACGGGCAAGGGACAGATGAACGCAGGAGAGCGGGCAGCCTTTATGGGGCTTGCGGGCATATCCAACGACAGCGAAGAGGTTATCGTAGCAAGAGATATGATACTTGCCCAAAGCACAAACACCCCTATTCACCTTTGCCATATAAGCACAGCAGGCTCCGTTACGCTTATAAGACAGGCTAAGGAGAGAGGCGTTAAGGTTACGGCAGAGGCTACGCCCCACCACTTCACACTTTGCGACGAAGATATAACCGATTATGATGCCAACTATAAAATGGCTCCCCCGCTGCGCTCCAAGAGTGACAGAGAAGCCATAAGACAGGCGCTTTCCGACGGGACTATAGAGGTCATCTCAACAGACCACGCACCTCATCACACAGACGAGAAAAACTGCGAGTTCCAGCTTGCTTTAAACGGCATTATAGGGCTTGAGACGTCCTTCCCTCTTGCAAATACCGTGCTTGTTGAGGGCGGATATTTAACACCTTATCAGCTTGTAGAGAAAATGAGCGCTAACCCCGCTAAGATATTGGGTATAAATAAAGGAAACTTAAGCGAAGGCTCTGTAGCCGACATAACAATAGCAGACCCAAACGCCGAATATGTAATTGACGTTGAAGATATGGTGTCTAAAGCAAAAAATACTCCCTTTGGCGGTATGCACGTTAAAGGAAAGATATTATATACAATAGTAGGCGGCGAAATGTCCGTTGAGGACGGCAAGCTTATGAAGAGATAAAAGGAGGGCTATAATGATAATCGACAGACTTATTGAAAAAATAAATGCCACAGGCAACCCTACGGTAGTAGGCCTTGACCCAAGACTTTCATACATCCCCGCTTATATTACGGAAAAGTATTTTACAAAATACGGCAATACCAAAAAAGCAGCAGCTAAGGCTATGCTTAAATTCAACAAAAAGATAATTGATGCGGTGTATGACATCGTGCCCGCAGTCAAGCCTCAGATAGCCATGTACGAAAGATATGGCACAGAGGGCATAAAGGCATATGAAAGCACTGTTGAATATGCCAAGCTCAAGGGGCTTATAGTAATAGGAGATATCAAGAGAAGCGACATAGCCTCCACAGGCGAAGCCTACTCAGACGGACACCTTGGCTGTGCGGAGATAAACGGCGAAAAATTCCCCGGCTTTCCTCATGATTTTATAACACTTAACCCATATCTTGGCTCCGACTCGATCACCCCCTTCCTTAAGGACTGCAAGGAATACGAAAAAGGCGTTTTTGTACTTGCAAAAACCTCAAATCCCAACAGCGGCGAGCTTCAGGATCTCATCTGCGACGGCAGACCTATATACGAACACGTTGGCGCTCTTATCGAAAAATGGGGACAAGACTTCATAGGCAGCTACGGCTATTCCTCAGTAGGCGCTGTTGTAGGCGCTACCCATAAGGAGCAGGCGGAAAGACTCCGCGCCATAATGCCTCACACCTTCTTCTTAGTGCCGGGCTACGGCGCACAGGGCGGCACAGCAGAAGACCTTTCGGTATGCTTTAAGGACGGCATTGGCGCAATAGTCAATTCTTCAAGAGGCATAATCGCAGCTCACCTTAAGGACGAATATAAATTATGCTATAACGATGAAAGAAACTTTGCTATGGCAGCAAGACAAGCCTGCCTTGATATGAAAAATGATTTAAGGAGATGTATCTGATGATAAAAAAGACGGTTAAGGCAGCTCTCATTTTGGAAAACGGACAAGTCTTTGAGGGCAAGGCCTTCGGCTATATAAAGGAGACCGTGGGAGAGGTCGTTTTTACAACAAATATGACAGGCTATCAGGAAACCCTTACAGACCCCTCCTATGCAGGTCAGATAGTGGTTATGACCTTCCCTCTTATAGGCAACTACGGCATAAACCTTGACGATATGGAGAGCAGAAAGCCCTTCCTCAAAGGCTTTATAGTTAAAGAAAAATGCGACTACCCCAACAACTGGCGCTGCGAAATGGATCTTGACGGCTTTTTAAAGCAGCACAAAATAATGGGTCTTGAAGGCATTGACACAAGAATGCTCACAAGGGTACTCAGAGATAACGGCACTATGAGGGGTATAATAACCACTCGTGTGGGCGACCTTACGGAAAGCCAGATAAAGCAGAAATTCAACACATATACAAACAGAAACGCAGTCGCTGAAGTAACTACTCCCGAAAAGTATGTTATAAACGGCAAGGGCATACACTTTGCCGTGCTTGACTTCGGCATCAAATTAAGCATTTTAAGAGAATTTCAGAAGGCAGGCTGCAAGCTCACGGTTTTCCCTGCATTTACTCCCGCAGATGAAGTTATGTCTTGCAAGCCTGATGCCATCTTTCTTGCAAACGGACCCGGCGACCCGGCTGATATTCAGTCTGTAGTTGAGGAAGTTAAGGAATTTATCGATATGGGTATGCCTATTCTTGGCATCTGCCTTGGCAATCAGATAGTTGCAAGAGCCTTGGGCTGCAATACAAAAAGGCTTAAATTCGGTCATCACGGAGGAAATCACCCTGTAAGAGATGTGCAGACAGGCAGAATTTACATCACATCACAGAACCACGAATTTGTGGTATGCGACCTCCCTGAAGATGTTGAGGCTTCATTCATAAACATAAACGACAACTCCATCGAGGGTATCAGGCATAAAACCAAGCCTATATTTACGGTACAGTTCCACCCCGAAGCATCACCGGGACCGCTGGATGTACAGTTCCTGTTTGGTAAAATAATCAAAATGACGGAAGGAGCAAAAAATCATGCCTAAAGATAATTCAATTAAAAAGGTTCTTGTAATAGGCTCCGGTCCTATTGTTATAGGTCAGGCAGCGGAATTTGACTATTCCGGTACGCAGGCGTGCAGATCAATTAAAGAAGAAGGCATAGAGGTCGTTCTTATCAACTCCAACCCTGCCACAATTATGACCGACATCGGTATGGCTCATTATACATATATAGAGCCTCTTACAATAGATTTTGTAGAAAAGGTAATAGCTAAAGAGCGCCCCGACTCCATAATAGCAGGCATGGGCGGTCAGACAGGTCTTAACCTTTCCTGCGAGCTTTACGACAGCGGCATACTTGAAAAATATCACGTAAACGTAATAGGCACATCTATAGACTCCATCAAGGAAGGCGAAGACAGAGATAAGTTCAAGAGCCTTATGGAAAGAACAAACCAGCCTATAGTTGAGTCAGACATAGTCACAAGCGTAGAGGAAGGCGTGGAGTACGCTTATTCCATAGGCTTCCCCGTTATAGTAAGACCCGCCTACACCCTCGGCGGCACAGGCGGCGGCATATGTAAAAACGAGGGCGAGCTTCGCAGCATACTTACACAGGGTCTTCACCTGAGCCGTGTTGGCCAGTGTCTTATAGAAAAGAGCATAGCAGGCTGGAAGGAAATCGAATTTGAGGTTATGCGTGACGGCGCAGGCAACTGTATCACCATCTGCTCTATGGAAAATGTAGACCCCGTAGGCGTACACACAGGCGACTCAATAGTTGTTGCCCCTGCCCTCACCCTTTCGGATAAGGAATATCAGATGCTCCGTACGGCAGCTATCAACATTATCAACTCTATAGAGATAAAGGGCGGCTGCAACGTACAGTTTGCCCTTGACCCCAACAGCTATAAATATGCCGTAATAGAAATAAACCCCCGTGTTAGCCGTTCATCAGCTCTTGCATCAAAGGCTACAGGCTACCCCATAGCAAAGGTCGCATCAAAAATAGCATTGGGCTATAACCTTGACGAAATACCGAACGCCGTTACGGGCAAGACAACAGCCTGCTTTGAGCCTACTATAGACTACTGCGTACTTAAGTTCCCAAGATGGCCCTTTGATAAGTTCTTCGGCGCTAAAAGACAGCTGGGTACTAAGATGATGGCTACAGGCGAGATAATGTCAATAGGCTCTTCATTTGAAGCGGCTCTCCTTAAGGGAATTCGCTCACTTGAAATTGGGCAGTACGGTCTTGAAAGAGTATCCTCTAAAAACAAGACCCTTGAAGAGCTTAAAAAGAGTGTTGTTTCTCCCGATGACGAAAGACTTTTCGACCTTGCGGAAATGCTGCGCAGAAATTATAAGATAGAAAAGGTTTGTCAGATAACAGGTATGGATCTTTTCTTCGTAGAGAAGATAAAGCGCCTTGTGGAAATGGAAGAAGACCTCAAGCAGCTTAAGCTTGAAGACCTTGACGAAACAACTCTCAGAACATATAAGAAATTGGGCTTCTCCGATAAGGCAATCGCCAAAATGCTTCGCTGCGAACCGCCCGATATTTACGGACTTCGCAAAAAATGGAACATTATGCCTGTATTTAAGATGGTTGATACCTGCGCAGGCGAATTTGAGGCAGTCACACCTTACTACTACTCAACCTATGATGATGAAGACGAAGTAAAGGTATCAAATAATAAGAAGATAATGGTTATAGGCTCAGGCCCTATAAGGATAGGTCAGGGTATTGAGTTTGACTATTGCTCCGTACACTGTGTTGAAGCCCTTAAAAAGGCAGGCATAGAAACCATTATAGTAAACAACAACCCGGAAACCGTTTCCACCGACTTCGACACCTCAGACAGACTTTATTTTGAACCTCTTACAGAAGAAGACGTGCTGAATGTTGTTGAAAGAGAAAAGCCCCTTGGCGTTATTCTACAGTTCGGCGGACAGACAGCTATTAAGCTTGCTAAGTTCTTTGACGAATACAATGTTAAGATATTCGGTACTAAGGCAAAGGATATTGATGCGGCAGAGGACAGAGAAAAATTCGACTTGGTTCTTGAAAAGCTCAATATAAAACGTCCTAAGGGCAAGGGCGTATGGAGCGTTGACGAGGGTATTGAGGTAGCCGACAACTTAGGCTTCCCCGTTCTTGTACGTCCTTCATACGTACTTGGAGGTCAGGGCATGGAGATAACCCACAACAAGGCAGAGCTTGTGCAATACCTTGAGGAAGCCTTCTATAAAGACAGCAAAAACCCCGTTCTTATAGACAGATATCTTGGGGGACGTGAAATAGAGGTAGATGCCATCTGTGACGGCGAGGACGTATACATCCCCGGCATTATGGAGCACTTGGAAAGAGCAGGCGTTCACTCAGGCGACAGTATATCCATCTATCCGCCTCAGCACATCTCCCCGGAGATAAAACAGGCTATTATGGACGAAACAAGGAGAATTTCCGTTGCCCTTGACGTAATAGGTATGATAAACATACAGTTTATAGAATATAAGGGCGAACTTAACATAATCGAGGTCAATCCACGTTCTTCAAGAACAGTGCCTTACATCACAAAGGTAACAGGCGTGTCTGTAATAGACATAGCCACAAGGGTTATGCTTGGGGAAAAGCTCAAGGATATGGGCTACGGCACAGCTATAGCTCCCGAGTCTAAGGTGGTTGCTGTAAAAGTTCCCGTATTCTCAACGGAAAAGCTGCCTAAAGTAGAGGTTTCCCTCGGTCCTGAAATGCGTTCTACAGGTGAGGTACTTGGCGTAGGTTACAACCTTCACAATGCTCTTTACAAGGGCTTTATAGCAGCAGGTATGACAGTGCCCGAAAGCGGAAGCACCATACTTGCTACCGTTACCAATAAAGAGCAGGAAAACTTTGCGCCTATCGCTAAGAGATTTGCAGATATGGGCTGCCGCTTTATAGCCACAGAGGGCACGGCAAAATGCCTTAAAGAACACGGCATAAAGGTGCAGACAGTAAAGAAGATAAGCGAGGGCGTGCCAAACGTGCTTGACGTAATAAGAAGCGGTGTTGTAGACCTTATAATCGACATACCAAGAAAGGCAAACAACGCCGACTCAGACGGATTTAAGATCCGCCGTACTGCTGTAGAAAGCTCCATAACTATCATAACAGCCATGGACACGGTAGAGGCAATGTGCGAGGTTATGGAAAAGCAGATAGACCAGGATAAACTGGACATTTTCGATGTAAACAGAGATATGAAAAAATAAATAAACTTCTCCCCGAATTTCACTTCGGGGAGTTTTTTTGCTTTTGACAGAAATTACATAGTAAATATTAAATTTATATAATATATTTTTAATGATTTTTCGCCTGAACAGTTATATAATATAAATATAAGCATATAACATAATAAATATATAAAGAAGGTAAACTATGTTTAAAAAAAGTTTTATACTTGGTTTTTTTACGGCATGTCTTATATTTGTTGTTATACATACCACAGGGGCAGCCTTGGAGCTTGCAGAGCATAAAATACCCGAAGCCAAAAAAATGAAAATAATCGAACAGCTGGTAGACAAAAACTATGTGGAAGACATAGACAGAGATGACCTTGAAGAATATATGTATGCAGGCTATGTAGCAGGGCTTGGCGACAGATATTCCACCTATATGACAAAGGAGCAGTTCAGCGCATTTTCAGAAGGCTTAGACGGCTTTTATTCCGGCATAGGCATAAAAATTTTTATGAACGAAGACGGGCAAATGGAGATAAACGATGTATACACCGACTCCCCTGCTGCCGCTGCGGGGCTTAAAACAGGGGACATAATATATAAAATAGGCGATATAGAAATAAAAGACAGAGACAGCTATGGCGAAGCGGTAGGCTTTATAAAAAACACAAAAAAAACGACCAGATTTTATATAAAGCGAAATTCTACAGAGCTGCTTGAAGCTGACATCACCCCCGAAAGCATAACCGTGCCCTCTGTCAGCTATTGCATGGCAGATAACAACACAGGCTATATAAGAATAGCCGAGTTTGAAGCAAACACAGCCACAGCCTTTAAGGAAGCCATAGCCGCCTTAGACGGCATGGACTCTCTTGTAATAGACCTGAGGAACAACCCCGGCGGCTTACTCAACGTAGTAAACGACATAGCCGACACACTTTTACCCGAAGGCACAATAACCTATATAGAGCACAAAAACGGCGAAAAGAAATATTATAAATCGGACGAAAACTGCCTCAACATACCTATAGCCGTACTTGTAAATTCAAACTCCGCCTCAGCATCAGAGGTGCTTACGGGGGCTATAAAGGACTTCGGCGCAGGCAAGATAGTTGGCACGACCACCTTCGGCAAAGGCGTAGTGCAAGACACCTACAGGCTGAAAGACGGCAGCGCTGTAAAGCTCACCACCGCCAAATATTACACCCCCAAGGGCGTTTGCATACAGGGCACAGGCATAGCCCCGGACTACGAAATATTCGCACCCGAGGGCTTCACTCTCCCCTCTCTGAAAGACAGCAAAGCCCTTATCGACCCATCAACAGATATTCAGCTTGCAAAAGCCTTGGAAATATTAAAATAAAACAGCGGACTGCATAAGCTTAAGCAGTCCGCTTTTTACTAAAATTTAAGTTCCACCTTGAAAAGATCCCCATCTATCGTAAGCCGGAATTTGCCGTTGTTGGCTTCCGTGTAGCTTTTGACTATGGCAAGCCCTAAGCCGCTGCCCTCGGTGGAACGTGACTCATCTCCCCTTACAAAACGGTCGGTTATTTCCTCTGCCGTTTTTCCTATCCTTACGGCAGATATGTTTTTCATTTCAAATACTGTTTCGTCTTCTTTTTTATATACCGACAAATAAACTCTCGTGCCCTTCATGGCATATTTTACGGTGTTGTCAATGAGGTTTCCCAATACCCGTGAGAGCTTTTTGCCGTCGGCACTTATGCTTGCCCCGTCCTCGGGCAGGGCTAATATAAATTCAAGCCCCGAGTCCTCTATGGCTTTTTCATATTCTGCCATACTCTGCCTTACAAGCAGACACAGGTCGATATCCTCAAAGTTCATTACCTCGTTTCCGCTCTGCACCTTGGAAATATCGAAAAGGTCGGAGGTGAGGTTTTTAAGCTTGATGCTCTTATCGTATATTATTTTGGCATAGTCGTTAGCCTCGGCAGGCTCCAGCTTTTGCTCGCAAAGCAGCTTTGAAAAGTTGATAACCGAAGTAAGGGGTGTTTTGAGGTCGTGAGATACGTTTGTTATAAGCTCTGATTTAAGTCTCTCAGACCTTACGCTTTTTTCTACGGAAATTGCTATGCCGTCACCTATTGAGTTTATGTCCTCTGCCATATCGTTAAAATATTTGTTTTTAAGCTCGGGTATTTTATAGCCCATATTTCCGCTCTTTATTTCGGCTACGCCCTTTCTCACCTCATCAAAGCACTTTACATATTTTGCACCAAACCTTGCCGCCAATATAAATATAACGGGAAAGCCCAAGAAATAAAATACCATCATCTCAGTGCCAAACATCAGAAGCACACACAGGGCAAAGGCTATGCTGACAATGGCTAAATAGGCGATCACAAGTCTGCCTATACTTGAAGAAACCGTTTCTTCAACAGCGCTTATACATTTTGGCACTATATTTAAGCACTTTGGCACTATAAGCCTGAGCTTTCTGTATACATAAGATATAATTCTGAAAACAACAAAACGCCTTAAAAACTTCTTTGCCTTTATGCTTCTCACCAGCGACAGCCACAGAGCAAGCACTGCCCCGAAGGTAAGCTCTGCCGCTAATACAGATAAATTTATAAGATATATGTCAAACCCGGTAAGGGCGGTATTATATGCTCCTTTAATTAACAATAGCCCCGAGATAACGCTTCCCATAATGCCTATAAATGCCATAAGCATTATAATTATTTCACCAAATATGCCGTCAAAAAACATAGTATAAACTTCTCTGTCTTTGCCCCTGCGCCCTGCGGCAAGTGTGAAATATATAAGGCTTAAAAGCAGCACAGCCCCGTATATAAGTATATTATAAAGATAGGTGCAAACGCTGTCCTTTTCGTTCTGCCACTGCTCTTTTTCAACAGGAAAGCCGTCCTCCGAAAAGCCTAAATAAATCTTCATACTGTCGGGCTTATATTCAGAGCTTAAAAAATAAGGCTCGGGGCTATAATATGCCCCATAATTGCTATTGTCTGTATATTCTTCATTATTATCGGACTTTTCATATATCCAAAACAGGTCTAAGTTCCAATATTTCTCAATACTGTCATTATAATTTGCATATTCGTCGCCGTTTATGTTTATATAATATTTTACAAAATTGGGATCAAGCCCTTCAAGCCCCGACCTATCACCTTTTAAAATTATGTCATCTACCGCCTCATTAAATGCGAAGGTAGTGTCACGGCATTTTTCTCTGAAAAAGCTCGAGTCTGAAAATTTATCCTCAGTCAATATCTCAATATCGCCGTAATTAAGCATTTCTCCCGTGTCCCTGACAAAGCAGAATATCATAACCAAACATACACCAAACACAATTAGCTTAGTAAAGAGTGAGTTAAACAATGTTTTCATAATATCAGCCCCTTTCCATTTTGTAGCCTATTCCCCAAACCACTTTTAAATATTTAGGCTCTTTAGGGTTAATTTCTATTTTTTCTCTTATGTGCCTTATGTGGACGGCAATAGATGAGTCGTTTACGGCAAGCTCGCCGTTCCACACCCTTTCATATATCTCGTTTGCAGAAAACACCTTACCTGCGTTCTGAGAAAGTAGCACAAGTATTTTATATTCTATAGGCGTAAGATGTACGCTCTCCCCGTCTACAGCCACCGTCTTTGCCTCCGTGTCTATAGAAACTCCCCCTATTATTATTTTTGTGTCCGCCTTTTCCATAGCCCCCAGGCGGGTGTAGCGCCTGAGATGTGACTTCACCCTTGCCACAAGCTCCGAAGGGTCGAAGGGCTTAGTCACATAGTCGTCAGCCCCTGCGGAAAGCCCCAATATCTTGTCGCTGCTCTCTGACTTGGCGCTGAGCAAAATTATAGGTATGTTTTTGCTCTCTCTTATTTTAAGAAGTGTCTGAATACCGTCAAGGTGGGGCATCATTACGTCCAATATCATAAGCGCAACATCCTCAGAGGTTATCATCTCCAGCGCCTGCAAACCGTCATAAGCCCTTAAAACCCTGTAGTCTTCGCTTTTTAAAAATATGGCAATGCTTTCAACTATTTCTTTGTCGTCGTCTACAATAAGTATATTATACATGATCGTCCTCCTTTCTTAGCCTATGATTTTATTTTAAAGCATAATTATTTATATAAAGCACATATAATTTTTAATTTTTTATTAAGAAAAAAGGAGCTGCCGCAATATATCTTGCGGCAGCTCCTTTTATAAAAAACTGAGCAAATCTATAAGCCGGGTTCTGTATTAGACGATCATCTGTCTTGAGCCTGCGTCGCCGCAGACTTCATGCGACCTATACCTGAAGCGGGACGAGCAGCCCCTCAGGGAATATTCCCAATGCTTCCTTCCGATCTTGCTCCGAATGGGGTTTACAGAGCCGGCTTTGTTGCCAAAACCGCGGTAAGCTCTTACCTTACCTTTCCACCCTTACCTTTTATAAAAAAGGCGGTTTATTTCTGTTGCACTTGCCTTGGAGTCGCCTCCACCGGACGTTATCCGGCATCCTGCTCTGTGGAGCCCGGACTTTCCTCACCCTCCCTGGTGCGATCGTCTGACTTACTCAGTAATTTGGCATTTATAAAAACTATTCTCTTATCTTCTATTTTTTCCGCCTTAAACTCCCAGCCGTCATGAACAAACGAAAACTTTGATATCTTATCATCCTCGGGTATAAAGCCTACCTTAGCCACCATATATCCGCCGATAGTGTCTATATCTTCATCGGGGAAGTCTTCTGTTTCCAGCTCATCAGCCACATCCTCAAGGCTGACTGCCCCGTCGATGGAATAGCTCCCGTCGTCGTTTTTGACTATCTCTGGGCGTTCGTCTACATCATACTCGTCGAAAATATCACCCATGACTTCCTCTACAATGTCCTCCATGGTGACAATGCCCAAGGTTCCGCCATATTCGTCTACAACAACAGCCAGATGTATTTTCGTTTTTTGCATTTCTTCAAATATTTCCCCCAGCTTTTTGTTGGTGGGAATGTAAAATGTAGGCTTTAAAAGCCTTCTTAAATTAAACTTGGCTCTTGTTTTTTTAATGTAATATCTTGTAAAATCCTTAGTGTTGAGTATGCCTATTATGTTGTCTATGTTTCCCTCATAAACAGGTATTCTCGTAAACTTCTCATATAAAATTATTCTTTTTATGTCTTCAAGAGAACAATCCGCAGGAAGCGCCACCAAATCTCTTCTGTGAGTGAAAATATCCTCAGCGGGAGTGTCATCGAAAGAGAATATATTTTCTATCATTTCTCTTTCGTTTTCGTCTATAGTGCCCGTTTCCTCTCCTGCCGAAAGAAGCTGTGATATTTCGTCCTCCGTGTTTTCTTCAATATTGAAGTCGTCGGGGTCAAGCTCTATTTTAGAAAGCTTAACGCTGAAAAACGCAAGCATCTTTACCATAGGGTATAAAACAAAGGCGCTTATTTTAAGAATTATGCCAAGCTCCGATATATACCATACGGGATTTTTAATGGCAATATTTCTGGGTATAGCTCCCCCTATAAATGAAAATATAAAGGAAAGTATTATAAGGACTACTAAAAATCCAAAATATCCCCAAAGGGAAAGACCTGTTCCTACGCCGTTTGTAAAAAATATATCTTCCCTTGTGATATATACGGCAAAAAGCTCAGAGTATGTAATAATACCGGTAAGAACCAATATAATTACGCTTATAAGGCTTGCCGCCGACATATAAAAATCGCTGTGGTTTATATAGTCGTCCACCCTATTATTCATTTTTTCATCTTCAATGGCATAGGTAAGTCTGCCTACATCCATAAGGCTTATAGCCGAAGATATGGTTTTTATTATAAACCTGTAAATAACCAAAAGAACTAATATAACATAATACATCCGAAAGCTGTCCTCCCTCCGTCAAGCACTATGATACTACACTTTAAAGAGGATTTCAAGTGATTTAGCAAAAATTAAGCATATTTTCGGTTTTAAGAAAACAGCTCTAAAAGCTCTTCCTTAGTTATATTTTCAATAATATGGTCTTCAAGGTCAAACACCTCGTTGAAAAGCTGTTTCTTTTTGCTCTGTAGCTTTAATATCTTTTCTTCTATAGTTCCCTTTGTGATTATGTTGTACACCTGCACACGTCTTACCTGACCGAACCTGTGCGCTCTGTCGGCTGCCTGCTCCATAACAGCAGGATTCCACCATTGGTCGTAATGCAGCACGATATCAGCACCTGTAAGGTTAAGCCCCGTACCCCCTGCTTTAAGTGATATGAGGAATATCGAGCCGCCCTTGCTGCTATTGAAAAGGTTTACATACTCAATTCTCTTGCCCGGGGGTGTATGTCCGTCAAGGTAGAAAAATTCTATACCCCTTTGCATAAGCTCATTTTTGATTATCTCAAGCATAGAAGTAAACTGAGAAAATAAAATTACATTATGTCCGCCTGCAAGAAGACCCGAAATGTTTTCCATAACATAATTGAGCTTTCCCGACTCTCCCTTATACCCCGGCAAAAACAGCGAGGGATGACAGCAGATCTGTCTTAGCCTTGTTATTTCTTTAAGTATTTTTATACGGCTCATTTCATTATTGGCATAGTCTGCCTCTATAATGCCCCTTGCATGTAAAAGCTGCGCCATATATAGCTTGTGCTGCTCCTCTGTCATAGGGGTATAGCTGTAATACTCCGACTTTTCGGGCAGGTCGCGAAGCACCTCGCCCTTTTCACGCCTTAATACAAAGGGCATAATGAATTTTTTAAGTATATTCATTTTGGTGACGTCGTTGTTTTTCATAATGGGCTTTTCAAAATTTGTTGAAAAGCTCCTGTATTTACCCAGATAGCCCGGCATTATGAAGTCAAACAGCGACCAAAGTTCTCCCAGTCTGTTTTCAAAGGGAGTGCCTGTAAGGGCAAATCTCACATCTGTTTTAAGAGAGGAAATTGCCTCAAAATTTTTAGTGTCGTGATTTTTAATAAACTGCGCCTCATCGGCCGCCAGAACAGCAAAGTCCATCTCTCTGTATATGTCTATATCCCTTTTAAGGGTTTCATAAGAGGTGATGAAAAGCTGTCTGTCCTCTTTTAAAATTTCTGCTCTTGCGCCCTTGTCGCCGTATACAACGGCATAGTTAAGCCCTCCGCCAAATCTCTCAAGCTCTGCCTCCCAGTTGAATATAAGAGAGGTGGGGCAAACCACAAGTGAGGGCTTTGTTTCTGTGAGATATCTGTCGTTTAAAAAGCAAATAAACTGTATAGTCTTTCCAAGACCCATATCATCGGCAAGTATGCCCCCAAAGCCGCACTCGCCTATGGTCTTCAGCCATTTAAAGCCCTTTTTCTGATAATCTCTGAGCAGGTTCTCATAAAACGGCGGAATTTTATAGTCGGCAATATTTAAGTCGCTGAATTTGTCTAAAATATGTCTTGTGAGCTTGTCTACATTTAAAAATCTTTTTTCCTTATCGTCAAATACGCTGTCAACAGCTATTATGGCTGCCGAATTTACGGTAAAGCTCCCATTTTCGGCTTCCTTTTTGCCTACATTAAACAGCCTTAAAAACTTAAGAAATGCCTCATTATCCTTAATGCTTATAAAGCTGCCGTCAGAAAATCTGTAAAAGCTCTTTTTGTCGTCATAGGCAGAAAATACGCCTCTCAGCTCTTCAAAATTCCAGGGCTTTATATCAAAGTCCATCTCCACCAGCTTGCCATCATATCTTGCGCCAACCTTAACGGTTTTATCAACAGTCTTTCTTATACGCTTAAGGTCGTTTGAAAGATATACCTCGGCAGACCTGCCTAAGGCTTTAAGCCCGAATTTTAAAAACTCAAATATCTGCTCGTTTCCCGTCATTACAAAACCGGCAGTGCCCCTGTCTTCAAAGCCCATGCCCTCAAGCATAAGCCGCAGGAAGCTCTCGGCTCTGTCATTTCTGTATTCTCTGTAAGAGTTTTTGTCATTATAATCTATAATAGTGTCGCCATATATAAATTTTACATTGGCAACTATCTGTTTTCCCACATTTTCGATATATATTTGCCCCGTAAAAGGCGTCATGGAAAGGCTTTTGTATATACGTCCCTCGTTTTCCAAAAGGCCGTGGCGTATAAGCATGGGCACTACAAAATCCACAAGCCCTGTCAGGTCGTTAGCTCCGAATACTATCTCTTCACTTTCCGCAATATTGAAGGAGTCGTCAATATCTTTAATAATAGCGCCATATTCTGCGGAGGTTCTGTAAAGGCATTTATTTAAAAGAACATAGCCATAGCTGTTGGAAATATATATACCCGAGGTCTTGAAGTTTCTTTTAAGGCTTGCCTTTCCGTCGTCGCCCTCTATCATCAGGCGGGCATAAGGCTCTTCGTCCGACAGCTTTATAGTGCAAAGCTCGTCCCCAACAACTGCCTCAACATTCCTGTTTAAAAGCAGCTCAAAAAGCCCGTCAAGGTCGGCGCCCTTAATTATAAGCCTGCCCCTGTCTTCCGTCAGGTTTGAAAGAGCTATAAACCCCGTCTTAACCTCATAGCGATCGAACACAAAATTAAGAAGAGCCTTGCCCTCAGAGGTAAAGCCCTCAGCATTATATTTATATTCACGCATATTGCTGCCGTTGTTTCTGTCTGTAAGGGATATAAACTCAAATATATCGTCTATCTTGTTTTTTCTTCTGCCTCTTTTAGAGATGTAAAGCTCCATCTCTATTCTGCCCTTTTCAAAATAAAGCCTTGGCTCCAGCTTAAGCTTGCCTGTAGAAGCCACTATAAGCTTGTTTATCTGCCCAAGCCTATGCTTTTCAAAAAGATTGAGCATATTTTTTGAAGCCACATAATTTGTACTTAAGCTGCCTACTCCCCGACCCTTAGTTTTCATTATTTCAAACATAAGAGCCGCAGCGTGTCGGCAGCGGCTTTCCTTCCCGCAGGAGCAGTCACAGCTTACGGGTTCTCCCTTTATATTAAACTCAACCTCAGCCATATACTCCTTATTTTCGCCCTCTTTAATTCTCCCGGCAAATCTTATCCTTTCGCAGTCTACCATTCTCACTCCGGCAACCTGCCCTGACTCAGACTGCTTTTTACCAAAAAAATATTCCTGTCCATCCTTTATAAATTTTCTTATAATAAATTCGCTAAGTCTCAGATCCATACATATCACCCCAAACTTTGCACAAACATAAACTCCCTTTGGGTTTAATTATAACACAAATCACACCCATATATTGTTACTTTTTTATTACAATTTATCCCATACATTTTTAAACACAAAAAAACCATGAAAGATAAAATACTTTACATGGTTCTGCCCGGAAGGGTAAATAAAATTATATTTTGTGATCATATCAATTACATTTCATAAAAAAAGCCACCCCTTGCGGAGTGGCTTGTTATTTATTATTCCTTTACTGCGCCCATTGTTACACCTGTCATAAAGTATTTCTGGCAGAATGGGTAGATGAATATGAAAGGAAGTATAGCTATTATGATAGCTGCGTTCTTAACAGTATTAAGTGTTGCGTTGAAGTTACTGTCAAGTGTGAATGTATCGTCGATTACGAGAGTTCTTAACTTAACCTGGAAGTTGTACTTTGCTGTATCTGAGATGTAGATTACGTAGTGAACGTACTCTGACCACATAGCAACTGCAAAGAACAGACCGATCGAAGCAAGAGCAGCCTTTGAAAGAGGAAGCACGATACGGAAGAAAGTTCCGATAGGTGTACATCCGTCGATCTCAGCAGCTTCAAAAAGAGCCCTTGGAAGCTGCTCGAAGAATGATCTCATAAGAACGAGGTTATAAACGTTCATAGACAATGGGAATATAACTGCCCAAAGTGAGTTATAAAGTCCGATAGCCTTGATAACGAGGAAAAGAGGTATAGTACCTGCGCTGAACATCATTGTGAAAAGGAACATATATCCGAAGAATTTGTTTCCGGGCATTTCCTTCTGAATAAGTACATAAGCACCTATTGTTGAAAGAAGAAGACCTACAAATGTTCCTAAAATTGTTGTAAGCACTGATATACCAAATGCCTGTAAATATTCCGAACCGCCTCTGGCAATAACATATTTATAACCGTCTATTGTGGGGCTAGTTGGGATCAGGTTGAAACCGTAAATAGTTTCCGCATTGAAGGAGTCTGACAAAACCTTGATAATGGGAAGGAGCATTGCTGCCATAAGTAAAGCCATGAATATGAAGTTGAATATGGCAAATATCGATCTTCCTCTAAATCTAGGGTCAGTTAAGCTAAATTTATATACCATCTACTAAACCCCCTTTATTATACTATTCCGTAACCACGGACTTTCTTAGAGATGTTGTCCGTAATGATTACAAGGATCAATGATACGATAGATCTGAATACACCGATGGTCGTTGAATAACCGTAGTTAGGAAGACCAACAGTAGGCTTAAGACCTACACGGTATGTATAAGTTGCGATAACGTCAGAAACTGAGTAAACGGCTGCATTGTAAAGCACGAATACTGATTCGAATATGTTAAGCACCTTAGCAAGGTTAAGAATAAATACTACGAGGATAGTATTTGAAATTGAAGGAAGCGTAATGTTTATTGTCTGCTGCCATCTGTTTGCACCGTCGATCTCGGCTGCTTCGTAGTAGTCAGGTGAGATACCTGCAAGAGCGGCGATATAGATTACAGTTCCCCAACCAATTTCTTTCCATCTGTTGATGATGTAGAAGAAAATTCTCCACCATTGCTTCTGGGTCAGCCAGTCGGTTTGTTTCAGCGATTCTTCACTTATGATATGTAAGTGATAAAGGATAGTGCTGAGAAGTCCGTTGGGCTGAAGTAAAAGTATGAATATAGATGCAACAACTACCCATGAAAGGAAGTGAGGCAGGTATAATACTGTGTTGATAACTTTTTTAACGAGCGCCTTCTGAATTTCGTTGAGAAGAAGAGCAACAACTACTGATGTTACCATTGCAAGAACAAGGTTTACAAATGAAATTATAAGCGTGTTCTTAAATGATGACCAGAAGGTCGGGTCGGTAAGCAGTTTTTGGAAGTTTGCAAGTCCTACAAACTGAGCCGGCTTGCCGTTTGGCTTATAGTTATATAATGAGAATGAAATTCCGTACATAGGTGCATAGTAGAATATGAAAAGTACTACTACTACCGGCAGGAACATTAAATAGAACCAGCCATATCTCTTTATTCTCGTTGTCAAAGCAGGCTTTTTAACTACAATATGGTCATAATTACCTTTTTGTACCGGTTGAGACATTCGATTCACCCTTTCTTATTAATAATTATTATTCAGCGTCTGCTGCGCCGTTTGCGATACCTGCATATTCTTCATACTCACCGTTAAGATTCTTAAAGATGACTTCTCTTTCTACCTTTGTATCTTCGGCATACTTATTGAGTGCATCTTGAACAGACATCTTTTCGATCACGATGTTTGTAAGAAGCTGCTGCTTAGCTGTTTCAACTTCAGGAAGCTGTTCAGCAACAACAGAGTCCATAACAGGAAGATCGTAAAGAATTGCAGAGTCATCAAATACAGCGAGTGACTGTCTGATAAGGTCTTCGTCTTCAATAGCGATAGGATCGTCAAACTTAGTAATTGTAAGAGGACCGTCATAGAATGACTTTTCAAACAATGTGTTGGGGTCTGCCTTTGTAGGAAGAGCCTCAGCAGATACGATGTTGGAAGCAACACCCTTCTCTGTATTAGATTCGTCCTTTCTCTGTGTTACCGTGTAATGTACATCTTCTACACCGTGTGTGAAGAGAAGCTGTCCGTTTCCGCCGTCATGTGAGAAGAGAATGAAGTTATCAAATACTTCTTTTGGATACTGGCAGAAGTTTGTAATAACATAAGCAGTTGCAGGACGTTCGATGTAATATTCCTTTTCCTTATCGAATGAAGGAAGCGGATAGATAACAGCCTCGGGATCTTTCGCTGTCATGTTTCTGTTGAGTGTTCTCATCCAAGTACCTGCCCAGTAGTTGAATGCGCCGACTGTGCCGTTCTGGAATTTATCACGGCAGGTTGATGTCTTATTAGAAACAGAACCGGGGTCGATTATCTGAAGATCCCATGCTTCTTTAATTCTTTCAAGCGCTTCGGCCATTTCAGGCTCAAGAACGCCGTCTACATATTTGCCTTGTTCTTCATCATAGTGAACGTCGGGTCTTGCGTCCTGATAGAATTCACGAAGATAAATTTCATAAGGCGACTCTGAGCTGATAAGACCTGCGGCTGTAAGAGGATAAATTTCCTGGCTGCCGTACTTCTCAGCATATTTAGGAACTGACTTGATGTCTTTAAATGCTATAAGCATATTTTTAAATTCTTCATAGTTTGTAGGATCGGAAATGCCAAGTGCATCCATCCAGTCCTTACGAACATATGTAACTGTACCGCCGCCGCGCTGATTTGGGAAGCCGTAAATGCGATCGCTTACTGCTGCAAGCTTTTCTTCATAATCTGCATCGTCGGGGTCTAATACATTAACGTCACCGTCGCATTTCATACCTTCAATGTATCTTTCGTCTACTATACCCGAAGCTTTAAGGTCCGAGCTTTCCCAAGCGTCTGTCATGTCCCAAAGAACACCCTCAGAGGCATAAGATGGGTAGTAGGTTGAACCAAGCTCAATAACGTCGCAGGGCTCTTCAGCAGCGAAGGTTATACCAACCTTTTCGTAGTACTGATTGTGCTCGGGCTTTTCAATTCTGAGCTTGATGCCGGTCTGTCTTTCATATTCTTCGCAGAACTCTTCGTGACCGTTGTTCTCGGTGAGAATTGTGGTAGCCATTACGGAAATTTCGCTTGGCTTGCCGTCAACGAGCTGAACGGTAGACTTAGAGCCGCCACAGGCTGAAAGACTCGAAACCATTAACAAAGCAACTGCAAGAGTAGCAGCCTTTGTTAAAATGTTCTTCTTCATAAAAATCCCCCTTTACTTATTTAGGTAATTTTGCATAAAACCATCACACTGTTAACCTATAATGATTAAATGTGCAATAATCAGTCTATATATATAATACCTTTTTTTAGTCAATTTGTAAAGACACTTTTTAAAAAAAATTGAAAAAAATTTATTATTAATATAAAAACATCTAAAATATCGGCTTTTTTTCTACAGGTTTTTTATGGAAAATTTCAAGTGGTCTGTAATTTTTCAAAAAAATTCATATATTTTTACAAATTACAGCAAAAGTTTTCCGTGTATTTTTAACAAAGAAGCAAAATTCCTTCTTTGGTAATAATGTACAAAAGAAAAAAAGCAGACGCTTCCAAACTTCAAGAGTCGTCTGCATCTGCTTTTAAAGCTTAATTTCTCTGTTCTGACAGCTTTCTGTCTGAAATTCTCGAATACATTGTAAGCCCGTAAAGACCGCAAAGTCCCACTATAGCATAAATGATCCTTGAAATTACAGAGCTCATACCGCCGAAGAGAACAGCAATAAGGTCAAACTGGAAAAACCCTATAAGTCCCCAGTTTATAGCTCCTATAATAATTATAGTAAGAGCTGTTATATCATAAGGCTTAGTGTTCATAAAAATACCTCCTAATTATTAAGCTCTGTATATATATTGTCACCTTTAGGGATGCATTATACTTTATATTTTTTCCAATTTTTAAAGCCTATGGGCAAAGCGAGGTCGTTTTCTTTCATTATATTTTCATCAAGCAATATGTCTTCGGGCAGTCCCCCGGCAGATATAGTGCCGTCTTTCATAACAATTATTCTGTCGCATACCTCCAGCGCCATATCCAGGTCGTGAGTCGCTATAACCTTTGTAATGTCAAGAGAGCGTATTATATTTATTATGTTTTCTCTGTTTTTGGGGTCAAGCCCTACCGTAGGCTCGTCAAACAGTATGCACTCAGGCTTCATAACAAGCACGGAAGCAATAGCTACAAGCTTTTTTTCGCCCCCTGACATTTTATGGGTATATTTGCTCTTTAGCCTTTCTATATTAAGCCTTTTGAATATGTCATCGGCTTTTGCGGCTTCCTTGCCCTTAAGCCCAAAGCATACGTCCTCATAAGCCGTCGGCATAAAAAGCTGAGTGTCAAAATCCTGAAAAATATAGCCCACTTTTCTTCTTATTTTATTAAAGTTTTTTGCCGAAAGAGATATGCCGTCCACAGATACACTTCCCGAAAAGCCCGTATTAAGCCCCATAATTATCTGCATAAGGGTAGACTTGCCTGCGCCGTTTGCCCCTACGATACCAATGCTCTCTCCCTTATCTATATCCAATGTGAGATTATTTATTACCTGTCCTTCATCATAAGAAAAGCACAAATTTTTACAGCTTATATATGCCATTTCATCTCCCCCACAGTCTGAACAATAAAAATAATAATACAAAAAACAGAATATACAAAACATCCTTAAATGATATTTTGCTCGGTCCCGCCTCAATACAAAAGCCCCTCAGCCGCATGGCATTATATACCTTGTCAGCCTTGTCAGCCACTCTCATAAAAAACAGCCCCAATACAGAGCCTGCCTCCTTAAGGCTTATTTTATTGCTGCCCTTTCTTAAAGAATATGCCTTCATAATATCCGAGCTTTCCTCAAGCATAAGTATTATATATCTGTACATAAGCGCTATTATGCCGGCAAAAAAGCCAAGGTATCGGTTTACGAAAAGCCTTCGGCAAAAGGCATAAACTCCCGTAGTGCATATAAAAGCATAAAGCGCCGCAACACCCAAAAAGCCTCTGAGTAAAATGCTTATAAATGAGAGAAGCCCTCCCGATACATACACTCCATACCATATTTCTATCTGAGAATTGTCGAAAATCACATTTCCCAACCCAACAATAAGTATAAAGGGCATAATTACTAAAATTCGCCCCAATGACTCAATAGGAGGTATCTCTGCCAATATAAATATAATTATATTGTAAAACAAAAACGGCAAAAGAGCCCAGGGCGCATAGATGTCCACTGAGTTGATAAAGGCTATATATATAACAGTAACTATAAATTTAGCAATAGGATCTGTATTATGTATAAATGTATTTTTCCCGGAAAGCCTTTCGGTTTTATTTATCGCCCCTATTGCCCTTTCCTGTATGGTCATTTACAACACCCTTTTTAAACAACTTAAATATAACACAGCAAACCGCAAGAAATACCCCCACGACCACAGAGCCAACGATCCCGCTGAACCTCGTACCGAAAGTCTCACTGCCAAAGCTGTCCGAATTATAATCCGGCAGCAGAGCCGTCTTATCTATAATATCGTCAAATACAGTCTGCTTCTCAGGAATAACCTCCCCTTCGGAAGCATTTAATACAGACCATTCAAGTCCGTCAGGCTTTGACGAAGCAAGAGCCGATAAGCCCCCGCCTACAAAAACAGTTATAATAGCAAATATAACTATGACCTTTTTAAGGGAGGTCTTTTCCGTCTGTTTTTCGGAAGATATAAGCTCGGGCTTTACAGAGCCTATAAATATAAGCACGCAGGAGGTTATAATGCCCTCTACCAGCCCTATGGAAAGGTGTATTAGCTGCATAAGCATTAAAAATGTAAGAGGCGGCAGCTTTGCAGCGCCGGAAAGCAAAGTTTCCAAAACCACGCTGAAAGCTCCGAGCTGAAGGCTTAAAACACAGGCAATAAGTGAACCTGCTATTATTCTCTTTTTGGTAGGCTTACTTCCCACAATAGGTCTGAAAATACATAAATAGCCGAAAAAGCAGGCGTAAAAAGCCATATTCCAGACGTTACAGCCATACGCCATAAGTCCGCCGTCAGCAAATAAAATGCACTGAACTAAAAGTATAGCCATCATAGATATATAAGCCTCACAAGGCCCTAAAAGAGCAGCAAGCATAAGCCCGCCGCAAAGATGTCCGCTTGAGCCCGTGCCGGGTATTGCAAAATTTATCATTTGCCCCGCAAAAACAAAAGCGCCCATTACACCCATAAGCGGTATTTTGCTTTCGTCACTTTCCTTTCTTATTTTGTAAATACTGTAAGCCCCTACGCCTAAGGCTGCTGTCCCAACAGCGCCTGCTACGTAAGGCGACAACAAAGCATCAGCCATGTGCATAATATCACCCTTTCTATACAATTTTATTCCATTATAAATCCTCCCCTTTCATACCACAAGCCCCCGAGGGGGTTTAAATGAAAAGGGAGGAGCTAAAAATGCAATAAAAAAAGCGCGAAACGGGATTCGAACCCGCGGCCCTCGCCTTGGCAAGGCGATGCTCTACCACTGAGCCATTCGCGCATAATAAATATATATGAAAGGATGGGGGAAACCGGCTGAATATAACAGCCGATTTCTATAGGGTTGGGCTGAATGATTAAAAAATCATACAAGAGCGGGTGAAGGGAATCGAACCCTCGTCCTCAGCTTGGAAGGCTGATGTTCTACCATTGAACCACACCCGCAAAAACATGCCCAGGGACGGAATCGAACCGCCCACACGCGGATTTTCAGTCCGCTGCTCTACCGACTGAGCTACCTGGGCATAGCCGTTTATGAGCTTCTCACCCGATTTATGGGCTTCTCACCTGACGACAGAAACTATTATAGACTATCTTTTATGGTTTGTCAAGAGTAAATTTCCAATTTTTATAATTTTGCTCTTTATATCAAAAATAGCCCCCATCGGTATTGACACAATGTCAGAATAATGATATAATTTGTTCTGACACAAAGTCAGAATATATAAAAAGGAGCTGTGCACTATGCCAAAGGGATCGCCCGAACTTACAAACGCCCGGAAAGAGGAAATCATAAACGCCTGTGAAAGACTGTATAACACCATGAGCTTTAAGGAAATAACAATTAAAGAAATAGGCGAAGCCACCAGCTTTACAAGAACCTCTATATACAATTATTTTCAGACTAAAGAGGAGATATTTCTTGCTCTACTTAAAAGAGAATATGAGCTTTGGGTGGCTGAGCTTAATGAAATAACAGAAAAAAACAATACTCTCACAGCGGAAGAATTTGCCGACAAATTGGCAAGATCCCTTGAAAACCGCCCCCGACTTCTTAAAATAATGTCAATGAACCACTACGACATGGAAACGGGCAGCCGTGACGAAAATCTTGCGGAATTTAAAGTCGCCTACGGAAAAGCTTTGCAGACAGTGGCGGTCTGTCTTGATAAGTTTTTCCCCAATATGACATCCGACGAAAAGCAGGATTTTATATATACCTTCTTTCCCTTTATGTTCGGAATTTATCCCTACACCTATGTAAATGAAAAACAAAGAGCCGCTATGGAAAAGGCAGGCGTCAATTATGTATTTATGTCTGTATATGAGCTATGCCGAAACTGCATTATGAGATTACTTAAATAAGGAGAATTAAAATGAAGTATATAAAACTCGGAAGATCAGACCTTAACGTATCCCGTATCTGTATGGGCTGTATGGGCTTTGGCAATGCCAAAACAGGTCAGCACAGCTGGACGGTGGACGAAGCAAAAACAAGAGAAATAATAAAACACGGGCTTGAGCTTGGCATAAATTTCTACGACACTGCCATAGTATATCAAAACGGCACAAGCGAGCAGTTTGTAGGAAAAGCCCTGAAAGAATTTGCAAAAAGAGATGACTATGTAATAGCCACAAAATTTACTCCCAGAACACAGCAAGAGATCGACAACAACATAAGCGGACAAAAGCACATAGAAAACTATTTAAACGAAAGCCTTTCAAATCTCGGGCTTGACTATGTAGACCTTTATATATATCATATGTGGGACTATCACACCCCCATGGAAGAAATTATGGAGGGGCTTCACAATGCGGTAAAATCCGGTAAAGCCCGCTATATAGGCATTTCAAACTGCTTTGCATGGCAGCTTGCCAAAGCAAATTACTTCGCAAGAGCAAACGGACTTACCGAATTTATATCCGTACAGGGTCACTACAATCTTATTGCTCGCGAGGAGGAAAGAGAAATGCTCCCCTTCTGCCGCTCCGAAAATATTGCCACGACTCCCTACAGCGCCTTGGCAAGCGGCAGACTTTGCCGTCCCAAAGGCTTCACCTCAAAGCGTTTTGAAGAGGACTCATACGCTCGTTTTAAATATGACGCAACTGCGGAAACAGACGAAAAAATAATCAGCCGTGTAGAAGAGCTGGCAAAAAACAAGAATGTAACCATGACAGAAATATCCCTCGCCTGGCTGCTCACAAAGGTAACCTCTCCCGTTGTAGGCGCAACAAAGACTTCACAGGTAGACGGCATGGCAAAGGCAGTTGATGTTGTTCTTTCAGAAAGCGAAATAAACTATCTCGAAGAGCTCTATATACCCCACGCCCTTGTCGGCGTAATGGCGCAAAACGGCAAGCAAAAAGCAGGAAATGTAGTTTGAGGGCTTCGCCCGTCGATGCCGCCATTCAGACCATCGCAGATGGTCTGAATGCGGCCCCCTGCGGGTCGGGTCAGAGCGAGATCAGCAAAAAGGGAGTGGGCAAGCCCACTCCCTTTTTGCTGACCTCGCTCTGACCCGGGCAGCCCCTCATTCATTTTTTTCTAAACAAATATCTTTAAACATACTATAGGTTTTAAACTCTCTGTCTGTTTGTCTTTGCATAACACTGTCCCTGACGGCGCTTATTCCCTCAACTACTTTTTTGTCGGCTTTAAAGCTGAATACAGAAGCTATATCGGAATTATATATGTATCGAAGAGCCTTAACGGCTCCCGAAGATATCTCCTTTTCATCCTTGGCGCAATCACTGCACAACAACCCATCACTGCCAATATGCGCAGACCCCTCAAGGCTTTTTCCGCAGCTCTCGCACACGCCAAGATCAGGCAGCATACCGTTTATCAAAAGAAATTTAAGCTCAAACACAAGACTTGTTATAAAAGACTCCGAAAGTCCCTTAGACATACGGTTAAGCGCAGTAAGAAGCAATAGCATACATTCCGAACAGTCTGTCCCCTCAAATATAAGTCTGTTGCATATTTCGGAAAGATATGCGCCACAATAAAAGCAGTCAAGCCTTTTTCTCAACCCATAAAAGCTGTTTATAAGAACTGCCGAAGAAACCGAAGGATATTTTCTTGCAGTATATATGACAAAATCAGAATAGGCAAAAAGCTCGCAAGATGCAAGATATTTGCTTTTGGGTTTTCTTGCTCCTCTTGCCGAAAGTGTTATTTTGCCCTTTTCCTTAGTCAGAAGGGTTATTATTTTGTCAGACTCCCCTACAGGAATTTCTCTTATAACAATTCCTCTTACCTTTTCTGTGCTCATAGCTGTCTTACTTCTCCTTCTGTAGGCGGTGTATTTTCCTTTTCGTGGCGTTTAGCTGCCGCCAGACACTCCTTATATCCTAAAAAAGCCTCTACGCTCCCGCTTTTTACAAATATATTCCAAAAAAAATTCTTCATTATATAAACCCCCACATTATAATTTATGTGCTTACATAAATATTTTCACCCGGGGATGGGTTTATATACTTGTCAAAGACTGTCATATGTAAAGAGAATTTTTGTCTTGACAAATCTTAAAAATCTTTTCTCTCTTTTAATTTAATACTTTCGTAATTTCCGACCAATGCAAAATTTGTTTTATATAGTCAAAATTTGCTCACGATTATTCATATACCCCACCGGGCAGCGGGGCAGGGCGAGGCGTGACGTCAAAGGGGACGGACAAGTCCGTCCCCTTTGACGTCACGCCTCGCCCTGCCCCGCGGGTCCGCCCTGAAGAACCGTCTTTGATGGTTCGTAAGGGCGTGGCCAAACCCTGCGGTTTTATGCGTATCACTGCTTTTTATAGCCAAATTCCTTTAAAAGATATTCATTGTCCCGCCAATCCTTCTTCACCTTTACCCAAAGCTGAAGATTGATCTTGCTGCCTAAAAATCTTTCTATATCGGCTCTTGAGCGACTTCCTATCTTTTTAAGCATTGTTCCGTTCTTACCTATTATTATTCCCTTATGAGAGCTTTTTTCACAATATATGGTTGCGCTTACATCCACCATATCCTTGTCTTCACGGGCTTTCATTTCGGTCACCTCTACAGCTATGCCGTGAGGTATCTCCTCATCCAGAAGAAAAAGCGCCTTTTCTCTTATTATTTCCGCCGCTATTTGCCTCTCCGTCTGATCGGTTATCATATCATCCGGGTAAAACATAGGTCCGTATGGCAGATTATTCTCAATTATATTTATAAGCAGCTCTCTGTTTTCTCCCTTTATTGCCGAAAACGGTATTATCTCTTTAAAGTCATAAGCCTTTCTGTAGGCATCTATTACCTTAAGTATTTCATCCTTATCCACTGTGTCGGTCTTATTTATAATGAGGAATACAGGCGTGGTTATTTTCTTAAGCCTTTCTATTATGTCAAGATCGCTTTTTCTTATCTTTTCATAAGGCTCGATAACATACAAAACCATATCTACCTCTTCAAGAGCGCCTTCGGCAGATTTCACCATAAAATCCCCCAGCTTGCTCTTGGGGCTGTGAAGTCCCGGTGTATCTGTGAATATAGCCTGAAAGTTATCTGTGGTGAGAATAGTCTGTATTTTATTTCTTGTAGTCTGAGGTCTGTGACTCATAATAGCTATTTTTTCGCCTATAAGCAGGTTCATAATAGTTGACTTGCCTACATTGGGTCTGCCTATTATAGAAACATACCCCGATCTGAATTTATTTTCCATATTATTTCTCCAGTTCATCTAATTTTTCTTTTATAGCCTTCATATCCTCCCAGGCAAAGGGCTTTTTTGACTCGTCACGCAAAAGCGCCGAAGGATGAAAGGTTGCCGTAAACTGAACGCCCTTTTTATAATACCATTTTCCCCTGTCCCTCGTAATGGCAAAATCAGGCGTAATAAGCGCCTTTGCGGCGATCCTGCCAAGACATACTATAATTTTGGGGCGCAAAAGTACAAACTGCCACCTCAAAAAATTCATGCAGGCTTCCTGCTCCTCGGGCAAAGGGTCTCTGTTTTTAGGCGGTCTGCACTTGACTACATTTGCTATATATACATTTTCTCTTGAAAGCCCTATTGCCCCAAGCATTTTGTCAAGCAGCTGCCCTGCAGCTCCTACAAACGGCTCTCCCTGCATATCCTCGTAATATCCGGGTCCCTCTCCCACAAACATTATAGGCGAGGTTTTATCCCCTACTCCGAACACTGCATTGTGCCTTTCTCTGCAAAGTCCGCAGCTATGACATTTATTTACAGCCTCTTCAAGCTCTTCCCATGTTATCATCTTTTCAGCCCCATTTTATCAAGTATTTTTCTCTGTCTGTCAAACATTTCCTTCTCTTCATCTTCGGTCATATGGTCATATCCCATAAGATGCAGCATACTGTGCACGGTGAGAAAACCCAGCTCTCGCTTAAGGCTGTGCCCGTACTCACGGCTCTGCTCAACTGCCTTCTCTATATTTATGACAATATCCCCTAATATGGCTCCGCCTTCTTCTTTGGGAAACTTGTCCCAATTATCGTAAAGAGGAAATGACAAAACATCTGTAGCCCTGTCTATGCCTCTGAATTTGCCGTTAAGCTGTCTTATATTCTCTCCGTCCACTATAGTAAGCCCCACCTCCCAATTCTGAGAAAAGCCCTCAAATTCAAGTGCGGTCTTTATAGCTTCGTTAAACATATCCATCATTTCACTGTCAAACACAAAATCCGTTTCATTAGAGAAAACAAGCTTCAATCACTTTTCCTCCTCATCTTCGGGATACGCTATCCTTGTATGATACATTCCCTTTAAAATTCCTACCATAGAACTTCGGATAACATCAAGATCCTTTATGGTAAGTCCGCTTTCCGTAAGCTGTCCGTCATATATTTTTTCATCTATTATGCTTCTTACAAATTCATCAAGCTTAGCAAGCTTTTCTTCATTTCCGTTTGAATTAAGGCTTCTGACAGCAGCCTCTGCGGTGTCGGCTATCATTATTATTGCCGCCTCCTTGGTTTTAGGTCTTTCGCAGGGATATCTGAAGTCCTCTTCCTTTATCTCCCTTGTATATTTTTTGCTGTTTTTTGCCTGATAATAGAAAAACTTTATTAAGCTCGTGCCGTGATGTTCAAATATAATATCAAGTATTACCCCGGGCAGCTTATGCTTTTTGCCAAGGGCTACTCCGTCAGGCACATGCTGCTTTATTACCCTTACGCTTGTAAATGGGTCTATATGGTCGTGGGGAGATTTTCCCGTAATATTTTCTGTAAAATACTGAGGATTTTCAAGCTTTCCTATATCGTGAAAATATGAGCCCACTCTTGCAAGGGTTGGGTTAGCCCCTATTTCATTTGCAGCCGTTTCCGCAAGATTAGCCACAATAAGGCTGTGATGATATGTGCCGGGGGCTTCTATCATAAGTCTTTTTATAAGTTCCTGATTGGGGTTTATAAGCTCCGAAAGTCTGAGATCGGATACTATGCCAAAAATTGCCTCCCACACAGGCATACTGCCAACGGCAATTATAACATATATATAAGTAATGCCAAGAGCTACGGCAAAATCTGTAAGCATAGCAAAATCAGCCACCCTGCCGTTAATAAAGTCTATGCCCACCACCGTAAAGCCACTGGCAACAGAAGCTATAAGACCGTTGAAAAGAGCCTTGCCCCTGACCTTTGTGGCGCATGTCAGAAGAACCATTATATTTCCTGCGGCTATAAAGAAAAGAAAGCTCTCCACCTCTGCTCCTGTCACAACAGCTATTATAGCCGCCGCCACCTGAGTAAATATCATAGCTATGCCCGTAGATATAAGCAGAGTTATTATTATAAGTATTCCCAAAAGGGGTATAAACACATAGCCGGTGCTGCTTACCGCAAACGCCGAAGCTATAAGAAGTATGTAAAGTGTAAACAGCAAAAGCCCTTCATTTCTGCTAAGTATCCTTCTTGTATTGAAATTAAGAAAATAAAGTAAAATGCCTATAAAAATAAACGTAATAAGCAAAGCCTTACCTCCAAAGGGAAGCAGGTTTGCTCCGTCGCCCTCAGCTCTTATAAAACCGCACGCCTCAAGGGCATAATATATTTCCTCGGTTATTAATTCATTTTCACCCACTATTTTCTGATTTTTTTGAATGAGAACAGGCTGAACTGCCTGGGCGGCTTTTTTCTTAGCCTCCTGTGTGGCAGCTTCATCCACAAAAACATTACATTCTATGGCTCCCGATATAATGTCATACGCCACCCCAACGAGGGCGTTATCCATGCTGGAAAGGTAAAGTTCCTCCTTTATGCCCTTAAGAGTCTCTTCTACATCAGAAACACCGCTATCTAATATTTTTGTCACAAGCTCTGTAAGAGAAGTGCGAAACTCAGCAAAGGAATTTTCCGAAAGAGCAAAAAGAGATTTAAGCTCTGCCTGAGTAAGTGTTATATTTTCATTGTTTAAAAGTCGGGTATACTCCTCGTTCCCTTCTATATTCTGATCCACCGCATAGGCAGCGCGAAGGCTGTTTGCACTGTCAAGATAAGCCTCTATCTCATCAAGCACGCGGGGCATAACGTCATTATCGGTTATATAAACAGGTCCCACGGCTTCCATAGCTGCCTGTCTGAGCTTTTCCGTTTCTCTTGTATTCTCTGTAGTTGCGGAGGCTACATATTTTTTGGTAGAAACAGAGCCTATCTCTATATTGCCGTCAGTATGCACCCAGTAGGTTGAAAATGCGGCGGCAACCGTAATAACATATGCAACTATAAGCAGAAACGTATCAAAATATCCGCTTTTTAATTTTTTATCCTTCATCTTCTGAATCTCCTGGGTGATCTACCCAATCTGTCCGACTTTGCAGTCTTTCTGACCTCTTCCTTGCTTTTCTTTTCGTCAAACTTTTCGTATGCCTTTATTATTTTCTGAACAAGGGGATGTCTTACAACATCTCGGTTGGTCAGTGTATTTATGCCTATATCATCAATATCCTTAAGTATAGCAACAGCCTCTAAAAGACCCGAATTTTTACCTCTGGGAAGGTCTATCTGTGTAGTATCTCCCGTTATAACAGCCTTAGAGCCAAAGCCTATTCTTGTAAGAAACATTTTCATCTGCTCGGGTGTGGTGTTCTGAGCCTCGTCAAGCACTATAAATGAATTATCAAGGGTACGACCTCTCATATAAGCAAGAGGAGCAACTTCAATGGCGCCCTTTTCCATATTTTTATTAAAGGTCTCAGCGCCCATTATTTCGTATAGAGCATCATAAAGAGGGCGCAGATAAGGGTCTACCTTCTGCTGAAGATCACCGGGCAAAAAGCCCAGATTTTCTCCTGCCTCTATTGCGGGACGTGTAAGTATTATCCTGCTGACCTCGTGATTTTTAAATGCAGTGATAGCCATAGCCATAGCCAAATAGGTCTTGCCCGTTCCCGCAGGGCCTATGCCAAAAACAATGGTTTTGTTTCTGATAGAGTCAACATAATTCATTTGTCCCATTGTTTTGGGGCGTACAGCTCTGCCTGCCACGGTCATACACACCATGTCAGAGCTTATTTTTTCCACCCTCTCAGGCTCAGTTTCCTTAAGCTCCTCCGAAAAATAGTTTATCATCTGCTTATCCACCTCATTGCCCTTTTTGGCTTCGTGTATAAGCACTTCAAGAAGCTTTTCTGCCATAGCCGAATTTTCGCCTGTGACTACTATCTCTCCGTCACGGTTTACTATTCTTACGTTATATATCTTTTCGATATATTTTAAATTTGAGTCATAGCTTCCGAAAATGTTGAGTATTATTTTGTTTTCAGCTTCTATCCTCTGTGTTTCCATTCTCATTTATCCTTTCGTATGCCTTCAGAACGCCGATCTGCTTTACTACGGTTATCTTCGCCGAAACCTTCAAGTCATTCTCTTCTTCCTCAAAGGCAAGCTCTTTCCCCAAAACATCGGCATCTGTGGGATAATTATTCACTATTTCAGCCATAACTATACTTTCTGCTCTTTTCTTGGCTTCCTCCGGGGAAAGTCTTTTAGGCTCAAGGCGGTAAGGTCGGTACACCGTCCGGTCTATTATAAAGGGAAGATATATATCCCCGGGCAGGTGTGGCTGAAGCTTATTTTCTATTTTATCACATTTTTCCGAAATTGTATCGTTTTTATTGAAATTTAATGAAATTTTTTTGTCAAATATCTCAAACTCATACCGAGCCTTGCTTTTGCCCTCATAAATTCTCACATTTTCATCAAAAGGAACGGTGAAATCATATTTTTCCACCACCCTGCCGTAAACCTCGCCGTCACACCTTACAGCCTTTGTGCCGAGCACCTCCTGCTCTGCCTTTATCTCAACATCGGCATTTACAAGAATATCTCCCTTGCCTACACTCATACCTTCTGTGACAACGGGTCTGCCTGCTCTTACTATAACCCCCGTAACAACTGCATTGTCAGAAGATACAATATCCGCAGGCGAAGTGCCATCTTCTATGGAATTATCTGTCGGTATGGTTTCCGATACATTTATCTGAACCTTTGTTCCCTTTACCGTTACGGAAACAAAGGATATATCCTTAAAATTATTTTTGATCTCATTTTCTATAAGCCGTGTGTCAATACTTTTTTTATATGTACCGTAGTCAAGCTCCATTTTTTCACAAAGACTTAAAATAGCGCCTGTAGACACTCTGTAATTGCCGTCCACCTCAATAAGCCATACAAACCGCGTAATAATTGTAAGAAAAAGTATAAAAAATAAAGCCCCCGCAACAAAGAAATATTTTTTACAAATGCGGCTTATAATAAAAGGCAGACCAAAGCTGTTTACGATCTCCTCCCTGACGCCTGCTTTTTTGCATAACCCTCTAAGAGCTTTTACATCCTTAAAAAATATATAAAGCTGCACTCCACCGGGAACTTCTTTTATATTCCATATATAAATGCCCCTGCCGCTAAGCATATTTAAAAGCCGAGGATATGAAAACCCCTGTATTTTTATGCAAAGCCTGCCAAACAAAAAGCTTAACAAAAACAACCCCATAGCATACCTCACCCAAAGCTTATTTCGCTTATGTTTCCAGTTATTTTTATGCTTTCACGCCTCATATATTCAACACTGAGCCTGCTGCCTCTTATATAAATGCTGCCTTTTTTCGTAAGAAGCGTAACCTCGCTGCTGTCAAGCCCCATAAGTCTTTTATAATTTTCTACAACAACAGCCTCTTTTCCCCTCATGGTTATAAGAGGGAGCCCTTCAATGACTTCTTCCGGCATTTCAAGACCCAAAGCAATTTTTTTGCCCTTCAATATACCCCCTCCTATCCTGTTTATATATATGAGAAATAATTTACATATATTCTTTTACAATCTCTTTAAGGTGTGGTATAATTAAACGGATCCGTACGGATCTGCCGCACTCCCTTTTTAACCATCAAAGATGGTTATAAAAGGGAGGCGGGGGAGGGGCGGGCAGCGCCGTGAGGAGCAAGGGGAAAACCGCTCCGCGGTTTTCCCCTTGCTCCTCACGGCGCTGCCCGCCCCTCCCCCGCAGTCCGGTCGGTAACCCATTTAATTTATACAAATTTTTAAAAAGCAAAGGAGAATTTTTATGTCAAACTTTTTTTATGATAAGGACTGTCCCCTTATTCCGCTTCCTCTTAACACAAGCCGCAAAATAAAGGCTCACAATGAGGAGGTAATGATAGTTGAGGTATTTTTTGACAAAGGCGGCGTAGGCACAGTGCATACTCACGAGCATACACAAGCCACCTACTGCCTTGAAGGCGAATTTGAATTTACCGTAGGTGATGAAAAAAAGATAATAAAGCCCGGTGATACAATAGTTATGCCCTCAAATATAGAGCATGGCTGCCGTGTTCTTACCGAAAGCGGTAGACTTCTTGACATATTCACCCCCGAAAGAAAAGACTTTCTGTAAGTATCAATAAACATAAATAAAAAAATTATTCGGTGTTTATTAAATATTTTTTCAAAAAAAGTCTTTATTTATGAATATTTATGTGCTATAATGTATTAAATTTTATTTTACACAATTACATTAGGAGGTAACAAAATGAAAAGATTTAAAACTTTAACAGCCATTGTACTTGCATCATTCATGGCTTTCCAGATGGTTGGCTGCGGCGGATCGGCAGATCAGACAACAGATGAAAATGCTTCCGCAGAAGAAAGTGCAGATGTAGAAAACTCAGAAGACAAGCTCGTATGGGCTACAAATGCAGAGTTTGAACCTTACGAATACCGTGACGGCGGCGAGATCGTAGGTATCGACGCTGAAATAGCAGACGAGATCGCATCCAGATTGGGTCTTGAGGCAGAGGTTGCTGATATGAACTTCGACTCTATCATTCCTGCGGTTACAAGCGGCAAGGCTGACATAGGTATCGCCGGCATGACAGTAACGGAAGACAGACTTCAGAATGTAAACTTCTCAACACCTTACATAAATGCAGGTCAGGCTATAATCGTTCCCGAAGATTCTGACATTACAGGCGAGGACGACCTTGTAGGACTTACAATAGGTGTTCAGCTTGGTACAACAGGCGACCTTTACGTAACAGACAACATTGCAGACACAACAGTTGAAAGATATACAAAGGGCTTCGAGGCTGTTCAGGCTCTTCTTCAGGGCAAGATCGATGCTGTTGTTATCGACGGTGAGCCTGCTAAGGCATTCGTTAAGTTAAACGAAGGCATCAAGATGTGTGATGACTACCTCACAGTTGAGGAATATGCTATTGCAGTAAGCAAGGACAACGAAGAACTCCTCGACCAGATCAACTCTGCGCTTGCAGATATGGAAGAAGACGGAACACTTACCGCTATATTTGACAAATATCTTGGCGACGGAGAAGACACAGACGAAGCTGCTGACTCAGATGAAGCTGCTGAAGAAACTACTGCCGAATAATATTTAAGCCACAAGGGTGCGGCACTTAACGAAGTCGTCGCACCCCTTTTTTATAAGGAGTAATTTTATGTTTCAGACTCTACAAGATAAATTATATCTTAATTTCATAAAAGACGACCGTTATATGTATCTTGTAAACGGTTTTATTACAACAATAAAAATTGCATTATTGGCTATTTTGGTAGGTCTTATATTTGGCTTTATAATTGCCATTATACGCTCTGCCTACGATATGAATAAAGACCAGCAAAGAAATACTATATCTGCAAAGCTTCTCTCTTTAGCAAATGCAATATGTCAGCTCTATCTGACGATCCTCAGGGGAACCCCTGTAGTACTTCAGCTCCTCATAATCTATTTCGTAATTTTTGCCGACATAAACGTAAACAAAACCTTCGCAGCCATCTGTGCTTTCGGTTTTAACTCGGCGGCTTATGTTGCTGAAATAGTAAGAGGCGGCATAATGAGCATAGACAGAGGTCAGCTTGAAGCAGGCAGAAGCATAGGCTTTTCATATGCAAAAACAATGCTCTACATAATTTTGCCCCAGGCTGTAAAGAATGTTCTTCCGGCTTTGGGCAACGAATTTATAGTTCTTATTAAAGAAACCTCAGTAGCCGGCTATATAGCTATAGAAGACCTTACAAAGGGCGGCGACATAATCAGAAGCCGTACATACGATGCTTTCTTCCCTCTTATTGCCGCAGGTCTTATTTATCTTGCAGTTGTGCTCATTCTTTCAAAGGGCATTACAATTTTTGAAAGGAGGCTGAGAGCAAGTGAGCGCTGATACTATTATAAAGGTCAAAAACCTACAAAAATATTTCGGTAAAAACGGAAATATACAGACAAAGGCTCTCGATGATGTAAACATTGAGATAAACAGAGGCGACGTTGTTGTTGTGGTAGGTCCTTCAGGCTCAGGCAAAAGCACCTTTCTCAGATGTCTTAACCTCCTTGAAATGCCTACAGGTGGAACCATCACATTTGAAGGCACAGACATAACCGACCCCAAAAACAACATAAACAAGCAGCGTATGAAAATGGGAATGGTTTTCCAGCAGTTCAATCTCTTCCCACATATGACAATTCTTAAAAATCTCACGATCGGTCCTACAAAGCTTCTTAAAAAGAGCAAGGCAGAGGCAGAAAAATATGCCATGGAGCTTTTAGAGCGTGTAGGTCTTGCAGACAGAGCAGGCTCTTATCCCAATCAGCTCTCAGGCGGACAAAAACAGCGTATTGCCATAGTAAGGGCGCTTTGCATGCAGCCTGACGTAATGCTTTTTGACGAGCCCACCTCAGCTCTCGACCCCGAAATGGTAGGAGAGGTTTTAGACGTTATGAAGGCTCTTGCCCGTCAGAATATGACTATGATATGCGTTACTCACGAAATGGGCTTTGCCAGAGAAGTGGGAAACCGTGTTATATTTATGGAAAACGGCAAAATATTAGAGGAAAATACACCGGCGGAATTTTTTGAAAATCCCAAAAGCCCCCGTCTTAAGGAATTTCTTAATAAAATATTGTAAAAACAAACCCTGCAGCCGACCAGGTGTTGGTGCTGCGGGCGCGTGGACATCCGAGGCGAGGCAGAAACGAGGCGAAGGGGTGACCCCATACGGGGTCACCCCTTCGCCTCGTTTCTGCCTCGCCTCGGATGTCCGTGCGCCCGCCCCCGTTGGTTGCCCTTCCCCTACAGCCTATGGCTGTGGGGGCAAGGCAAGCCACTATTTTTTTATAAGTCTTTCAATAAGCTTAGTCAGACTATTTATAAATTTTAAATCATTTTCTTTTTTACGGGGTGATATTCTTCCGCTTCTGCCCCCACGGCTTCTCACAACTCTGCCTATATGACGGCGCATAAGCATTTCATCTATGTTTTTGTCATTGTAAATAATACCGTTTTGGTTTATGGCATTGATACCCATTCCAAGGCACATAGCGGCAAGCCCATAGTCCTGGGTCACCACAATATCACCGGGCAGGGCTTCTCTTACAATTATAAAGTCCGCACTGTCAGCCCCTTTAGATACGATTATCACCCTGCAATCATCTCTTGATATGTAGTGCGCCGTATCACACACGAGTATGACCTCCAGCCCATATTTCTTAGCTGTTTCTATTGTCTGATCCACCACCGGACAAGCATCGGCATCTATAACTATCTTCATAAAAACTCACCAATCACCCTAAAAATACCTATTATAAGCAAATGCAAAGGATAAAAAGCATAGAAAAAATATTTGACCTTCCTTCCCCGCTTTTTATTATATAAAACAGGAAGTAAACAGGCAGCAATACTAAATATATAATAAATAGTATATATAGACCAAGGGTATATAAGAGCCCTATATTTCACAGTAAACACCAAAGCAGTGCATATAAGTATGTCCCGTTTCTTTTCAAAGAAATAATAAAGAACAATGAGTATAACCCCATAAACACCGTAGTCTATATCCGCAAAAAGACAAGCCATCAATATACAAAGCACATATACATAAGGCAGCGCCCGTCCCTTTACACGGGTAAGCACATATATAACAACTGCCCCTATAAAAAGTGTCCACACGGTATTCATATCTTCTATGAAGCTAAACTCCCTGCTAAAACAGAAGTCATAAAATATTTCGGAAATAACAGCCAGAATACCAAGCCTTACAATATATTTCTCAATACAGCTTGTTTTTCTGCAGCCCTCTGCCACAAGATAGGCAAAGCCCACAAAGGCAAACCGCCCTGCTACTCTGAACCATATAGGAAAGGTATGGGGAAATACTGCCGCAAGATGGTCCATAACCATACATATACATATTATTATTTTAAACAAAAATCCTGTCACAAAATCACTTCCATATACATATTTTATCACCTGCCCTTCCCTAAATCAACAATATTTAATAAATATAACCGGCAATATGCCCCAAGGATAGGCTCACTAAAAAGGGATTGCAAAAAAATCGTATATGTTATATAATGAATGAAGAATGTTCTGTTAAAAAAATATACCTTGGAGGAATTTATGAATAAATTTGAAGAAACCGTGCTTGAAAGGATCTATCAGTCATATGTCTGCGGCGGTGACAGCTTGAGCTTTAAACTGAGAAACAATAAAGAAGCCGATAAAATCGTAAAAGCCCTTGAAAATCTTGAGAGTGAAAACTACATTGAAATAGTAAGTAAAACCGAATTTAACATTAAAGCAGCCGTTAAAGAAAAGGGCATCAATTTCGGAAACAGCGCTATTTAAACCTTGACAACCCTTTAAATGTATGGCATAATTTAATACTGAAATAAACGAAGCGTGGCTCAGTTTGGTAGAGCGCTGCGTTCGGGACGCAGAGGCCGCAGGTTCAAATCCTGTCGCTTCGACTTATGATAGAGGGGTTGTATTTATACGACCCCTTTTTGTTTTGGAGGCATTATGAAAAAAATTATTTTTACGCTTTTGTCCATTCTTATATTTTCAAACAGCTGTCTTTGTGCCGAAATTTTCACAGCTCCCATAGACGGCAGACCTGTGTCGGCAGAATATCTTGAAAGACTTGCCGCCCTTTCAGGTGATGGCTTCACCTGCATTACAAAAGACAGCCTCGACTATTTTTCGGGAAAACAGGAGCTGGACCACACAGCCAACAGCCCTGCCATAAGAGAACAGCTTTACGAGATGGCAAGTAAAAACAACTCTCCCGACTCAACCTTTATAATAAACACGTCCTCTTATCTTACAGGCGGTCTTGTAGGCAGCAGAACAGCTTCGGGCTATACAGACAGCAAAACGGCAGTGGCTGACCTTGACAAGCTTATGACAGACTTTCCCCTGCCTAATTACTATATAAATATACCCATGCCAAGAACCCTCCCCGAAACCCGCCTTGGAAGCATATGGACAGACGACAAGGTGTATGAGGGCTTAGGCTCATTCTATCTTAAAGCAAATCCTACCTCGCCTCTTAAAGCAGACATTGCCAAAAGCTATGCGCATGTAGGCGCTTCTCAGCTCCTTTTGGAGTGGGCATATGTAAAAAATCACGAATCTATGGGGGAGATATCCCCTTGGGAAGATAATTTTTTGCGCTATTTTGAAACCACGTATGAAAATAAAGACCCATATAAGGTATATCTCAAAAACTACCGCCTGCCCTACTCCGAGCTTGCTCAGTTTGCAGGTAAAATAATGGATCTTTCCAAAAAGCACGATTTTGAGATAATAATTTCAGTAGACGATTTTCAGCTTCCCGATTTTATAACACGTTTAAACAATGATGATATTGTAAGCGACGAAACAAAATACAGCTTCGCCTTAAACTATATGCAAAATATACTTTTCGGAAAAGCTAAAAATATATACGGCGTCCAGCAGCTCGACCTTGCTCAGCGGGGAATGGGAAATAATATCAATATAATATACGGTGCCGACGAAGTGCCTCAGCTTATATACGCAAGAGACCTTGCAAAAAGAACAGGCATTATGCCAAACCTGCTCATAAGGGGTAAAAACAAGGCAGAGGGCTCAGTAGCCAAATTTGATGCACGCACACCCGACGAGCTTTCAAGGTCTGCGGTCAACTTTGTTTCATCAGGTAAGCGAAAAAGCCGAGTGCAAACAGACATTTTTATATTTGACTACACATCACCCACAGGCTTTGCAAAATTTATTGAAAATATGAAAAACTCATATAATTCGGGAAACGGCGTTGCGCTCATAGAGCTATACACCACAAATGAAACTGCCTATGGCAACAACCATCTTTTTAAGAAGCTCAGGGATATGTCAAAAAATAATGAAAGCTTCGGTCTGCACAGTCTTGCAGCCTACTCCTCATGGAATACTACGGCAAACGCCATAGGGCTTGGCGTGGCAAATGCTGCCGTATATTCAATAAATAAAGAAATAAACGACACAGAAGCCTTTACCTGCGCCCGTCTTGAAATGCTTATGGGGCACGCTCTTGAAGACGGCATTTACAACTGCGACATAAAAAGGCAGCTTTACGGATATTACCCCTATTATGATGAAAACAATGCTGAAAAGCTAAAGGGACTTTTTAACGAAAATGATATATCCTCCTGCCTTACAGGCAAAAAGTATAAAACCTCCCAAGGCACCTTTGAGGTGACACAAGCTGATATAGAAGAATACAGCTTCCCGTGGATGCGTACCTTTGAATGTTATATAAAGCCCTATGTGAAAGGAAAAATACTATGAAACCATTATTCAACATTATATACAAGATATTAAATTTTCTTTCAAGCAGAATATTTTTTGTAATAATAGCATTTCTTTTTCAGTTTGCTATATTTGCATCAATGCTGTTCCTTTTTAAAGACTCCACAGTATATTTCTACGCCTTTGAAATTATAATCCGTGCTGTTGTTATACTCTATATAATAAATGACAACGTGGAGCCGTCATTTAAAATAGCCTGGCTTATAGTAATTATATTTGTGCCCTATCTGGGAAGTGTTTTCTATTTCATTTTCTCAAGGGGAAATTCCGCAAGCTATCTGCGAAAAAGATTTAACCGCATAGCCAATAATACAAAGAAGCTTCTTACCGCAAATAACAGTCAGATAAAAAACAAGGTTAAAGCCGAATGTCCTTACCTTTCGGGAATATGCCGCTATCTCAACAATTTTGGCGGTTTTCCCGTATATGAAAATCAAGGCTCAGAGTTTTTTTCCGTAGGCGAAATATATTTTAAAAGGCTTTTAGAAGAGCTTGACAAGGCTGAAAAATTCATATTTATAGAAAGCTTTATAATACATGAGGGAGAAATGTGGAACAGTATTCTTGAAATACTCAAGAAAAAGGCTGCCTCAGGTGTAGAAGTAAAAATACTTTACGATGATTTTGGCTGCTTTTTTACACTTTCCCGAAAATATCCCAAAATGCTTCATAAATATGGCATAGAGTCAACTGCCTTCAACCCTATAAAAATCATATTCAGTCTTATGTACAACAACAGAAACCACTGTAAAATATGTGTTATAGACGGCAAAACAGCCTTTACAGGGGGCATAAACTATGGCGACGAATATATAAATGCTAAGGTTCGCTTCGGTCACTGGAAGGATTATGGCTATATGTTCAAGGGAGAGGCAGTGTGGAGCTACACAAACATTTTTCTCACTCACTGGATATACGCCACAAAACGGAATGATATAAACCCATTAGACTATAAGCCGGAGGCCATGCCTTCAGGCGAAAGCAAGGGCTATATAATCCCCTTTTCAGACAGCCCTCTTGACAACGAGGCTCTCTCTCATAATATATTCACCAATATAATAGACAGCGCCAATGATTATGTTTATATTACAACGCCTTATCTTATATTGGATAACCGTCTTGCAGGCGCTCTTATAATGGCAGCAAAAAGAGGCGTTGACGTAAGAGTCATGACGCCTCATATACCCGATAAAAAAACCGTATTTCAAGTAACAAGAGGAAACTATACCCAGCTTATAAAAAACGGTGTAAAGGTTTATGAATATACCCCCGGTTTTCTCCATGCCAAAAGCATAATCTCCGATGACAAAATAGGTGTTCTTGGCAGCATAAATATGGACTACCGCAGCCTTTATCTCCATTTTGAAAACGGTGTCATACTATATAACGACCCCGAAATTTTAAAGGTAAAACAAGACCACTTAGAAATAATCAAAATAAGCGAGCAGCAAACCAACCCGGATGCTCCTTTCCCTCTGCGCATACTTCGCTCTGTTTTAAATGTATTCGCTCCGCTTATGTAAAAATTAAGGCTGTTGTTTATAATATATAAACAACAGCCTTTTTATTTTATTTGTAAGCCTTTATAAATGCTTCGGTCTTGTCTGTCTTTTCCCAAGGAAGGTCGATATCCGTTCTTCCGAAATGTCCGTAAGCAGATGTTTCGGTATATATTGGTCTTCTGAGCCCCAGCATATTTATAATAGAGCCCGGACGAAGGTCAAATACACTTTCTGCTATTTTCTGTATCTCATCGTCAGCGATTTTTCCTGTTCCGAAGGTATCAACTGCAATAGAAGTAGGTCTTGCAACACCTATGGCATAAGAAAGCTGAATTTCACACTTTTCCGCAATGCCGCTTGCAACAATATTTTTAGCAACATACCTTGCCGCATATGAAGCTGATCGGTCCACCTTTGTGGGGTCTTTACCCGAAAAAGCTCCGCCGCCGTGTCTTGCATATCCGCCGTATGTATCAACTATTATCTTTCTTCCTGTAAGTCCGCAGTCACCCATAGGTCCGCCGATAACAAATCTTCCCGTTGGGTTGATAAGAATTTTAGTTTCGTCGGAAAGCAGCTCCTTAGGTATTACCTTGTCTATTACTTCTCTTTTTATGTCTGCTCTTATCTTCTCATTTTCAATTTCAGGTGCATGCTGGCTGGAGATCACCACAGTGTCAACACCCACAGGCTTTCCGTCCTCATAAATAACGCTCACCTGGCTTTTTCCGTCAGGGCGCAAATAGCCTAATACGCCGCTCTTTCTTACCTCGCTGAGTCTTCTTGTAAGTCTGTGGGCAAGACTGATAGGCAAAGGCATAAGCTCGGGTGTTTCGTTGCAGGCATAGCCAAACATAAGCCCCTGATCTCCTGCGCCTGTTTCAAGCGTATCCTCAGAGTCAACGCCCATGGCGATGTCGGGTGACTGCTCCTTAATTGCAACAACAACTCCGCAGGTGTTGCAGTCAAAACCGTATTCGGCATTGTTATATCCTATTTCGTCTACGGCATTTCTTGCAATTTTCTCAGCATCTATATTAGCCTTTGCAGAAATTTCTCCCGAGATACATATAAGCCCGGTAGTCGCCAAAACCTCACAGGCAACCCTTCCCATAGGGTCCTGGGCAAGTACGGCATCAAGTATAGAGTCTGATATTCTGTCACAGATCTTATCGGGATGTCCTTCAGTAACAGACTCCGACGTAAATAATTTGCGCATAAAAAAACCTCCTTAAAATTCTATTAAGGAAGGAAATAAAAAAGCCTCATTCGGCTTATTCTTTTACTCATCTTTCGGAATAAACCGATGGAATTAGCACCGTGCTTATTTTCAGCCGGTTGCCGGGTTTCATAGGGCCATTTCCCTCCACCTCTCTGGATAAGTCATTGTTCGATTTTTATTAATGATATCATTTACCCATAAGATTGTCAATATATAAAGTAAACTTTTTCGCTTAAAATGTCTTGAATATTTGTTTGATTGGGTATATAATTATTGCATATTTGAAAATTTATATTTTAGGAAACGTCCTTTAACAAAAAGCACGGTATCTTTATAAGTATTATACATATAAGAAAAACGGAGGCAAATTATGTCAGTAAATTTAAAAAACAGGAATTTTTTAACACTTAAGGATTATACCGAGGAAGAAATACTCCATCTTCTTTCTCTTGCAAGAGATCTTAAAACACAAAAGAAAAAAGGAATATACGAAAAAAATCTCCTCAACAAGAATATAGCTCTTATTTTTGAAAAAAACTCAACAAGAACCCGCTGCGCCTTTGTAGTAGCCTGCAATGACGAAGGAGCTTTCCCTGAATTTTTATCAAAATCAGACATACATCTCGGCGGAAAGGAAGACACCAAAGACACAGCAAGAGTTTTGGGAAGAATGTTTGACGGCATAGAATTCAGAGGCTTTTCTCAAAAAACAGTAGAAACTCTGGCAGAATACAGCGGCGTACCCGTATGGAACGGACTCACAGACGAAGACCATCCCACACAGGTTTTAGCTGATTTTCTCACCATTCAGGAAAACTTCGGCAAGCTCAAGGGCATCAACTTCACCTACATAGGCGACGGAAGAAACAATATGTCAAATGCTCTTATGATAGGCTCAGCAAAATGCGGAGTAAACTATAAGGTCATCTCCCCTGCCGAGCTTTTCCCCGATGAAGCTCTTGTTGAAGAATGTAAAAAATGGGCAAAGGAAAGCGGCAGCTCTATTTCAGTCACAGACGATATGTCAGCTGTTGCAGGCTCTGATGTACTCTACACAGACGTATGGGTATCAATGGGCGAAGAAGCTAAAAAAGCAGAACGCTATAATTTATTAAGCGGCTATCAGATAAACAGCGATGTAATGAAGGCAGCAGGCAAAAACTGCAAATTCATGCACTGCCTCCCTGCTGTAAAAGGTCAGGAGGTAACGGAAGAAGTATTTGAAAGCCCTGCCTCAGTAGTATTCGATGAGGCTGAAAATCGTATGCACACCATCAAAGCAGTTATGGTAGCTACCCTCAGCGGAAAATAATAATTACTTACCGACCAGCCACAGGGGGAGGGGCGAAATAAGCGGCGCCTACGGCGCCGCTTTTTTGCCCCCACCCGTGCCGCAGCCAAGCAGGAAGCACTAAAGTGCTTCCTGCTTGGCTGCGGCACGGAACTTTTAATTTTTTTTATTCCGCCGCATTTCCCCAAACAGGATTTGCTAAAGCAAATCCTGTTTGGGGAAATGCGGCGTGCGGGGGCAACCAAAGCGGCGCCTACGGCGCCGCTTTGGTTGCCCCCGCACGCGCCACAGCCAAGCAAGAAGCGCTAAAGCGCTTCTTGCTTGGCTGTGGCGTGGAACACAAAAATAATAACACCTGCCGTTTTTACCGTTTATAAATTGGCTTTATTTTTCTTCCAAAGTCCTATTTTATATAATATCCACATTATAAACGCCGCTATGCCGTTGCTTATTACAACGGAATACCAGACACTGCGTTCTGCCATTGAAAATACGGTGCTCAGTATAAATAAAGATGCAAAACGGAATACCCAAAGTCTTGCCGACTCTACTATCATAGTATAAAGAGTGTTTCCCGTGCCTTGAAAAAGTCCCGTTGTTGTGTTATGTACGCCGTTTGTCCAACACCAGAATGCCATTATAGACAAAAAGTCTGCCGACATAGAAACTACCTTCGGGTCGTCTGCAAATATAGATACCATAAATGTGGAGGATATCTTTCTTGAAAGTATCATGCCCCCTACAAACAAAAAGGCGACTATCATTATTCTTGCTTTTTTATAAGCCTCCTCTGCTCTCTTGGGGTTTTGTGCGCCCATGTTCTGTCCTACAATAGTGGCTACAGCCGAGCCTACCGCATTGCTTGGCATGGTTATAATGCCGTTTATTCTGTTGCTTATGCCGTATGCAGCCATAGCATCATCACCGAATACCAATACATTTTTTGCCATAAGCAGCATACCAAACTGCATGGCGGCGCTGCCAAGAGCCGTAGGAAGACCTATCCTTACAATATTTGAGAGCTTGGTCTTTTCAAATTTAAAGCCCTTAAAAACAAGATAAACATCATTTTTCCGATACATAATATAAAAAAGACCTATAATCGCACATGGCACCTTTGCAAATATGGTGGCATAAGCCGCTCCCGCAGTACCCATTTTATAATATATCATAAGCAAGGGGTCTAACACAAGATTTAATAAAATACCCAATAAATTAACAAGCATGGGTCTTACGGTGTTGCCCTGAGCCTGACTTGCCGCCGTAAATATGTTTATCAAAAATAAAAGAGGAAGATCCCATATGACAGTGCCAAGATAAATGCAGCCTTTATTAAACACTTCCCCGTCTGCCCCGAGCCAGCCTACAATGCCCCTTGTAGAGAAAAAAATAATAAATGTGAGGGCAAATGAAAACATCATTGCGCACACAAATATCTGACTAAGCATAGAGCGGGCATTTTTTAAATCTCTTGCCCCTACATACTGTGCAACAAGAATAGAGCCTGCCACGGTTATGCCCTGCCCAAAATTTACAATAAGGTTTTGCACAGGAGTAACAAGAGAAATGGCTGCCATATCGTTTTTGCCAAGCTGCCCCAGCCAATAAGCATCGGTCAGGTTATACATAGACTGTAAAAAGCTGTTTGCTATAATAGGCAGCGAAAGAGATATAATTGCCGCTATAAGACTGCCGTTTAATATAAGCTCAGTATTCTTTTTGGCTAAACTCTCAGACATAGTTATTCCTCCCTGTTTGATTATAACAGTATATAACAAATTATTTGTAATTACCACTTATATTTTATATTTTATAGGCAAAATCATTGATTTTTTGCTAATGACTTGCTATAATTTAATTAATATAAGGAGGGAAAACTTATGTCAGACTATTTTAAAATAACAAGAGTAAGACGAAAGGCATATTTTGATATGCAGGTGACTCACTTTCACCCCAAATATGAAATTTACTACCTTATTGAGGGCACAAGCAAAATGTTTCTTCAGGACTCTATATATATACTTAATAAAGGCGATATGGTTTTTATACCTATGAACTACATACACAAGACCTCTTATGTAAACGACAAGGCACACGAAAGGATCGCCATAACCTTTGGTGATATGGCGATCCCCGATATAAAATATGAAGGCTCTGATATTTCCTTCAGAAAAATGTTTACTTCCCGTCCTGTTCTTCATATATCCAAAAAAAACAGAGAATATGTTGACGAGCTTATGTCAAGAATGTTGTCTGAATATAACGACCCGGATGACTTCTCGGAGCTTAACATTAAAAACATATTTCAGGAGCTTATAATATTTCTCATACGCTATAAAAACAATGAATATTCCGAAAGCTTAGCCTTTTCAGACTCTGTAATGCAAAACGCCGCCAGATATATAAGGGCAAATTATATGAACGACCTTACCCTTAACGAAGTCGCCGACTATGTAAACATAAGCCCCACATATTTTTCTAAAAAATTCAAGCTCTCAACAGGCTTCGGCTATAAAGAATACTTAAACAACATAAGAATACAGGAGGCATCTGCCCTGCTGCTTGATACAAACAAGTCAGTCACCGAAATAGCCTTAGACTGCGGCTATAACGACAGCAACTACTTCGGCGACGTGTTTAAAAGAGTCAAGGGCGTTTCTCCCATGAAATACAGAAAAAACAATTTTAAGCCTTAATCACCTACATCAATGCTTATGCTACTGCCCTTGTTTGATTTTGTGACGATTATCTTCTTGCCTATCTCGTCCTTTAGCTCTCGTCTGTGGCTTATTATGCCTACCAGCTTGTCCCCGACGGAAAGCTCCCTAAGCATACTGACCGCATCATCTAAAGATTTGTCATCAAGTGTGCCAAAGCCCTCGTCTATAAACAGGGCTTCAAGGTCAATTCCCCCTGCTCTTTCGCTTATGGAGTCTGAAAGACCCAGGGCAAGGCTAAGTGATGCCATAAAGCTCTCGCCGCCCGATAGTGTGGAAACGGGGCGCTTTTTACCTGTGTAATTGTCCAGAATATCAAGGTCAAGGGCGTTGTTTCTTTTTTCGTCATTGTTTTCGTGACGGTAAAGGCGGAACTGTCCTCCGCTTATAGGGGATAAGCGCCTGTTTGAAGCCTCAATAATACCGTCAAAGCCTGAGGTCTGCACGTAGGTTTCAAATGACACTCTGTTGGTGCCTGTGATAGTGCCTCTTAAAAGCTCGCTTAAGCGCCCAAGCATGGCAGTTTTTCTTTCGGCCTCTTTCATATCCTCTGTTTTAGCTTTTATGCTTTCAAGTCTTTCGCTGTTTAATTTCTTCCTGTTTGTTACATCATTTAATGCCTTACCGGCCTTATCCAGGGCTTCTCCTGCTGCCTTTGCGGCATTTTTTGCTTCTTCTTCATTTTCACGCTTTTTACCCTTAATGCTTTTAGCGGCTTCATCAAGCAGAGCCCCCGCTTTATACTTTTCGGCATAATATTCGTTTATTTCTTTTTCAAGACTGTCCATCTGCTCTCTTGGCACATAAGCCAAAATAAACTCGCTTTCATATTCAAAGCCGTTTTCTGACAATGCCCTCTCATAGAGCCCTTTCTTTTCAGAAACAGCCTCTTTAAGCTTTTCGCCGTCCTCCTTAAATTTGTTATATATAGTTTCTGCCCTTGCCGCTCTTTCCTTTGCTTCAAAGCTTTCATTTTCCCGTGCTTCTATTCTTTTGTTGATTTTACTTGCTTCATTTTCAAGTCTTTCACGTTCCTTTAAGGCTTCCTCTAAAGTATCAAACCCAAGTTCTTTATATTCCTTAAGGCGACCTTCTAAAGCTGCACATTCGCCGGTCTTTTCACTCAAAAGCTCCTTTGTTTTTTCGATTTCATCTCTTATCTTTTCTGCCTGTTCTTCATTTTTTTCGGTATTTTTATTAAGGGCTTCAAGCTCATCCATTTCTGCCTTATACCTTTTAAGACTTTCAGACAGCTTTTCTCTGACGGCTTTGTTTTCGCTTATCAGCTCTCTTAGTTTACTCTTTGCTTCGTCATACCCCAGGACTTCATCCTCAGACATTGACAACAGCCTCTTTACTTCGTTTGTAAAGTCCGAAAGCGAAGTGTTATAGGCATTTTTCTTTTTTTCCATATCGTCACGGGCAACATTTTTCCCATTCTCCGCCTCATCTCTTGCCCGTTTTTTATTGTTTAATTCTTCACGGCTTATTATAACATCATCCGCCCCGGGGGTATGCCTTGCAGGGTCTGGGTGGTCTAAAGAGCCGCACACAGGGCAGGGACAGCCCTCCTCCAGCCTGTCTGCCAGCACTGCCGTAAAGGTCGCCGCATAAAGCTCGTCATAAGCTGTGTAGTCCTTAAGGCTTTCAAAATAAAGCCTCTTCTTTTCCTCGTAAAGGCTGCTTGCCTTCTCATGATCCTCACGGTTTTTTTCAATTTTCTTTATTTTGCCCTCGGCGCTCTTAAGTAAATCAGCCCTGTCTTCAAGCCTCTTGCTTTCATAGGCGGCAGAGTTATATTTTTCGGGAGCTTTTTTTAGCTTTGCAATACGCTCTTTGTTTTCCGCTATTTTTTTCTTTAAAGCTTCCTCGCCGTCCTTATGTTTCTTTAAATCTGAAGCAAGTTTTTCTCTTTCCTTGGCAGACTCTGAAAGCTTGGCGTTAAGATCGTCACGCTTTTTGTATTTATCTTCATCGCTTTTTATAAGATGGGCTGACTTGGTGTTTTCTTCTGCCTTTGGTTTGTTTTCTATTTCCTTTTTTAGGGCATCTGCTGCCATCGTTTCTCTTTCTTTTGCTTTTTTAAGCTCTTTACTGCTGTTTTCAAGCCCCGTTCGGTTTTCGTCATAGGCTTTTTTCTCTCTGTTAAAGTCCTCATAAAGGCTTCCCACCTTGTCAAGGGCGCGCTTCTGCTTTTTTAAAAGCACAGACTTCTCCTTATATTCCTCCTCTTTATCTTCAAGAGCCTTAAAAGCTTTCAGAGCCTTGTCATATTTTTCAAAATTTATTTTGTTTTGCTCTATCTGACCCAACAGCTTGTCTTTGTTTTCCTTATCCTTCTTCTTTTCTTCACAATTTTCCTTTAAGAATGTGATTTTTTTATCGTCTGCGGCAATAAGCCTTTCTATAAGCCCTGCCATTACCTCTGCCGTGTTTGGCATTATATCTTTGTCATCAAGCACCTTCTTTTTGTCTATTTCGTCAGAAAGAGGCTCGTCCTCAGGGCATTTTACATCTCCAAATGCCCTTGCAATATCCCTTTTTATAATGCCATATTCTTCCAAAGAGCTTTGATATTTGCCATGTACTATGCCTGCCATTTTTTCATAGCCCTTGGTGTCAAATATCTTGCTTAATATTTTTCTTCTGCTTTCTGAGTCGGTATTCAACACATCTCTGAACTCACCCTGAGCTATCATAGATATTTGCTTAAACTGTTTATAGTCTATACGAAGAAGCTCGCTGATAAAGCTTCTTACATCTCTTTCTCTTTCAATGGGCACGTCGGGCTCTCTGTAAAGCACCACCTTGGCAAGCTGAGTTGTTGTTCCCTTTCCTCTTGCCTTTTCTCTTTCATACTCGGGGCTTCGTTTTATTTTATAAACTCTGCCGCTGTGAGAAAAAGTGAATTCCACAAAGGTGTCTTCGCCTATGCCTGCAAAGTCGCTTCTTAATGTTTTTGTGCCTCTTTCCTCACCGCTGGTTTCATTGAAAAGGGCAAAGGCGATGGCATCAAAAACAGTTGTTTTTCCTGCTCCCGTATCGCCTGTTATTAAAAATAAGCCGCCCTCTCCAAGCTGTGTAAAGTCTATCTCTGCCCTTGCCGCATAAGGTCCAAAGGCATTCATAATAAGCTTTATGGGTTTCATTTTATGCCCGCCTCCTTTGCCGCCTCATCAAGTATAACAAGCTCCTCCTCGCTTGGTTCTTCCCCCAGCATGAGCCTGTAAAAATCTGTGATAAGCTCGTTAAACGTCCTTTCTCTTATTTCAATATGCTCGGTTTCCTCCGGTAAGACAGCCTTATCCTCATACCTCATGCTGAGGGCATTGGGGTATACCTCCTTCAGCTGCTGCATGGGCTGTAATATATTTCTGTCTTCGTCTGTTAAAATTGCCGAAATATAGTCGTCGGTGTCTAAAGCGTTTTCTATAAGATACTTTAATTTTCCCTTTATCTGCCTTATATCACGCAGGGGCTTTAGCTCTATTACCTCTGTCAATACCTTTCCCTTTTCTTCAAGGGTCACAAGTGTTACAGACTTTGCCCTACCGTTTATTTCTCTGTCGTGAAGAGAATATTTAAGCACAGAGCCTGAATATCTGCACTCCGCTCTCCCTACAGCCTGAGCCGAATGTATGTGCCCAAGAGCTGCATAGTCAAACAGATCATAAGCCCTATAGCCTACCTTTTCAAGTGTGCCTACATTTAAAGCCGATCTGTCAGAGCCTGTAAGCTCAGGGTCTGCGTTTTCTCCCGTTACAAACTGATGAGAAACTATAACATTCCTCTCCCTCACGTCAATATTGCACTTTGAAATAGCCACCCTTAAAGCATCCTCATACGAGTTAATTTCATCATCGGGATAGTAGTGCTTCACCTCAGACCTTTTTATGTAGGGCAAAAGCCATATATTCACCTTTCCATACTCATCCTCTTTTTCAATGCGGTTTACCTCTCCCCCATATCTGCCTGCTATATAAATGTCGTTTGCGCTGAATAAACGGCTGCCAAAATTAAGCCTCTCTGCCGAATCGTGATTTCCGCTTATGGCATACACCGCCACCTTCATATCGGCAAGCTCTGTCAGAAAGCTGTCAAAAAGCCCCACAGCATCCTCATTTGGTATAGAACGGTCGTATATATCCCCTGCTATCAACACTCCGTCCGCCTTTTTATCTTTTATGATTTCCGTTATTTGCCTCAGTATATATTTCTGATCCTCTATTAGGCTGACCTCATTAAGTATCTTGCCTAAATGCAGATCGCCAATATGTATAAACCTCATGCTTGTCCCTCCCGTATGTATTAACTTTGAAATCTTCCTCCGAACTTTGATACAATACCATTCACACATAAGTGTAGAAAATGGCTTAAAATAAGGGCTTTCAGCAGATTTGAGTGTTCTGCCGAAAGCCTTCTTTTTTTATGTTTTTGGATGACTGGATGATAGAGAGAGCCGTTTGAACCCGCAAATAGGGAAAATAAAAAGGTTTAGGAAAAATAAAAAGGTTTCTCCATAAGGTTCACTCGGCGCCGAGGCGGTGTTCTTCTTCCATCAGCTGGGAATTTTGTATGCGACACCCGTCCAGTTGGCAAGAGTACACTTCATCCTACCGCTGGCATCTCCGTCCATCAAAAATAAGTTGATGCTTTTTCCACGTGTCGCCATTATTTTTCCTCCAATTTCTATTCCACCTCTATAGTCCCATTCATTCTTTCTGGTCAGCATCGGACTCTTTAATGAAAAGTTCCGGCGTGTTAAAGTGAACATCTGGCAGTTCTCTTTGAACTTCGGTGTCCGTGCATTTCTGTATTTCTTCCCAAAGGATTCTGATAGTTCCGTCATCCTGCTCTACGATGTAGTTCTCCTGGTTATCACGAATGTAGGTGGCCGACTCGCGGGAGAAGCCATACCGCTGAAGCTGAATCGTTATCTCATTCGTCGTTCCGTATTCCACATATTCGTACCAGTTGCCAGTGGCAAGGGAATCCTCACCGTGAATCTTCTTATACTCTGTCGAGAACCGCAAGAAGTAATTCGAGATACTGAAAAGGATGATATTCTCGATGACTTCCAGGGTATTGGCAAATACGATATTTCTGTGGTCAAGCGAAGATGCAACGTAATCGGTTTTCGTGTACTTGTTTATCCAGAACTTATCTGGATGCCGCTCCTGATATGCCACGGCTCTTCGCATGATACGATTTAGACCTTTGCCTTCCATCCATTGTGCCAGAATGACGGCATACCAACGCAGCTTTGAGTAGTCGCCATCCTCATCGCACTTTCCGAGGGTGTTGTATTCGTACCGTTTCCAGTCGAAAATCTCCCCAAGTCGAATCAGGAAGTCTCTCACAACATCCGGGTCGAAAGAACCGTCCGCATTATGAGGTGGATACTTCAATGTCGCATCTGCTCTAATTGCAGCCTGCAGCCGTTTCGTCTGATCTATGGAAATATTGATATCGTTATCGATGAGGTGAGCGTTCGCCGAAAACTTGTCCCTGATTTTCTGCTCATCGCCCGGTTTCATGTATTGAGCGAACTCGCGGCGGACGAGGCTGTCCTTACCCTTTACGATATCCTTCAGCAGAATCAGGCCGAACTTCCGCATCATAATGTATTCTTCTTCGGGCTGGTCATCATTGTAGCGATTGATAACGGAGTCCCCGCGGAGCAACGTGTCCCGTATCCATTTCTTGTGTTTCGGCTTCAAATCCTGCACAAGCGATAATTTCTGATCCTGAATGTCGTTCTTCAGTTTCTCAACGTAGATCTCCTGCCTATTGAACTTCGACTCATCGCTGACAAGAAAAACATTCCCACACAGGTTGAACTGAATGCGGCCGACACGCCCGATCAGATTGCGGAAGTCAACATCACTCATCTGCGAACGACCGTTGTAATAGCTCGTAATGAAAAGGTTATCCGCCGGAAGATTCACGCCTTCAACCAGAGTGCTGGTGCAGAACATGGCGGTAATCTTTTCTTCCTTAAAGAGCTTCTCAATCCGAATACGGATAGAGGACGGCAGATAGCCTATGTGGTAAGCGATGCCTTTTTCAAGAAGGTCGGCAAGAAAATAGTCTCCATGCACCAGCTTGCGAACATCCGCTGCCAGTTCATCCAGTTCCTTATCATGCAACTTCTGGCGGCTTTTCTCAAACTGACGTGCCGCCGTGATTGCCTTGTCCTTGCTGTTGAAATATGCAATGGTACGGCTCTGTTTTCCGTTATACACGCCATCGTAATGAACCATAAGCGGCACGGCGGTATCTAACGGACGCAGAGCGCAGACATACTCCTGTGTTTTCAAATGGTCGTTGTAGATGCTTATCTGACCGCTTTTCAGATTCACGAGGAATTTGAATTGCGCCACAGGAGAAAAAGTAGAAGCTACGGCATTCTGCTTGTCATACTGTTCCGTAGCGATTAGCCGGAGATACTCCTGCGGATTCGGGATGTTCGGTGATGCAAAGATGAAGTGCGGCATCTGCTCACGCCTGCAGAGTTCATCCACTACGGAATAATAGAACGGCGCACGGCTGTTCCTTCCGGTCATTTTATGCGCTTCATCGATGAACAGATAATCCAGTCGGAACTCCTTATTGTCATTCAGCAGATAAAGCAACCGTTCCGGTGTCATCACCAATATAAAATTATGGTCGGGATGAATTTCAAGCGCCATATCGCTTGCAGCGGAGACAACATGATAATTCGTCTCGTCCAGAAGCAAATTGAGGTCGTTCTTTATAATTTCGCTCCGTACCTCATTTATCAGCGCCTTGGTAGGCACAATCAGGGCAAAGTTCATCTTTGCTCCGCTTGCCACCTGCGCCTTGATAAACATACGCATTACAAATGACTTGCCCATTGAAGTCGGTGCGGAATAGCTGAAGCACTCATCACCGAGGTGATCGTAAACATTCTTTTGCGCCTGGAAAAATCGTTTTCCATTTTCAGCGGGAACAGCAAGGTAGATGTCGCTCAACATGGAAAACAGCCTGTCCATTGCGGTAGGCTCACGATATTTCGATTCGATGTTCCGTAATCCCAGGAAATTGCCCGTGCTGGCAAGTACCGCTCCGGCATAGTAGTCCACAAGGCTGTCTTTTGGATACAATGTCCGCAAAAGTGTAACTATCTCCTGTGCCCAAATCTTGTGCTTATCCGCATTCTGCGGATGTGTGGACTTGGAAAGGATATCGGCAAATCGAAGGGCATCTTCAACATTTATGTTTCGAAGCTGCTTTATATCTGTTATACGGAGTGTCACAACAGCATAGTTGTAAAGGATATTCTTATACAGTTCATTCAAATAGTCGTTGTTCTCGATGTCATCGTAAATGACGTCACCGAGCCTTACCAGGGAAGCATCACTCATACGATTACGCCTCCCTTCAGCACGTTATCCATGATTTCGTGCTTGTCCTGCTCCGCATCGTTGAACGGTACAACATAGAAATAGAAGGCGTGGTTATCCAGACCGTTGTCCTTGATTTTCTTTGCTAGGTATGGAACGTAGTATTTGATGTCATATTCCATTTTCTGTTTGGCGAGCGTTTCAAACTCCTCGCCGCGATCTTCAGTCTTCAGACCGAGGGAGTAGCCGAGGAACACACCGTATGCTGTATCGTAGGAAGTAGACTGTCCGGGATTTGGAATGATGATCTCTTTCAGTCGTTCCGCCTGTTTGCCTTCAACCATTCTGTCCATTGCCGTTTTCTGAACCATGATGATTTCACGGTTCTCACGCTTTTCGATTTTCAGAATAGCATCAAAGGCGTTGTCGATTGCATCCTGCAACACGCCTACAATGTGGGATGCGCCGAAAACAAGCTGATAGCGCAATTCACCGTCTCCGTCCTCTGGGGACAAAAGATGGATGCCTTTGCACTCGCTCTTGAATTGGGACAATTCCGTGTAAAGTTCCACACGGCTCATAATTTTTGGAGCATGGAGCATCTCCTCCAGAAAGGCATAAATGAGGATTTCACTCAGAGCATTGCCGGTTCCTTCGGAATCGGCGTCACCGTTTTCCCGCATAATTCGCATAGCCTGGGATACGGCGGTCTCAAGCTCATCGTTCTTTTTGAAATCCTCCAACTTGGCACGCGAAAAAACATAACGGGCAAGATTGCGGTAAAGAACAGCCTGCAAATCATCTGTAAAGAACTTATTGCTATGCATAACCATGTGGAATAGGCGCAGTTGTCCCTTGCGACGCAATCCAAGCGTCTCTTGATGCTCAACCTCGAAGAACACGTCTTCCAGCTTGAGTCCTTTTTGAATAACGGATTGAGATAAAGCATCGCTCACGTCTATTCCTCCAATCTGCCGCCAGCATTTCTATAAAACCTTCTTTTCCCCATGCGTTTTCGCTTACCAGCGCAGGCTCACAGGTACCTGTCTATCTCGCATAAATGATAATTTACAGCAGCAACTTAAGCTGATGTATGATTATTGGTTCACGCAGTTTGACTTCCCTGACAACAACGGTAAGCCTTACAAGGCTTCTGGTGGCAGTATGGTGTATTCAGAAACCGCAAAGCGAGATATCCCAATGGGTTGGAAAACTGAATCGGTTTTCAGTAACAGTCTTACTTCCATAATAAAGCCCGGTGTTGATGTTTTTTCGACCAAAACCTATCTTGCAACGGCGGAAGTCAACGGAACAAGTATTTCTTCCGGCAGTATTATTGAGTACGAAACTCGCGAAAGCCGTGCCAATATGCAGCCTACGGAGTATTCGGTTTGGTTTGCAAAAATGAAGAACAGCGTCAAGCATCTTTATTTGAATCCAGAGATGACTTCACTGATAAACAATTCGATATTATCAACTGGATTCTGTGGATTACAATGTACCGAATCAAGCTTTGAATACATTGCATCCTTTATCGAACACTCTTATTTTGAAACGATAAAGGATACCCTTGCCCATGGAGCTACGCAAGAAGCCGTCAATAATGACGATTTATCTGGAATTGCCCTTATTATACCTTCCAATCCCGTCTTGAATCTGTATCACGAGAGAACTAAGGCGATTTATGCACAAATAAGCAATAACATCTGTGAAAACCAAAGGCTCACCGCTCTGCGTGATTGGCTCTTGCCGATGCTTATGAACGGACAGGCTACCATTGCCGATTAAGCCGCTAAATTATCATTTACCTCTTCGTTGCATTGTATTTTCTGAGTTATCTTTTTATATGCTTCTGATATTTTTTTCTGCTTATCTTTGTTAGGCAAAGGTATAATGATTGACTTAAACATATCATGCGTCAAGTCAGGTTGAACCGAGTTTTTTGCAAGACGCAAAGCTTGATCCCTAACAAACTCTGACTGCAATACTGTATATAAATAATCCTTTGAAATGTCATCACTAATGATGTCCACTATAAAGGAATTGTTATGAACAACACCGTGTTTCCCAGTAAACGCCAGCCCAATTTGACCTGTCCTGGTATAAATAATGTCTTCTTCATGCGCGATTACGGACTTGCCAACACTGACCGATATAAACTTCTCGTATGTTCCGCTCTCCATATCAGCTATCCGTAATAATGGGTATATAAATTCATCAGTTCTTTTGTCCGATACCAAATGCGCCGTACCTGCATTTATTGCAAGTCCTTGTCGCAAATCAACATAGCTCCTAAGATTTACCATTTTCATTTTAGTTTCCTCATCCTATATATTTCCTATGAGCAAGTTTCACGTTGCTCTGTTTGACCATTGCGTACTGCAAGGTCGTATCTATCCTTTTATGCCCCAAGAGCTGTTGAAGCTGCTCAATGGGCATCCCTTTATCAATCGCCATAGTAGCGAGGGTTCGTCTGAATTTATGTGGGTGTACCTTCGGCACTCCCAAGCGTTTTCCCATTTCTCGCAAGCGTGTCTCAATGCCGCCTATTGTTATTCTGTTGTGTGGTGCTTTCAGCGACACGAACAAGGCGGGGTTTTCGTCGTCTCGTGAATCGAGATAGGCTTGCAGGTGGAGCTTTGTCCTAGCGTCAAAGTATACCATTCGCTCTTTGTCGCCCTTACCGAACACCACACATTCCCGTTCTGCAAAGTTGATATCGTCACGGTCTAGCAAAACCATCTCGCCGACACGCATTCCCGTTGAAGCCAGCATATCTATCATTGCCAAATCCCGAAGTTCCTCGCAGTTGTCACGCATCTTCTCCAGATCCTCATCGGAGTAAGTTTCCTTAATGCTGCTCGCCGTTTTCACCTTATGAATACGGCGAACCGGACTTTTAATGATATAATCCTCATCCTCAAGCCAGGAAAAGAAACTGGATAGGATGCGGCGGATGTTGTCAATGGTCACCCGGCTCGACTGGTTTTTGCTCTGGTACTCGGTAAGGTATGTCCGCAAATCCTCCGTAAGAATATGTCGGACATTCTTGCCAAGAGATGAGACCATCGCATCAATCGTAGTCTGATAATACTTCAACGTCTTTTCCGAGCATCCCTCTATCCGCTTTGCGGCTATGAACATTGCTATAAGGTCATTGCTGTCGTCCTCCTCAGGTTTTATCTCTGCACCGGCTATTTCGTAGTGCGTGAGCGTTTGCTCCATCACAAGCCTCAGTTGTTTCATCTGGGCATTGTCGAGATATGGCAACATTTGCTGCATTACCTCCGTCATAAGTTCCTGTTTCATGTCGTTTCTCCTTCTATTGATATTTCCAGAGAACGACATCAACGGCAGTTCCGTTGGTTTTACTCTCGCCGTTGGTGAGAGTTTATCGCACTTAAATGATAATTTAGCGGCTTAGTCCATTATGGTTGCCTGACCATTCATGAGCATGGGGAGTAGCCAGTCGCGAAGGGATGTCAGCTGTTGCGACTCCCTTATATTATCGGAAATCATGCTAAACCAAGGCTGAACGGATTTGTTGAAGGTTTCCGCTTCGTCCTTGGATGGAATATAGATCGGACGGTCTTTCAGTAACGGCTTCTGTAGATGCTTCAAACCTGTTCCTTGGAAGAATTTCTGCGTCAACTCAGGTCTGATGCTATCAAGTAGCAGATAGAGGTAATCTGACAGATTGTTTAATGCTGTTATGCACCATGTATCTGTCGAGTAGGCGGTTTTGCCCACATAGAATTTTACCCCTGCGTTGCCGCCCGTATTTAGGAAACAGTTCCTGCCATCTGCGAGAGGCTCCGTCCATTTTAGGACAGCATCTCCACTTGTAAAGAAGGGATAATCGCCGTAAATATCCTTTGCATCGCCGACTTGAATGGCAGATTTAGGATGTTCAACGATAATATCTCCCAGCTTGCCATTGGTAGGCTTGTTGAAGAACGAATGCATATACAATGTGTGCGCCATCTGTGCTAAATTATCATTTATCGAATCGTTTATCGCCATCTTCTTGTCCAATGAATAGAGTATAGAGGCGATTTTTTCATAATCATCCGATAAATCTATGTCGATGGCCTTAAGCAAGTCTGTGGTTATATATGAAAGAATCGAACCACCAGTTTGATTCTCAATTGTTTGCTTTAATTGCGGCAACCAAAGGTAATAAGAAACATAAAGTGCAAACTGTGGATCATTGCACCGAATCCTTATACAATTAGTGCCCTGAAAACAGCCCTCATATTTTTCATCAACATAAGTATGCCTTTCAATAGATCCAGCTCTCCCGAAAAGGATATCTCCCTGTTTTAACACATACCTTGGTAGCCTCTTGCATACATCCTCGGACACATAATCTAATGAATCAGTCAAAATTGTTCCGTTTCCTACATTTTTAGCATTAAGCATCGGAACGCCAGAAGAGACATACTCATCTTTATGAAGTTGGGTTCCAAAAGGGCCGGCTTGAATTTCGGCAATATCTTTTAGCTTATATTTACTCATACTTCACCTTCTTTAACTGCTCCATGATTTCAGTCTGAAGGCTTGTTCCCTCATCAAAGAATTTCTGGAGACTCTCGGTGTATTCCTGCATCTTGCTCTCAAACTCATCCTGCGTAAGTTCCACATATTCAATTTTCACATCAAAATACTGTCCTGCTGCAAGGGAATATTTCTTTGCCTTAATCTCGTCATATGTCACAGCAACAGAAAAATCGTCTACCGCTTCTTTCTTCAAAAACGTATCAACAATTTTATCTATCTCGAAATCACGTAACCTTCGCTTTTGATTATTACCGTCCTTGTATTCCTCTCCCATCTTCGATGCATCAATTAGGACAACCTTTTCTGTCGTTTTTGAATTATCAAAGAACAATACGGACACGTTGGTGCCTGTAGTAGCAAAAACGTTTGACGGCATACTAACGCACCCATAAACGATATGCTCGTCTACGATGTGCTTCAGAATCTTGTTTTCAACGCCGCTCTTGGCCGTGACAAACCCGGTCGGAATAACAATCGCACCTTTGCCTGTCTTTTTCAGAGAGTTAATAACGTGCTGAATGAAACAGGTATAAATCGCCATGCTTTCTTTTTTCTTTGCGGGAACCTTCGGAACCCCTGCCCAGAAACGAGCTGGCATAGCAGCAATCTTTTCTCTGGTATCGGAAAAATCCATCTTAAAAGGCGGATTAGAAACCACGTAATCGAACTGCCGCAGATTCTGCCCGTCATCGCTCTTATGGTAAGGGGAAACAAGGGTATCACCCTGAATAGCATGGTCGAGAGACGAGACTAATCCGTTCAATATAAGATTCAGTTTCAACATCTTATTGCTACGCTGAGAAATATCCTGCGCAAATATTGTACACTTGTCCTCACCGATTTGATGGCTCAGTGCCATAAGCAATGTTCCCGTTCCGGCAGAGGGGTCGTAACATTCAATGCTGTGCAGGTCTTTTGCATCACCCACAAGCAGTCGAGCCATAATAGTGGCGATGGAATGGGGGGTGTAATACTCCGCGTATTTGCCGCCGCCCGCCGTGTTGTAGTCCTTGATAAGATACTCAAAAATAGCAGCAAAGAAATCATAATGTTGTGCGAAGGCTTCCTCAAATGAGAAATTAACGAGTTTGTCTACCAAAGCACGAGCAAATGGCGCTCTTTGTGCGTCATCCGTGACATACTGTGTCAGCGGTTCGAAAAGCGGAATCTTTGTGTTTTGTGTGGTCTGCGTAGAAAAAATAGCGATATTCTTGTCCGCAATATCCGTCATCGTCCTGTCGAAGATAAGGTCGAAGTCGCCCTTTGCTTGCTGATTCCACAGATTGGAAATCAGATGCTCCGAATTTAACCTCGGAATATCTGGATCTAATTCGTCAAAGATATCCTCGCGGTCATCATCGGAAAGTTCACTATAGGCAGTTTCCCATTTTTCCGCAGATGCAATCTGTTCATTCATCTGCTTCAGGGCATATCCGAATTTGTCGTTGATGAACTTATACAGGAATACCTGCGTTATTATTTTATACTCGTTTCCGTCGTTTCCCATACCGTAGGTCTGACAGGTGGACTTTAGAGAATCAATGAGAGCAATTGTTTTTTCTTTAATGCTTGTGTCCATTTATGGTTTATCCTCCTTTTTATGCTGCCGGATAGGTCGCATTGTACTGGCTCAGATACTGATTCGCAATTCGTGTCTGAATAAACACTCGGTCTTCCCGTGCACTTTTTAGCGCAAGTTTATCCATGCCAAGTTTGACTTGAGTCATAACAGTCTGCTCAAAGTATGCATCCTTTTTAAGAATATCGTTCCTGTCATAAACTTTCTGATCCACATCAGCTTTGATGGACAGCAATACTTCCATAATCGACTCATCAAATTCCGAAACAATAGGAGCTTTGCCTTCCATCTTCCGACGGGCATTTTCTTCGCGAATACGCTTATGTACCCTTGCAAATTTGGCATCATCGTTGTACTTATGCATCAATGCCTTATTCCGCTTCTGGAGTTCGTTCAATTTCTTTAGCACTTCATCCAGGGCTTTTGAATGAGCGTTAAATTCATCTATGGTATCGACCACGAATCCATGCTCTTTGAATCTCTGCATAAATGCTTCACGGAGCGTTATGAATTCCGGATCATCTTGGTCATAGTTCTGAGTGAAAGCATGGATAGCTTTTTGCCACTTTTCCTGCAATTCGACTCCTCCGGAAATCAGCTGCATTTCCTCTTCGCCGATTTTGCTGAAATTGAAAGAGATATCCTGCATAGCCTCATTTACAAGCATTTTTGTGGAATCGTCGCTGTCAAACGCTTCCTTTTGATTGATATTGTCAATATGACGCTGAACCTCGCGGATCATATCCGGAAGCCGCGTAATTTCAAGTTTCGCAAATGCCTCCTTGAGTTCATCGTCTCCGAAAGTACGGACAATATTGCAACAATCTCTTGCGGATATCAAGACTTTCTTCAGCTTGAGAAGTTCCTCTTTATCCTCAATAGTGGCTATTTCTGAACTGAATTCCTCAACATTGTCAGTGGAATAATCGAAGAGAACCTGGCGCACCTCACGCATTTGACGGATAAGTTCATCCTTATCTTCAATAACCTGCATAAAGGTATCGGTTACATTTGCCTCGCCGACCTCGTTCGGGTCATTGAATCTGTTAAGCTCCTGCAGATAAGCTTCATTTGTCTCATCAAAGTTCTTCTTTATATCGGCAAAATCAATGACAAAGCCATAGCGGTTATCTTTATACGGTCTGTTTACACGAGTGATTGCCTGGAGAAGATTGTGGTCTCTCAGTTTTCTGCCAAAGTACAGTCTCTTAAGGCGAGGAGCGTCAAAACCGGTAAGCAGCATATTGAATACAATAAGAACATCAATCGTCATATTCTTCTTGAAGTCCTTGACAATCTGCTTTCTGGTTTCTTTATCATCGCTGTCGTGAAGAATCAGGCCAGCTTTGAAATGTGTCTGCTGTGAGGCGCCGTTATTAAGCTCTCTCTGCACGTCATCAAAGTACATAAAGAGCTTGCGCGCTTGTTCGCTGGTCTCGCAGATAATCATTCCACCGAGCGTGTCATCACCTCTGACCATTCGGAACTGCTTTAAGTCGGTAATGATATAGCGGAGCAGCTCCTTTACATAAGATTCATGCTCGATGATATCTGCCTTTTTGATATCCTTCTTCTGCACAAGCGTTTCGAGCTTCTCGTAGATTTCCGAGAGTTTTTCTTTATACTTGGTTTCTATATCTTCGCGGATAATCTTCAGGGTATATCCGTCCTGGATAGACTTGTCATAATAATATGTGTGAAAATAGTTGCCGAAAATCTTCCAAGAGGCACGTTCCTCTTGAAGCAAAGGCGTTCCAGTCAATGCAATCTTTATAGAATTCGGATCAGCATCAAACAGATTTGCAAGGAAACTACCCTCCGGCTTGTATCCACGATGCGCTTCATCAATAATAAATACCCTCTGAAGATTCGTTGCGTACTTTGGAAGGTCAACTCTTGTTTTATCTTCTGCAAATCGTTGGATGTTAACTACTGTAACTTCCTGTTGACCGCTGTTGCCTTCCTGTGCCTGATTGTTTCTAAACTGCTCCATCAGTTCATTTCTGGAATTAGCTGTTTTTACAATTAGGCCGCGGGCTTCAAACTCCTGTGTGACCTGTTCGAGAAGATCGAGACGGTCAACGATAAAATAGAACTTTGCCACCTTGTTCTCTTTTGAAAAATAATCTGACAGACTATTCGTAAGATAATATGACAGAGCCGTCTTACCGCTTCCCTGTGTATGCCAAACAACACCGGATGTAATTCCCTCGGTGAGTTTTTTCTCAATTGCCATAGCAGCAAACATCTGCTGGTATCTCATAATGTGCTTCTGATCCGTTGACTCAATCTTGCCATCAACTTCGCGCTCCATCTTTACATAGGCGATACCATATTTGAGGATGTACAAAAGTCGTTCCGGCGAACACATGGATGTTAATATCCTATTTGTAGGTGTATTTATGCCGAGATTTGTCTGATACTCCGGCGCAGTATGTAACACCTGATTATTAAAATCCCTTAAAATACGAGCCTCAACTATCGGATCGATATCTCTATATGGATAGTCCTTGTTATATGGAGCTATTGTCTGGTTGGTAGGATTTTCTTCTCTGAAACAATTAAACGGAGCTTCCTGTCTTGCCGCTGTGCAATAAAAGGCTCCCTGAATAGGCACGATACCTCCCTCGGCATCGTACTCCATATTGTTAGAGAAAATCATCATCTGCGTGATATTAATGAATCTGCGGAATTTCTTATTCGGAAATCTCTCGCGATTCATCCTACGACTCTCCGCAACCATGCCGCCTTTGTTATAGGGCTTCTTAACTTCTATAAAGACAAGTGGCAAGCCGTTAACAAAGAGAGTTATGTCCGGGCGGAAATTTTCCTGATCTCTCTTGCAAGTAAATTCTGCGGTGCAGTGGAAGACATTGTTTGTAGGATTTTCAAAATCAATGAGCCGCACAGGAGACACTCTTGTCAGCCTCTTATAGAATCCTCTGCCAAGGTCATCGTTGTCTAACTCCTGCTTAATCTGGCGAAGAGTCTCCGCAGCTTCGCCCTCATGTCCAGGATTCAATTTTGCAAATTGTGTCTTAAACACATCAATCAGGATATTGGTATCCGGGTCATATATAGTGTCTGCGGACTCTTCAGATATCTTTCCAAAATAGTCATAGCCTAATCTCGTCAGGTGAACAAGACCGGGCATCTGCACTCTTGTCGCTTCATTAAAGCGGCTTCTTTTAGTTGTATTGCTATCGCCCATGTTATCTGGCCTCCATTACCGCATCTTTACTTTATCAAATCAGTTGTCCTATAAAACGGACTTATTCGCTTTCTTCTTCAAGTTTCTCGTCAGTCCTGTCATCGGCTGCGCCGTCGGAGCGAATCCAATCGTCCACTTCCGACAGTTTGAACTTCCATAGCCTGCCTACTTTGTAAGCGGGCATATTGCGCTTGGCAATCCAAGCGAGAACCGTCTCTCTGCCGACTCCGAGATATGCCTGCACTTCTTTCAATGTTACCCATTTCTCGATGTTGAATTCACTCACTGTATTACCTCCGTCTCCTTACTCAAATGTAAAATTGGCATCTATCACAAAATTAAAAATTCCGCTGTGAGGGAAACAATCATTCCCCTCGCTGTCTATCATAATCCAAATGCATTCTGTTTTTCCTTCAAAGCCGTGGGCATTCATGCTCACGGTTATTTTTACGTTTTTCCCCGGAGGCGTGTCGGGAATATCGATGTAGTTTGCACTTGCCCGCGGACGCACTTCATCGTGATTGGCAAAATACAGTCTGCGTCCTGTCCAAGTCTGCGTACCCACATTGCTGAAGTTCCAGGTGTGTGTGACATCATCCCTGACATTCACCGCATAGACTGGGCGGTACTTCATGTTCGGATAAACCTGGTCGCCCGGATACCGAACGGAGACAGGCTGCGATGAGGGCCGCTCTTGGGGCTGTTCTTTATTCTTCTGATATTCCAGCAGAAGGACGTCTTCGCCGTTCTCATCATCTGTGTTCACGATTGCGCGGAACTGCATTGAAAGCGCAACGGCGAGCGCCTTCTTATTAATGTTGTCTTTTTCAGGGATTCCGAAAGCGGCGATCACATCGGAGAGCTTATCGTCTGCAATCTGTTCCTCAAAGAACGTGGTCAGCGAGGCGACATTATCCTTGCCTCGAAGATCGAGCTTCAAATTATCCGTAAACTTCGCCGGATTGCTAAATATCTGCTTTTTATAGCTTTCGGAAATATATACCTTGCTCCCTCCAGCTTCAAAGAGGGCATCTATGAATTTCGCCTGACTCTTCAGCTTCGGGCAGGCCGGATATATGCCTTTGCAAAGGTCTGGAAGCGTCACTTGACCACCTCTTTTCAAAAGTGTCCGAATTTGTGTCCGAAGTGTCCGATTTCCGCTGTCTGCGCTGATTTTGAGTGTCTTTTTTATTTCGTACTATTACTGTGACGGCTGAAACGGAAAACAGGTCGGACAAAGTTCTTTTAACATTATACCACGAATACACACAAAAATCAATCCTCTTGAAGCGTTTTCAGTGGTAGATCCCTGTTAATCCACTTAAAACCACCGTCAGAAGGAGGTGAACGGCATGGCAAGCAACAAGAAGCAGACCTCGAAGGCTGTTGCCACCAAGGCGAGTCAGATTCTCAAAGACAGACGCTACAGCGGCAAGTCCAAGTCTGTCGCAGGTAGCGCCTTGGCACAGACCAGACCAGGCAAGAAGAAATAAGCTCTATTCTGATGGGCGGTGACGTATTACCCAATATGCCTGCCCATCCCCTTCGGCGGAACACCGTTATAAAGGTGCATCACCTGATCAATGATGGCTCACACCTCATAGCGGACAAGTAAATATCATCACAGCGATCTGATGAGCAAGAGAGCTACAATCGGAATGGAGTGATCTCCATTTGGACTGCGCTTGGTTTACTATTGCTATTTTTCGCTGTTCAAAAAGAACCTCCATTCCCGCAATGAATGGAGGTTCTTCAATGAAAATCACAGTTTACTACGAGGACAAGAATCACCCCACGACTATCGATGTACCCGATGCAGATTGCCAAATCTGGATCGAAGACGATTACCAGCGCAGGCTCTCCGCTGCGGAGGACAAGTCCTCCGTCACCCGGCGCACGGCACAGGAAATTATGGACGAGGACTACAACAAACCGACTTTCAACAGCCATCAGCGGGAAACACGCCGCCATGTATCTTTGGATGCGCTTGATCCGCGCGGAGATACCCTGGTCGGCTCAAGCAATGTGGAGTCCGATGTGTTCAAGGAGCACTACGCTGACCTTCGCCTTGCTATCAGTCAGCTGAAGCCGAAACAGCGCGATCTTATTAAAAAGGTGTTCTGGGAGGACGTCAAGCAGGTCGAGGTGGCAAAAGCTGAGGGCGTGAGTGAGGCAGCGATTGCCCAGCGTATGGCGGTCATTTATAAACGCCTGAAAAGATTTTTGACCGAAGAAAAATAATTTTTCCAAAAAACCTTAAGTTTTCCCTCTCCCGTGAGCTACCTGTGAAGGGCATAAACCAGACCGCTCTTCGTAGGAGGTGAATATCATGAACCACGCATTACAAATAACGGTAGACAACAAGAACCGAAACCGGGGCATTGTGACCTGTCGCAGTGTTTCTGTACGAGAAAGGCTGCTCCGCTTTCTGCTCGGCAGCCCGATAAAGTTGACAGTCATCGTGCCGGGCGATTCGGTGGAAGAAATCGGAATTAAGGAAATTAGGTAATTGCGAAACTCGCTAGGCTCGTTAACGATTTTGGGCCAAAACAGAGAAGAATTCGTGCAGAGCCCAAATTCCAAGATGAAAAGTGTACATCTGCCAATTTTGGGCGCACTTTAATAAGGCTTAGGCTTTATAAAGTTGG
>CANRPW010000002.1 GCA_947632615.1 uncultured Clostridia bacterium | reverse complement strand
GATGGGTCACGTTTTCCCCTTGTTCGCCCCCTGCCTCGCCCCGCCGCGCCGCCAAAAAAAATCAACCCGCAGCGCGGGTTGATTTTTTTTGGCGGCGCGGCGCCCCGAGGGGGAGCGCGGTGTGAAAAGAGAGGGAGCGGACTTGTCCGCTCCCTCTCTTTTCACACCGCGCTCCCCCTCGGGGCGGGGCAAGCCCCCTGAAAACCGTCTGCGACGGTTTTCAGGGGGCTTGCAGTATAACCGGTAGTTTATTACATTTTGGGTTTAAAATAGTTTAAAGCATTACCAAAGCAGATATCCTTAACCATCTGACCTGCGAATTCTATGTCGTCAGCATACCAGCCGTCCTCGATCCACTGACCGATAATGTTGCAAAGTATGCGGCGGAAGTATTCGTGACGGGGATATGACAGGAAGGAACGGCTGTCTGTAAGCATACCGATGAACTTGCCAAGTACGCCTAAGTTGCCGAGGCACTTGATCTGCGCTTCCATACCGTCGATGTTGTCATTGAACCACCAAGCAGTACCGAACTGTATCTTTGAAGCTGCGTCTGAAGACTGGAAGCAGCCCAAAATTGTTCCTATAACCTGGTTGTCAGCAGGGTTGCCTGCGAAAAGGATAGTCTTGGGAAGTGTTCCGTCAGCATTGAGAGCATCAAGGAGATTTGTAAGTCCTTCTGCGCTTGACCAGTCGGAGATACAGTCGAAACCTGTATCGGGACCCATCTTCTTAAACATAAATGAGTTGTTATCTCTCTTTATGTTCATGTGGATCTCCATAGCCCAGCTTCTCTTTGAGTATTCGCCGCCCAGGAATACCATAAGCTCTGTTCTGTATTTGTCTTCTTCTTCCTTTGTTACCTTCTGACCTGCTGCTGCCTTTGCAAGAATAGCATCAAGCTCAGCTTCCGTTGCTCTTACGCAGGGAACATAAGTGAAGGCATGGTCTGATGCTGTACAGCCCATTTCATCGAAGAAGTCTATTCTCTTTTCAAGCACTGCCTTAAGGTCTGCAAATGTCTTGATAGTTGTGTTTTCAGTATTTCCAAGGTCGATAATATACTGTGGGAAGGTCTCGGCAGTAAGATTTAATGCCTTGTCAGGACGGAATGCAGGGAACACCTTGAATTTCATTGTCTTATCAGCTTTGATGAGCTTGTGATATTCAAGAGAATCTGCGGGATCGTCTGTTGTGTTTACTATAGCTACGTTAGATCTTTCAACGAGTCTGCGGCAGGTGAAATCATCTGTTGCAAGCTTTGCATTACATTCGTCGAAAATCTCTTTAGCTGATGCTTTTGTAAGGGGCTTGTAAATTCCGAAAAATCTCTGAAGCTCAAGGTGTGTCCAGTGATAGAGAGGATTGCCTATAGCATACTGAAGGGTTTCTGCCCATTTTTCAAATTTTTCAAAATCTGAAGTTTCCTTACCTGTGATGTATTCTTCGGGAACACCGAGAGATCTCATTGCACGCCACTTATAGTGGTCGCCGCCGAGCCATACCTCTGTGATTGACTTATATCTCTTGTTCTCATAAATTTCCTTGGGATTAAGGTGACAATGGAAGTCAAATATAGGTTCGCCCTGTGCATAGTCGAAGAATAATTTTTTAGCTGTTTCTGTCTTTAATAAAAAGTTTTCATCAATAAAGCCCATGGTAATTACCTCCTTTATATATAAAATATTATAATGTTACGCCGTTTTTGAATATGGCAATTTCTCTGTAGCCGTTGATCTCATTCTTTGTCTTCTGTCTGTCCGAAGCAACGTCAAGAATGTATTTGAAAAATTCTTCGGCATAGGAGTCCATTGTTTTGTCTTCAACAAGTCTGCCTGCGTTCCAGTCGATCCAGTTAGGTTTTTTGTTGGCAAGATATGAGTTTGTAGCTATCTTTACCGTAGGAACGGGTGAGCCGACCGGTGTGCCTCTGCCTGTTGAGAAGAGTATGAGGTGACAGCCGCTTGCCATCATACCGCTTATGGCTACGATGTCATTTCCGGGTCCCTGAAGAAGGCTAAGACCCTGCGCAACTGCCTTTTCGCCGTATTTAAGAACGCCCTGTACATTTGATGTGCCGCCCTTTTGTGTGCAGCCAAGTGACTTGTCTTCAAGGGTTGAAATACCGCCCTTTTTATTTCCCGGTGAGGGATTTTCGCCCACAGGCTGACCGTGGCTTAAGAAATATTCCTTAAAGTTGTTTACAAGCTCTACAGTCTGATCGAAAAGCTCTTTAGTCTGACATCTGTCCATAAGAATGGTCTCTGCGCCAAACATTTCGGGAACTTCCGAGAGGACTGTCTTGCCGCCGTTGGCTACCATTATATCGGAGATCCTACCTATAAGAGGATTGGCTGTAATGCCCGAAAGACCGTCAGAGCCGCCGCACTTAAGACCGATGACAAGCTTAGAAACAGGAACTTCCTCCTGCTTGAATCCCTCGGCATATTTTACAAGCTCTTCTATTCTTTCCATAGCGGCTTCTATTTCGTCCTCGTGTTCCTGTACTACAAGGAATTTAACCCTTTCGGGGTCGTACTCTCCGAGAACCTTTTTAAACTCGTCTACGTTGTTGTTTTCGCAGCCCAAGCTGAGAACAAGCACACCTGCCGCATTGGGGTGTCTTACCATGCCTGCAAGGAGCTTCTGAGTATTCTCGTGGTCATCTCCAAGCTGAGAGCAGCCGTAGGGATGTACGAAATTGTATATGCCGTCAACTCTGCCGCCAAAGCGCTTGTTTGCCTCAGCAACTATTGCATTGGAAACGCCGTTTACGCAGCCTACGGTATTAACGATCCAAATCTCGTTGCGTATGCCTACTTCGCCGTTCTTTCTTACATAACCCATAAACTTGTCATTTCTTGTCACGGGAATGTCCTTAAGCTTGGGGTTATATGTATACTCAAGTGTAGAGCTTAAGTTAGTTTTTAAATTTGCAGGACCTTCTGAGTGTACCCACTGACCTGCCTTTATTTCCTTAACGGCATGTCCTATAGGATAGCCGTATTTGATTACGTTTTCGTTTGTGGGGATATCAACAAGCGCCATTTTATGACCTCTTGCAATATCCTCGGCTGCGGTCACGCCGCAGATTACCTCACCCTTATTGATATCCACAATGGCAACAACAACATTGTCGTTGTCATTGAGCTTAATATATTTTTCCATTGTCACACCCCCATAAAATTATCAAAGTACGCTTTCAACAACTGCCTTGGGCGAACCTGTGGAAAGCTTGTAAAGGTAGTCGGCACAGGCATCTGCAAAGCCGTCTATTGCATTAAGGTCTTCACCCCAGAAATCTGTGTTTCCGCATACTGCCTTTATAATAGCAGCACAGCCTTCCTTAGTTGTTCTGTCGTACTTATTGTTAATGTCAGCGAAGAATGTAAGAGCTGACTTGTCGTCATTTATAATGTATTCTTCGTCGCCGTTTCTATGACCGATAAGAAGACCGTCACGCATTTCCTTACCGTTGTAGAAGCCTACATAAGCTGCAAATGAGAATGTAAGTATCTTGGGAAGCTTGCCCTTAAGAGCGATATATTCCTTAATTGTAGGAAGAACTCTTGCCTTGAACTTAGCTGTTGAGTTAAGAGAGATGTCAAGGATCTTATGCTTGATGTAAGGATTTTGAAATCTATCGAAAACAGCATCTGTAAATGACTTGAGATCGTCATAGTCAAGGTCTGTAAGAGCGGGCATTACCTCGTCGTTAAGAGCCTTTTCAAGATATGTATAGAATGTCTTGTCGCTCATCATTTCGCCAACAAAGGTATGACCTGAAAGGTATGCACCGAGAACTGAGCAGGTGTGAGCGCCGTTAAGTATACGAACCTTTCTCTTCTTATAAGGCTTAACATCAGGTGTGAATATTACGTTAAGACCGATCTTGTCAAAGGGAAGCTCGTCTGAAAGCTCTGCAGGGCCTTCAATTACCCATGTGTGGAAAATTTCGCTTGTGTCGATAACGTTGTCGATATAGCCAAACTCTTCTTTAAGAGCTTCAACTTCATCTCTTGGATATCCCGTAACTATTCTGTCAACAAGTGTTGATGTGAATATACACGCATTTTCTACCCAGTCTGTAAAAGCTGCGCCAAGGTTCCAATCGGAAGCATACTGAAGAACATACTTCTTAAGAGTTTTGCCGTTGTCGTCTATAAGCTCGCAGGGAATGAATACAAGACCCTTAGCTTTATCGCCGTTAAAGGCTTCAAATCTCTTATATAAGAAATTGGTTACCTTTGCGGGGAAGGTATCCTGCGGCTTATCGTTTACCATAGGCTCTGCCTTATAAGCTATACCTGCTTCTGTTGTGTTGGAAACAACAAAACGAAGCTCAGGGTTCTTTGCACATTCGTTATATGTGTCAAGGTCTACATAAGGATTGATACATCTGTTTACTGATGTGATAAGACGCTTGTTTACAACCTTTTCGCCGTTTTCACGTCCTCTTGCGATAAGTGTGTAAAGACCGTCCTGCTCGTTGATGAAATCGCGAAGCATATCTCCGCCGGGGATAGGCTGAATAAGTGTTATGCCGCCGCCGAATTTGCCTGCTCCGTTAAGCGCGTCAAACATATAGTCTACAAACGCACGAAGGAAGTTGCCCTCGCCGAACTGTATTACCTTTTCGGGCAGTCTGTCTTTTTGACCTATTTCCAGATCGGCATTGAATTTATAGCCGTTAGTCAAAAGATTTCTGTTTAATTTTTCCATATTTAAACCCTCCATTAATCCATTTATTAACTATTACTGCTGTATAGTCTTGTTAATATTATACAACTAATTAAGCCTAAAATCAATTACTTTTTATCAATATCTTGAAAAAATATGAAGAAAAGTGTTATGCTCTATAGGCGCTTTTTAAAGGTGCTTGTGAAAATGCTCATCATGGTGATGATGGTCGTGAGCGTGGTCATGTTGATGGTCATGGTGGTGATGGTGGTCGTGGTGTGATGTCTCCGACAGGTCGATCACTTCAAGAATTGCCTCATATATATTGTTTACCGCAGTCTTGCCCTTGTAATATGAAAGGGCAGAGCTTATATAATCAATTACCTCGTGCATAGAGTAGGGGCATATAAGCTGTGCCATAAGCTCACGTCTTACCAGCTTTTTGTTGTAGGCGGGTATATCCCTTGTGACTTCGGCAATATATTCGCAAAACTCGTCTACGCTTTTATTTATGTCGAAAACATCGTCGGGAGAGCCGCTGCCGTTGTAAAGGCTTTCGTTTCCACTTTCAGCTTCCGCAATATAAAGGCTTTTTACTATTTTGTAAATTGTGTATATATGGCTTAAGCTATCATCCTTCTGAGCCTGATTTTCTATTTCTTCTATATTCTTTAATACCTTTTCGTCTGCCTTTTCGGTTTCCTCCATAAGCTCCTCTATCATATCGGAGGTCTGCTCGTATATATCAATGGCTATGTCGTCGTCTGCCTCGTCGGTCTTTTCTTTAGAGGCATATTCGGCTGCGGCATAGAAAAAGTCCTTTAACACCACGTCGCCGTCTGTTATAAAGTCTATATCATAGCCGTAAAGCCCTAATATAAGCATATAGCCAAAGTCGGTGTATACCATTGACACAACATCTGCTATATCATAAATTTCTCTTGTACCGGCAGATATATCTTCCGCGAGCTTGCTGAGGTTCTCGTCTTCTTCCGAAGATATATTTTTATATAATATGCCGTCAAGCTTTTCGTATTCATCGGGAAAGGCTTCACGGGCATTTTTGTCTGAGAAGGGGAGAGCCTTGTCTTTCAGCATATTAAAAAACCATGCTGCCTCGCCGTTTGCTTTTGCATTTTTTACGGCGTAGTCTGCGGCTCTTTTTATATAGTCGTTAAATATGTTTTTAGACATTCTGCAAGGTATGCAGCACATAAGACGGCAAAGAAGGTAGTTAAGCTGCGCCCCGTCAAAGCCGTGGAGGGCAGAGTGGAGCATATCTATTGCCATTTCTGCCTCAAAGCCTGAGTCTGCCTCATTATATTTTCTTGTTTTAAGCTCATATATAAGCATATCGTTTATAAGAGAGCTGTAATTCATTACCTTAAAAACAGGGTCTGCTTCCTTAAGCGCTTCGATGCGGAGGGCAGATAGCTTTTGCCCAAACTCCGTTCTGTCTGAGTCGCTGTTTTTAAGAAGCCTTGAAAGGACTGTCACCTGCTTGCCTCTTTCCTTTAAAAGAGAACCCATCTTTAAAGAAACCGGGGCAGCGGAAGACTCAATGGTAAGGTCGTTTATAAGCTGAAGCATTGACAGCTTTAAATGGAGCTTTATGTTGTCTGTAAGAATTTTTATCTTATTTTCTCTGTTCATATACTGTCTCCTATTAAAAATGCGGTTTGTCACTTCCGACAAACCGCACTATGATCGATTTTTGGTGTAAGGTTTATTTATATATGGGCTTTACTTTTCCGTCAGCTGCATTGATGCTTTTTTAAACAGACAACGCTGCCGCAAAGCCGTTCCGGAAGGTAGATTTATAGGTTTGTGGTGTGCACTTGGCATACCGTTAAAAAGCATAAAATCATCCCTTTATAGTTAGTGAAGCATTAATTATATTTACGTTTTCTTGCTGCTTCAGACTTCTTTTTGCGCTTTACGCTTGGCTTGTCATAATGCTCTCTTTTACGAACCTCTCCAAGGATACCTGCTTTAGCGCAGTTTCTTTTGAAGCGACGAAGAGCGCTGTCTAAAGATTCATTCTCTTTTACTCTTACTTCTGACATTTTGTTCCCTCCCTCCGGTTTTAAATAGAGGAGCTGAAAACCAAATCAACCTTACAAACATAAGTAATTAGCTCCTTTGGTGTGCGAGTATGCACACACTACAAAATTATACACAAAAAATATCAAATCGTCAACACTTTTTTGTTATTTTTTTATATTTTATTTTACCCCTTATTATTCGGGAATTTCAACAGGCTTGAATATATGCACTGCAAGAGGCGCAAGTTTGAAGGCTAAGGAATTCTGCTTTCCTAAAATGTCGTCGGGCACTGACCAGATAGGCTCAGGGTTGGTTACGCCGCTTCCGCCGTACTTAAGGTCGTCGCTGTTGAGAATTTCCTTCCATTTTGCAGGGAAGGGCACAGCTGTCTTATAGTCGAAGTAGGTGCTCGGTGTGAAATTGCAAACTATAAGCAGGTTTTCTTCCTTACTGTTGCCCTTTCTGAGGAATGAATAAATGCTTCTTGTGCAGTCGTTTGCATCTACCCATTCAAAGCCCTCCCATGAGAAGTCTTTTATCCAAAGAGCTTCCTCATTGAGGTAAAGGTGGTTAAGATCCTTTACAAACTGATGCATTGTCCTATGATGGTCGTATTCAAGAAGGAACCAGTCGAGGGGTCTCTTTTCGTTCCACTCTATAAACTGTCCGAATTCGCCGCCCATAAACAGGAGATTTTTGCCGGGGAAGCCTATCTGATAGCCAAGAGAAACTCTAAGACCCGCAAACTTCTGCCAAAGGTCGCCGGGCTGCTTGTCAAGCATAGACTGCTTGCCGTGTACTACTTCGTCGTGTGAAAGAACAAGTATAAATCTTTCTGAGTAAGCATACATCATACCGAAGGTGAGGTTGTTGTGGTGATAACGTCTGTAAATAGGCTCTTTCTTGATGTAGTCAAGAAAGTCGTTCATCCAGCCCATGTTCCACTTAAGCGAGAAGCCAAGTCCGCCGTCGTTAAGCCCTCTTGTAATGCCCTCATATGATGTAGACTCTTCCGCTATCATATATACATTGGGATGTGCGCCCTCTATAACAGAATTCATATGTTTTATAAACTCTATAGCATCAAGGTTTTCTCTTCCGCCGTATTTGTTAGGTACCCACTGTCCCTCATTCTTGCCGTAGTCAAGGTAGAGCATTGAAGATACAGCATCTACTCTGAGACCGTCAATATGATAGTTTTCTACCCAGTATATAGCATTTGAAATAAGGAAGTTTTTGACCTCGCATCTGCCGTAGTTGAATATAAGTGTGCCCCATTCGGGGTGCTCTCCCTGCATAGGATTAGCGTGCTCATAAAGACAAGAACCGTCAAACCTTGCAAGACCGTGGGCGTCCTTGGGGAAGTGTGCGGGAACCCAGTCGAGTATAACGCCTATGCCTGCTCTGTGGGCTGCATCTACAAATTCCATAAATTCGGTAGGTGTGCCGTAGCGGCTGGTGGGGGCAAAATAGCCTGTTACCTGATAGCCCCAGCTTCCGTCAAAGGGGTGCTCTTCTACGGGGAGAAGCTCTATGTGGGTGTATCCCATTTCAACAACGTAGGGTATGAGCATATCTTTAAGCTCTACATAGCTTAAGAAACGGTCTGAGCCGTCGGCGGGGCGCTTCCATGAGCCGAGGTGTACCTCGTAAATATTCATGGGGCGATCGTATTTTTCGGCAGTCCTTATGTTTTCCATATATTCGCCGTCCTGCCATTCGTAATTGTAAATGTCATATACAAGTGATGATGTGCTTGGGCGAAGCTCGCACATTACTCCGTAAGGGTCTTGCTTCTGAAGAGTTGTGCCGTCAGTAGTCTTTATTTCGTATTTATAGCGGTCGAAATTTTTAAGACCGGGTATGAAAATTTCCCAAATTCCTTCAGAATAAAGCTCTCTCATCTGGTGACGTCTTGCATCCCAGTCGTTGAATTCGCCTATTACCGATACTCTTCTTGCGTTGGGTGCCCATACGCCAAAAACAACGCCTTCTACTCCGTTTACCGTTGCGAAGTTTGCGCCTAATTTTTTATATATCTCATAGTGGTTGCCCTGTGCAAAAAGAAAGGCATCATATTCTGAGATCTGAGGCTGAAATGAGTAGGGGTCGTAGGTCTCCCAAACCGTGCCGTCATGATTTTCTATTTTGAGCTTGTAGAAAAACCATTTTCTTCTGCCCTTTATAACGCTTTCAAAAAATCCGTCGGCATGGATCTTTTCAAGAGGAAATTCTGTCCCTTTTTTAACGTCTACAACAGTTACAGCTTTTGCCTGAGGATTTAACACTCTTACCGCAAGAGCCGCCTTGCCGTCTTTGGTGATCTCGTGCATACCTAAAATATGATGAGGATCGCCGCAGTCAGCAGATACCGCCTTCTGAAGCTCTATAAAATTAGCTGTTGTTATCATATTGCTCAACTCCTTTTCTGTAGTATTTGCCCTTTGATAAAATTTTTTACGGTCGATTTAAAAAAACATACATCTTTAACTAAAACACATATATTTCTTTAATCCATTATATACCATAACTTCCAATAAATCAAATATTTTTTCTTAAACGGTGTTGAAAAAATCTCTGTTTTTTTGTACAATATATACAAAGATATAAGCAAAGGGGGAGATAATATGTTTTCTAAAAAGCAAAAGGCGGCGCCTCCTTCCGGCGAGCCCGTGATAAGAGCCAGTATATGCAACGGCGAAAAGGTGATAGGTTTCAGGGAGAACGGCCATTTTATTGGCAGCGATGTGGTAAAAAGCGAGGATGATATAGTTAAGTTCTGCAAGAAGTACGGTATAGACAGAAGCACAGTAAAAACCATTTATTGATATGAATATCAAATTATATTTGTTCAAAATTTTACTTATATAATAATTAAAGCGCTCTTTATTTTAAAGGAGCGCTGTTTTATGAGCTAAAAAAAGACATTTCACAACCGACATACAGGAAGTTTATTGCTTTATATGTTTTTTTACAGAAGCAGGAACACCTGCCGCTAAAGAGTTTTCCGGCAAATCTCTCGTGATAACGCTCCCGGCGGCAATCACACATCCGCTCCCAATGGTAACGCCTTGCAGAACGGTTACATTTGCACCAAACCAGCAGTTATCACCAATGTAAATAGGCAGCGCCCTTTCCAAACCTTTGTTTCTGTCTGTGAAGTTCATTGGGTGGCTTGCAGTATAAAAACCGCAGTAAGGACCGATAAAAACATTTTTCCCAATGGTTATTGTGCCGCCGTCCATAAAATAACAGCCATGATTGACAAAAACGCCATCATTAAAATGAGTGCTTGTTCCATAATCAAAATAGACCGGAGCAAGCACAGTAAGACCCTTGGGTATTTCAACACCCAATATTTTCTTCAATGCGGAAATCTGTTCCTGACTCCCCGGTCTGGACATATTAAAATCAAAACAAAGTGACTCTGCTTTTTGCCGCTCCCTGAGCAGATTTACGTCAAAATTAGCATCGTGCCATTCGCCTTTCAGCATTTTTTCTTTTTCTGTCATAGCATTTACTCCAAAACTCCCGATTTATCGTTTTCCTAATTATACTACACGCAGCCCCTAAAGTCAACGACCCGGAAATACCCCGGCGTTTTGTGCCGGAGGCATTAAAATAAACGGGTAACCGACCAAACTGAGGGGAGGGGCAAATCAGCGGCGACGTAGGAGCCGCTGATTTGCCCTCCCCCGGTCCCTCTGTATGAAGCATCTGTGATGCTTCATACAGAGGGGGCAACAAAATCTCTACACTTCTGATAAAAACATACGGCAAAGCAAAAAAACACCCCCGGCGTTATGTGCCGGAGGTATTAAAATAAACGGGTGACCGACCAAACCGAGGGGAGGGGCAAATCAGCGGCAACGTAGGAGCCGCTGATTTGCCCCTCCCCGGTCCCTTTGTAGGAAGCATCTGTGATGCTTCCTACAGAGGGGGCAAACAAAATCTCCGCAATTTTTAAATTGCGGAGATTTTATTTATCTTATTGTAATTTCGCTGAATTTAGCTGTGTTGTAGTTGTCTATGTCGTTTGCCTGCTTGTTTGCATCAGCTGCAAAGCCTATATAAACATCTTTAGCCATTTCAATCGTTCTGCTGCCTACGAGAGTCCAGTCGTTGCCATGCTTTGATACATAAGCGCTGAAATTATCACCATCTCTTGTGAGCTTCAGATAATAGCCCTTATAGGTGTCATAGTCTTTAAATTCTATGTCATTTACAAGGCTTACGCCGCTTTCCTCGGCTGCTGAGAGAGAGTCAAGGTTTTCACCTATTTCGTCAAACTCTCCGCCTGTTTCATATCTGCATACAAGATAAGCTCCGAAAGCGTTTCTGTAGAGTGATTGGCTCTTACCTGTTATTGGGTCTGTCTCCTTCCACTCATAAGCCTTTGTATGAGAAAGTCCCAAAGCCACTGTCTTAGAATTTGGCTCGGGTGTTTCTCTTATCATAAGCCCCGAAAAAGCATGATTATCAACGGGGGTTATATAGTCAAGCTTAGCGGTTATGCTTCCGTTGCCCGAAAGCTTTTTATATACATAGTGGAACGAATCGGAGGTTCCGCTTATTTTTCCGCTGCCCTTAACTACCAATTCACCGTTATTGTTATAAGCTGCGCCCTCAACAGGGGGTTCGCCTATATCCTTTGTAGTAAAGCCTGCAACTTTGTTTTCGCAGTTTGCATGAACACTTATTTTGTCGGATTGCGTGCAGTTGCCTTCCTTATCCACTGCCTTAACGGAAATATTATAGCTTCCGTCAGTCAGTGTATAGCTATATTCATAAGGAGCTGCAGTGTCCTCTGATACTACTTCTTCACCTAAGTAGAAAACGACCTTAGCTATGCCTTTTTCGCTTTCGGCATTTGCGGTTACCTTAAAAGGAAGTCCCGACTTAACAATAGCATTGTTTGCAGGTGAGGCTATAGAAACAACAGGATTTGAAGGTACATAATCAATATCAACTATTGAATTAAAATAGTTTTCAACATTAGCATAGCCGTTTGAGGCAATAGCCTTGCTGTCGGCAGGATCGTCAGGATCAAGCCCGTTTGTGCTCTCCCAAGTATTGGGTATGCCGTCATGGTCGGTGTCAAAGCCTTCTTCTCTTGTTATTGTTTCGGTATAGGGAAGGCCGCCAACCTCTTCGTGCCTGTTTGCAAAAACGCCTGTTCCGTTCTTAACATCCGTAAGTATTCTGCTGTCAAGCCCATCTCTTCTTGGGTATACGGCTCCTGCCTTTTCAAGCACTTCACCGTATGCAGTTGTGGCATCTGTGAAATTAAGCTGCTTTACTGCGGGAATATCAAATTCCTTATCCACTATTTCAGTTGTTGGCGCCGATGACTCAGATACCTTTATACCCTTAGAATTGTCCTTCGTAACCTCATCATTGCCTTCCATAACATTGCCGTTTACATAAAATCTTCCGGGCTTGTTGCCCTCGCCCGCATCAATTATCTGTGCCTTTACATTATCTCTTGTTCCCGGGCCCGGCTTAAGATAGTTGTTTACAAAGTTGACGTCAGCTCTTCCGCCGCCATAGCAGCCGTTAAAGCCCCAGTTATACATTACGTTGTTTCTGATATCTACAGAAGCGATATGGTCGTTGTCGTCTGCCTCAGGTGTTCCTCCGCCTATTCTTGGGTTGCGTGAGGTATGTGTAGCTATAAGGTTGTGATGATATGTAGTATTCACACCGCCCATAATTGCGCCGTAGCCGTGACGACCCTTTGTATGACCTGACATTGTAAGACTTTCCGCTACAATGCTCCACTGAACGGAAGAGTCCTCCAGACGGTATACCGAAAGTGTCTCGTCGGTAGACCAGCTTGTGGATATATGGTCGATCATTACATTTTTGGCTGACCTTCCCCAAAGAGCATCCATAGAGTCGCCTGCATAGATATTGTCAGCACCTGGTCGGAATCTCACATACCTTATTATAATATTTTCACAGTTGCTTATGTCAGTATCAAAGCCCGTAACGGTAATGCCGTCACCGGGGGCTGTCTGACCTGCTATTGTAAGATTTTTTCTGCCTTTGATGAGCAGCGTATCCTTAAGATCAATAACGCCAGATACATCAAAAACAATAATTCTGTTGTCCTTGCTTACCGCATCACGAAGAGTACCCTTAATAGGCTTATCGTTTATGCCATAGTCTTCAAGACTATTTACCACATAAACCTCGCCGCCTCGTCCGCCTGAAGCATACATTCCGCCGCCTTCTGCGCCGGGAAAGGCAATGAGCTTATCGTCTGCTCCCCAAACAGATAAGGAACTCATAGCCATTACAGCAGCTAAACCAACTGCCAAAAGTTTCTTTTTCATAAACTTCACCTCTCCTTATTCTACCAGCCCAAACCTCTCTAAAAGACCGGTTAATTTACTTCCCATAGGAAGCAGCGCAAGATCTTCTCTTTTGAAGCCTTTGAGAAGAGCCAGCGCAATTACATATATTACTATTGCCGCAAAAATGGCAACAAGAGTACAAATTGGGCTATAATGAATTATCATCATAGAAAGATTATATATGCCTAAACAGCCTGCTCCCATAATAAGAGAAGCTATAACAGGCTTTATAAGCATAGAATTAAAGTCGATTTTAATATTTGTTGCCCTTTTAAGAGCAAGCATATTAAGTCCCGCTGCCACAACATAACAGCCTATTGTGCTTATTACAGCGCCTTTTACATTTATAGACGGTATGGCTATAAGCACATAATTAAGGGGTATTTTGCAAAGAGCGCCAATAAGAGCGCTTACAGCAGGCACATATATTTTGCCTATGCCCTGCAAAACTCCTGTTTCTATCTGTGAAAGAGAAAGGAAGATTATACTTATTGCGCCTATTGCCAAAAGGTCTCCTCCTTCGGGATAGCTTGGGAAAAGCAAATATAATATCTGATTTGCCAAAGCTCCCATACCGATAGCCGCAGGGACAGAAATTATCATAGTAAGTCTTAAAGACGTGTTGATTTTTGCCTTTACGGCTTTTTCGTCCCTTAATGTATAGCTTGCGGCAATGCTTGGCAAAACTGCCGTTGCAAGAGCCGTGGATATAGCTATGGGCAGTGTGGTAAGTGTGGCATATTTGCCCGTGAGCCTGCCGTAAAGGTCTATTGCCTGCCCTGCTGTAAAAGCTCCGCTTGCTGCAAGACGGCTTTTAGTCATTGTAAGGTCTATAAGGTTTGTCATAGAGAAGATAGCAGTTCCTGTAATAATAGGTATAGCTGTTTTAAAAAGTCTTATGACTACTTGTGCATTTGTGTCTACCTTATAATTACCCTTGTCGGCAGCGACCTTATTGTTAAATGAGCGCCTGTTCATATAATAGCAGAACATAACCACCAAAAGACCCGCAAAAGCGCCTATTCCCGTACCCATAGTTGCGCCTGCGGCAGCAAACTCTATACCTACATCAAGGAGAAACCAAGCAAGAACAACGCTTGCCACGGCGTTGAAAACCTGCTCTAAAACCTGAGATATAGCCGTAGGAACAGTTGTATTAAACCCTTGAAACCAGCCTCTGTAAACAGACATTATAGCGCATATGAACACTGTAGGAGCAAGGCTTAAAAGCGTATAATAGCTCTCTGGAATTTGTATCAGCCCCGCAAAGGCACGAGCGCCGAAAAACATAATGGATGTGCCTAAAAGTCCCAAAATGCCTGCAACAAGAAGGGAAACTCTGAATATTTTTCTTACATTTTTAAATTCACCTAAGGCTGCCTTTTCAGAAACCATTTTTGAGATGGCAGCAGGCAGACCCGAGGAGCTTAAAATGAGAAAGAAGGTATAAATATAATAGCCCGCTGCATATATGCCGTTTCCCACGTTGCCTATCATATTGGTGAGGGGCACTCTGTAGGCAAAGCCCAAAATTCTCACAAGTATGCTTGCGGTTGCCAAAATTGTGGCTTGCTTTACAAAGGAACCGCCTGATTTTCTTTTGTTATTTGACATATCCACACCCCGACTTTTATTTTCTGTGTGCCTTTCTTCTTGCTATAGGGTCAAGAAGTCTTTTTCTTATACGTAAATTCTGAGGAGTAATTTCTACAAGCTCGTCATCGGCTATGAAGTCTATGCACTGCTCCAAGCTCATATTAATATGAGGAGTAAGTTTAAGCGCTTCGTCAGAACCGGCTGCACGGGTATTGGTAAGCTGCTTTCTCTTGCATACGTTGACTTCAATATCATCGCCTCTTGAGTGCTTGCCAACGACCATGCCGCTGTAAACCTTTACACCTGCGCCTATGAAAAGCTCGCCTCTCTCCTGTGCGTTAAACAGACCGTAGGTGATAGATTCGCCTGCCTCATAAGCTATCAAAGAGCCTTGAGTTCTTGAACTGATTTCGCCCTTGAAAGGTTCGTAACCATTGAAAAGAGTATTCATAATACCCGTTCCTCTTGTGTCTGTAAGAAATTCGTTTCTATAGCCTATAAGACCTCTTGAAGGAATGTTAAATTCTATTCTTGTATATCCGTCCTGAGAAGGAGCCATATTTGTCATTTCGCCGTGTCTTGTACCGAGCTTTTCAATAACTGCACCCACATATTCTTCAGGTACGTCTATTGTCACAAGCTCCATAGGCTCAAGTTTTTTGCCGTTTTCTGTTCTGAAAAGAACCTCGGGGCGTGACACCTGAAATTCATAGCCCTCACGTCTCATTGTTTCTATAAGTATAGAAAGGTGAAGCTCGCCTCTGCCCGAAACCTTATAGCTTTCGGCAACATCAGTTTCTTCTACTCTAAGAGAAACGTCAGTGTTAAGCTCCTTGAAGAGTCTTTCTCTTAAGTGACGGCTTGTTACAAACTTGCCTTCCTGACCTGCAAATGGGCTGTCATTTACGCTAAAGGTCATAGAAATGGTAGGCTCTGATATCTTGTTGTATTCCATAGGCATAGGATGTGCTATTGAGGTAATAGTATCTCCTATGTGTATCTCAGGCATACCTGTAACGGCGACAATAGCACCTACAGAAGCCTCGTTGATCTCTATTCTTTCAAGACCTTCATATTCGTAAAGCTTAGTTACCTTTATTTTATCTAACTTGTCAGGGTCGTGATGGTTTACTATAGCCACCTCGTCGCCTATTTTGACTTTGCCGTTTTCTACCTTGCCAATACCAATTTTGCCAACATAGCCGTTGTAGTCTATTGTAGTAACGAGTATCTGAAGGGGAGCTTCATCGTCACCCTCAGGTGCCGGTATGTGCTCTACTATAGTGTCAAAAAGAGCCTTCATATCATTAGCCTTAAGGGCATCTTCAAATGTAAGCCCTGCCTTGCCTTCTTTAGCAGAAGCAAATACAAAGGGCGAATCAAGCTGATCGTCATTTGCATCAAGCTCTATGAAAAGCTCTAAAATTTCATCAACGACTTCCTCGGGGCGAGCCTCAGGTCTGTCTATTTTGTTTATGCAGACAACAACAGGAAGACCTAATGCAAGGGCGTTTTTAAGCACAAACTTTGTCTGAGGCATAGCGCCCTCAAAAGCATCTACTACAAGTACAACGCCGTTTACCATTTTAAGCACTCTTTCGACCTCGCCGCCAAAATCGGCATGACCCGGAGTGTCCACTATGTTTATTTTTACGTCATCATAATAAACGGAGGTGTTTTTGGAAAGAATGGTAATTCCTCTTTCTCTCTCTATATCTCCGGAGTCCATTATCCTTTCTCTTATGACTTGGTTGGAACGAAATGTTCCGCTCTGTTTCAGAAGCTCGTCCACCAGGGTTGTTTTACCGTGGTCTACGTGGGCAATAATAGCAATATTTCTGATGTCGTTTCTTTTTTGTAACATAAAATCTCTCTTTTCTTTAATTAATATACATTATCCAATATATTATAACACATAAAAATTCCTATTTCAACATCAATAAGTTTCATTTTGAAATATTTGTTATTATTTTATATCGGGCACAAGACTCAAGTTAAGCAAACCTAAGATGGTCGGTTATTACTGTGGCGCAGTGGCGAGCCAAAAATGCCCCGACCGCCCACCCCTCCAATTCTTCCCGTCTGGCAGAATAATTCTTTTGCTTCGGCGCAGTTAGTTTTCTGATCCTGTTGAACGCTTGCCGCAAAAATAATTTATTTTGAGCCAACCCCACCTTGGGATGTAGGATGCCAAATTAGAACCCTGCAGGCGAGGCGGGAAGAATCGTAGGGTGGGTGGGCGGGAACGGGGAGATGACGAAAGTCAACGACCTGTGACGTAAGCAGGCGACCTGTTAAAAGTGTGTTATTTAGGTAATTATTTGACCCTGCGATACATATATACAAAATATTTTTAAACAATTTATATAATAGGGCTTGAAAAAACTGCCATTTTGTTGTATAATTTATTTATGAAATTATGGAATTTCAAAATTTATAATTTGAAACGGAGGTAATACAAATGAAAATGGATGATTTTTCATTAAAGGGAAAGGTTGCTCTCGTAACAGGCGCATCTTATGGTATCGGTTTTGCTATCGCTTCTGGTATGGCAGCATGCGGTGCTACTATTGTATTCAATGATATCAATCAGGACCTTGTAGACAAGGGTATTGCCAGTTATAAGGAAGCAGGCATCGATGCTCACGGCTATGTATGCAACGTAACCGACGAGGATGCCGTTGAAGCATTTATAGCTAAGGTAGAAAAAGAAGTTGGCGTTATTGACATACTTGTAAACAACGCAGGTATCATCAGAAGAACTCCTATGTGTGAAATGAAGGCAGCTGACTTCAGACTCGTTATTGATATCGACTTAAATGGTCCTTTCATCATGTCAAAGGCAGTTATCCCTTCAATGATAAAGAAGGGACACGGCAAGATCATAAACATCTGTTCAATGATGTCAGAGCTTGGTCGTGAAACAGTTTCTGCTTATGCAGCAGCTAAGGGCGGTCTTAAGATGCTCACAAAGAACATCTGTTCAGAATACGGTTCATACAACATCCAGTGCAACGGCATTGGTCCCGGCTACATCGAAACACCTCAGACAGCTCCTTTAAGAGAGATCCAGCCTGACGGAACAAGACATCCTTTCGATCAGTTTATCATCGGAAGAACTCCTGCCGGCAGATGGTTAAAGCCTGAAGAGCTTGCAGGCCCTGCTGTATTCTTAGCATCAGATGCTTCAAATGCAGTAAACGGTCACATTCTCTATGTTGACGGCGGTATCCTTGCTTACATTGGCAAGCAGCCCTGATAATAGATAATTACATAAAAAATAACACCCCAAGACTTGCTCTATGCTCCGTCTTGGGGCTTTTTTTATAATGCTTTTTAGGCATAGTAAGCCATAAAAATAAAGTATTTGATATATAGCCGTTTTTCTACTATAATATAAATAAAGAAAAATTTTACTGTTATAAAATAAAAGGGAGGATGTATAAATGGCTAAAATAGTACAGACAGCAGGCAGAAACGCTTTGGGAGAGTTTGCTCCCGATTTTGCACACTACAACGATGACATACTTTTCGGTGAAAACTGGAACAACCAAGATATTGACCACAAAACACGCTGCATAATCACAGTGGTTGCTCTTATGAGCTCAGGCATAACCGACTCTTCGCTTAAATTCCACCTTGAAAATGCCAAAAAGGCAGGAGTTACCAAAAAGGAAATAGCTTCAATAATTACTCACGCAGCCTTTTACGTAGGCTGGCCCAAGGGCTGGGCGGTATTCAATATGGCTAAAGAGGTCTGGAACGAACAGACCACAGCCGAAGACGAAAAAGCTGCTCATGCTGCAAAGATGGTATTCCCCATAGGCGAGCCAAACACGGGTTTTGCCGAATATTTCATAGGTCAGAGCTATCTTGCGCCCATCTCAACCGAACAGGTAGGCATATTCAATGTCACCTTTGAGCCGGGCTGCCGCAACAACTGGCACATTCACCACGCCGACAAGGGCGGAGGTCAGATACTCGTATGTGTAGCCGGCAAGGGTTGGTATCAGGAGTGGGGGAAGGAAGCTATCGAGCTTAACCCCGGCGACTGCGTAAACATTCCCCCGGAAGTAAAGCACTGGCACGGAGCCGCTGCAAACAGCTGGTTTTCACACCTCGTAATAGAGGTGCCCGGTGAAAACGGCTCAAACGAATGGCTTGAAGCGGTAGATGACGAACAATACGGCAAATTATAATATATTAAGGCAGTCAAGAGTCTTTTTCCTGAACATATAAAAACCTCTTATATGCCAAAAATCTTTAATTATTGACAGGGGCGGTTATTTAACTTATACTTAAATTATAAAGATATATGAAAAATTTAAGAGAATTTAGCCGTGCTGAGTGTATAGCAGGGTGGATGTATTATATTTTTAGATAAGGAGAATTGATATGCTGCTTGTTATTGATTGTTGTCTGCGAGGAGATGAGTCTTCTACACGGGCATATTATAAGGCTTTTTTGAATAAAGCCTGTTGTAAGGATGTGGAAATTGTAAAGCTTGACGAATTGGGGCTTATGCCTCTTGACGGAGAGACCCTTCGTGAGAGGGATGAGCTTATAAGTCGGGGAAATTATGAAAAATTCTGTCTTGCAAGGCAGTTTAAAGAGGCGGACGAAATATTGGTGGCAGCTCCTTTTTGGGATCTGTCTTTCCCCTCAATGCTTAAGGTCTATTTTGAGCATATAATGGTTGGCGGGCTTACATTTGGCTATGACGAGCAGGGTAGATGTCACGGCTATTGCAGGGCTAAAAGACTGCTTTATTTTTCTACCTGCGGCGGATATTACGGAGAACGCCATCTGGGCTATGAATATATAAAGGCGCTTAGCGTAATGCTTGGCATAACTGAGTGTATACCTTATATAATAGAAGGCTTAGATATAGACCCCTCCAAGAGAGAAGACATTTTGGCAAGGGCAATAGAGGAACTTAAATCTTAAAACGGATCCGGAAGGTAATGCTTTCCGGGTCTTATCTTTTTTATATTAAAATTATCACACATATTTTAAAAAACATAGCTGTTTTTGGGGGATTTTTGCGAAAACTCAAAAGAGCTTTTTATGAAGCCTTATCCATTAGGGCAGAACACCTGAAAAATACGTTCTATGGATAGGCGCGCCGCAATATTAGCCAGCGTATGCGAGACGGATATTGCCTTTACCCCGACATACAAGAAAAGAATACAACGATCGCATAAATAATATGAGACCTGCCAAAAATAGCGGGTCTCTTTTTTAATACTCAATTTTTATCTATTTTTTCTGCGAGCTTTTTACGCTGACGTCTTTCGTGGGCTAAGTCTTTTTGGATTTCATCTATTCTGTGGAATATATCTGCAATTACGTCTTGCTCATTCTTAGGTCTTTCCTTGTTTTCAGCCTCATTTCGTGATGAAATATATTTGGCAAATATCATTCTGAAAATTCGTCTTACTATGGGCTGTATGAAAAATAATTGCGAGAAAAAGGCGAAGGGGAAGTTAAAGCATATCAGCTTGAGCCAATTTGCAAGCAATGTAAAAATGTTAAAGCCCGAATAATACGGATAATAAATAAAAGCGGCTATAAAGCTCATTGCAGGGCACATTATTAGCACAGTGCAGCTTATGATGACGGTTTCAAAAATCATGGGATGGTTTCTTTCGGGGTCAAACATCATGCTTGCCATTTTAAACGACAGAGGACTGCCTAACAGACATTCCAGACTGTAAGCAAAACAAAATTCAATAAGTAATACTGCCCATATAGGCACATTATTGCCAAACATATAGACTCCGCCCTGCATAATTATAGCATGGATAACACTGTCTGCGCCTGTGATACTTATGAGCTTATCTCCGTTTACAACATACAGGCTGAAAAACACATAGGCATGAACTGTGATAACCACTGTCAGGAAGGCAAAAACCATCCTTTGAAATTGATTTTTTGGCATAAAATATAACTCCTTTCAAAAAACACACGTTGGCTCATGTAAAACCTGATCTTTGGGCATAACACTTATATGTACCGTGATCAGATTTACGTGCAGAGCATAACGTGTGTCGTTTGTGTTAATAATAATAAAGATATTATAGCAAAAAGGCATAAAGAAATCTAATTTGCATTTTGTACAAATTTTTATATAGTTTAACATGGGCAAAATTGCCAAAGCGGTGAGGGAGCGTGGTGTGCAGCAAGAGCCGAGGCAGGGGCGAGCTTGCTCGCCCCTGCCTCGGCTCTTGCTGCACACCACGCTCCCTCACCGCCCCCATTGGTCGCCCCGCAGCCGAGCATCTTTGATGCGAGCGTATGCTTAAGTTAAAATGGGGATAAAAAAGAAAAATGTGATGGATTAACTAAAAAGAATTAATAATAAATATAAACACATGCACTTGGACGATAAAAACTTCAAGTACTTTTTTCATTTAGGGAGGTGATTAATTTTGGAGGAGTACGCATTCAGAATAGAATATCTGATTGCTCCGTTTGTGGAAGAACGGCTTGACAATTCTGCAAGTATTGAGGAAAAACTAAAAATTCTTTTTGCCCTGGTTGATGTTATGGACAATGACAATTTTTATTTTGGCAGTTCCAATTCGTATTTCGATGAGGAAGAAACTTCGCGTATTGTTTCTTTTTGGAATCAAAAAGCAGAAGAAGTGGAAGGATATATAGCTGCTCCCTCATTAAGTGATGAGGACAGAGAGTTTATTCTTGGTTATGCAAAATACTTTCCTGATTTCAAGGGGATTAAAGATCTTATAAGTGACCTTTGTTCCGAGGACTTCAGAGATGAGGCTGTGACTTCCGCTCAAAAGAAGATTGACGATAAAATCTTACGGGACAAGGAAAACAAACGAGTACTGATAGATGATATATCCTTTGATGATGATGGGAATTTAACATCTGCTTCTAAGAAAAAGAAAACATCTCTCGATGAAGCATTTGAATTTTATGAACAAATAAATAAAAGGAGTTGATATATAAATATGGATAGTGAAGATAGAGCAAGGGATATTATTCTTGCTTTTTTTAAGTCTATGGGACGTTATTCCGTTAGACAGGCTTCAAGACCTTTTCGTTATGCAGCAAAACGCATGGGAAAAAATATAGGTGCTAATGTGAAAAAGTATGAACTTAAAAGTGTCAAAAAGCTTGTAAAGAGAAATCCGAGAGCAGGAATACATATTGAAGCCGATTTGACAAGGGAAGTTGCCGAACATCTGAAAAGTGAGCTTAAAAAATACCATCAGGAGTTTGTTATGGAAAAGGACCCTGAAAAAGAGGGAAAGTTTCAGATTGTAACTTTAGGTGGTAATGATAAACTTTGCAAAGATATACGCAACAAATTTGAAAAGAATAGCAAAACAGCTTCCTCTCAAAACAAATCAGACCGTTCATCCTTTAACAATGCTCTTGGAGCAGCACGGGCTGCCAGAGCTGCCGATGAAGCAAAGAGAGCAGCAGAGGGATTAAACGTGCAGAAGCATAAGAATCTGCACAGAGATATTAATGCGAGGTAAATTCACATTTGTAAAGATTTCTGTGTGTAGAATTTATTGGAGGAAAGGGTAATGAATACAGCATTCACCCTAACATCGCAGGATATACATGGGGTATTAATTCAGTTGCTAAGCGAGAATAATTCAGGCGACGACATAACCCCTACACTTACAGTTTCAGCTTTAGAAAAGGAAATTTGCAACGAAAGTGGACTTCTGAACCCTGACGAATGTGGCAAGACCCTCAGAGTGGGTGGCAGTGGCAGTCTTTCAAAAAAACATAATTATCAGCACATTTTGGTTGAGCTGCTTGGAGTTGCAATAGACCCATCTCAGCTTTATAGAAAGGGCAGATACTTGATTTACGATAACATTGCACCTACCCTCTGCTCAAGAGATTATAAAGACCCAAGGCTTGTGGTTGTCGGATTGCTTGACATAAAAGGTTATGCCCAAATAAAACGGGTTTACAGCACTGATGGTATTGCACCTGCTCTGACGGCAGTCGGGGGGGGGTATCAGGAAGTAAAAATATTAGAACCGAAATATTACAGAGTAAGGAAACTCACTCCTACAGAATACGGCAGATTACAAGCCTTTCCTATGGACAGATGGAAACAAGTAGTATCAAATTCTCAGGCTTATAAACAATTTGGAAATTCGGTTACGGTTTCAGTTGTTGCTGCTATAGCTAAAAATTTGAATAAAGCTTTACAGTTATTGTTTTATAACTGTAAATTCCGAAAAGAATTCACGCAAAATTTTTTATTTTTTGTGTGATTTTTTTATATAATCAATATTTTTAATTTTTAAGGAGGAATAAAAAAATGAAAAAAAGTGTTGTTTCTAACAGAAAGCTTTTCAGAAAGGTAGTATGTGGGTATGACCCTGTACAGGTTGACAGCTATTTGTCTGAGCTTGAAAACAAGTTAAAGGATTATGCTTCAAATGAGAGCAGAATATCTGCGGCTTTGATAAACGCCGAGGACGCTGCTCAGGAAATCAGAAATAAAGCAGAAGCGGCAGCCTTTAAGCTTTTGGAAGAAGCCAAGGCTTCATCGGCAAGTGCCGAAAATCTTGCAAAGGATATTGTTTCGAGGGCAAAAAAAGAAGCTGCCGAAAAGCTTAATGAAGCAAGCAAAAAGATAAGCGAAGCCGAGGACACCCTACAGGCAAAAGCCTTACAGATTATTTCTGAAGCTAATGCAAAAGCGGAAAAAACTATTACAGAAGCGAAAAAACAGGCAAATAAAATTCTCTCCGACACAAAGAAACAGGCTGATGAAATAGCTGTCGAACACGAAAATTATATTTCTTCTCATGACAAGCTTTACAAGGGGCTGGAGGATACTTCAAAGACGGTCATTGAAATTTTTAAGAAGCAGATGGAAGTTTTTAAAAAGCTCAAAAAAATAGCCGAGAAAAAAGGAAACATTCCTGAAGATTTGTTGGAACATACCGATAAAACATCGGGTGAGGAAGTGTGATAAACAGCAAACAAGACCTTGATTTTCTCAGAAAATGCACAAAAGAGGAACTCATTTATTTAATAGAACACTGTTTGTACATAGGTGTTTTGTTGGCTGAGCCCAAGACAATGGAGAGATTTATAAATGATTATCGTTCAAATAAGGTTTTAAATGAAGAAGAAAAGGAATATAAAAAGTTCACAGAATTGCTTGAAAAAGCGAGCTGTCTCATAAAACCTTACAAAGACTTTTCCAAGGTTCCCCAAGATACTGTTTTAAGATATTTAAAAACTTTGGACGAAGCCGAAGGAGTCTATAAAAAGGCTGAACGATTAAGAATCAGGTACTATAATCTGACAAGTAAATCTTTGGAATAATTTTTTTATGCCGTATTATCCGGCTTATTCAAGCAGCAGTCAAATATCGGCGGATTTCTCCCATCATTTTCCTACCGATTCCTCCTTAAAGCCTTTGCGTGCCAGGGTTAAAAACTGCTGCTGTTTGAACAAGCCGGATAATATTTATTGTGGGCGGCAGTCCCTGACAGCTTTTTTCTGAAGCCCGGCGGAGGCTTTTCCTTCCTTTTATTCCCTGTTAGGGCTTTGGTTAAAAGCTCCTCACTGCCACGAGGAATAGGGACTGCCGCAGTATTTAAAAAGGAGAGTGGTTAAATATTGAAAAACAAAAAACTGATATTATCGGTTATATTTTCGGTGTTGGCATTTTTCATAGGCAACAGAATAGGAGAAATTTTCAACTCAGCCGGAAATATGACCGCAGGACTTAATGCCCTGAACACAGCCTTGGAAAACGGGACCGTTTTCAGAAGCTTACATATATCCCTCAAATCTTCGGATATTATGTGGGGAGTATTCTTCGCTTCGGCTGTTATGCTCCTGTACATTTACATTGCCTTTTCCCGTAATAATTTTCTTGTAGGCAAAGAACATGGCTCAGCAGAGTTTTCAAAGCCCTCGGACATAGTACCCTTTCGGGACAAAAACCGTGACAATGAAATGATATTCACCATGACAGAGGGAATGAGCATAAATACAAGAAAAACTATGAGAAACAATAATGTTTTGGTAATTGGCGGTTCAGGCTCAGGAAAAACAAGATTTTTCTTAAAACCAAATCTTATGCAGCTTCATTCAAGCTATGTTATTACCGACCCGAAAGGAACGGTTATGACGGAGTGCGGAAAAATGTTTGAAAAAGCCGGATATGTGATAAAGACATTTAATACAGTGGATTTTAGCAAATCAATGCACTACAACCCATTCGGTTTTATCAAAACCGAAGCCGACATAAAGGTCTTCGTTGACCTCATGGTAAACAGTACAAAAGAAAAAGGCGAACGAAGCAACGACCCCTTCTGGGAAAACGCCGAAAAGCTTTTGTATATGGCTCTTGTGGGGGCCGTTACTTTAAGCGGTAAATTTTCAGAAAGGGACAGGCACTTCGGAACCATTATCTCTATGATTAATGCAATGGAGGTAAGAGAGGATGACGAGACTTTCAAAAATGATATTGATTATCTCTTTGAAGAGTTGGAATTGGGAACAGAAGCATTTGCTCAAAAATATGAAATTAAAACCAATGACAGCTGGACAAAAGTACCTCCTCAGCCGGACGGCTTTGCCGTATCTCAGTATAAGAAATACAAGCTTGCGGCAGGAAAAACAGCTAAATCCATACTTATAAGCTGCGGTGTCAGACTTTCTCCTTTTGATGTAGCGGAAGTGAGGGAAATGACCTCTTATGACGAGATGGAGCTGTGGTCATTGGGAGACCGAAAGACCGTTCTGTTTATAATTATAGATGATAAGGTTGCCACATTCAATTTTCTTTGCTCGCTTATGTATTCTCAGCTTTTTAAGGAGCTTCTTGACAGAGCCGACAATCATTATGGCGGCAGACTTCCTGTTCACGTAAGATGTATGCTTGATGAGTTTGCTAACATCGGTCAAATTCCCGATTTTGAAAAAATAATTGCGGTCGCCCGTTCAAGAGAGGTTTCTATAGATGTTATTGTACAGAATGAAGCTCAGATTGAAGCCTTGTATGATAAACAGGCAGGAACAATCGAGGGCAACTGCGATACAACTCTTTTCTTGGGAACAGGCGAGGTAAAGACGATGGAGACAATCAGCAAGCGTATAGGCAAAACCACCATAGACCATAAGGGCAGTTCGGTCAGCAAGGGTCAGAACGGCAGCTTCAGTCAGAGTGAACAGATCGTAGGGCGTGACCTTATGACTGCCGATGAGGTGGGAAGGTTGGACAACTCCGAGTGCATTCTTTTCATAAGGGGTCTGAAGCCTTTTAAGAGCAAAAAATACAAGATAGAACGTCATAAACGCTATAAGCAGCTTTCCGATTATAATTCTGAAAATGCCTTTGATATAAAGGAATATATGCAAAGACATCCATACAGCAACACTGAAAATGCCGAAATTCCCAACAGCAGAGCCTACGATTTGGACAATGGCAGCTTTGAAACACTTTAAGGAGGCAAATCAATGAATTTCAGGGCAACAAAAACATATTTTACTGACGTAGTTATAAAAGAATTATGTCGACTTATACCTATTGTTGAAACAGGTCAGCTTACTATAAGCTTTGGCAAGGAAAAAAATGAAATTTCCTACAAGCATAACGATATGAGTCTTACTTTTAAAGCAGGAAACAGTCTTACATATCTGCTCATAACAAGCAAAGACAGCTTATTTGGGACAAAAGAAGAAACCATTTATACTTACAACTACGAAACAGAGCTTTCCGACTTGGAATCGGAGGTCGTTCCAAAAATCAAGGCAATAATAATGCAAAGTTTTACCAAAATACTCTAAAAAGGTTTTATAGCTGATGAAAAATAAAAGGAGGTAAACCGAATGAATGAGTTATACGAAAAAATAAAGGAGAAAGGCTTTGACAGCCTTTCAAAGAAAGCAAGGCTTCTATACTTTTATCTGTGTCTTTTCTCGGAGGATGGCATAATCAGTCCCAAAAGGCTGATGGAAATGATACCTCTTGTAGAATGCGGTGGCGAGGGCTTAAGTGTTTTCTCTTTTGAGGAGAAATCGGCACGCTTCAAGAAACATCTCAATGAGCTTGAAAGTGCAGACCTCATACGGTTTTCAGACACAGGACATGAGATATATGCCTTGGAATTTGTCGACTTTATACTTGGATAGTTTTACGGCATAGATGAAAATCTCACGGGAAATTATAAAGGAAAGGTGATAATCATGATCAAGAGACATTACAGAGGAATACCGCCTTAGTATTTTCAGGGCTTATAAATTATCTTTGGTGAGCGACTTCGCCTTGCTGAGCCGGACATAATTATAAGACCTTAATCAGATACCCAAAAATTTATGAAAAAAGGAGTGATACAGCTTGAAAAAGTTTAGAAAAGTGACAGCCCTGTTTATGGCGGCTGTTATGGCGGCTGCATCTCTTTCCATCAATGCTTTTGCGGATGATACTATTTCCGGCAATTCTGAACCTGAAATAGCTTCGGAGCAGTATTATGAGGAGAACGACAGCATAACCGCCGATGGGGAATTGACCGAGGGCATAGGCTCTGAGGTTGAAACCGAAAGCAATATTGATATTGGCATTGAGAATGTTACAGTTGAGGAAACTGACAACAGCGACAACGGAGCCGAGGAAGCTTCACAGTTTGAGCAGTCTGAGCAGTCTGAACCGTCTGAACCATCTGAGGAAGGCGAGGATAGGTCAGGCACATCTGTCTCGTCTGAAGCAGAGGGCGTTTCTGAAGCAGAGGACGTTTCCGAAGCCGACACATCTTTTGAATCAGACGAAAAAGAGAGTGATAATTCCGATTATGGAATTATGCCTCTTTCACTTGTGCTGGGCTTTTATCCCAAATATGGGACGCTTGGCTATAACTCGTTTTCATATCCCAACATAAAAATAGATGGCGTGACCTCGGGCAGCTCAGGATGGGATTATTCAGGCACAAGCCATCTGGCAGGCGATGTAAATGGCGATGGCGTGACTAACTACCTTGATGGTTCTGCGCTTCTTGATATACTTGCCATCTGCAACAATGTCAAAGGACATTCATTAAAATATCAAGGCAAGGATTATTTTGGAAACTTCCCCACGGGATATAGTGAAGCTATGCGTTATGCAAAAGATAACAATTATAGCATCGACCCCCTCCATGCCGATATCGACGGAAACGGAATCGTAGACTATGTTGATGCGTATATGCTATGGAATGAATACTATACATATACGGACACGGCAAGATTTCTTAATATAAATGTAGTTGACAATAACGGCAAAGAGGTATATGCGTGGTTCGGAAAAAATAATAATTATGACGGAATGAAGAACATTGTAAGTGGTACACGTCCTTATAAGTCAGAAGATAAGGGCGACAAGGTAATTGAGTATTATATTTCAAATGCCAAGAATTCATCGGGAAAGGACATAAATGCAATCCTGAAAGACTGGGACATAAGCAAGTTCCCTTACAATCTTCTTGATGAAAAGCTTACTTGCACCGTAACTCAAAAGGAACGTAAATATGTAAATGTAAATTTCCATAACAACAGCCCAGCTTCAGGCGGTGCTAAAACGGTATCTTCGACAGTAAGACTTCTTCAGGGCGATAAGTTGTCAGATTTGGAGGATAGTTATAATCTTCCACGTTCCGCTTATGACAGTTCTAACAACTTTTCCTTTGACGGTTGGTATACATCGTCAGACTGTACACCGGAAACAGAGTTTGACTTTGAAACGCCTATAAATTCCGACACAGATTTATATGCAAAATGGACAGCGGCAGCTGACGGCAACATTCATATTATTGTTTATTTTAATGACCCCGAATCGAGCGACTTAAAAATGAGCGGTCCAGAGTTATACGGAAGAAGAGAAAAGACCAATTCGAATTATCTTAATCCTGACAGTAAAACCAATACCTTTGATTATCAGTATATTTATGGTCTGAATGGCTATGAAGATTATTATGATTTAAGCTTCTATGATTTTGATGGCTATTATTTTTCTCCTGATTTCAGTGCGGAATCATATTATAACAAAACTCCGGATAGTCCTGATTTCAAGCTTGATGCGTTTAGCAAAAATCTCAACAATTTCTTCCCTGAAAACAGTGACGAAGTAAAACTTTATATGAAGTTTACTCCCAAAACCTATACTGTTACCTATGACCTTAACTATCCTACATCGGACAAGACCTATCGCCAGGAAGAAGCCACCTATGCAGGGGGCTTTGAATTTCCCGATGATCCCAACCGTGAAGGCTATATATTCGATGGTTGGTATTATGACTCCTCCTGTCATAATGAGGTCACTGACAACCTTGAAAGTCGACAGCGAGCTGACCTGACATTATACGCTAAGTGGACTCCGGACTATTATGTAGAGTTTCACTTACAGTATACGCCCACGGGAAGTATGAACGACATTTATTTCACAAATGACGGCAAGTGGGAGGATCTGTTCGGAGATGCATTTTATAATAAGTTTTTAGTACCTGAGCGTGAGAACTATACATTTGACGGCTGGTTTTTTGACGAGGGAGGAACAAGCCCCTTAAATCGCAGTAATCCGCCCGAAAACAAGGGTACTGAGGAAAGTCCCTTGAAGCTATATGCTAAATGGACGCCCCTTGTTATAAACGTCAATTATCATGTAGGTGATGATATATGGCGCAGCACAACCGAATTTATAGGAAATGCAGGCTTTGAAAACTATCCCGAAGAGCCCTCACATAAGTCCTATGAATACTTTGACGGCTGGTATACTGAGGATGAAGAACAGTATGACGAATATTCGGAGGTACCCGATACCGACTTGGATCTGTACGCTAAGTTTGCCCCCTATGAAATATATGTAATGGTATATGACTACATAGAGGACGGAGAGCTTGTCGACCGCGACATTCCAACCGACACCTACGAAATGTTCACACTTAAGGAAAGCCTTACAAGAAAGGGTTATGTTTTCGAGGGCTACTTTACAGACCCCGATTTCCATACACCCTACAACGAGGAAACATTACTTAACAGCATTAATGAGGACAACTACAACAAAGAAATCTCCATTTACGTAAAATGGAGAAGGCTCGAACCTAATCTTTCAATCACAAAGACGGTTGACAAGCCTTCAGCGAGAAGCGGCGATATTCTTACCTACACAATCACGGTAACAAACACAAGCCCTGACGGCTACGGTGAGAACGTTGTCATTACAGACAATCTACCTCAGGGCATTACCTTTGTTTCTGCCGATGGCGGCTCATACAATTCGGGAAGCGTAAAATGGACTATTCCCGAGATTGTTCCGAACGGTTCGGCAGTGCTTACATTAAAAGCTAAACTTAATTAAAACATTATGAAAAAAAGAAAGGATTGAAATATACTATGAAGAAATATTTTAAAAATTTTGCAAAAACATTTGTAACAGCAGTTATGATCTCAGCTATTGCAGTATCTTCTGCATTTGCAGCTGAGCCCGCCACAGGTTCAGGGGAATACGGTATAGCTCCCATTGCCTACACAGGCGGCTCTACAATTAAGAACACAGCTACAATTACCTCTGAAAACGGCGACGACAAGAGCATATCTTCAGAGTCCGCCGACACACTTATAACGAAGGCTGTTCTTTCAATCAAGAGAGAGCTTCTCACAGAGGACATACGTCCCGGCGATGATATCACATATAAGTACACAGTCACAAACACAGGTGACGCTGAGGGCAGAAATGTTGTCATTTCCGATTCAATCGACAAGAAGATGTTTACCTTTAAATCAGCTACGGAGGACTCGGATAAGGGCATAAGCTATAAGGTAAACAATCAGACCTATCAGGACACTGTAAACTGGACAATCAAGGAGGTTCTTCCCGACTCTTCCGTTGAGTTTTATCTTGTTCTTACAGTAAACAAGGACGCAAATGTGGGACCCTTTGACCCCTCAGAGCCTTCTATCGACAATGAGAACGGCAAAGAAGAACACATCACTCCCACAGACCCCGATGACGGCAATTTCACAATAGTAAGCCCTAAGCTGGCAATCGAAAAGGACGTTGACAAGACTTCATCAAGAAGCGGAGATAAGCTTATTTACACAATTACAGTAACAAACAGCGGTGACGGCAGCGCAAGAAATGCAGTTGTAAGAGATGTAGTAAACACTTCTCTTGTCACTATTGACACAGATACTCTTTCCGCAACATCTACTGACAACGTAAGTTATACAGAAGAAGGCGGTACAATCGACTGGACAATAGCTCAGATTGCTCCCGGAGCTTCTGAAACAATTACTTTTGCAGTAACTATCAACTGACAGCAGTCAGGTAAAGGCTGAAACCTATCTATGCCCCCGTTTATATCGGGGGCTTTTAGTTAAATAGAAAGGAGTAACAAAATGAAATCTAAATTCAGAAAAATTGCTTCCTTGCTGCTGATTTTGATACTTGTTATTTCCGCCCTTGCTATAGCCCAAGGCGGAAACGACAGCAATATTAAAAATACGGCTTCGATCGTGTCGGAGAACGGAGTATTTATAAGCGGTATATCCGATACCGCAGAAACCTATATTCTGCCTGAAAATACAGGCGGCGGTTCGTCGGGCGGCGGTTCAGGCGGAGGATACAGCGGAACCTCGCATGGTTCAGAGTCAGACAAAAACAATGAAACCGAACCTAACGAAGGTGAAGAACCCTACATACCTCTGCCCCTTTCAGACGGCAGCCATTTCGCTTATGTAAGCGGCTATGGAAACGGTAACTTTATGCCGACATCCTCTATTAAGAGAGGTGAAACGGGAGCCATATTTGCAAGGCTTCTCAACTCGGGAGAAAAGCCCGAAGGCTACGGCTCAGACTTCAGCGATACAACAGGTCATTGGGCTAATTCGTCCCTGGGCTTTATAGAGAACTATGGAATAATAAATGGATATCCCGATGGCTCTTTCAGACCTGAGCGTAGCATTACAAGGGCAGAATTTGCTACCGTAGTGTCAAGGTTTGTTTCAGTATCCGATGATACAACGACAGGTGCGGCAGTTGAAATTGAACCCTTTACTGATACAGAGGGTCACTGGGCACAGACCTCTATCGAAAAATGTCGTAAGGCAGGAATTATAAGCGGCTACGGAAACGGAAGATTTATGCCCGATAGCCCCATAACAAGGGCGGAAGCCGTAAGCATTATAAACAGGCTCACAGCGAGAGAAGCAGACAAGGACTTCATCGACGCAAATCTTGAAAACATAATAAGATTTACGGACGTCAAGCCACCTTACTGGGCTTATTACGACATAATTGAAGCGGCAAATTCTCACGGCTATGACTACTCGGAGGATTCCGAGGAATGGAAAAACTAACATAGGGAATTAACCGCCTTATGAGGAAATAAGGCGGTTTTCTCTTTTTGGGAAAAAGGACATTTTGGGGAAATTAAGTTATAAAAAAGGAGCGTTAAATTATGAAAAAAGAAAGAGGATTACTTGAATCAGAAAAAAGAAAAAGAAGATTTCTTACATCAAAAACAGCTAATTTTATATTTACGGCAGCAGTGCTTGGTATATTTGTAATGGCTGTGCCTACCTTTGCCGCAGGGGCAGACGCACTTAATGCTGCAAAAAGTCTGCTTGGCAAGGGCGCACAGGCAGGCGGCGGTCTGATTGCCGTGTGGGGACTTGTTTCCCTCGGTCTTTCCATTAAAGACCACAACGGTCCCGGTATACAGGGAGCAGTTATGCAGATTGTAGGCGGAGGTATGATTGTTGCGGCAGGTACATATATAGGCAGCATGGATTTATCCATAGCTCCGTAAGCGGTATAAATATTGGGGGAAAGGCTTCGGTCTTTCTCCCTATTATTTTCACATAATGGAGGTGACTTTTGTGCATAGTTGTTTTCTGAGCTTTTCAGAGTCAATGCTCAATGAGCTTGTACATATTGATATGGGCTCCGGCTTTGCTCAGATACTCACTGAAAGTCTTGAAACTTATAATCCTACGGCAAACAGCTATATACTGAATGCCATGAAAGACAGTGTCTTTGCTGTGGGAGCGTCTTTACTTACTATTTTTATGCTTATAGAGCTTATATCCCTTATTAACCGGGTGGACAGCAACGGCATTACCGGACTTAAAATTCCGGCAAACATATTCATAAAGTTTGGCATTTTTGCCTTTCTTTTCTGCAACATTCCCACAATTCTCGGAGGAATAGAGGATATAGCTGTAGGGCTTGCGGGCAGACTTGCTTCTTCTGATTATTCTGTAGGGGTGGGCGTGTCAGCTGACCAAGTAAGCGCTATGGCTGATGCAATAGGCGATTTGGGTTTTATTGACAGAATATTTACCTACATAACCTTGCTTATTTGCTGGCTTGCTGTGAAACTTATAAGAGGTATCGTGCAGATAACAGCTATTTTCAGGCTTTTTGAGCTTTGGATAATGCTGCTTTTCTCACCTATTCCCCTGTCTACCTTTGCAAGCTCTGATTTTAAGCAGACAGCCATCAGCTTTTTAAAGTCTTTTGTGGCGGTGAGCCTTAAAGGAGCAGGAATTATAGCTTGCTTTGTTATTTACAACTCTCTTGTAAGCTCTTTCATAGGTGATTACGACCCATCAATGGATATAACAGAGTATATGGATGGTATGCTTATACAAAATATACTGTATGCCTTTGCACTGGCTATTTCGGTGCTTAACGCAGGAAAGATAGTAAACAGGGTTATGGGAGTATAGCAGGAGGTGAGTATATGTCATTAGAGGTACACGTTCCCGAAGAGATAATGGACTACAAAGAAAAGATAGTTTTCGGGCTATCTCTTAGAGAACTTAAATTTACGGCGATAGGTCTTGCCCTTGCCGTTCCGTCCTTTCTTGCCCTTAATAAGATAAATTCAAATGTAGCCCTTTATGCAGTGGTAGGAATCGCCGCCGTTTTCGGGCTTTTGGGCTTCTTCAAGATGGGCGGCTATAACTTTGAAACTTTTATGAAAATACGTCTGGGATTTCTGCTCGGCAAAAACAAAAGAGCCTTTGAGACGGATATTGACGCAAACATTGTGCCTGTTGAAGCCGAAAGGTACAGGTCGGTTTTTTTTGATATTCTTGAAAGCTCTCATGAGGAGGAAATCGAGGAAAAGAACAGATTTATTATGAAAAAAAGAGGTGAAAAAAATGCTTTTCAAAAAGAAAAAGCAGGAAACTGGGAAAAAGGAAAAAATTGCAGAAAAAGCAAAAAAGACAAAGGAGACCCAAAAGAATCATTCCTTGTCGAAGTCTCAGAAAAAAGCATTAAAAGAGAAAGAAAAAAGGTCAGAAAAGAGCTTAAAGCAAAAGCAGCTGAGTATAGAGCAGAAAAACGAAAAAAGAAAAAAGCGGCTTAAAGCGGAAGCCGCTCCGAAAAGCGTTCAGCAGTCAATAAAGTATAAGTATATGTTCCAGAACGGAATAGCCAAAAACAGCGGAAACGGTTTCGGAGGCATATATTCAAAAACCCTAAAATTTTCTGACATAAACTATCAGGTGGCACAGAGAAATGAGCAGATAGATATGTTTTCAAAATACTGCGAACTTATGAATTATTTTGATCCAAAGATAAATATTCAGATTTCCGTGCACAACCGCCGTATTGATATGGACGATTTCAAGAGAAATATGTTTCTTAAATACGCCGATGACGGTATGGACGAGCTGAGAGATGAGTATAACAAAATGTTGGAGGACAAGACACTTCAGGGACAGAACAGCATTGTCAGAGAAAAATACATAAGCTTTTCCGTTGAAGCCGAAAGCTATGAGGCTGCCTATTCAGCCCTTTCACGTATAGAGACGGACGTGTCAAACCAGCTCAAAGGTCTTGGCTGTAAGGTAATGCCACTGTCAGGCGAGGAAAGGCTTGGCTTTATATCAAGCATTTTAAACCCCTCTGAACCTCTTAGGTTTAATTATGACTATCTTACAGGCACAGGTCTTGGCACGAAAGACTTTGTTTCGCCTTATTACTTTGACTTTTGCCCCGATGGTAAGAAAACCTATTTTGAGTTCGGAGATTACTACGGTCAGGTTCTTGCTATTATGAATTATCCCTCTGACTTGGGAGACAGTCTTCTTAACAAGCTTTCGGAAATACCCTGCAACACCACCATTTCAGTTCATACAAACTCTATGGACAACATAAAGGCTTTGGAGCTTGTGAAAACTAAGATAGCCTACATAGAAAAAGAGATCGTTGACAGACAGCAGAAGCTCCTCGAAAAGAATATAGACCCTGATATGATTCCTGCGGGCTTAAAGAGGCGCAAGGAAGAAGCGGACAGACTTCTTTCCGATATGCAGAACAACAATCAGCGGCTTTTCAGAGGAATAGTCCTTGTTTTCACTTCTGCAAAAACCATCAAGGAACTGAATGAAAATGTGGAGCAGTTAAAGGGTGCGGCAAGAAGTGTCGGCTGTGACCTTTTGCCAATAGCCTATGAGCAGGAGGCAGGTCTTAATGCAACCTTGCCCCTTGCAAAGTGCGACATAGGCATAAGACGCACACTTACAACAGCAGCCATGTCGATTTTCATACCCTTTACGACGATGGAACTTTTCGACCGGGGCGGTATGTATTATGGTCTCAACGCTCTTTCAAGAAATCTTATTTTCTTTGATAGAAAAGCCCTGAAAAATCCCGCCGCTTTTGTTCTGGGCACTCCCGGCAGCGGCAAGAGCTTTTCCGTAAAGAGGGAAATAACAGGGGTTCTTATGTCTGCTCCCGATGATGAGGTTATTGTAATCGACCCTGAATCTGAGTACGGCATACTTGCAAGAAATTTCGGCGGTGAGGTTATAAAAATATCCAATAATACTAAGACATACTTCAATCCTCTTGATATCACAGCGAACTACAACAGCGAAGGCGAGGACGATGAGGATAAGGACAATGACCCTATTTCTTTCAAGACGAATTTTATATTTTCTTTTCTGGACACAATCGTCAAAAAGGATAATTCAACAGGTCTTACAGGTGCAGAGGAAACCCTTGTAAACAGGGTTCTTACAAATACCTATAAGAAATATTTTGAAAGTCCCAATTCGCCTATGCCAACTCTTGTTGATTTCTGTAATGAGCTTGAAAAGGTAAAGGAGCCGCAGTTCAAGACAGAACGGGACAATCTTCTAAAGATTCTTGGTCTTTATACCACAGGCTCATTTGACCTGTTTTCACATCATACAACAGTTGATATTCATAACAGGTTTGTTGTGTTCGATATAAAGGACTTGGAGGACAACCTAAAGACCTTGGGTATGCTTGTCATATTGGACCAGATTTGGAACAGAATTACAAGCAACCGTATTTTAGGCAGAAGAACATGGATCGTCGTTGACGAAGCACATCTCTTATTCGACAATCAGTTTTCTGCTAAATTCCTTGCAAGGCTTTGGAAAAGAGCAAGAAAATATAACGGTATATGCACCGGCATAACTCAGAACGTGGAGGATCTTTTGGAAAGTGAGATTGCCAAGAAAATGCTCTCCAACTCTGAGTACATAATGATGCTTAATCAGTTTGCCACAGACCGAGACAAGCTCGGTGAGCTTCTTAAAATAAATCAGAATGAGCTTTCCTTTGTAACAAACGCAAACAGCGGTCAAGGGCTTATGTATGTAGGCGGGGCAGTGGTGCCGTTTATAGATAAATTTCCTACGGATACAAAGCTCTATCAGATGATGACAACACGCCCTGAAGAAGTGGCGAAAAGAACAATTTAACAAAAAGCACAGGGCTTTAATGTCTTGTGCTTTTGTTCTTTAAGGAGGTTTAAAAAAGCATGGGAAAAATCAATGTTATTAACGACAAAACAAAGGGCTATACAATCATGTCCAACTATCATTTAAGAGACAGTCGGCTTAGTCTTAAAGCAAAAGGACTTATGTCTTATATGCTGTCACTTCCTGATGATTGGGACTTAAGTGTAAGCGGATTATCAACTAAATGTCTTGAAGGGCGTGACTGTATTACAAAGGCTTTAAAGGAACTTGAAAACTTCGGTTATCTCGTAAGGATAAGGGTTAGAAATTCAAAGGGTCAGCTTAAAAATACTGATTATAATCTGTATGAAAAGCCTATAACGGAAAATCCGTCACAGGCTGAAAAAACAACTGAACCTATGACGGAAAATCCTGCACAGGATAATCCAGCACAGGAAAATCCAAAGCTGGGAAATCAGGCACAAATAAATACTAATATAACTAATATAACCACTGAACAAAATACTAATCTTATCTTATCTTCAGATGATAAGACCGATCGGATAGGATTTGATGAGTATGAAGCCTACCGAGAGCTGACAAAGGAGAACATAGATTATGACTGTGTTCTTTCTTCTCAGTGCAGTGAGGGTGAATTGGAGATAGTAAATTCTATGGTTGAGGTAATAGCGGAGACTATGTGCTGCAAGGAGGATAATATACGAGTGGGCAAAAGAGATTTGCCGACCGAGGTTGTAAAGGGTAAGCTGATGAAGCTTGATTATGAATGTGTTTTTTATGTTCTTGACTGCCTTTCAAAGTCAAGTACACCTGTAAAATACGTCAAAAACTATCTCCTTACGGCTCTTTACAACGCTCCGGATACTCTGGCAGTACATATACAAGCTAAATATAACAGCAATATGTGTAGCCCCTGAAGAAGGTGATTGAGTGAAAAATGATATTATAAAGGGCGGCAGAGACGGTGATTCCACAAAGGTTTTAAACAAGCAGTCAGCGGAGATTAATCGTGAAAGCGTAGAGGAAACCCAAAAAAGAGCCGTTTCGGGAGCCACATCTTCACAGCGTATTCTGAATAAGAACAGCGAGGACGAGGAGGAAAAGCCAAAAGAAAGACATGACAGCACCTACACGGGACTTCAGGACTTTTCGGGAAGAACAAGGCTTGATGCAAGCGGTCAAGGCTATAAATCTCCTGACACTGAGAAGAGAGCAAAAAGCGGCAGTATATCTAATGCCGAAGCAAGGCACACGGTGAAAAGAGCGGACACTACCGCTGGCATACACCACATAGATATGTACGCCGAAAACAGCGTAAAAGCGGATTTTTCTCTTGGTGAAGGCTTTGAAAGAGAAACCACGCAGGAGGTAAGAAGCCCTGACTATTCCCGGTCGCAGACAGAGGATTTTACGCCCGTTTTCAGAAACCAACCCTCTGACAGCATTCAGGACGTTATTTTAAACCACGATGAGAATACGGTCATAAACGATGAGAATCGGTCAGGTGTTGTCAATTCAAAGAGCGGAGAAAGAGCTGTCAAAGAGAAAGGTTCGGGAGATGTGGTTAAAAAAGAAGCTGTAGCACAGGCTCCCATTAAGGGCTTGGAAAAACCCTCAGAAAGCAGGGACAAATCAAAGTCCGAAAAACCTAACAATAAATTCAGAACCCAAGCAAAAAACAAAACAAAGAAGAAAATACGCCAAAATGCCAAAAATAAAAACGCCAAAAGCGACAGCCAAAACCCGACTGATAAGACCAAGCAGGAAAATTCAAGAACTGATATTACTCCTTTTAAAAATGACTTTCATTCCTTTGAACCAAGTCTGCTTCCCGAAGCCGGGACTGAAAGGCTTGTAAATGCCAAAGCAGGAAAATCGGCAGTTAAGGAAGTTTCAGCAGATGTTGTAAATCCAGCTGCCCCTTCTGTTTTTTCAAAAGCCGAAAAGTCCATAGACAAGTCAGAGAGCAGTTTAGAAAGCAACTACAACAAAAAGGTAAAGTCAAAAAAACGCAGGGAGGACAAAAAGAGGAATAAAGAGCCTGTTTTAAGAGATGATACTACTTCTGACAATGCTTTGAATACCAAGGGAGAACAGGAAAGCGGCACAAGCACTGTTCCTGTAGCTGAGAGCCATATAAACCCTGAAATTTACGGAGATTTTTCCTCAGAAAATTCTTATGAGGATATAGTAAATGAAACGGATACGGAGCAGAAATACGGCATAAATACGGAGTATTCGGGGAGCGATTCACAAATTAAGGAGTCCTCATATTCTCAGAGCGTTAAGGAAAAGACGGCTTCTGACGCAGTTTTGAATGCGCCCAAAAATGAAAAGATAACTTCATCTGCTGCTTCGCCAAAGCCCCGTAATAAGTCTTTCAAGAAAAGAGCAAAGGCGACACAGGGAGCAAAGGCGGTCATTGAAAGCAATGTAGAGGAAAAAGCCGAGGGAGGCAATAATGCAGACCTCCAAGCTGCTGTTGCCGGAGAAAAGGTAGTTTCATTTGTGGGTAAAAACACACTGGAGGGAGCAGCCAAGGGACGGCAGATTTCAAAAAAGGCAAGTGACATAAAAGCTCTCGCTACCGCTTACGGAATACATGAAATGTCAAGGACAGCTCTTGCTTCGACCGTCTTGGGAACAAAAAGCAGTTTAAGCAATGTGGTAAAAACAGGCGGGTCTTCCATTAAAAAGGTTATCAGAGAAGGCATAGCCGAGGCAGGAGAAAATGATATAGCCTTTAAAGCTGTTGATACTGCCATAACGGCAGTCAATACTGTAAAGACAAGCGAAAGAGTTGTTGTAGGCACAGGAAAAATAGGAGTAAAAGCCGTAAAAACCGCTGTATCTGTTCCTAAAAAGACCGCAAAAGGCATTCAGAAAGTGCGCAGAAAAGTGAAAAAGATGCGAAAATTTGCCAAAATGAGTGGAAAAGCCAAAAGAAAGGTAGCAACGGCGGCAGCAAAAAAAACAGCGGCGGCGACAGTAAAAGTAGCTGTAGCAGCCGTAAAAATGGCGATTGATGCACTTATAAGCATTGCATTCGCTTTCGCAGGACCTGTAGTAATTATCATTATAATTATAGCGCTTGTGGCTGCCATTTTATTGTCTGTTTCACTTAAATCTGAAGATAGTGAGCTTACTAAAACTTGGGAATATATAACAGAACTTGACTGCAAGTTTTCACAGAAATATATGGAAAAATGGGCGGGCTTTCCCTTTGATGAGGAAGGTGTATGCGAAAGCATGGCAGACGACCCTGACATCCGAATTAAAAGAGTATTCAAGGTAAACGGCATTGAGACAGGCTCCGGAAATATACCTTATCGGTCGGACATAGATGCCTGGCTCTTATATCTTGATTGCAAATATGAGGATTATACTTTTTCAGAAGTAAAAGACGAAATAGACGAGCTTTACAGCGAGGTTAACAGTCTAAGCTTTGAAACAGACAGATACACTGAATCTGTCGGCGAAGGCGAAGATGCAAGAGTCATACTTGTTTATGAACTTACTGTAAACGCAAATATAAAAAATTTCCGCACCTACATAGACTCGAATAAGGACACTCTTTTCACTCCCTCCCAAATAGAAATGTACAATGCAATAACGGAGGTGGGACAGTATGTAACAAGAGCGGATCTTGCTAATCCCTTTGGGGAAGACACCATACTTTTCAGCAGCAGACGTTATGGAAAGGATATAATCCCGGAAAACGTCTACGGCGAAGATGGCTTTTACTTGGGTATGACACCCTCATCTTATCTTTCGCTTCTGGAAAGACATGACATAAATATATTCGCAGGTGATGAATTCGTAGATTTGCTAAACACTTATAAAATCGAAATGCACAAGGGACTTGACCTCAAAGCGGCTTCGGGGGCAGATATTTACGCACCCATAGGCGGAGAGATAACAGTAAGCGGGAACAGCATCACAATAGAGGATAGCAAAAAGCGTCTTACCGTCAGGGGCATTTCTTCCACAGCCCTTTCAACCGGGCATATCGTCAGAAAAGGCGATAAAATAGGCATTACAGGTGATGATGGCTATATCTGTCTGGAATATGAAGTAAAAAACGGGCTTACATATACATATCAGAACCCCGCATTTTACCTTGGAAACGTAACCTACGAAATCACAAGCAGCTTTTCCGATGCCGATACACCTATCGACCTGAGTATGTATGAAATCTCAGACGAACTTAAAGGCACGGCAAGGTCGGTGGTTGAAGCTGCCCTCGCTATGGTGGGTGCAGGAGGTTACGACGGGGCTTGCGCTAAGGTCGCATCCACTATTTATCAGAATGCAGGTCTTGGATATCACGGCGGAAACGGCAATGACTTTTCAAGGGCAAATAGGCTTGTGGTAGACGGCGGTCATGTAGATTATACTAAGATACCTGTCGGGGCTTATATCGGCATTAAATACGGCACAGGCTCAGCAGGATACCTGTATGGACATGTAGGCGTATATGTAGGTCTTATAGGCGGCGTTCCCTGTGTTGTGGAAGGCGGCGGATCAACAGGAGTGGCATTGACCCCGTTAGATCATTTTTACGACTATTTTGTAACAAGTAATCCCAATTCCGTCTACGGAAACGAAATAGGTTGGAATATAACATCAACAGGCGGCTCTGTAAGCCCCTTGTATTTTGAACGCTGAGAAAGGAGCAGTAAAATGAAAAAAATCGAAAAAATATGTTTTGTTATTTTCGTCATAATTGTTGTCGGCATTTTTATATCTCTTTGTGTAAAGGATAACGATAAGGCTGACTCCCAAAAGCATATCACCGCGGAAACGTCTGCGGAAGAAACGGATTTTTCCGAAGAAACAGAAGCAGCCTCAACCACCGCTATACCGTTTGAGAGTATTAACAAAACGACCTCAGAGGAAGATAATTATATCTACAGTCTTCCCGACAGCGTATATGATGAGCTTGCGGAAAAATCGGGAATAAGCAGAAAGGCTCTTGATTCTGAAACAAGGGAGCTTAAAAGGAAAAAAGGCTATATTACGGCCGCCCCGGTGTGGGACGATTCGGAAAAATCTCTCACAGTTAAGCAGCTTAAAGAGATTGAAGCGGAAAAGGCTTCTATTGATGCTGAAAAAGCTGCTGAAAACAGTAAAACTACACAGACCAATACTGAAAACAATACAAAGGAGGAAGGAAAAAATGACTAATGTTAGCATTTACGGCAGACTTACGAAAGACCCCGATATAAGGGTTACAAAGGACGATGAAAATTTTTATGTTTTATTTACAATAGCTTCAAAACAGGGAGTTGACAAAACAAGCTTCATTCCCTGCACTGCCTTTGGCAAAACAGCCGAGGTAATAGGAAATTATTTTAAAAAGGGTTCACGCATTTATGCCGAGGGCAATTTGCAGTCCTACGAAAAGGACGGAAAAGAGAAGCTCGGAGTTAATGTTTTAAGAGTTGATTTTGTAGACAGCAAGAGTGAAAAAGAAGAAAAGGCAGAGTTGAACAATGAGATAATCTTCTACGAAGCAGAAGCTGACCCTGATAGGCTGCCATTTTAAGGAGGTACAGAAAAAATGACAGACAATTTTCAGAAAGACATTGACAAAGTTGCTGAAATGGAAAACAGAATAAAGGCAAAGGAAAAGGAGCTTGCCGACATCAAAAAGAAGAAAGAAGCCGAAATAGCCGACCTAAAAGAAAAGAAAGAAGATGCTGAAAGGCGTATATTTTCAAGGGTTCTCTCCCACACATCAATGAATATTGCCGATGCGGTATATATCCTAACATCCTATGCCGCCGAAAAGGAAAGTCCCAAGCCCGAAATAGCAGAAGCGGCAATATAAGAGTAAAATCACGAAGGGATATATGATATTTCAGAAAGGAGTGTATAACAATGAAACTTGTTATAGCAGAAAAGCCATCGGTGGCTATGCAGATTGCAAAGGTTATTGGGGCTTCTGAAAGAAAAGACGGATATGTACAGGGAAACGGCTATATTGTATCTTGGTGCGTAGGACATCTTTTGGGGCTTGCAGAGCCTGAAAGCTATGGTGAGGAATATAAAAACTGGCAAAAGCTGCCTATAGTTCCTGATAAGTGGAAATATGCCATCAAGCAAAGCACCAAGACGCAGTTTGAAATACTCAAAAACCTTATGAACCACGCCACTGTTGACAGCATAGTATGCGCAACAGATGCAGGACGTGAGGGAGAGCTTATATTCAGACACGTTTATAGTATGTCAAATTGCAAAAAGCCTTTTGAAAGGCTTTGGATATCCTCTTTGGAGGATGGCGCTATAAAAGAAGGCTTTGAAAATCTGAAAAACGGCTCAGATTATGATGACCTCTATAAATCAGCACTTTGTAGAGAAAGAGCTGACTGGCTTGTGGGAATGAACGGCACAAGGCTTTTTTCAACTCTTTACAATTCGGACAAGCCCCTGAGTATAGGCAGAGTTCAGACACCTACACTTGCTATGATTGCCGAAAGGGACTTGTTAATAGCCGGCTTTGTTAAAGAAAAATATTATTCCGTAGTTATCAACTGCGGGAGCTTTTCGGCTGAGTGCGAAACTACAAAGGATTTGGAAAGGGCAAAGGAAATTTTTGAGAAATGCAAGCTTTCAAGGGCAGTTGTAAAGGAAATCAAAGAGGAAACCAAAACAGTGAGTCCTCCGAAGCTTTACGACTTGACAGCTTTGCAAAGGGATGCTAATAGGCTTTTTGCTTTTACTGCACAGCAAACACTTGAAGCTGCTCAGAGGCTTTACGAACTGAAGCTTATTACATATCCAAGAACGGACAGTCGCTTTCTTACAGAGGATATGGAGGCAACAGCGGAAAACATAATTCACATTGTAAAGAATAAGTTTGAATTTGCCCGCCTCGAAACAGGGTTTGCGTCCAATATAAAGCCTGTTATGAATAACAAAAAAGTATCCGACCATCACGCCATTATACCTACGGCAAACGTAGAAAATGCCGATATAGACGGACTTACGGATACAGACAAGAAAATATTATGGCTTCTTTCTCAAAGGCTCATAGCTGCCACCGGAGAAAAGCATTTATACAGGAATACCACTGCCACCCTTGACTGTAATGGCATTTTATTTTTTGCCAAGGGAAAAAGCATTATTCAATCAGGCTTCAAAGCAACCGAGGAAAGATTTGGTGCATTTATAAAGCAGTCTGACTCAGGTGAACAGTCAAAGGAAAAGATTTTGCCAAAGCTTTCAGAGGGACAGGAATTTGCAGCTACGGCAAAGCTTGCTGAGCATTTGTCTTCACCGCCAAAGGCATATACGGAGGATACACTTCTTTCGGCAATGGAAAGGGCAGGAAACGAGGACTACGAAACAGAGGACGCAGAACGCAAGGGTTTAGGAACTCCCGCAACAAGAGCAGGAATTATAGAAACCATTATCGCAAGGGGCTATGTTCAGAGAAAAGGCAAAAACCTCATATCTACGGAAAGGGGCAGAAATCTTGTAAAGATTGTTCCTGAACCTCTGAAATCGGCAAAGATGACAGCCGACTGGGAAAACCGTCTTACCCTTATTTCAAAGGGACAGGCAGAAGATAAAGCTTTTATGTCTGACATTATTTCCTTTGTCGAAGATATTATCTCCAAAACGACTGTAAATGAGGATATGAAAGAAACCTTTTCAAGTCGTGAAGCCATAGGACGATGTCCAAGGTGCGGAAGTCCCGTATATGAGGGCAAGCAGAATTTCTACTGCTCAAACAAAAGCTGCGATTTTGCCTTATGGAAAGACAACAAGTATTTTCAGGCTTTCAAAAAAACAATAACAAAAGCGGTCGCAAAAGCCCTACTTGAAAAAGGCAGAGTTCACTTTAAAGATTTATGGTCAAAAAACAAGAACAAAGCCTTTGAAGCCGACATTGTTATGGACGCAAACAACGGCAGCAAATACCCAAGCTTTAGCCTTGATTTTTCCAATAATCCTAAAATCAGGAGGTAAGTTATGGATCAAAAAAAATATAATGACAATATTACAAATGATGCTGAAGTAATTACGGAAAAATCGGGAAGAATGAAGTCCGAATATTATCATTTTGCTTCAATAGAAAAATCCGGTTCTTTGGATAAATTTCGTATTTATTATGATTTTAGCCCCACCTTTATTGAGGTTGATACCATTTCAGAGGCAAGAGAAATTTGCAAGGCTATTGCTGACGAAGATGAACGAAATGGTTTGACAAAAGCCGATATAAGTACAGTAAGAAGTATTGCCGTTCGGACAGGGTCAAATAAAACTGTCGACAGTATTTTCAGATTGAATTTGGCAGATGTTATAAATCATAGAATTGACGAAAAAAAGCCAATTGTCATGGGCAAAACACCAAATGTACTTACTTTAGCTTCAGCGGACAAAAATTCTGATATTATCATAAATATAAACACAATACGCAAGTGTATGGCAAGCCCTGAAGAACATCGCCATGGGCATTCTTTGGATTTTGAAACTATGTCAAAACTTCCGTCTGAGCTTAGAAATCCTATTATGCTTTTAAAAGGCTCTGTAGAAAAATCAGTAGTAGCTGTCACTGCATTACACGACAGTCAAGACCGTGAAATAATTATAACTGTAGATATTAATTCTGCTAATTCTTGGCATAACGTCAATCGCATTACAAGTTCATACGGAAAAGACGAATTTGCTCGTTATTTGCAATCTCAATTGAAAAAGAATAATTTGATTGCTGCAAACAAAGAAAAAGCTGAAAAAATGATCCGTTCTTTAGGGCTCCAATCGCCCCAAGAGGATACATTTATCAGCTATGATGATAGTATAACATACACCTTGGAAAATGTCAACTATCCAAGTGAAAAATTTAGGAGGGATAATATGAAAAATCAAACAGAAGTAATTGATAATTTTAAGCCTGATGAGGTTATAGAGCCTAAGAGAAAGTACATAGGCAATATGAATTACAGGAACTTACAGGACCCTATCACATATAAAACCGAATATGAGCTGGGACTTGCCATTGCAGAAAAGCTCAGACAGTCAAACATAGGTTTCAGCGGTGTAATAAACGAGGACAAGAGCATTTCCTTTTCTTTTGATAAGAAGCACCAAAGTAATATCTACGCTTTTTATGACATCAGAGATTCATTGGAGAAACAAGCTCATACAGCGCAGAGGGCGGAAACCCATAAGGTACAGGAACAGCCCTCCCGTGATTTACAGTCAGATCTTAAAGCGATTTTATTTCAATCTGTGAATAATGAATATGAAAAGACTGTTGCTTTTGGACAAAATGATGTATCGAAAACCGAATATCAAGCACAGAGAGACATTTTCAAGGCTTTATACGATATAATTATAGCTGCCGGGCTTGAAAATGAATATCAGGCATGGAAAAATGAAAACACGCAGGAAACTGTCAAAGCTACGGAGCGTAAATCAGTTCAGAAAGCTGATAAATCAGCTTATTTCGGCAATACACTTCAGAAGTTTGTCCCCAATAAGCAGTTTTTAAAGGGTGTTGAAAAGACTGTTGGCATTGCGGTGGCTGCACAGCTGAAAGAAGCTAAGATAAAATTCGCAGGTCACCATAACAAGGACGGGTCGGTTACAATCACCTATGACGGCAGCAAGGAAGAAGCTGTAAGTAAAATCGTAGAGGCTGTACAGACCTCAGTTTCATACAGTATTGAAACACATTCTCAGGAACAGGCTGTAACACAGGAGCCCGTAGCCGAAGTAGTCAATGGGCCGCAGGTTCCCGATGTTTCCTATATTGAGCCTGTGGAGTCTATGGTTCAATCTCAGAATCAATCGGTCGAAAACGCGGAGCTTATTTCAGGCAAAAGCAGCTATAACAGAAGCTTCGGCGCGGCAAGAGCAGCAAGGGCAGCGGAAGAAAAACGCAAAACCGAAGCAGCCGAAGGTCAGAAAACACAGCCCACAAGGAATAATAAAAATGTTGGGAGGTAAGATTTATGGAAGATAATATAGATTTTAAAGATTACGGATTTGATATTCAAAAGCATGAATTGCCCGAAGCAAATAGGCTTGAGGAATTTGATATCAACATTGATTTTTTGACAGAGGATATGACTTTTTCCGAGATTTTCAGCGATACGTTCACAATGATGAACGTACAGATAGAAAGTCTTCCTGATGAAGCTGTACAGAGAGAAATTGCGGAAGAATTGCAGGAGGAAAAGAAAAGACAGCTTACGGCGGACGAATATATGGCGTATCTCCGCTCTCTTGCCGAAAATGACCCCCAAGCCATGAACGCTTTAGGCTATGAATTTTTCCTCAGAGATGATATTGATGGGGCTATGAGGTGCTTTGAAAATGCAGCAGAAAGAGATTATGCCGCTGCTAAAAGAAATCTTGCCATTATGCTTGAAGGAAGCGAAAGCGAAGATAAAGAAGAGATTTTTGAGCTTTATGACGAAGCCGCAAAGCAGGAGGACGTTATTGCTCTTAACAATCTTGGCTGCTGCTATATGAACGGTGAGGGTACTGCCGTTGATTATCAAAAGGCTGTGGAATGCTTTAAGAAAGCCGCTGATTTGAATGATACCCTTGCAATAGTAAATCTTGCAGGTTGTTATTCTTTGGGAGCAGGAATAAAGCAGAACCTCAAAAAAGCCTTTGAACTTTACCGTCAGGGCGCGGAAGCAGGAAATATAACAGCTATAAGAAGTCTTGCGGACTGCTATTTAAAGGGAGATGGTACTAAGCAAAACCTTGATGAAGCCGTAAAGCTTTATAAAACGGCTGCCGAACAGGGTGACAGCCTAAGTGCTGAAAAACTCAAGGAAATAAACGCAAGACTCACTCCCGAAAGACATGGCAGTGACTCACTGGACAGTGTCTTTGAAGCGGCAAGAGCTGCAAGACAGAACCAAGAAAGAAAGACAGCGGAGCAGAAAGCGGCAGAGCAATGTAAATCCGAAAAGGAAAGCCCCGAAAAAGAGAAAAAAGCAAAGTCGGGCGGTGAGAGGTCATAATGAAAATATTTAATTTTTTTAGAAGAAAGAAAGATAGTGTGCCTACTGACTTGTCAGAAGAAAAAAAGGCATCGGATGTTTCTTTACAAAGCGATAAGACTTTGGATACTTCCATCGCCGCTCTTATTAAGATAGTTATGTCCGAGGAAAAGGACGCCAATCTTGTTTTTGGCAGACAAAATAAAGAAAGAATTTTTATTTGCTTTAAAAATGTAGAGCTTGCGGAGCTTTTCAAGGATTGGTATGCCGCTTTGGAGCTAAGAGAAAAGAATAAATCCGATAAGGTTTATGAAATGTTTTTAAAGGAAATATGCGAAAAGTACGGCATAGAATATGACGCCTATTCAGACGAAAGGGATACGGCTTAGTCCGTATCCTCTTTCAAAATTTCTATTGACAATCTCTCATAAATGTAATACAATGTATTACAGAAAGGAGGTTTTCTTATGACTTTTTCAATTAGGTTAAACAATGACGAATCGGACATTATAAAAGCTTATGCAAAGCTTAACGGAATGACGGTTTCCGAGTTATTCAGACGTTCTGTAATGGAGCATATCGAAAATGAATTTGATTTAAAGGCTTATGATGAGGCTATGGAGGAATATGAAGCCGACCCTGTTACTTTCGGTTTGGAAGATGTAATAAAGGAGCTTGATTTATTGTGAAATATTCGGTAGAACTTACAAAAAGAGCTAAGAAACAGTTATCCAAGCTCGATAAAAACACTGCAAAGCTTATAGCCTCGTGGCTTCTTAAAAATCTGCAGGGCTGCGATGATCCTCGCCGTCACGGAAAGGCTCTGCGAGATAACCGTATGGGACAGTGGCGATATCGTATAGGCGATTACAGGGTTTTGGCTGACATACAAGACGATAAAATAATAATATTAATTCTTGAAATAGGTCACAGACGAAATATTTATACATAGCCCTATGGTATAATGAAAGAGGTTAAAGAAATTTTTATACGAATGGAGGAGATTTTATGGATTTTATGGATTTGGATATTATAATTTATCCTGCTGATGAAGACGTGGAAGAAGAAAGCTATACGCCCTCTATGACCTATGGAGCGCCGAGGGAGGAATTTTTAAAGGAAAACAAGCCGGAATATTATAAAAGGCTTGTGGAAAGCGGAACACTTCTTGAACATCTTAAAAGCATTGACAAAAGAGCCTTTGAAATGGAGGAAAATATGATAGAGCGACAGTGTGAAATCGAGGGGGTAAACGATGAGCTGAAGCTCACTGACAGAATGAAGTGGGTACAGATGTACAACCTTATCCGCCACGAGGTAAGAAGCTTTATTTTAAACGATTTGATATATATCTGATTTTTATGAAAGCAAAGCGACAGGAGAAATCCTGCCGTTTTTTTATTTGGGGAGAGTGATTTTATTATGAAAAAATATAATCCGGACGAAGTTAAGCTTTTGCTCGGAAAAGCAATTTTAAAAGTCACTAAAAGTGGTGATGATTGGGCAGACTTTTTGAAAAGGACTGCCTATTTTTATAAATATAACTTTTATTCTCAGCTGCTTATAAACTACATCAAGCCTGAAGCCACAGCTTGCGGAACCTCCGAAGTTTGGACAAGACTCAGATCAGAAGTTAAAAGCCCCGAAAACAACATTCCTATTTTAAATGAAAATGAGGGAGTAAAAGGTTATAAAATCGAGTATGTGTATGATATTTCGGATACAGATTCTGATTATAAAATATGGCAGCCGGACTTTTCCTCGCCTGAGTTATTGGAGGAGCTTTCGGAAAAATTCGGTTTAAACGGTGGAGAAACCGATATAAGGACGATTATTGAAGTTGCTATAACAAAAGCAACGGAAGCTTCTATAAGGCAGAATTTAACAGAAACTGAAACGGCAAATGACAAAGAATGGTCAGAATTTGTTGCTGACTGTTTAAGGATATATATTTATCCGAGGTGTGGTCTGGGAGAGCCTGTTTACAATAAAGACAATCTATATTTTAAAAATATAGAAATATTTAAGTCTTTTGGCGACATACACACTCTAAATGACAATATACTTATTCCTGCCGCAAAGCTTTTGGGAGAAATAGAAAACTGCGTAAGATATGTTAACAAAAGAAAGCATGAGAAGGTAAAAAATACTGGCAGTAAAAGAACCATAAACAAGCAGACAAGCAGCAGGGTTTCAGTTTCCGAACACAACAATTCCTTTACGGCTGAGGAAATAGAAACTGCACGGAATACTAACCTTGTGGATTATCTTTCAGCTAACGGTGAAAATCTTATACGTGTTGGGGCAAAGGAGTATACGCTGAAAGCTCATGATTCTATGAGAATTTCGGAAAACAAGTTTTTTTGGAACTCTCAGCACACAGGGGGCAACGCCGTTGATTTTCTGCAAACATATTACGGTCTTGATTTTCAGACTTCTGTCAGAAATCTACTTGCTTATAACGGACGTCTGATGAGCGAAGGGCTTCAGGCACCAAGACGTCAGGAGCCGCCATCGGAGAGAAAAACCGAAGAAAAACCCGTAAACCCTTTGCCTAATCCTCTCGCTGAAAGCACAGAAAGAGCCTATGCCTATCTTACAAAAACAAGAATGATTGATGAGGACATAGTGAAAGATCTTATTGCAAGTAAGAGCATAGGACAGGACGTAAGGGGGAACATAGTTTATAAGATTTTCGACAAGACGGGAGAATTGAGCGGAGCAGAAATAAGCGGCACACTTACGGACAAAAAGTACAGATATAAGCAGACCACTGAAAGAAACGGAAACTGCTTTACTGTAATTCCTCAAAAAGCCGAAGGCTTGCCTGGTAGAGCTATATTTTTTGAATCAGCGGTTGACCTTATAAGCTATTATTCTTTGCACAGAAACGAAACTGCCTTTCTTTTTTCAATGTCAGGGTTAAAGGACAAAGAAGTATTAAAGACAATTAAGGACTATGGACTTTCTCCCGAAAATTGTCTTATTTCAGCTGACAATGACCAAGCCGGAAAGAGTTTTGCCGAGAAAATGAGCCGGGAATATAACATTTCGTCATACTCAATGACAGAAGATGATATATATAAAAATTGCAGAAACAAGGAAAATATTAAAGACTGGAACGACCTTTTGAAACAGGTTAAAGCACAGCCCAAAGAAAAAACCTTTGCCGAACAGGTAGACGATGTTTTAAATAATAAGTATCAAAGATTTGAGCATTTAAAAGTTTGTGAAACACCGCAAATTCTGCTTGATGTAGGCTGTGAACAGCTTCCTATTTTCTATTCTCAAAGACATTTGAGAGACGCTATCAAGCCAAAAGGTTATACAGGCGAAAGTATACATTATCATGGATTAAATGTCGAACAAATCAAGAAAATACCAGAATTACTTTTATCACCAGTAATGATTTATGATTCATTATCAAAACAGAGAAATGACAGTATTGTTATTGTTACTTCAGAATTTGACGAAGATAACTATCCTATTGTAGCAATTATAAGACCTAATGATAAAACAAAATATGAAATGGAATTAACAAACACTAATTTTCTCCTTAGTTTTTATGGTAAAGAAAATTTTGATAAGCAATTTGAAAGAGCTTATGCAGAAGATAAAATACTCTATTGTGACAAAGAAAAAAGTCAAGTTATGTTCAGTGTGCTTGGGCTACAATTGTCCAAGGGCTTAAGCAATCTTGACTTTAATAAAATTATACACCGAAGTCGCAACATTGTCAAGAGTGAAAAAGCTGAAAAGGAAGATTTCACAAGCGAAATAATCGGAAATACACCATTCAGATTTATTCCAAAAAAGAGATACAGAAATGTACCTATCGAAGCAGGGCGCAGAATAGCAGAAGAATTTGACCGAAACGGCATTAAGTACAGTGGGAAGACAAAGGATGATGGCACAATCACACTTACCTTTGATGGGAACAAATATGGAAAATGTGACAAAATAATCGGAGACATTCTTAGTGAAAACAGTAAATCCGATGTGACTGTTGATAATCTGCCTACAGCCAAGCCCACCGAAGATGTTGTCAAAAATGAAATCAAAAAAGATATTGAGACTGCTTCTGAAGAGGAGACAAACAGGTTTTCGGATTTAAGAAAGGCTCTTGAATCTCACGATATTGTTTACATAAAGAATCCGCCTATAAACGATGATTACGTTTCAGATGCGAGGAAGTCATATTTTACAAATATGAAGATTGTTTACTCTGATGAGCAGGGAAAAGGCGGTTTTATGCTTGTTGGAGATATGCACAGCAACAACGGCACTGTAAATGATGTCAGTATAAAGGCTTTTGGTGAAGATGTACAGAGCGCAGTTGATTATATAAGCTCCAATGCTCTTGAAATTGACCACATTGAAAAGGAAATGCCAAACTTAACAGAGCCTTTAGAAAATTCTGAAGAAAGTAATAGTGCTGAAAAGGATAAGGCAAATAATCCTGATGATATAAAAGTAGGCGATTATATAAAATTTCGTGATAAAAGCTGGAAAGTAACGTCAATATCAGACGATTTTAGTATTGCTCTTGAAAATACAGATAAAAATGACAGTATAAGTGTTTCCTCACTTTTGGGGCATTGGAAAGAGCGTATACAAGAAGAGGGCTTTGAAATACTTGACCCTCGTAATTTTTCGGACTATGAAAAAGCACAAGCTGTTCCCTCAGAAAACTTCTCTGAAAAGAAAAATGCAAAATCTTCTGAAAAAGACGAAAATCAGATTGACCTGTTTTCTATGGGAGCTTCGGAAAACACCGATGAAGCGGAAACCGAAAAATCTGTTTCAGATGTGGTAGATTCACAGCCCATATTGCCGGAAATCAATGATATTATAACTTGGAAATCTGTTTCGGATTGGTACAGAGTTGAAAATATCGATAGTGAATCAATCACACTTCACGCAGTTCCAAGTCCCGAGAATTTTGCCGACTATATAATGAAAGTCAATATTGCTGATTTTGTCAAAGAATCTTTTCAGAAGATTAAAGCTGACAAAGAAGTTCAGTCCCAAAGGGAAACAGCAAGCGTTGATACTGTGCCTACAATAACCTGTGAGTGGAGCGAAAACCCTGTTTTTGAAGATGGAAAAACCTACTCTGTAGCCGAATTTGACAGGCTTATGAAGCAGACTGACGATGAGTGGATTATGAAAAGGCAGGAGTCCATAGACAAATACGGAGATGATTTTGATGCTGTTTATACAGCTTATGAGAAAGGTGAAATTGACCGCTTTTATCTTGGCTACGACAAGGTAAAATTCACTCTGAATATGCCTGATGGAAAAAAGTATACTGAAAGGCAGGACATAGGGGACGGTGACGGCGGCGTAATTGATTTTCTGAGCAGATATGACGAGTATAAGGAAATTGTGCCTGTTCTGAGAAATCTTGTACAGGAGGAAAATTCAGAAAGTGCCGATACTGTCGAAACGAACACCGAGACGATCGAGGAAAGCAAGCCAAAGGCAGAAAACTTTGTTATAACAGAAAAAGACACCTTCGGGGATTTATTTGCCGTGGGTGTCAGAGGCATAAATAATGTTGCCGAAGCAAACATTGAAGCAATACGCACTCTCAAAAGGGTTGAGAGCGAGGACAGAAGTCCTACGGTTGAGGAACAGGCTGTTATGGCTAAATATATAGGCTGGGGCGGTCTTGCTGATGTATTTGATGAGAACAGGGGTATGTATCTCAAAAATGAAAGGCAGGAGCTTAAAGAGCTTCTGACGGAAAAGGAATATGCATCTGCTATGGATTCGTCTACGGACGCATTCTACACGCCCACCTTTATAATCGAGGCGGTTTACAAGGGGCTTGAAAATCTTGGTTTTCAGGGTGGTAAAATATTAGAACCGTCAATGGGCGTTGGCAAATTCTTTGGTCTTTTACCTGAAGAATTGAGAAAATCCAAGCTTTACGGCGTGGAGCTTGACAGCATTTCGGGACGTATTGCAAAAATGCTTTATCCGGATTCAAACATACAGATAAAGGGCTTTGAAAAAACCGATTTTAAGAGTAATTTCTTTGATGTTGCGGTGGGCAATGTTCCTTTTGGAAATGTGAGAATTTCCGACAATGACTTTAAGGTCAGCTCGCTCGTTCACGACTACTTCTTTAAAAAGGCACTGGACAAGGTTCGCCCAGGCGGAGTTGTTGCGTTTGTGACCTCAAAGGGAACTATGGACAAGCAAAGCACAGCGGTTAGAAAATATCTTGCCGAAAGAGCCGACCTTTTGGGGGCGGTAAGACTTCCCAATGTCGCCTTTCAGGGCGCAGGAACTTCCGCAACATTTTATGATATTATATTCCTGCAAAAGAGGGCGAAAACAAGAGATTTAAGGGAAGATGTTCCCGATTGGGTATATACTGACAAAACCTTTGATCCTTATGGCAACGAATTTGAAATGAACAGATATTTCATAGAAAACCCTAATATGATTTGCGGCGAAATGACTATAACAAACGGCCGTTACGGACCGGAAACAAAATGTACTCCATACTATGCCGATTCTTTTGAAAAGCTTTTGTCAGAAGCAATTTCAAACATACAGGGCAGCATAAAGGAGCCTGAAATTATTTCTGAGGAAGTCGCAGAAGAAACCGAAAACCTTTCTGAGAGGGCTGATGATGAGGGGCTTATTCCTGAAAATTATAGAAATTTCTGCTATTTTTCCGAAAACGGAAATGTCTATTTCCGAGAAAACGATGTTCTTAAAAAGCAGAATTTAAGCGGAAAAAAGCTTGAAAGAATGAAAGATCTTATTGAAATAAGCGAAACTCTGAGAGAGCTTATAGCTGCCGAAAGGGACAGCGGCTTTTTAGATTATGAGGTTGAAAAAATTACATCACTTATGACTAAGCTTAATACTGTCTATGACAATTTCGTCAATAAATATGGATTTCTTTCTGAGTCTGTAAATAAGTCCCTTTTTTCCGAGGACGATACTGCTCCTCTACTCCTTGCCCTCGAAGATAAGGATAAGAATGGAAATGTTAAAAAGGCGGATATTTTTTCGGTAAGAACCATATCTCCCTATATTCCCGTTACGAGAACGGACACGGCAACAGAAGCCTTGGCTGTCTCTATGGCTGAAAAGCTGCGTGTGGATTTTGAATACATGTCAGGGCTTTGTGGAAAGTCTGAGGAAGAAATTATAAAAGAGCTTGATGGAGTGATTTTCAAAAATCCCGAAACAGAGGAATATGAGACGGCAGACGAATATCTATCGGGAAATGTCCGCAAAAAGCTCAGGACAGCCGAGAAAGCAGCCGAGGAAAGTGCGGAATACGCCGAAAATGTAAAGGCTCTTAAAGAGGTCATGCCCGAAGAGCTGACAACAAAAGACATATCGGCACAGCTTGGTTCGGTGTGGATTCCCGTTAAGTATTATGAGCAGTTTATTTATGAAACACTCAAAACGCCAAGCTATATGAGAAGTGACATGATAGGCAGTAATGAAAACCCCTTTGACAGCAGAAGCAGTCGTTCTTGCGTCTTTGCTTTAGATTACAATCCTTACACATCAGTGTGGGCAATAAGCAATTCCGGCACTATGTTGGCAGCGTCGGATGTTAATTCCTCACAGGTTTACGGAACGTCCCGAATTAACGCTTACAAAATAATAGAAAATACGCTTAACGGCAAACCCGTAAGAGTGATGGATTATTATGTGGACGGCAACGGCCATAAAAAGTCCGTTCTCAATCAAAAGGAAACTGACCTTGCCTGTGAAAAGCAGCAGCTTCTCAAAGAAAAATTCAAAAATTGGATTTTTGCAGACCCCGAAAGAGCAGACGACCTCTGCCGTATATACAATGAAAAATTCAATTCTATGCGTCCGAGAGAATATGATGGAAGCCACCTCAACTTCGTGGGCATGAACTCCGAGATAACCTTGCGGGAACATCAGAAAAACGCCATAGCCCACAGCATTTACGGCAAGAACACACTTCTTGCCCACACAGTAGGTGCAGGCAAGACCTTTGAAATGGCTGCTTCGGCAATGGAAAGCAAACGTCTGGGGCTTTGCAGCAAAAGCCTTATTGTTGTGCCGAAACACATTGTAGGGCAGACAGCAAAGGAATTTCTGACTCTTTATCCTGGGGCTAATATTTTAGTACCTTCAAAAAACGACTTTACGCCTAAAAACAGGCAAAGGTTCTGTTCGAGGATAGCTACGGGAAACTATGATGCAGTAATTATAAGTCATGAGCAGCTTGAAAAAATACCTCTTTCGGCTGAAAGACAGATGGCATTTATTGAAGATGAAATAAATGAAATATCCGAATTTTTAGACAGTGTAAAGGCTGAGAAAAACAACAGGGGCTTCACAGTAAAGGAGCTTGCGGCAGTAAGGAAAAACCTCAAAAGCAAGTTAGAAGCCTTGACTGAGAAGAAGCCCAAGGATACGGCAGTTACCTTTGAGGACTTAGGCGTGGACAAGATATACATAGACGAAGCCCATAACTTCAAGAATTTATTTTTTGTAAGCAAAATGACAAATGTTGCAGGAGTAAACACAAGCAGCCGCAGTCAGCGAGCAGAGGACTTATACCTTAAGTGTCGTTACATTGACAAAAAAACAGACGGCAGAGGTATTGTCTTTGCAACGGGTACTCCCGTGTCAAATTCCATGTCAGAGCTTTTCATAATGCAGAAATATCTGCAAAATGACAGACTGAAGGAGTTGGGACTTCAGAACTTTGATGCTTGGGCAAGCTCCTTCGGAGAAACAAAAACATCTCTTGAACTTGCTCCCGAAGGCAAGGGATATCGTATGAAAACACGCTTTGCAAAATTCTATAATCTGCCGGAGCTTATGACAATTTTCAAGGAAACGGCGGACGTAAAGACGGCAGACGTATTGGATTTGCCTGTTCCAAAAGCAAACTTCCACACAATTTCAGCCGAAGCAACGGACATACAGAAAGGTATGGTTGAGGAGCTTTCAAAGCGTGCTGAAAGGATAAGGAACGGCAATGTAGACCCATCTGAGGATAATATGCTGAAGATAACGAATGACGGTCGCAGACTTGCCCTTGACCAAAGGATAATCAATCCTCTTTTGGAGGACAACCCCGAAAGCAAGGTTAATATTTGTGCAAGAAATGTGTTTAAAATCTGGATTGAAACAACTCCCGACAGGTCAGCTCAGCTTATTTTCTGTGACCTTTCCACACCGAAAGGCGAGGGATTCAGTGTTTATGATGATATAAGGAAGAAGCTTATAAATCAGGGGATACCCTCTGAAGAGATAGCCTTTATTCACGATTACAACACTGACGAACAGAAACAGGCTCTTTTTGAAAAGGTGAACAACGGCGAGGTCAGCGTTCTTTTAGGCTCTACTGGTAAAATGGGAACAGGCGTGAATGTTCAGACAAAGCTTAAAGCCCTCCACCATCTGGACTGCCCATGGCGTCCCTCAGACCTCGAACAGAGGAACGGTCGTATTATACGGCAAGGCAACACCAACGCAGAGGTTGACATTTACAGTTATGTAACAAAAAACACATTTGACAGCTACATGTATCAGCTGGTGGAAAACAAGCAGCGTTTCATAAGTCAGATAATGACAAGCAAAACTCCGGCAAGAGCCGCAGAAGACGTAGATGAAACCGTTTTAAGCTATGCCGAAATAAAAGCTATCGCCGCAGGTGACCCCAAAATAAAGGAAAAGACGGAGCTTGACATAGAAGTGAGTCGTCTTGACAGACTCTACGGAACATATAAGGAAAACCATCGCAAGCTGCAAAGAGAGATTTCAGAGAAATATCCTCTTGAAATAAAAATGAAAAAGGCTGCTGCCGAGGGCTATAAAAAGGATATGGAATATGTCAATGAAAATATTTCCTCTGTTTTTATGGGAATAACATTTTACAACAGCGACAAAACGTATACTGATAAAAAAGAAGCAGGAACAATACTCCTTCAGGAAAGTCTTAATAATGCTCATAATAATAAGCCCATAGGCGAATACAGGGGCTTTGAGATAATTCCTTCTTTTGGCGGCAAGCTGGGTGAAATCAAGCTCACCCTCAAAAGAGAAATGTCCTATACAATCGGATTGGGCGATGACCCAATAGGCAATATTACCCGTCTTGACAATACTATTAAACACATCAATAAACAATACGATTCTACCATAGCAAGCATTAAAGAGACAGAAACAACTCTTAAAACACTGAAAGAGGAAATCATAAAACCATTTTCTCATTTAGATGAATTGAAATCAAAAAAAGCCCGTTTGGAAGCTCTTAATAAAGAATTAACTGAAGCTCTCACACCAAAGCAGGAACCCCCGGTCGAAAAAGAAACTTCCCAAGAACAGAAATCAGCTCACCGCCGCGAAGCAAGGTAAAACAATTCCTCCCATCCCCCAAAAGACGGGAGGATATTCTACTTGACAGATAACAGAAAAGAATATAATATAAAGGAGAATAAATATGAGCTTAAGATTACAGCAATTAAAAGAAATAATACATTTTCCCGAAAACAATTTTGTAATAGATGAATGGTACAGTTTTGTTTTAGTAGATGTTGAGAATAATTCAAAACGTATTGCCAACATAAAATTAATAAAGGAAGATAAGCATATGAATCCAAAATCTGCAATAGCTTACTTATATGAATATTTTGATAAGTTGGAAAAGGATGCCTGTCAACTCAACAATACAGTATGTTCGGAAGGCTGTTCATCTTGTTGCGCTTCAGATTTTGACGTTAGCATTGTTGAATATTTCGCAATTTTAAGATATATGGGCATAAAATTTGGAGAAGATTTTATAAAGGAATTTTCGCAAAAAGCTAAGATGAACATATCTTCGCCATATTGTATATTTGTCAATAATGCAAACGGAGTTTGCAGAATATATGAAGTTCGCCCTTTGATTTGTCGAAAATATGGGCTTTATTCAGAAAACACTTTCTGCCCTAAGCTAAAAAATACAAAATTGCTTGACAGTCATACAGATACATATGAAAATACAATATTATTTTCACATCCTGTTATACCCAACAAGAGAATATTTTTACCGCCTAAAAGGTTGGTATATTGGTTTTCTGATATTAAAAATGGTCAACTGCCATCACAACATATGAAAGACTTGTTTTATGCAAGTTTTAACAAAACCCTTGATGAATTTGTATATACACTTTTTACTTGATAACCCTCTATCAATTTGTAGAGGGTTTTTATATTTACAAATTTATAATAACGAACCGAAAGGAGCATTTAATATGAGCAAATCAAAGCATAAACAAATAAAGCACAAGAGGATATTCTATAACAGAGCAAGAGTACAAAAGGCTGAGAATATAAACTGCGAAAGCTGTTTTGAACCTGTGGTATTTCATCTTAGGGATAACTGTCACGATTTTTCAATGGGCTTGTCAACGGTTATGGAGTGTCTTACATTTGCAATAGAAAAAGGTTATTTGCCTAAATTGCCTATGAGTTGGTTAAGCAATGCAGATGATGTTTGTGAAACACATTATTCAAATAATGAAAAACTTTGTTATTATGATTGTGAGAGTAACAAATAATATACTCTTTTCTTTTGCTTGGGTTTATTATATAATCTGAAATTAGCCGAAAATATGATACCTGCCATAGAACATAATACTTAATACAAAATATTAAATCCTCCTGTCTTATGATGGGAGGATTTTTCTTAATATGAAAAACGGAGGAAAAAATCAATGCAAAACCTTACACCATACGAACAAGAAACAATTATCAATTTCAATAATGCGGAAAGATCAGCTGAGGTTTACACCTGTAACAAAAGGCTAATGAAAAAGCTGTCAGCCCTCGCCGAGGAATTTCCCGAAGTCTACAAACTAAAGTCTGAGGACGAGTATTCAAAAACCTACATAATTTCCGATAAGAAATACATACACTTGCGTAAGCCATTCAGCAAGCCCCGAACCGAAAAACAAATAGCTGCGGCAAAAAGCAATATAGCAAGGTTAAACAGTATGAAAAAACCGTAAAACTGCCGTTAAGTTTAATTTGTTTTTTCTAAGCCATATAAAAATATGCCAATTATTGTGGCAATGCAAATACGGTAAAACTGTCGTATTTAAAAAGATAAATCCCATTATTAAAAACATCTGTCCGTAAAGCCATTTAAAATCAGCTTTTCGGACAGATGTTTTTTATTGCGAAAAAAAACAAAAAAACTACGGTAAATTTTTATATGACAAACAGCAACATATAAAAATACTTCTTATTCACATAAAAATCTGAATAACCGTATTATTCCCATATTTATATGTTGAAAATTGCCGTCTGTTGTGATATAATGCCATTAGCCGATGGGAAATAGTTTCCATCGGTCAGCAGGAGGGAATGACGGGCGGTTGTTCTTCTACCAACTTTTACTTGTACTTGTTAGGCTATACACAACTGTACATAATTGTACACAAGTGTACACGCCGAGTTGTGAGTAAAGGAGGTGGTTATTATAATAATACTTATACATGATGTGCAGATATTTATTATCGCCATCATAATTATGTTTTACATAATAAAAAAATAATCGCCCTTGCGTTTTCCGAAGTTAGGGGCGATTATTCATAATCAAACTACGTGGAGGAACAATTGCTTAAGTTGTTCCTTCTTGTGTTTTTATATTACCACACTTTTAAGCATTAGTCAATATTAAAGTAAATATAAATCTTTATATGTAAGAGGTTCAGTATTAGTGCCCTCTGCTCTTATATTAATTATCTCCACATCATCACAATAGTCAAGATATGCAAAATCATTTGAACTGTATGATATGTTCCAGTCAAGTTGTATATTATCAGCAATAGGAATCTGTTTAATTTTTAATTTTTCCATACGCTTTCGTAATACATCTCCAAATGCACAATTGGAAAATGGGCTGTCAGATTCCTCAAAAAGGAAATTATTGCCCTGTATTGTTCCACAGTGCTGACAATGATTTGCAAAATTCTTGCCTGCTCTCTTTGAATAGCCTGTTTTTACGGAATATTGAGATTTTATATACTTTAACAATAAAGGCGGTATTTGTTTTTCCTCATACGCCCAAGCTAAATGCAACTCACAGAAAATATTATCTATGTTACATACATATTTGTCTTTTTCATAGTCAAAAAAAACCTCAATATTTTCACATACTCCAAGGGCAATTACAGTTGTTTCCTTTTTGCATTTCCAACATATTCTCTTTCCTTCCAATATGTAAATATTGTCAATTACTATTATGTTGTCACTCAAATCAAACGGCAGCCAATCGGCAAATTTAAAATAGTTATATGCGGAACCTCTGTAATACCACTTCTTAATTGAACTGTCCCATTTAGCTCCGAGTGCCTTGACTTTATCTTTGTCTGCATAAGGAACATCAAGGTATAGCCTACCAATTTTGTTTATCATATAATTGTCCTCCCTCCACAAATATTGAGCATTAGTCAAGACCGAAAAAATCCTTAACGGCTTTCTTGCGGTTTTCTTTTTTTTGGATTTTTTCTTGCAAGTGCTTTTCTGTTTCAAGAAAATATTGCATATGCTCTTCAGCTTCTTCACGAGTGCAATGACATATTCCGTCTTCATGCTCCATATTATATTTGACGGTTTCGTATGTGTCAAAGTCCAATTTTTCTTTTGTCAGCTTATCAAGCATTTCAACCCTTTTGCTTTTGAGAGAGTTGTATTTTTGCCAAAGCTCTTTCATGCTTAAAGTGCCGTAAAACTCCTTACCCTCATTGATTACATTTACGTGATAATTATACTTTGATATAACAGATTTGCAGATGGATTTTTCAGCGTCACTTAGCTGTTGATAATCAACATTCACATATTTTTGGGCAGTGGGTTTAAGTATAAAATACTGTTCTACGGACTTGATAGTCTTTTGTATCTTTTTCATCTCGGCTGTGATGACTGCAACTTCTTTTTCAAGATTGTCCAAAGCTTCTTTCTTTTTGTCGTAATATTCCAAGAAAACAGCAAAATCAAGGGCACTATTTTCTCTGTTATAAACAACCGGATTATAATTATTTTTCATCAACCATTCATCTACAAGATTATCAATAATCCAGTTCTTGGCTGCATTACCTCGTTTACTGTTCTCTCCCGCAGCCCAATTACTGAGTCCACGACCGCCATACTTGATTTTATCAGTGACTGTTATTACCTTTTCAATCTTTCTTTCCTGTGACATCTTTTCATACTCCTCTCTATGATTTATTCGCCATTTAATGACTTCCTCGGTGTAATGAAGTCCGATTTTTTCGCTTCGCCTGAAACGTGATTTTTCGTCTTCTTCGCCGCCTGTTAATTTTTTGAAGGCAAGATGTTCTCCTTGCTTGATCTCATAGCCCCTGTCCTTCATTTGGTTTATAAAATCGGTATAGGTCTGAGCCGTTTTCAAAACACTGTCGATATCGTGTTTTAGAAGCTGGGTCTTACTCCTTACCTTTATTTTATCATCCCACCGTGTTCTTTTTCTTGCTACCTTAATGTCTTTATCTTTGTTTGCGATGCGGTACTTTATCATGTCCTCCGAGTAGCCCTGAGAAATTGATTTTGAAGATATAAAATGCTCCATCTTATCGTCCTTGAATTTAAGTTTGGAGCCTAATTTTACTTCATAGCCCAGCTCCTGCATATAGGCAATAAAACTGTCAAAATCGGGTGATTCTTCGATAGCCTTATCTATATTTTCCGCAAGCCTACGTGTGTTCTTTTTGCTGTCGGACTGAATTACGCTGAGATTGTTCTCCCTACATATTTCATCGCTTATTCGTCTGAGTTCTTTAAGGGTGCCAAAATTGCTGACTAACTTGTGATAATCCACAAAATTAACAGAATTAAGAATTATGTGGTTGTGTATATGTCCCTTGTCAATGTGAGTTGCAATCACATATTGATAATTTGGGTACATTCTCCGCATAAGCTCTTTGCCGATTTCAAGAGCTTGTTCAGGAGTAACATTATCATCAGGTGAAAAATCTTGATGCAAGTGCCAAGCAATGTTTACTCCCTTTTTAATGACTTCTTTGTCCCGGATGTATTCAAAATCTATTTCTGCTGAACTGAAACAGCATTTATAACTATCAGTCAATGCGAACCAATCAGTCTTATCTCTGTCGTGAATATATTTTACAGCATTTTTGAGATGAGCAGCACTCTGTATAGGTTCAATCGAGGTGCGAGCCATTAGCACTCACCCCGATTCAATTTTGTAAGCAGATTTTTTAAATCAGTCACAGTAGTATCAATAGTTTCTATCTTTGTCTGCAAATCCGCTATGTCGTTCTGATAAATATTTTTGGTTTGGTTGGCAATTTTTGCAATCTGATTGATATTATTGCCTATCCTGTTAATTTCATAGCCCAGTTCGTTAAGACTGCTCATATCAATGCTTACAAGTGGGCTGACACTAAGAGCTTTTCTTACAAACTCACTTATGGTGGTTATGCCAAGAATTTTCATTTTCTCTTTTATGGCAGCTTTTTCATCTTCTGTCAGCATAACCTTTAATGTTGAATTGCGATAACGTCCCATCATTATCCGCTCCTTTTCATATTTTTATTTTTTGCGGTTTTTTATATTTTGATTTTTTAAAATCAACGGGGGTTTGGGGGAATTTCCACCAAATAGGGCTTGGGGAAATCTCCCCAACAAGCGGAAGGTGTGTCCACACTTCCTATGCTTGCAACTCAGAAACAATAGGTATTTTCTGAGTTGAGCCGTCGGCAGACTCAGGGATTTTCAAGGGCAGACAGACCCTTGAAGCCTTCGGCAGATTTTAAGTTCCCAAATCAAAATTATAAATACCCCAAAATCTCTTTTTTCACTTTTCATTATAAAGAGCCAAAAGATTTTTGTCAATTGCTTTGCAAAAACAAAAAATTATAATTTGCAAATGAAGCTGCAACAACCTTTGTAATGAATGAAACGAAGCAGAGGAAAATTTTTGAAAAAATTAAAAATGGACCTTGACAATAAATTCCCTTGATTTTATAATTGTTGTATAAAAATAAATTTGTTCTTTGAAAATCGAATATAACAAATGTCGGTACTTTCCGTCTGCGGATAGCCAAGCAATATGTACGCCACGACCCTCTGTCATTAAGATTGTAAGCTTTGGTTTTTCCGAGCAAAGGGGCTGAGCGATAAGTACACTTATTGTAAAGTATAATTTGGTAAATTATAAAGGCGATGACACGCAGATGGCTATAATGATACTTCCCTACGGGGCTGAGTGAAAAACACTCGGAGGTGAGATTCCTATGTGCAGTTTACCGTTGCTGCCGATGTTTTGATTTTTAATTTTGTAATTTCGGAAATGTAATTTTTTCGACTGCTTCTCATGGTATAATAAAAGTGTAGGATAATGGTTCGCAGTTCTTTATACAAAGGAGGGCATAATATGGACAAAATAACAGCACTTTATTGTCGCTTTTCACATGAGGAGGACAACGTAAGCAATAGCATCCTTAATCAAAAAACCATTCTGGAAGAGTACGCCATAAGAAACGGCTTTTCTAATCTTAGGTTTTTTACAGATGATGGCTTTTCGGGAACAAGCTTCGATCGTCCCGGTTTTCAGAGCCTTTACAAAGAAATTGAAAATAAAAATGTTGAAACAATAATTGTAAAGGATATGAGCCGTTTCGGAAGAAATTATCTCGAAGTCGGCTATTATCTTGAAGTTATTTTTTTCGATGAAAACATAAGATTTATAGCGATTAACGATAACGTAGACAGCATACAGGGCTTTGATGATTTCCTGCCTTTCAGAAACGTATTGAATGAATTTTACGCCAAGGATATCAGCAAAAAAGTTCGTGCTGTATTCGATACAAAAGCGAAGCGTGGGGAATATATTTGCAGTAATCCGCCCTATGGATATTTAAAAAATCCCGACAATCACGAAGAATGGATAGTTGACAATGAAGCTGCTGAAGTTGTGAAAAGACTCTTTGAATTATACGCTTCAGGTATGAGCATGAGTGGAATGGCAAGTTTACTCAAGTCCGAGGGCGTTCTGATTCCTACAAGTCATAAAATAAAACTGGGCATTAAAACTGTTAAAAAAAATGTGAATTCATGTGATTGGTCAGTTAATGCGATTAAACAAATACTTACACGAAAGGAGTATTTGGGCTGCACAGTAAATCATAAGACTAGAAAAAAATCATATAAAACCAAAGGGTATAGCTATACCGATGAAAGTGAAAGACTTATTTTTGAAGACAAACATGAACCAATTATTGAAAAGGAGCTTTTTGAAATTGTACAGAAAATGATTAATGAGCGAAAATCTAATCGTACAATTAATCACTATGGAGATACAAACTACTATTCAGGACTGATATATTGTGCTGACTGCGGTGCGAAAATGTATCGCTCAAAAAATCTGAAACGTCAACGTGACTACTACAGATGTGGAGGGTATGACAAAAAAGGAACCTGTACGACACATACAGTAAAAACTTCAAAACTTAATCAAATGGTTTTTGATTGTATAAAAAAGCTCTATGTTCTTGCTGTGTCAGATGAAAAAGCCTTGTTAAATATGCTCTGCAGAAATGAATCAAATAACAGTGCTTCCGATTTTATTAATAAGGAAAAATTGTTAAATGAAAAAAATAAAAGAAAGAGTGAACTTGAAAATATTATAAAAAATCTGTATACCGATAAGCTGTCCGGGGTTATTAGCACTGAACAATTTACAATGCTCTATGAATCTTTTAATGATGAACTTGCGGTCATAAAAAATGATATTTCCGAAGTTACAAAATCAATAAATGAAAAAACAAGTAAAAGAAGCGAAATAAAGAATTTTATTACACGCTTAAAAAAATATGGAAATATAAATGATGTTTCTGACCTTTCCTTTTTTATGGTTAATCAACTTATCGATAAAATAATCTGCCACGAAGGAGTGGGAAGAGGAAAAAACCGAATCCAAAGAATAGATATCTACCTGAACGGAATCGGGGATATCAGAAACATTGACTTCAAACAATTATAATTCTTTTCTATGTTACTTTATCACATTTTACTTTGCGTTTTTCTTCTTCCTGTCACTACAAAAAATGTCGCATAAAGAACAAAAACGCTCTTTTAATTTCAAATTATTTTTTTCTCTTTTTTTATCCCCATTTTAACTTGCACATAGGGGCGGGCAGTCTTTTTTTTCAAAAAAAATCCGACAAGTCAGCCTTGCCGGATAATTTTATCAGTCAATGTTATTTCTGTTATAAAGCTCGGAAAGGTACTTAAGTCCATCGGCATAGCTATCGTTAAGAGCATCTTTGCCAATTCTGAATTCCCAATTTCCGTCGGGTTTTCCCGGTATGTTCATTCTGGAGTTTTCGTCTAAGCAGAGTACATCCTGCAAGGGTATGATAGCAGTATCAGCCACCGATGAAAATGCAAGACGTATGAAATCCCACGCTATGTCGTCACCGCTTATTCTGAGATAGTCTTTTACATAATTTCTCTCTTGGTCTCCTATCTCCTTCCACCAGCCTTTGGTGGTGTTGTTGTCGTGGGTGCCGGGATAGATTATCCAGTTGGTGTCCTTAAAGTTGTGAGGCAGAAAATCGTTTCCGCTTCCGCTGTTAAAGGCAAACTGCAAAACCTTCATTCCGGCAAGACCAAGGCTGTCTCTTAGCTTGTGCACCTCAGGATTAAGGTCTCCTAAGTCCTCAGCAATTATAGGCAGTCCGTTGAGCTTATAAAACATAATGTCGAAGAATTTTCTTCCCGGTCCCTTTTTCCAAACGCCTTTTTCAGCTGTTTTTGCAGGAGCGGTTATTTCCCAATAGCTTTCAAAGGCTCTGAAATGGTCTATTCTTACTATGTCAACAAACTTGAGAGTCTGTTTTATTCTCTTTGCCCACCAGTCATAGCCGGTTTGATCGTGTTTTTCCCATCTGTAGAGAGGATTTCCCCAAAGCTGACCGGTTTCGGAGAAATAATCAGGGGGAACACCTGCAATTTTTTCGGGAAAGCCCTCACTGTTGTAGTGGAAAAGCTCTCTGTTGAGCCAAGCATCAGCGCTGTCGGCAGCTATAAATATAGGCATATCGCCAATAATTTCTATGCCTTTGTCATTTGCATATTTTTTAAGCTGACTCCACTGCTTATAAAATTCGTACTGTAAAAATGAATAATACTCGATATCTTCCAAAAGCTTAGCTCTCCATTTTGCTTTGACTTCCTCTGTTGGGTCTAAAAGCTCGTCCGGAAATGAAACAAAGGCTGCGCCGTAAAATTGATCGAGAATTTCATGATCCTTAAGATATGACTTTGCTCTGCTTGCAAAAGACATAAGATCTCTCAGTATGCCGCCTGTTTTTCTTTCATTTATAAGATGATTTTTAATAGAGATATAGAGGGTATAGTCGTCAAGCCAAAATGAATTTTCCTCACAGAACTTTCTGAAGGGTTTTTTATCGGCATACATATTGAACATCTGGAAGGCTTTTTTAAATAGCTTAACTTTATAGTCCATTACCTTTTCAAATTCAACACGGTCCGGCTTGAAATAGGGAATGTTGCGCAGATCCTCATTGCTTAAAAGACCGTCGTTTGCCAGCTTGTCAGGTGAAATCAGCCAAGGGTTACAGGCAAAAGCAGAATAGCTTGAATAGGGAGAATTGCCATATCCCACATGGCTTAAGGGCAATATTTGCCATAGCGTTTGTTTTCCTTTTTCAAGAAAATCTATAAATCTGTATGCTCCCTCTCCTAAATCTCCTATTCCGTAAGGAGAATAAAGAGATGAGGGATGTACAAGTATACCGCTTCTTCTTAGACTCATATAAATACCTCCTTTTCAACTGTCGTATTTTTCATATAAACAGTTAACTATTTATATGATAACACATATTAAAAATTTTTACAATTTAATTTATTTAATAAATTAATATTTATTTTTGTTTGGGTAATAATATGTTGTGAAGTACAGTTTAATTACGGAGGTATATTATGAAAAAATTATTATATTTGGCACTTGTTGTTTCTGTTATGATGTTTGTAGGCTGCAGCACTACAGATAAGGGCAGCACAAGCTCTGCAAGAGAAGACTCGGTTGAAAATGTAACCGACAATGGAAAAAACAATTCGGGTACAGCTCAAGACGGCAATATGACAAATGATAATTCGGGAATTATGGGAAATGAAGCAGGCAACGGAAACAACACTTCAGGCAATATGAATAACGGCTCAAACGGAAATACCGCAGGCGGAGCAGTTGAAGATGCTGCAGGTGCAGTTGGCGGAGCGGTCGAAGATGCTGCAGGTGCAGTTGGCGGAGCAGTTGAAGACGGAGCAGGCGCCATAGGCGGAGCCATTGACGGAGGCACTATTACAAACCGTGCCGGCGGGCTTTTTAGCGGCAATGACGGCATAGGTATGAGAGGCTCAGAAAACATTATAGGAAACAGAATAGGCGACTAAAAAAATACACCCCAAATTTTTTTTGGGGTGTTTACATATTTATAAATACTTCCCGGCTTTGCCTATAGCCTGCCTTCATCATACATATTTTGCAGAGCTTTCATTATTCCGGCTTTGCCGTGGTTATAATTAAGTCCGCCCTGAAGATATACAGCATAAGGCTCTCTCAGCGGTCCGTCTGCCGATAATTCTATGGACGAGCCCTGTATAAATGCGCCTGCTGCCATTATTATGTCGCAGTCATATCCGGGCATTGGTGCAGGGTATGGCAGAGCATGGCTGTCTACAGCTGCTCCCTTTTGTATGCCCTGACAGAAGCTTATAAGGTTTTCACGGTTTTTCAGAAGTATGCACTGCACTATGTCGTTTCTCTTTTCCATAGGCTCGGGACTTACTCCAAAACCAAGCTCCTTAAATACCTGAGCCGCCAGAACTGCGGTTTTAAGACTGCCGTTTACTGCCTGAGGAGCTTGATAAAAGCCCTGTATCATGCTTCTTAATACTCCAAGCGATGGCCCTACCTCCTTGCCCATTCCGGGAACGGTAAGTCTGAAGGCAGCATTTTCAACATATTCTGCCTTGCCTGCAATATATCCGCCAACAGGTGCCAGTCCGCCCCCCGGATTTTTTATTAGAGAACCCACTATAAGGTCAGCTCCTACCTCAGACGGCTCTATGCGGTCGGTAAATTCGCCATAGCAGTTGTCTACCATACATATAATGTCACTTCTTACAGATTTGACCGTTTCTATTATCTTGCCAATGGTTTCAACAGAAAGAGAAGGGCGCAGGCAATAGCCCTTAGAGCGCTGAACGGTTACCAGCTTAGTTTCCTTGCGTATGCAGCTTTTAATATTGTCAAAGTCCACAACGCCGTCGGCTAAAAGGGGAAGCTCCGAATAGGTCACACCGAAGTCAACAAGGCTGCCCTTCACCTTTCTTTTAGCTCCTATAACGCCCTCTAAGGTGTCATAGGGGCTGCCTACAGGGCTGAACAGGTGGTCGCCGGGGCGAAGATTGCCAAAAAGAGCCACAGTGAGGGCGTGTGTGCCCGATATTATCTGAGGTCTTACAAGGGCGTCCTCTGTTCTGAAGGTGTGGGCGTATATTTTTTCCATTACATCACGTCCGCCGTCGTCATAGCCATAGCCTGTTGTGCCGCCGAAATGATCTATGGCAAGCCTGTTTTTCTGCATGGCACTTATTACCTTAAGCTGATTATATTCAGTTATTTCATCTATTTTGTCAAATTCCCCAACTACTTTACTCTCGGCTTCTTTGACTTTTTCATATACTGCTTCTGAAATACCGTATTCCGATGTCAGAATTTTTTTAGTGTAGTCCATTTTTATCTCCGATCCTTGAAATCATATAGTCCGCAACAGCCTTTGTGTTTTCAAATTTGTCAACATCTATCCATACAGCGTTTTCAAGCTGATGTTTAAACCAAGTAAGCTGTCTTTTGGCAAAATGTCTGGTGTCCCGCTTTAATATATAAACGGCTTCATCAAGTGACATCTCACCGAAAATATACGCCGCTATCTCCTTATATCCAAGTCCCTGCATAGATACCCACTCTCTTTTTGCGCCGTTTTCTATAAGAGCCTTAACCTCTCTGACAAGTCCGTCCTCTATCATCTTATCAACACGCAGGTCAATTCTTTTATATAGCATTTCTCTTTCCATATTAAGTACAAATACCGTGCTGTCATAATAAAGCTCTCTTTTTTTCTCCCGGGCGTTGTGCTGCGAAAATCTTTCGCCCGTTTCCTCATAAAATTCAAGAGCGCGAAGCACTCTTTTTGTGTTGTTTTGGTGGGTAGTTTCGCAATATTGGGGGTCTACCTCCATTAGCCTTTCAAACATATACTCCTTGCCATATTCATTAAGCTCCGCCTCAAGACGTTTTCTTATGGAGTTGTCCTTTTCGGCATTGGAAAAGTCATTGTTATAAAGCAGCCCGTTTATATAAAAACCCGTGCCCCCAACAATAACGGGTATATGTCCTCTTGCGCTTATCTGAGAAATATATTTCTTTGCTTTCTGCTGAAAAATAGCCGCAGAATATTCCTCGTATGGCTCAAGCTCGTCAATCAGAAAATGAGGTATGCCTTTTTTTTCTTCTTCTTTTACTTTTGCCGTGCCTATGTCCATATATTTATATATCTGCATAGAATCCGCCGATATGACTTCTCCGCCTATACTGAGGCAAAGCTCTACAGAGGCTGCTGTCTTACCGCATGCTGTAGGACCGGCAATTATTATCAAGGGCTGTTTCATTCCCATCACTCCGTAAAATCTGTATTATTAAAAAAATAGTCCGACCAAACTGCGGTTCAGGGCAGAGCCGAGGGATGCTTACGCCGTCAGGGGCAGAAAGGGGCGAATTATTCGCCCCTTTCTGCCCCTGACGGCGTAAGCATCCCTCGGCTCTGCCCCCACGGGTCGACCTTACATCCCCGTCTTTAGACGGGGTGTAAGGTCGGGCATATTTATTTAAGCATTCTTTTCCTTATGTAAAATTTCCGTATAAGCAAGAATGAGAGGAGCAACGCCCTTAGCTTCATTCTTTACTATAGGCTCGCTCATATAATATTCATAAGAGCCATCCCTGTATGAGTTTCCGCCAAGTCCGGCAACAAGACAAATGCCGCCAAGCTGAAGTTCGCCGTTTTCCTCTGAGAGATATTTATCACAAATGCCGTTGAAAGCCTTTTCGCCGTACTTGAAATATTTTTCGGGAAGTATTCCCAGTCTTACAGATTTCATAATGGCAAAGGCAAGAATAGCAGAACCGCTGGTTTCCAGATAATTCTTTTCTCTTCCGCCCTGATCAGCCACCTGATACCACATGCCGCTTTCGTCTTGGAACTTAAGAAGAGCATCTATATATTCAACATAAATAGCCTTAAGCTTATCTCTGTCTTCTGCAAGAGAGTCGGGCATAATGTCAATAGTATCAACAAGAGCCATAGCATACCAGCCAAGAGCGCGAAGCCAGAAATTCTTTGAAAGACCTGTTTCCTTATCAGCCCAATACATTTCTCTGCTTTCGTCATAGCCGTGATAATAAAGCCCTGTCTTAGGGTCTCTCATTATTCTATGTACGTTTTCAAACTGCTTTACACTGTCTTTGCAGTTTTTGCAGTTATTGTATTGTACCTCATACTGCATATAGAAAGGCTGTCCCATATACATACCGTCAAGCCAAACCTGCCATGGGTATATCTTCTTGTGCCAGAAGTTGCCTTCCTTTGTTCTTGGCTGCATCTTTACCTGTCCATAGATGGTGTCGATAGCCTTGCGATATTTTTCCTTTCCCGTAAGCTCATAAAGATCGAAAAGGGTCTTGCCCGCATTTACATTGTCAATGTTAAGCTCTTCGGGCTTATATGACTTTATAGAGCCGTCATCCTGTACGAAGTAGTCGATAAAATTGTCGGCAAAGTCAAGATATTTCTTTTCCTTTGTGATGTGATAAAGCTCTATAAGCGCCTTTATCATACAGCCATCAATATAATTCCACTTAGATGGCTTTCCGCTCCTTATTTGTTCAATGTTCCAGATAGGAGCTTGAGGTGTAGATTTCTCAATAAGCTCATTTATATATCTGTCCAGTATTTCCATAAAAAAACCTCCCTTAAATTTGATTTTATTCAAATAATTTCTTTTTATATTATAACATAAAGCTCGACTGAGTTCAACTAAAATATTACAATTTATAGGCTTGACAATAAATATAAATGAGAGTAAAATATGCTTATATGCCGATATGGCGGAATTGGCAGACGCGGCAGACTCAAAATCTGTTATCTTCACGGATGTGTGGGTTCGAGTCCCACTATCGGCATTTATATAAAAGCCTTGTAAACATAACTGTTTGCGAGGCTTTTTACTTAATTAAACTTTTGAGGTGTTTTTTATAAATTGGTTGCAGGCTTATAGCAAAATAGGCTTGTATTATTTTACAATAGATGTTAAAATATCTATATATAATTTAAAAAGATGCATAATAAAGACGATCTTTTGGGATAAATGCTTAGCAGCCATTCAAACCGCCTACGGCGGTTTGAATGGCTGCCCCGCGGGTCGGTGTGCGGCTTCATCTGCGGCAGGGACGGGCTTGCCCGTCCCTGCCGCAGATGAAGCCGCACACCGGGCAGTGCCCTCAGGATTTTCGGTTCAGTGCTTATATTTGGAGGTAAATTTATGGATTATGTTAGTATGCTCATAACCTTTGCCGGCGGACTCGGATTATTCCTGTTCGGCGTAAGCCTTATGTCTTCGGGTCTTCAGAAGGTGGCAGGCGATAAAATGAGAAGAATACTTGCTGTTCTCACTAAAAACAGACTCGTAAGTGTGGGTGTGGGTGCTCTTGTTACGGCAATAATTCACTCGTCGGCGGCGACAACGGTTATGGTTATAGGTTTTATAAATGCCGGGCTTCTTAATCTTACACAGTCTGTAGGCATTATAATGGGTGCCAATGTGGGTACTACTATTACCAGCTGGCTTGTTTCTTCATCCGAATGGGCATCATTTATGGAGCCTCTCACAATGGGACCGGTTGCAATAGCTCTTGGGGGAATATGCGGCGTTTTCTTCTCAAAGGGATTTATTAAAAGCATGAGCGAAATAGTATGCGGTTTCGGTATGCTATTTATGGGTATAGGTCTTATGACCCAGGGAGCAGAACCCTTGGCGGCACTTCCTGCTTTTTCACATGCCTTTGCGCAGCTTGGCGCCAATCCTATACTCGGGGTTATCACGGGCGCTGTTGTTACGGCGATAATACAGTCGTCTACGGCTTCGGTGGGTATACTTCAGTCTTTGGCGGTTTCCGGCATAGTAACATGGAACAGTGCCGTATATATAATCATGGGTCAGAATATAGGTACTTGTGTAACGGCTATCTTCTCTGCCGTAGGCGCTTCTAAAAATGCAAAGGCAGCTGCCTGCATACACCTTCTTTTCAATGTAATAGGTTCTGTAATATTCAGTGTTCTTGCCTATGTAATATTCAGATTTGTATTTGTGGATCTGGGAAATCAGGTCATCAACATAACAGAGATATCAGTTATACATACGGGCTTTAATGTGCTTAATACCGTTCTTATGTTCCCGTTTGCAAATCTCCTTGTTAAGGCTGCCGAATATATGACCTCCTTCTTTAAAGAAAACGAGGACGAGGCTGTGCTTGTACATCTTGACAACAGACTTCTCAACACTACACCTATCGCTATTCAGAACAGCATTAAGGAGATCGTAAGAATGGGAAGAATGTCACTTGAAAATCTTGTTCTTGCAAGCGATGCGCTTTTCGATCACGATACCGAAAAGATAGAAAAGGTAGATGCAAGAGAAGACAGCATAGACCAACTTCAGAACTCTATCACCAGGTTTATGGTGAAAATATGTAATGCACCGGGCATAAGCGTAAATGAAAATAAGATCGTTACTTCCCTTTTCCATACCGTAAACGATATGGAAAGAATTGGCGACTATAGCGAAAACTTAGTAGAGTCGGCTCAGTTTATGATGAAGGAAAATCTGGAATTTTCAGATCAGCAAAAGGAAGAACTCAGAAAAATGTGCGATGAAACCATTTCCTGCGTGACAAATGCTCTTAACGCTCTTGAAAATAACGACTATACAAGCGTCGAAAGAACTATCCGCCAGGAGCAGAACATAGACGATATGGAGAAAAACTACAGACGACTTCACGTTGAAAGACTGGCAGAAAATACTGTAGACCCCACAACGGGAATATCTTATCTTGATACACTTACAAACCTTGAAAGAGTAGGCGACCATGCTCTCAATGTTGCACAGGTCGTAATGAGAAGATTTTTATAATTATATAATTTGCCCACCGACTGCAGGAGCTGCGGGGCGGGGCGGAGAAAAGCAAAACTCAGAGGCGAAGTCCTCTGAGTTTTGCTTTTCTCCGCCCCGCCCCGCGGCTCCGCCTGTTTAAACCATCTTTGATGGTTTAAACAGGCGGGGCAAACAATTTATATTGATTTTTTTTGACATATATGTTAATATGTTGGTGAAATTTAGGGAGAGATAAATATGAAAAACAAATACATTAAGGCGCTTAAGGCGGCATTTCCTCATACCTTGCCAATACTTACAGCCTTTTGGTTTTTAGGGTTTGGCTATGGTGTGCTTATGAATATATCCGGCTTCAGCTTTATATATCCGCTTATTATGAGTATTGTCATATTTGGCGGATCCTTGGAGTATGTGGCAGTCAATATGCTGCTCAGTCGGTTTGCACCCCTTCAGACTTTACTTATGACACTTATTATTCAGGCAAGACACATATTTTACGGGCTTTCCATGCTTAACAAATATAAGGGTAAGGGGCTTAAAAAGCTATATCTTATTTATGGTATGTGTGACGAGTCCTTTTCTATAAATTATACGGCAAAAATACCCGAGGGAGTTGACGAGGGCTGGTTTATGTTTTTTGTAAACCTGCTAAATCAGATATATTGGGTCACAGGGTCCACCATGGGTGGAATTTTAGGCGGCTTTTTAACTATAAATACAAAAGGGCTTGACTTTGTTATGACGTCTATGTTTATAGTTATATTTTTAGAACAGTGGCTTAAGGAGAAAAAGCACTACACCGCTGTAATAGGACTTTTTGCTTCGGCAGCCTGTCTTGCTCTGTTCGGCGCAGAGTCTTTTATGATACCTACTATGATAAGTATACTTGTTTTACTTACCGTATTCAGAAGACCTATTGAAAAGAGAGGTGGTTTTGCATGAGAATGACAGTTTTTCAGCAGATCATCACAATAGCTATTTGTTCCTTAGGCACTATGGCAACACGTTTTATACCCTTTATAGTTTTTCCTGCGGATAAGGAAACACCGAAGTACATATTATATCTTGGCAAGGCTCTTCCTGCGGCTATATTCGGTATGCTTGTGGTTTATTGCTTTAAAAATGTAAGCTTTACCTCAGGGAGCTTTGGTGTGCCCGAAATCATAGCGGCTTTGTTTACCGTTGTTCTTCATTTGTGGAAAAGGCGGATGCTTCTTTCCATAGCAGGGGGAACGATCTGCTATATGCTTCTTGTTCAGCTGGTTTTTTAGTGTTTACTTTATTTGTGATATATGTTATAATTAATATGTTCCTGACGGAAAAGAAGCTCTGATCTGAAAGGTATGTTAGAAATTTTACGGCATTACCTTTGGTGTGCCGTTTTTTATGTGAAAGAAAAGGTTATAATATTTAAAAAAGGAGATGGTATTTATGGCAAAAATAGCTGTTATAGGGGCTATACTTGAAGATCCTAAGAAGGCAAACGAATGTTTTAACGAGGTGGTGTCTGAGTTTAGGGGAATAGTAAAGGGCAGAATGGGTCTGCCTATGCCCGAGCACAATTTGGGCGTTATTTCTCTCACCGTAATGGGCGAGCTTGATGAAATAAACAGCTTCGTGGGAAAGCTGGGTAAAATTGAGGGCGTGAGTGTAAAAACAGCATTCTCAAAGAAGGATTTTTAGGAGGTTATTATGGAGAAGTTTTTTATAGATGACAGCTATATAAAGGAGCTTTTGAAGGTAAGGGCGACCGATGAAGAAATAGACCGCATACTTGACAAGGCGGAGAGTTTTAAAGGGCTGGACCACAAAGAGGTGGCTGCCCTTATAAACACAGAGGACGAAAAGCACTGGAAGCGCATATTTTCTATTGCAGGCAAGATAAAGGAGCATATTTACGGAGAGAGGATAGTTCTCTTTGCGCCCCTTTACATAAGCGACTATTGTGTAAATAGGTGCAAATACTGCGGCTTTAAGTGTGACAATAATTTCAATCGCAAAAAGCTCACTATGGACGAGGTAAGAAGCGAGGTAAAAATACTCGAGGCTATGGGTCACAAAAGGCTTGCCGTTGAGGCAGGGGAGGACCCTGTAAACTGCCCCATAGACTATGTCCTTGATTGTATAAGAACAATATATGATATGAAGCTTGGAAACGGCGAAATAAGAAGAGTCAATGTAAATATTGCCGCTACCACCGTTGAAAACTACAAAAAGCTCAAGGACATAGGCATAGGCACTTACATACTCTTTCAGGAAACGTACAATAAAGAAGCTTATGAGAAATATCATATTGCAGGGCCCAAGCGTGACTATTATTATCATACCACAGCCTTTGACAGAGCTATGGAGGGCGGCATAGACGACGTAGGCGGCGGAGTCCTTTTTGGGCTTTATGACTACAAATATGAGATATTGGGGCTTATGCTCCATAATGAGCACCTTGAAGAAAAATTCGGCGTGGGCTTTCATACCATTTCCGTACCCAGAATATGCTCCGCTGACGGCGTTGACAGGTCATTTGAATATGCCGTAAGCGACGACGATTTCAGAAGGCTTGTGGCTCTTATAAGAATAGCTGTGCCCTTTACGGGTATGATAATTTCCACAAGAGAGACTATGGAAATGCGCAAGGAGCTTATTAAAACAGGCATTTCTCAGATAAGCGGCGGCTCTTCTGTTGAGGTGGGCGGCTATACAGACAGAGAAAATGGCGGCTCGCAGTTCAATCTGAAGGACGACCGCAGCGCAGACGATATTATATATTGGCTTATGGAGGAGGGTTTGGTGCCCAGCTTCTGCACAGCCTGCTATAGAAAGGGCAGAACAGGCGACAGATTTATGTCCCTTGCAAAGTCGGGCAATATAAAGAATGTGTGTCTGCCAAACGCTCTGCTCACTCTTAAAGAATATTCTCTTGACTACGGGAACGAAAGATTTAAGGCTAAGGCAAACGAGCTTATAAACAGCAAAATTCCCCATATATTGAACGATAAGGTAAGAGAAACCGTCAAAGAAAACCTCATAAGGCTTGAAAATGGCGAAAGAGACCTTTTCTTCTAAGTGATAAATGAGCAAAAAGTTCAATAAAAGGTTGACATAACAGTGAATTAATTATATAATAGTTGGCGTAAATTTGTTATAAATTTTCCCGCACAAACCGGGGAGATAGCGGTGCCTTGTAACCTACAATCCGCTGTAGTAGGGGGACTTGCCTTTTTCCGAGGTTTGCAGCTTTGGGGTCTGCCTTTAGTAAGTGATGTTGACGAATGAGTCTTACACAACAGGACTTTACGAACCGTGTCAGGGCGTGACCGCAGCAGCACTAAGTAAACCACCCTGTGTGTTGTGAGGCAGCTTGTTCTGAGTTAACTGCCAAAGTAACGTCCGGAGTTGTCTATCGACGATAAGGCGTGCGGGATTATTTTAGATATAACGGCGGTCTGTTAAATCGAAACGATTTTGTGACCGTCTGTATTTTTATTATTTGTTTTGAGGTGTAATAATATGGCTTATACGGCTCTTTACAGAAAGCTGCGCCCCAAGACCTTTGAAGAAGTCTTAGGGCAGGAGCATATAGTAAAAACTCTCAAAAATCAACTGCTCTCAGGCAGGGTGAGCCATGCTTATCTTTTTTGCGGCACAAGGGGCACAGGCAAGACCTCTACCGCCAAAATATTTGCAAAGGCTATAAACTGTACAAACCCTGCAAACGGCGAGCCATGTAATGACTGCCATATGTGCCGTATGGCTGACGAAAACAGAAGCTTCAACATATTCGAGATAGATGCCGCAAGCAACAACGGCGTAGACAACATAAGAGAGTTGAGAGATGAGGTAAGCTATCCGCCTGCAGAGGGTAAATATAAGGTATATATAATAGATGAGGTTCATATGCTGTCTTTGGCTGCGTTTAATGCACTTTTAAAGACGCTTGAAGAGCCTCCCGAGCATGTGGTGTTCATACTGGCAACAACTGACCCTCAGAAGGTGCCTGTTACTATACTTTCAAGATGTCAGAGATTTGATTTTAAAAGAATAACCCCAAATGTAATATGTGATGCCCTTAAAAGCTATATGGAAAGTGAGAATGTCAGCATAACCGATGATGCTGTAAGGGCTATAAGCGGTGTGTGTGACGGAGCCATGAGAGATGCTTTAAGCATACTCGACAGGTGCATTTCATTTTACTATGGCGAGGAGATAACAAGAGATAAGGTGCTGGCAGTGATAGGCTCTGCGGATAAGACCGTATTTTTTGAGCTTGCTGACTGCATATGCGACTTTGACACTGTAGGGGCGCTGACAGTTCTTGCCGGGGCTTTTGACGAGGGACGGGATATCCGCCGCTTTATTAGTGAATTTGTGGTTCATCTTCGCAATCTCTTGCTTCTTAAAGCTTCAGAAGATTTAAGCGGAGCTTTCGACTATTCTGCCGAAAACATAGAGAAACTTAAAATTCAGAGCCGAAGAATGGAGCTTGACAGGCTTATAGAGCTTATTTCACAATTTTCAGAGCTTTTAAACAATATAAGGGCTGTGGAAAATATAAAGGTCATAACAGAGGTTTTTATAGTAAGAATAACAAAGCCCGTTCATGATGAAAACAGCTCTCTCCTTGCAAGAATAGAACAGCTTGAAAAAATGTCGGCAAATTTTGCCGAACAAAAATTTACCCCTCAGCGGAGTATAATAAAAGAAAGTGATAATATAGAAAAAGCCGAAAAGGAAGTTAAGAAAGACATACCCAAGGCTGTACCCGAGGATATGCAAAATGTCATAGACACCTTTGACGACTTCGGCAAATCTCTTAATGACAACATAGCTTATATATTTTTGCAGAGGGTAAAGCCCGGCTGGATAAACGGTGACAGACTTTATTTTGTATGCAGCGACCCTTCTGTATATGACTATTGGTATCGCAAAAGAGAGCTTATAGACCAAAGGCTTGCTGAGTTTTATAAAAAACAATTTGAAGTAGAGCTTATACTTAAAGAAGACTACGACAGACGTCACGAAACTGTTTACGGCAGAAAGGACGAAACTGTGAGCACTCATAAAATAAACGATGAAGAAAGCAAAACTGTAAAAGAAATAATACCCGACATAGACATTTATGACTAAGTGCCGGGGAGCAAATATAACCGGGTTACTGACACGGAAGGCTGCGGGTCGGGGCGTGCGGGGCGAGGCGAGCTGAGGGGGCAAAAGCGCCCGCAGGGCGCTTTTGCCCCCTCAGCTCGCCTCGCCCCGCACGCCCCGACCCGCCCCCTGAAAAAACGATTTTCAATCGTTTTTTCAGGGGTGCGGAACCCCATTTAAAATTTAAGGAGGAAACAACAATGGCAAAAGGCGGTTATGGCGGATTTAGCGGCATGGGCGGTATGAACATGAACAATCTCATGAAGCAGGCCCAGAAGATGCAAAAGCAGATGGCAGAAATGCAGAAGGAGCTTGAAGAAAAGAAGTTTGAAATAACCTCAGGCGGCGGTGCCGTTAAGGTAACTATTTTAGGAAACAAGACAGTTGAAAAAATAGAGATCTCGGAAGACGTAGTAGACCCCGACGATATCGAAATGCTTGAAGATCTCATTCTCACAGCAGTAAACGAAGCTATCAGAACAGTAGAGGATGCCGCAGCAGGCAGCATGAGCAAAATAGCAGGCGGCGCAGGCATTCCCGGACTTTTTTAATAGCTATGAATTACTATGGTGAAGCGGTGACAAGGCTTATAGAAGAGCTTTCCAAGCTGCCGGGAATAGGCGGAAAGTCTGCCGGCAGGCTGGCATTTCATATCATAAATATGCCCGAAGAAAACGTAAACGCCTTGTCTGATGCTATAAAGTCGGCTAAAAAGAAAATGCGCCTTTGCCCTGTGTGCTGCAACTTTACAGACAAAGAGGTCTGCGATATATGCAGCGATCCTAAAAGAAACAATGGTACCATTATGGTGGTTGAAGATCCGAGGGATATGGCAGCCTATGAAAAGACGAGAGAGTTTAAAGGACGTTATCACATACTCCACGGCTCCATATCTCCCATAAACGGCATAGGACCTGACAGACTGCGCATAAAGGAGCTTCTTAAGAGGATCACTCCCGAGGTAAAAGAGGTGATAATAGCCACCAACCCCAACGTAGAGGGGGAGGCAACGGCTATGTATATTTCAGGGCTTTTAAAGCCCCTTGGTGTAAAGGTCACCCGAATTGCCAGCGGAGTACCCATAGGGGGAAACCTTGAATATGTAGACGATGTGACTCTTACTAAGGCTCTTGAATACAGAACGGAGATGTAATTATGAAAGTTATAAAGCCCTATTATGTAATAGAAGACGACATAGCCCCCGAAAGAATAATAAGGGCTATAGAAAAGGCAGGCAGAACTTGCTATAAAAGCGAAACCAACATATCCGACGGCTCGGCCGAAAGGTTTATAACCAACATTATAAAAAGAGGTCATGAGTCTGTTTTGGAGCATGAAAAAATAACCGTGCGCTTTATTTGCGACAGGGGAGTTTCTCACGAGATAGTCCGCCACAGAATAGCCAGCTATTCTCAGGAGTCTACTCGCTATTGCAACTATACAGGCGACAAATTCGGAAACGAGCTTACATTTATAGACCCCTGCTTTTGGGACAAAGCTTCCGACAAATATAAGCTCTGGGAGGATACCCTTAAAACAATAGAAAACAACTATTTTAGCCTTATAGAAGCAGGAGCAAGACCCGAAGAAGCAAGGTCGATACTCCCCAACTCTTTAAAAACCGAAATAGTGGTTACAATGAATTTAAGAGAATGGCGTCATTTCTTCAAGTTAAGATGCGACAGTCACGCTCATCCTCAGATAAGGGAGATAGCTATTCCTCTTTTAGAGGAGCTAAAGGGCAAGCTCCCGACACTTTTTGGTGACATAGAATACTAAAAAGTAGGTGGTATGATTGAATACAGTAAGTGAAAAGGATAAAAAAATAATAGAGTTTTTGCAGCAAAATTTTCAAAGCGATTTTTTAGACAGAATAATGCCAAGAATATCCTCCATGGCAAATATAGGCATTATCTGGATACTTATCGCCTGCATTATGCTCATATCAAATAAATATAAAGAAACGGGAAAAATTCTTATAAAAGCCTTGCTTGTTTCCACATTCGTATGCAACCTCATACTCAAGCCCTTTATAGACAGGGACAGACCCTTTGAGGCAAATGATGATGTAGAAGCAAGAATAAAAGAACCCACAGACCCCAGTTTTCCTTCGGGGCACACTATGGCTTCATTTGTTGCGGCAATGGTCATATTCTGCGCAAGCCCCGTGCTTGGAGTAATGGCTTTTATACTTGCCTTTCTCATAGGGCTTTCAAGGCTTTATCTTTTGGTGCATTACCCCAGCGATGTGCTTTTAGGTTCTTTCTTTGGGGCTGTAATTGGTGCTTTTTCCGTTTTTAAATTTGGCAGTAAAGACTGATGATAATAGGCTGCTGCACGGTAAAGCTTAAGGCTGAGTGGGTAAGCTCCCTTAAGGAAAAACGCATGGAGGTAAAAAAAATAACAGAAAAAACCAAGAATAAGTTTAATGTGTCCGTTGCCGAGGTTGGCAGCAACGATATTCACGAAATAATAGAGATAGGCTTTGCCTGCGTTACCAACGACGGCAGAATGGCAAACTCGGTTATTGACAATGTAATTAACTTTATAGAGAGAATAACAGATGCCGAGATAATAGACACAGAAATGGAAATATTATGACAAGGTTTTTGTAAAATATGAAGATTTTTGTCAGGAGTTCTGCCAAAAGGTGACTATATTTCAAAAAATTCAGGTTTTTTAGATTTTTGTACTTTACAATTTATGAAAAATAATATATTATATAATCTAATGTTTATATTTTAGGAGGAAACATAGCTATGAACAAGGTTGAAACCGTAGATAAGAACAAAGTTAAAATTACTTTTTCTGTAGACAGTGCCAAATTTGAAGAGGGCATGAAGTTTGCTTACAACAAGAATAAGAAGGACATCAGCCTTCAGGGCTTCAGAAAGGGCAAAGTTCCCAGAAAGATAATAGAAATGACATACGGTAAGGAAATTTTCTATGATGATGCTATAAATCATATCCTTCCCGAGGCATATGAGAATGCAGTTAAGGAAAGCGGTGCAAAGGTCGTTTCACAGCCCGAGATAGATATCGAAAAGCTTGACGACGACGGAGTTGTATTTACAGCCGTTGTATTCGTAAAGCCTGAAGTTAAGATCGAAAACTACAAGGGACTTAAGTACACAAAGCGTGACACGGAAGTAACAGACGACGAATTAAACGCTTATATAGATAATGAAAGAAGCAGATCTGCCCGTATAGTAGACGTTACTGACAGACCGGCAGCAATGGGTGACACGGTAAACATCGACTTCAAGGGCTATGTAGATGACGTAGCATTTGAAGGCGGCGAAGGCAAGAGCTTCGACCTTGAGCTTGGCTCACATTCATTTATAGACAATTTTGAAGACCAGCTCGTAGGCGCAGAAATCGGCTCTGACGTAGTTGTAAACGTAACCTTCCCCGAAAATTACGGTGCAAAGGATCTTGCAGGCAAGAAGGCTAAGTTTGACGTTAAGGTAAACGGCATAAAGGCAAAGGATGTGCCTGAGCTTAATGACGAGTTTGTTTCTGACACTACAGAATTTGAGACGGTTGATGAATATAAAAAAGACGTTAAGGCAAAACTTATACTTAACAAGACAACAGAGGCTGACAATGCCAAGAGAGAAGAGCTTATCGAAAAGCTTGGCGGCATACTTGAAGGGGATATTCCCGAATGTATGTTTGACAACGAAGTAAACAATATGTTCAACAATTTCGCAAATTCACTTCGCTATAGAGGTATGCCTGTAGAACAGTATCTTCAGATGATCAATCAGACGGAAGAGGCTATGAAAGACAGCTTAAGACCTCAGGCTGAAAAGCAGGTTAAGGGCAGACTTGCTCTTGAAAAGATAGGCGAGCTTGAAGGCTTTGAAATAACAGAAGAAGACATCGACAAGGAAATCGAAAGAATTGCCGGTGAAAGCGGAATAGAAAAGGATAAGCTTGTAGAAATTATGAGCATTGATGAGAAGGAGTCATTAAAGGACGACCTTAAGGTTCAGAAGGCTCTCGATCTTGTGGTTTCTACAGCAGTAGAAGAATAATCGGATTTTTTAGAAAAGAGGGGTAAATATGAGTTTAGTACCAATGGTTGTCGATCAGACGGCGGCAGGCGAAAGATCCTACGACATATATTCAAGACTTTTAAAGGACAGAATTATATTTCTTGGTGAAGAGGTAAATGACGTAAGCGCAAACCTCGTAGTGGCTCAGCTTCTGTTTTTGGCTGCTGAAGACCCCGACAAAGACATAAGTCTTTATATAAACAGCCCGGGAGGTTCTGTTACCGCAGGTCTTGCTATATATGATACAATGCAGTATATTAAGCCCGATGTTTCTACTATATGTATAGGTATGGCAGCAAGTATGGGCGCGTTCCTTCTTTCAGGCGGAGCTAAGGGCAAGAGATATGCGCTTCCCAATTCGGAAATAATGATACATCAGCCCTTGGGCGGTGCAAGAGGTCAGGCAACAGATATTCAGATACAGGCTGAAAACATAATCAAAATAAAGAAAAGACTTAACACTATTCTTGCACAGAATACGGGAAATGATTATGAGCAGGTAGTTGCCGATACTGAAAGAGATAATTATATGACAGCCGAAGAGGCTAAAAATTATGGACTGATAGATGACGTAATTGTCAATGCAAACAAACTTTAAGTAAAGCTTTTAAAACTTTAAAGGAGCAATTATATGGCATCAAAAAAAGACGATATACCAAGATGTTCGTTTTGCGGCAAGCCCGAAGATAAGGTCGGCAGACTGCTTGAGGGTATTGACGCATACATCTGCAACGAGTGTGTAGACATTTGTAATTTCATAATGGAGGAGGACTATAAGTCAGAGTATTCATATGGTCCTGAAGACAGCAGTGTGCCTAAGCCAACTGAGATAAAGCGTATTTTAGACGAATACGTAATTGGTCAGGACGATGCTAAAAAAGCTCTTTCTGTTGCGGTGTACAACCACTATAAGAGAATAGAGTCAGATCTGGCAGAGTCTGATGTAGAGCTTCAGAAGAGCAATGTTCTCTTTATAGGCCCTACAGGCGTAGGCAAGACCTTCCTTGCCCAGACTTTGGCAAGACTTCTTGATGTGCCCTTTGCTATTGCAGATGCCACCTCTCTTACAGAGGCGGGCTATGTTGGCGAAGACGTTGAGAATATTCTGCTCAAAATAATACAGGCAGCAGATTATGACATTGAAAGAGCGCAGAGGGGTATTATCTATATAGACGAAATAGATAAGATAGCACGCAAGTCTGACAACCCTTCAATTACAAGGGATGTAAGCGGCGAGGGCGTACAGCAGGCTCTTCTTAAAATTCTTGAAGGCACTGTTGCAAGCGTACCTCCTCAGGGCGGCAGAAAACACCCTCATCAGGAGTTTATACAGATAGACACCACAAATATACTCTTTATTTGCGGCGGAGCTTTTGCAGGGCTTGAAAAGATAATCGAAAGACGTGTTTCTAATAAGGTAATAGGCTTTGGTTCTGACAACAGATCCAAAAAGGAATTAAGACAAGACAATATTTTAAAGCAGGTAATGCCACAAGACCTTCAGAAGTTTGGGCTTATACCCGAGCTTATAGGTCGTCTGCCTGTTGTTGTAAGCCTTGACAGCCTTGATGAAGATGCTCTTATAGATATTCTTACACAGCCTAAAAATTCAATCGTAAAGCAGTATAAATATCTTTTTGAGCTTGACAATGTAATTCTCGAATTTGAAAGAGATGCGCTTAAGGCAATAGCACATCTGGCTATAGAAAGAGAAACAGGCGCAAGAGGCTTAAGAGCTATTCTTGAAGACTTTATGACGGATATAATGTATTCTCTGCCCGATGATGAAACCATTGAAAGATGTATAATTACAAAGGCAGTGGTTGAGGATAAGGCAGAACCTAAATATATCTATAATCCCAACAGAAAGCCTATAGCCCTTAAACACACAGTAAAACACTCACCTAAACGCCGTATGCCGGCAGGTTAATGTTTATCGGGGGATGTATCTTATATAGATATGTCCCCTTTTGTAATAAATGTGCGGAGTACCGAAGCGGTAGGGTGTCGAAGCGGTGGAGATGAGCGGACGACCGAGGGAAAGGGGCGGACGGGTTCGCCCCTTTCCCTCGGTCGTCCGCTCATCTCCACCGCCCCGCGGCGTGACGTTTTATAAACCATCTTTGATGGTTTTAAAATGTCAGGCAAACACTTTTTTTATAGGAGGCAAATATGTTAATAACCTATATAGCCCATAGCGGATTTATGGCAGAGCTTGACGATGTATGCCTGCTTTTCGACTATTTCAAGGGTGATATACCCAAGACAGACAAAAAGCTCTATGTATTTGCAAGCCACACCCATCAGGATCATTTTAACCCTAAAATATTTGATATAGAAAGCTCCAAAGGCGTTACTTACATACTGTCAAAGGATATAAAGACAAAAAGACAAGGTAAAAACATAATTTATCTAACCAGCGGCGAAAAGGTCGACATAGACGGTTTTACAGTTGAAACCGTCAAATCTACCGACTGCGGAGTGGCTTTTATTGTGACTATAGAGGGCAAGACCATATTCCACGCAGGCGACCTCAATCTCTGGGTGTGGGAGGAAGAAACAAAGCAGTACAACAACAATATGACGGCAAACTTCAACAGATATACCAAGCCTCTTGCAGGCAGAGATATAGACGTAGCCTTCATACCGTTAGATCCCAGACTTGAAGCGACCTACGGCGAAGGAATGGATGCTTTTATAAGACTTTGCAATATAAAAAAGATATTTCCTATGCACTTTTGGAACAGATATGATGTAATAGACAGATATAAGCGTGAAAGACCCCATAATGCAGGGCTTATCGAAAAAATAGACTACGAAGGACAAACCTGGGAGGTATAATATAAACTTCAAAATGAAAAAATAATTTGACTAACAGTATATTATGTAGTATAATCTTATTCGTACTTTTATTTATTTTTAGGAGGTTTTTATATTATGACAGGTTCAACCATAGGAATGTTGGTAGTCATAGTGGCATATCTCGTATTGATGCTTGCCATAGGCTATCGTTATTCCAAGGGAAATAAGACTGCCGGTGACTTTTATTTAGGCGGCAGAAAGTTAGGTCCTTTTGTTTCGGCAATGAGTGCCGAAGCTTCGGATATGTCAAGCTGGCTCTTAATGGGTCTTCCCGGTCTTGCTCTTGCGGCAGGTATTGCAGAGCCATTCTGGACAGCCCTTGGCTTAGGTGTGGGTACATATCTTAACTGGCTTATAGTAGCAAAGAAGCTCAGAAGATATAGCTATGAAATAGATGCCATCACTGTTCCCGACTTCTTTGCAAACAGATTTAAGTCAAAGGCTATCGTTGGTATAGCTGCTGTTGTTATCGTGGTATTCTTCATACCGTATACAGCTTCGGGCTTTTCTGCCTGCGGTAAGCTTTTCTCAGAGCTTTTTGGCATAGGCTATATTCCCGCTATGATAATAAGCGCTATCGTTATAGTTGCATATACCAGCCTTGGAGGCTTTCTTGCAGCAAGTACAACTGACTTTATACAGAGCATATTTATGTCAATAGCCCTTATAATAGTTGTATTTTTCGGCATCAGCGTTGTTGGCGGTTTAGATGTGGTTATGGACAATGCAAGAAATGCTGTGGATATACCTAACGGTATGCTTTCTATATCATACGGAAAGCTTAAAATAGCTTCTCTTCTTGCTTGGGGGCTTGGCTATTTTGGTATGCCTCATATTCTTTTGAGATTTATGGCTGCTAAGGACGAAAAGCAGATACCTATGTCAAGAAGAATAGGTACTATATGGGTATTTATATCTATGGCAGTTGCTGTATTTATAGGTGTTATTGGCTATAGCCTTGTAAATGGCGGATATCTTGGCGAAATAGCAAACTTCGACTCAGAGAGGATACTTGTTTATGTTGCCAACATATTAAAGGACTATGGCTTCTTCGCTATGATAGCGGCAGGTATTATTCTTTCGGGTATATTTGCCTGCACAATGTCAACAGCCGATTCTCAGCTTTTGGCGGCTTCATCATCTGTTTCCGAAAACATTTTAAAGGATTTCTTTGGCGTTAAGATATCAGAAAAGGCAACAATGATAACAGCAAGACTTACTGTTATTGTAATAGCTCTTATAGCTATGATATTTGCATCTGACGAAAACAGCTCTGTATTCAGAATAGTATCGTTTGCATGGGCAGGCTTTGGCGCTACCTTTGGCCCTGTAATGCTGGCGGCTCTTTTCTGGAGAAGAGCAAACAAGTACGGTGCTCTTTGGGGCATGATAGTCGGCGGAGTTATGGTTTTTGTATGGAAGTTTATAATAGCTGTAAAATTCGCAGGAACTATACTTGAAATATATGAGCTTCTTCCGGCATTTATTGCAGGCGGAATAGTTCTTATAGTTGTCAGCCTTCTTACACCTGCTCCTGAGAAAGAGATAACAGATGTATTTGACAAGGTTAAAAATGCTTAAATAAAATATATATCCCGTTTTTCTCATTGACAAAGCTCAATATGAAAGACGGGGTATTTTTTTTATTTGTTTTTCATATTATTATATTAATTTATATTAGGTGTGATGATATGGCAGAACCAAAGGTCGATCCCCAGATATTAGAGCTTATATTAGCGCTTACTGAAGCCCTTGAAAAGGAGATAGGCTATTATACAAAGCTATACGAATGTATAATTGACGAGAATGACAAGGGTATTGTGGAGGATATTATTATAACAAAGAAAAAACATATGCTTATTCTGAATGAAATGTATTACAGGCTTGTAGGCGAAAGGCCTAAGAAAAACGAAAGCGAAGAAACAGACTCCGAGCCCTCCGATAATTTGCCTTTAGAATTCAGAAAGGCAGTTATTGCGGAGATAGCCAATTCAGAAGCGTTCAGAAGTCTGATATTCAGCTTTTTAAATCATTCAATAAGAGATGCCTTTACTGAAATTATGGTAGACAATCAGAATAATGCTACAAAGTTTGGCATATTGCTTACAAAATACAGTTGATATAAAACCCCGCCTAAAAATAGCTTAAAAGGCGGGGTATAATATTATATTTGTTTATTTACGATTTTATATTCATTATCAAATTGATAAAAGGGACATTCTCTATAGCCGCCTGACAAATATCTGTAATATTCGTCTTCGTCCATAGCTATGGAACATTCGTAAATGTCAGCCTCTTCATCATAGCAATAGTTAAGGCAGCTTTCGCAGCTCTTCATCTTTATGACCTCCTAAAATAAGAATAATATTTATAATTGTTTTTACAGCCTTTACCATAGACTCGGCAACAATAAATTCGTAGGGCCCGTGGAAGTTGTGCCCGCCTGTAAATATATTGGGGCAGGGCAGACCTTCAAATGAAAGCCTGCAGCCGTCTGTGCCGCCTCTTGTGGGGAGTATCTTAGGCGCTGCACCCGCAAGATTGATGGCTTTAATGGCGGTTTCTTTAACAATAGGATATTTATCTATTATTTCTCTCATATTATAATAGCTGTCGCCCATTTCAAGAGCAACCGTGCCTTCGCCGTATTTATCATTCAAGGCTTTTGTTATTTTTTTCATCAGCTCTTTTCTGCTTTCAAAGTTTGTTTTGTCAAAATCCCTTATTATAAATTCCAGCTTTGTTTCGGAAACATTCCCCCTCATATCGCATAAATGGAAAAAGCCCTCATAATCTTGGGTTTTTGCAGGTATCTCGTCTTCAGGCAGCATAGAAACAAGCTCGCAGGCTATAAGAGCCGAATTTTTCATAATGTTCTTTGCCGTGCCGGGGTGTACATTTTTACCTTTAATGGTTATATTCGCATATGCTGCATTAAAGTTTTCATAAGAAAATTCTCCGACCTCGCCGCCGTCTACAGTATATGCAAGGTCGCAGGCAAAATCATCTGTCTTAAAATAGTCTACGCCTCTTCCTATTTCTTCGTCGGGGGTAAAGGCTATTTTTATATCACCGTGTTTGATATGGGGGTTGTCTATAAAATATTTAAGGGCGCATATTATTTCGGCTATACCTGCCTTATCATCAGCGCCTAAAAGGGTCGTTCCGTCTGAGGTAATAACGGTCTGACCTATGTAGTTTTTAAGAAAGGGAAATTCATGTGCGCTTAATATAATTCCGTCTTTAAGCACTATGTCGCTTCCGTCATAATTTTCGTGGATAATGGGTTTTATCATATTGCCGCTGTAGTCCGGGCTTGTATCAGTGTGTGAAATAAAGCCCACAGCAGGGCAAGGCTCATCCGTATTAGACGGAATTACGGCGCTTATATAAGAATTTTCGTCTATTTTTATATTTTCAAATCCCATAGAAGACAGCTTGCCGGCTAAATATTCGGCGAAGTTATTAAGACTTTCAGTTGAGGGAAAGGTTTTGGAATTTGGGTCTGAGGTAGTGTTAAATCTTATAAGATCGAAAAAAATATCGGTTATGTATTTTTGTTCATTTGTCATAATTATTACCTTCTTCATAATCAAATATAATATTTAAGTCCGACCAGACTGCGGAGCCGCTCGGGGGAGATGCACAAGCGAAGGGCAAGCGGGCGGACGGGTTCGCCCGCTTGCCCTTCGCTTGTGCATCTCCCCCGACCCGTGGCGCATCCAACCAACCAACACGCCGCAGGCGTGTTGGTTGGTTGGATGCGCCACGGCACTCCGTTTATATACGGGTCAGATTTTTTAGCTCTAAAAGACCGTGTATGTTTTTATTTACATATATATCTGCTACACATTTTTCACCTGTCTGAGGCAGGGTCAGGGGTATTTTTCCCAGTTTGCCCTTTGAAAGAAGTTCTGCCATAAATTTACCGTCCACATTTCCTCCGTAGCTTTTCAGCTCGTCCTTCCACACGGTAAACTTGCAGCCGTTTTTCCAGCTGCTGCAGTAAAAGGCTTTTGTATTTTCAAAAACAGCGCCTCCGCAGAAGGGGCAAGCACCAAAGCTTTTATGCTTAGCCTTGCTCTTACCCGTTGAGGGTTCTGCGGCAAAAACTACATTTGTATTTGTGTTAAAGGGAGCTTGCACAAGGAAGTTTACATACCTTTTAATGCTGCCCATAAATTTTTCCGTTTCCATTTTGCCCTTTGATATGGAGGAAAGTCCTCTTTCCCACCTTCCGGTGGTTTCAGGGCTTTTAAGCTCTCCGGGGCAAACCTCTATGAGCTTCATACCCTTTTCGGTAGGTATAAGGCTTTTGCCCTTACGGGTTATATATTTTACGGTTATAAGCCTTTCTATAATGCCTGCTCTTGTGGCAGGCGTGCCGAGTCCGTTTTCCTTAAGCTGCTCCTTAAGCGCCTCGTCTTCTACAAAGCGGCCTGCGTTTTCCATAGCAGAAAGGAGTGTAGCTTCTGTATAGGGCAGTGGGGGCTTGGTCTGCTTCTTCTTTTTAACAACACTTTTTGCCTTAACTTGGTCGCCCTCATTAAGTGAGGGCAAAATATCTTCCTTTTTATCCTTTTTGCCTGCAATGTTCAGCTTTGTCCAGCCCTTTTCAGTCACCGTGGTGCCTTTGGTTATAAAAAAGTGAGAGTTTACCTCGGTGGTTATAGTGGTGGTGTTGTATACGTAGTAAGGATAAAACACAGCTATAAAACGCCTTGCAATAAGGTCGAATATCTTAAATTCATCTTCGCTTAAGCTTTCGGGGGCAAGTCTGCCGTCAGTGGGTATTATAGCGTGGTGGTCGCTGATTTTAGAATTATCCACTATTCTCTTTGAGATAGGCAGCTTTTCAAGGCTTAAAGGGTAGGCTGCAAATTCGCCGTAAGCCTGCGTTCTTCCGAGTATATTAAGTATGACCTTCATTTTAGGAATCATATCGTCTGAGAGATAGCGGCTGTCCGTTCTGGGATAGGTTATCATCTTTCTTTTTTCATAGAGATTTTGAGCAATATTCAAAGTCTTCTGAGCCGAAAAGCCGAATTTTGAGTTTGCATCTCTCTGCAGCTCTGTGAGATCGTAAAGCAGGGGAGGCGCTTGTCGCTTCTCCTCATTTTTAATGCTTTTTACTATTCCGTCCTTACCCTTGGTTTCGGCAATTATTTTATCCGCAAGTTCTTCGGTTTTTATTTTGGAGTCATTTTTTGAAATATCCGTCCAAAGTCCTTTATAGTCGCCGAAATTTGCCGTTACCTCAAAATAATCATCGGGTACAAAGCTGTCTATTTCCTTCTGTCTTGCACATATTATGGCAAGGGTGGGGGTCTGCACTCTTCCTATGCTTAACAGCACGTTATACTTAAGAGTAAAAGCCCTTGATGCGTTTATGCCTACAAGCCAGTCGGCTTCGCTTCTGCATTTTGCTGAATTATACAAATTGTTGTATTCGCTGCCGTCCTTAAGACTGTTAAAGCCATCCTTTATCGCCTTGTCGGTCATACTGGAGATCCAAAGCCTTTTAAAGGGCTTTTTACATTTTATAAAGCTGTATATATATCTGAATATAAGCTCGCCCTCACGTCCCGCATCGGTGGCACAGATTATGTATTCCACTTCCTTGCTGTTCATGAGTTTTTTGATCACATTAAGCTGAGATTTGCCCTCCTTAAGAGCCTTGAGCTTTATTTCGGAGGGAATAATGGGTAGGGACTCTCTTTTCCATCTTTTTAAGCTCTCGTCATAGTCTTCGGGGTCGTAAAGCCCTATAAGGTGTCCCACAGCCCAGCTTACTATATATTCATCATTAAACAAAAAACCTTCTCCACGGCTCGTTGCTCCCAAAACACGGGCAATGTCACGAGCCACAGAGGGTTTTTCTGCCAAAACCATAGCTTTCATTATCTATCACCTTATTTTGTACCGTATTTTAATATCAGGACTTCTATTCCGTTTACTATATCAATGTTGCCCGAAAAGTTGTTTTCAAGAAGGTCCCGGCAGTCCTTTAGTGCGGAAAGAAGCTGAGCGTTTGAAAAGTTTTTCGCCTGTCTTGAAGCCTTGGTTATTACATAGGGATGTACACCTAAATGCTTGGCGATCTCTTCATTTGTCATTTTATCCGAAAGAAATTTATATTGTAGTATTGTTCTGAATTGCTTTGCAAGGGATATAACTATACCAACAGAGTTTTCTTTAAGAAGCATCATATTTTTAAGTATTTCAATAGCTCTTGCAGGCTTTTTAAATACAACGCCGTCTATAAGGTCAAAAACCTTGCTTTCCATCTTTTTGCTGACTATATTTTCAACGTCATCGCTTGTTATGTTGCTTTTCCCCAGACAATAGCTGCACAGCTTTTCAAATTCATTTTCGCATGCCGCAAGGTCGGTTTCGGAGTTTGCGGTGAGAGCTTCAAGAGCATCGTAGTCAAGCCCAAAGCCCTTTGCCTTTGCTTCTTTTATATAAAAGGCTCTTATTTCTTTGATAGACGGTTTTTTACACTCAAATTCATATCCCGATTTTTTAAATGCCTTATATAGCTTGCTGCGCTTGTCTACCTTTTTTTCGTTGAATATCATAACGCAGTCGGGGTTGGGGTTTTTAAAATAGTCCATCAGCTTTTCATAGCCAGAGCTTCCGAAACAGTTTGAGTCTTTTATTACAATAAGTCTTTTTCCGCCGAAAAGGCTCAGAGTGTTTGCGGAATTTATTATTTCGTCAGGGTCAAAGCTGCCTTCAAAGCCGTCTTTTATTCCGTCGTTTTCAAGGGCGGCGGTCTCTAACTTTTTAACAGTATCTTCCCGAAGCTTTCCTTCCTCTCCGTAGATCAGATATAGAGGCTTGAGATTTTTTGTTTTTATATCATTAAGAATTGTTTTCATATAATACCTCAGTCTATATAATAACCCTTGCCCCAGGCAGTTTTTATAATTTCAGGATTTTTGCTGTTGTTTTCTATCTTTTTTCTGAGCTTTAAAATATGGACCATTATTGTATTGTTTGCATTGTAGAAATAGGGTTCTTTCCATATTTTTTCGTAAATTTCTTCGGATGAAAATATTTTTTTGCGCTCCTTTATCATAAGTGCCAATATGCTGTACTCCGTTGTGGTAAGAGGTATGCGCCTGTTGTCAACGGTTACAAGCTGAGAGCTTGTGTCTACTACGAGATTTTTGATTTTTATTATGCTTCCGTCGTTTTTACTTTCCTTTCCGCAATATACATAATAGCGGCGTATGTGAGCCTTTATGCGAAATTCAAGTTCGCTGTATGAAAACGGCTTTGTCATATAATCGTCTGCTCCCGCTGAAAAAGCAAAGCCCTTTTCCGATTCTCCGTCAATTTCAGAAAGTACAATAATAGGCGCATTTGTTTTGCCCCTGAGCTCTTTACATACAATAAAACCGTTTTCATCTTTAAGGGCTATATCCATTATTATAAGGTCTATAGTATCGTCTACCTTATCTAAGGCATCTTTGCCGTTTTTGGCAATAATAATGTTATAGCCTTCTCCGTTTAATAAAATTCTTAAAAGATCAATGGTTTCATCGTTATTGTCTAATATAAGAACTGTATATGTCATCAGCTTCACTTCCTTCGTACAGGTGAAAAAGTTAATTATTTCTTTACAAATCTTAATTAATTATAAATCAAAATAAAGAATTTGTCAAATTATAAAGTTGTTGGTGACAAGATATATTTTTTATGTTATACTAAATTTAGTAGTTTTTTTAAAAGAATATACCATATTAAGGAGGGCAACCATGAAAAAGATAATATTATCTGTAATTTTTTGCATGATCTTCACAGCAAATATATTTGCATCGGAGCTTAATGTTATCAACAATTCATTAAGCTTCTACCCACAGCTTGGCTCTGACGAGCAGTCTTATGCCTTTATTCAAAGAGACGGCAGCCCGGGCATTATAAATGTGGCTGACGGCTATATCAATGTCGATATTTTTGACGCCGCAGGCAGAAAACTTAAGGAAAATAAAAAAATCAAGCTCACAGCCGAAAAGGTCGGCGGATATGCTTATGACGGCAACTATCACTACATACTTTTGGGAAATGATAATCCTGACAGCAGAGGAAGCGTAACAGTATATAATGTTTTAAAATATGATTTAACCTTTAAAAGAGTAGGCTCTCTTATGATTAAAGGGGATCAGGTTTACGCATCAAAAGTTTTTAACAGCAACGAAAACCACCTTAAGCTTGAAGGAAACGTACTGTTTATTAACGATGTAGTGACAGAATATAAATATTCAAGCGATTATTATAAAAATAACAGAAGCTTTGTAATTGACAAAAATTCTATGCAGCTTACATTTGGTGTAGGCGGTATGCGTCTTGGCTTTAAGGATGTTTACAGATATGAAGTCAACAGAACAAAGGCTTGCGTATTTGACAATAATACATATTACTTTGCAATAAGCAACGGAGAGAGCGTTGGTCTTATCAGAATTGAAAAAAATGATATGGATGCAAGAGCAGAGCATGCTGTAGTAAGCCTTTCAAAATCAGGTCTTGAGGCTTATACACCTGAGGGTACGCTTGTAAGGACAATTTCCGGGCAAGACGTTGATCTGGCAGGTCTTGAAGCTACAAAATCAACCATTATTGGCGTAGGAACAGTTGATAACGGTTCGACCGCAAAGCTGTATGTAAGTACAGTATCCGCTGACCAGTATGCCGATATGGAAGGCGCTGTTAAATATATAGATGAAGGCGAGGACATCAGTAATGTTACCGTTAAGAAGATATCAAATGATGATATACTTATAATGTGGGAAAATGGCGGCATTGCTAACTATTGTCATTTAAATGCAAGCGGTAAAGTGATTACTGATGGCGGAATGAAGAAGATGTACGGTGCCGACCTTCCAAAAAGCGGATATACTTATCTGACTCCTGATGGCAGATCTTGTTGGACGGTACTTTATGACGACAAAGAATTTTCTGTATTCAAGTTTAAATAATTATGAAAAAAGCAGTTATCACCGGCGCTACCTCCGGTATAGGACTGGAAATATGCAGACTTTTTATAAATAAAGGATATTTTGTATATGGTATAGGAAGAAATTTTGATAAAATACCCTTTGAAGAGAATTTTGAACCCTTGCTTATAGACCTTAAAGACAGGGAAAAGTTGTGCAGAGAAATTAAAAAAATAAGAAATGACGTGGATGTACTGGTGAATTGTGCAGGAGTAGGATATTTTGGCTTGCACGAGGAAATATCTGCCGAAAAAATACATGAAATGACGGCTGTTAATATAGAAGCGCCTATGATCATAACATCTCTTATGCTGAGAGAGCTTAAGAGAAAGGGCGGAAGAATAATAAATATATCATCAGTCACGGCTAAAAGTTCAAGCCCTCACGGAGCGGCTTACGGTGCTACAAAGGCTGCCCTTACAGCATTTTCGGAAAGCTTGTTTGACGAGGCAAGAAAATACGGTGTGAAGGTTTCGGTGATACATCCAGATATGACAGACACAGCCTTCTATAATAATGCTGATTTTGAATGTGAAGAAGGGATCGAGTTTAGCTTGTCTCCCATAGAAGTGGCAAGGGCTGTTGAAACAGTGCTTGATGCGCCTTACCCTATAAGGGATATTACACTTTCACCACAAAAGCATAGAATACACAGAAAATAAAATTATCCCCTCATACTGCGGATGCTTATTCGTAGGTGAGGGGATTTTTTTGCGGGTAGCCAAGAATATTGCGGTTGCTTTCTGCCGGAGCGTATCATGAAAGCTATAAGCCACAGCGGCACCGGAGTAGGGCGGGTGGGTGGGGTTAGTTATGGAGCCGACCCGTGAAGAACGGAACGCCGACCGGGTAATGGGACTTGCCGGTTCGGCGGAGGGGCATCAAGGGGAGGACCTGTCCTCCCCTTGATGCCCCTCCGCCGAACCGCCGTCGGGCAGCGCCATGCGCAGCAACACAAAACCGCCCATCAACTGTCGCAGACAGTTGATGGGCGGTTTTGTGTTGCTGCGCGGCGCTGCCCGACGGCTGCCCCGGAACCTTGTTGGTGTCCCGTAGGGGCATGACCTCCGGCAGATAATTTATGTGCTGTTGTTCCATTCCCGTGTCTATGTTTATGTCACGGGATTTTTGATATTGAGCTATTTGCTCTGTCAATATAAGAAGAGAATGAGGCTTTAGGCTGTAAACATGACCTCAAGGGCTTTTTGAAAATTATGTAAAAAATGCTTGACAAGGTATAAATTCAGATGTATAATATGCCGTGAATGAAAAAAATAATCCTTTGGCCGTAGGGCCTAAAATAATTTTATGGAGGAAATTTCATGGCTAACATTAAATCAGCAAAAAAGCGTATTTTAGTTATCAACAAAAAGACTTTAAGAAACAAGATGATCACATCTGCTACAAAGACAGCAATCAAGAAAGTTGTTGTCGCTGTTGATAAGGGCAACAAGGAAGAGGCAGTCAAGGCTCTTGTTGCTGCTACAAAGGCAATGGACATGGCTTGTTCTAAGGGTGTTTATCACAAGAACACTGTTTCAAGAAAGAAGTCACGTCTTGCAAAACTTGTTAATAAGCTCAACTAAAATATACCGCTCTTTGGGCGGTTTTTTGTTTTCAAAATTTTGCAAATTACAAATTATAATAATTTAACATATCCCATTACGTATAAACTCTGCAAGCAAGCCATATGATATATATGTAATATACTAATAATTATATTGCAAAAACAGGGGGTTTAATAAAAAGACAAAATTGTGTAAAATGTTTACTTAACGGAGGTGATGCAGATGTTCAGCGTAAAAAAGGTGGAATGTGTGACAAAAACTTTTAGACTGCCGGTAGATCTTGTAAGAGAAATGGAAGCGGTTGCACAAAGTAAAAATGTTTCCCTCAATAACCTTGTGTCGCAAAGCTGCAGATATGCAATGGATAATTTAGACACCAAACAAAAGGAAGACGCAGGTATTTAATCAAGTTACTTATAATTCTCCTCTTACTTAAGTGTAAGAGGTTTTTTTGAGTAAAATGTTATTTACATTTTACTAATGTGTGATATAATATATAATATAGCTTAAAAGGGGGAATATATTATGAAACTTAAAAGATTTGCAGCTGCTGCGTTAGCAGCTTTAATGGCTGTAAGTACATGCCCTGTTTTTGCGGCAGACAAGCTTGTGGCTTTTCCCGGTGCTGAGGGCGGCGGTATGTATTCTCAGGGCGCAAGAGCAGCCGACAAAATAGAGGTTTATCATGTAACCAATCTTAACGACTCGGGTGCAGGCTCTTTTGTTGATGCTGTTTCTAAGGATAACAGAATTATTGTGTTTGATGTGGCAGGAACTATTATGCTTACGAAAAGACTCACTATAGGCGCAAGCAATCTTACCATACTTGGTCAGACGGCTCCCGGTGACGGCATCTGTATTGGCGGCGAAAATGTCAACTTCAGGGGCAGCAATATCATAATGAGATATTTAAGATTTAGAATGGGCTATGAAGAAGGTAAATATGGTACATCTGAAGAAGACGGTCTCGGCGCAAGAGGCGGACACGACATCATATTCGACCACTGCAGCATAAGCTGGTCTGTAGACGAAGACTTAAGCGTATATCAGGTTAAGAATTTCACGGCTCAGTATTGCATAATAAGCGAAAGTCTTAACGTATCAGGCCACTCTAAAGGCGCTCATGGCTATGGCGGTATATGGGGCGGTGTAAATTCATCCTTCCACCATAATCTTATATCCACACACAACAACCGTGTACCTAAGATCGGCACCAGCGCTTCTACAACAGCCTATGAGGATACCCAGGACCATGAGGGACTTGTAGACATAAGAAACAATGTTTTCTACAACTGGCGTTCGGCTGACGGCGCTTACGGCGGAGAAAACGGCATAAGACTTAATATCGTAAACAACTATTATAAGCCCGGTCCTGCGGGAAAGAATAATACAAAGCATTTCTTCTTGGCTGATTCAGAGCTTAATTATACATACACAAATGATGATGGCTCACCGAAAAATTCAAACAGCCCAACAGGTCCTACTATGTATATAAACGGCAATTTAATGGTTGGCAACGACTCAATAACAAATGACAATCAGGAAGGCGTAGAAGTAAACGACCCTGTTGCTTCAAAGGCGCAGTATGGCCCTACAAAGGTTAATTTTGCCAATAATATTGACGATAATGTTGAAATAGAGATAGTTAAAAAGCCTTATAAGGGTGACGATACACCGGTGAAAGTGACTGTTAATAACGGCGAATACATACATGACTATCCTATTACAACAGCTACTGCACAAGCAGCCTATGAAGACGTGCTTGACAATGCAGGCGCAAGCTTCAGAAGAGATAAGATAGACGAAAGAGTTGTTGAAAATGTAAGAACAGGCAATGCTCCTAACGGCAGCGAAGGCTCTACAGGGCTTATCGACTCTCAGAATGACGTAGGCGGCTGGGATGCAGCGGAGCTTGACACAACTCCATCTGAGCTTGCTGACACAGACGAAGACGGTATGCCGGATAGATGGGAAGATCAGCTTGGCTTTGACAAGGCTAAAAACGATGCTGCTGAGATAGGCGCAAGTGGATATACAAAGATAGAAGAATATGCAAATGCTATTCTTACCGAAAGCCTTGAAGAAGTAACTGTTGATAAAACAGAGCTTGATAATGCTATAAATTCAGCTGAGGCACTTGACAGTAATATATATACAAAAGATAGCTTTGCGGCAGTTTCTGCTGCTCTTACAAAGGCGTTAAGCGTGCTTGCTGACGAAAACGCAACTCAGGCAGAGGTAGACGCGGCTCTTAAGGCGCTTGATGAGGCTATGGCTTCTCTTGTAATTGATGGTCTCGGAGATATCGACAACGACGGTATAATAACAAGTAATGACTCCGCAGCAGCTTATATTCTTTCAACTTCTCCCGAAAAAGCAAACAGCGGATGGAAGGTTGAAAGAGCCGATGTAGATAACAGCGGAACAGTAACAACAGCGGATGCTCAGAAAATACTTCAGAAGGTACTCAAAGCTTCGGTTAAATTCTAAATAAAAATTATAGTCTCGCCTATTCTCTTACCCCTTTGCGATGCGGCACAAGGGGCGGCGGGGCAAGCCAAAGAAACAGGGGGAAACAAATTTATTTGTTTCCCCCTGTTTCTTTGGCTTGCCCCGCCGCCCCTCCCCCTCCGTGGTTGTTTTGCTGCATTGCGTATGCAATGTGAGCAAAACAGCCGCGGCACGTGTTATTTTTAACAAATCTGTTGAAACCTACGGTTATTTATGTTAATATAATTAATATTTTGGGGGTAAGCAGAATGAAGGATAATATTATAAACATAAAAAATGTGAGCTTCACTTATGACGTAAATAAAGCGCCTGCCGTTGACGGTGTCAGCCTTGATATAAAAAACGGTGAGACTATCTGCATATTAGGGCACAACGGCTCGGGCAAGTCTACACTTGGCAAACTTATAAACGGGCTTTTGCTGCCTGATAAAGGCAATGTTTTCGTTATGGGAAAAGATACTAAGGGCGACGAGCTTTGGGCAATATGTCAAAGTGTGGGTATGATATTTCAAAACCCCGACGATCAGCTTGTGGCAAGCCTTGCAGATGAGGATATTGCCTTCGGACTTGAAAACATAGGTCTTCCCCAAAAAGATATGGATGAAAGAATAGACGATGCCCTTGGGGCTGTGGGTATGACTAAGTTTAAGCACAGCCTTATTGACGGGCTTTCGGGGGGACAAAAGCAGAAGATAGCCATTGCAGGCATTTTAGCACTGCGCCCCGAGTGTATAATTATGGACGAAGCTACGGCAATGCTTGATCCTAAGGGCAGGCGTGATGTATGTAATATTGTTTTCAGGCTCAGGGAAGAATATGGGCTTACTGTTGTTATGATAACTCACTTTATAGAGGAAGCCGCTCTATGCGATAAAATTTATGTTATGGAAAAGGGGCGTATTGTTCTTGGGGGAGATCGTGAGGATGTGCTTTTAAACATTTCGGGACTTAAGGAGCTGGGGCTTAAGCCGCCTTTCTACACCGACATAGGCGCAAGGCTTGGCTTTGGGGCTAAGATATATACCTGTGAAGGGCTTGGAGATGAAATAGCTGCTTTGGTCTCACAATATAATTCCAACATAACTATTGACAAAAATGAATTGAAGAAAACACCTGACAACATATTAGAGATAAGGGACTTATATTATGCGTATGGCAAAGAGCCTGTTCTTAAAGGGCTTGACTTTGACATAAAGGAAGGGAGCTTTACCTCCGTTATAGGGCATACAGGCTCAGGAAAAAGCACTCTTATGAGGACTTTGAATGGTTTATATAAGCCCTTGAAGGGGAATGTTTATTTCAGGGGCAAGGAGGTTGGCACTTCGGCAGACATCAGGCGAAAGGTCGCTTTGGTTTTTCAGAATGCGGATCATCAGCTTTTTGAAGAAACTGTAATTAAGGATGTTATGTTCGGGGCTTTGAATATGGGGCTTTCTGAAGCTGAGGCAAGGCGTGAGGCGGCTTTGGCGTTAAAAGCTGTGGGCTTTCCCGAGGAAAAGTATGAAAGCTCGCCCTTTGAGCTTTCAGGGGGAGAGAAGAAAAGGGCTGCCATAGCGGGCATACTTGTTTTAAAGCCCGAGGTGCTTGTTCTTGATGAACCGGGAGCAGGGCTTGATATTGCAGGAAGAAAAGATATTGCCGACTGTATAAACAACATCAGGCTTGAAAGAGGGCTGACCGTTATTTCCGTTACTCACAGTATGGAGGATGCGGCGGAATATTCTGACAATATAATTGTTTTAAACCGGGGCAGGGTCTATAAACAGGGCACTCCTGAGGAAATTTTTGAAGACTACGAAGACTTGCAAAGGGTGGAGCTTGACGTGCCCGAGGTTGTGAGGCTTAAAAAATATCTTGAATTAAAAGGCATAAGTCTGCCGAAAGAGGTTCTGACGGCGGACGGTTTGGTAAATAGTCTTGTTAAAAGAATGAGTTGATATTATGAATATAACAATAGGACGATATTATGATGTAAAATCTGTTATTCACGGGCTGGACCCTCGGGCAAAGCTCATATTTTTGCTTGTGTATATTGTGGGGGTGTTTTTAAGCACATCACCTTTGGAGTATGCAGTTGTTATTCTGACCCTTGCGGTTTGCATATGGCTTTCCCATGTGCCCTTTGGGCTGCTTATAAAGGGGCTTAGGGGCGTTGCTTACATTATAATTTTCACTGTAATTATAAATTTGTTTTTTACCCATGATGGGAAGGTCTTATTTCAGGCTTGGGTGTTTAAGATAACCGACAAGGGCGTTTTGTTGTCTGTTAAAATATTTATAAGGCTGAGCGTTCTTATAATTATGTCCTCTGTGGTCACTCTTACAACTACTTATCTTGCTATGGCTGATGCTATAGAGAGCTTTTTAAAGCCACTGAGTATTTTTAAAGTGCCCGCTCACGAAATCGGCATGATGATAACCATTTCTCTGAGGTTTGTGCCTACTCTTTTAGACGAGCTTGACAAAATAAAGCTTGCCCAGATGTCAAGGGGAGCCGTGTTTGACGAGGGCGGCATTTTTAAAAAGGCAAAGGCTATGCTGCCTCTTATGATACCTCTTTTTGTGTCTGCTTTCAGACGGGCTGACAGCCTTGCCCTTGCCATGGAGGCGAGATGTTACAGGGGCGGCGAGGGCAGAACAAAATATAAGCTCCTTAAGTATAAAAAAGCTGATATTATACTATTTTTATTTATGTTTTTTTACATTTGCTCTTTATTTGTCATAAAATGTATGTTATAATAAATAGATGTATTGTGAAAGGAATTATACAAATGAGGAAGATCCTGCTTAAAATTGCCTATGACGGCTCAGACTATTATGGCTGGCAAAGGCAAAACAATTATATAACGGTGCAGCAGAGGGTAGAGGAGGCATTGTCAGAGCTTTTAAAAACCGATATAAAGGTGAGAGGCTCCAGCAGGACCGACACCGGGGTGCACGCTCTGGGGCAGGGGGCTGTTTTTAATGCAGACTTTACCGTTCCCACGGAGAAAATACCTTATGCCCTCAATTCATTTTTGCCTTCCGATATTGTATGCAGAGGGGCTTTGGAGGTAGACGAGAGCTTTCATCCTCAATACAGCGTTATAAAAAAGACCTACAGATATAGGCTTTTAAACGACAACTTCCCCGATCCGCTTCTTTTACGATACAGTGATTTTATACCTTATGAACTACGGCTTGACAATATGGTGAGAGCCTGCGGTTATTTTATAGGCGAGAAGGATTTTAAAGCCTTTTGTGCCTCCGGCTCTACGGCTAAAACAACGGTCAGAGAAATATTTGACCTTTCTGTTGACAGAAAAGGCAATATTATTGATATCACTGTTACGGGCAGCGGCTTTCTTTACAACATGGTAAGAATTATAGCCGGCACCCTTGTCTATGTAGGGCTTGGCAAATTAAAGCCTGAAGACGTGGAAACTATTATTGCGGATAAAGACAGGACTAAAGCAGGCAAGACCCTTGTACCCAACGGACTGACACTTATGAACATTGTCTACGACTTTAACAGAAATGGAGAGTAATTATGGCAGAACGAAGAACAAGACGACAGGGACGAACAAGACGACCGGTACAAAAACCGAAAAGGTCGGCATTTCATTATGCAGGACGTATTTTTTCGGTAATTTTTCTTTTGATATTTATTGTATTTATTATTTTTGCGGTGCATATTGCGACACTTTACTTCCACGCAAGAAGCGGCGTTCTTAACACGGACGAAAAGAAGGATCGTGAAGAGTTTTTTACTACCATAGAAATTGAAGAAGGCTCTGACCTTAAGACTATTTCCGAGACCTTGCACGAGGCGGGCATTATAGAGTCGCCGTTTTTCTTCAGAATGAAGTGCAAGCTTGAAAACGCCGACACCGAGATAAGCTATGGCAGTTTTGAGCTTTCAAATTATATGGATTTTGACGAGCTTATGGAGGCTTTATCAACTCCTCCCGGAGAAGATTATATGAAATTTACCGTTATAGAGGGCGACTCTGTATATGATATTGCCGATAAGCTTGAAGAAGCCGGAGTATGCAGCCGGGATGAATTTTTTGATGAGTGCGACAACGGCGAGTTTGACTATGACTTTATTGCCGATATACCCGAAAGAGAAAACCGTCTTGAAGGATATCTCTTCCCTGATACATATTTTATATATGACAACTATACTGCCTGGGATGTTGTAAATGTTATGCTTGAAAACTTCAACAACAGAGTTGTAGAGGGACTTAATGTTCCAAACGGTGAATATACACTTGACGACTATGTTATAATAGCCTCTATAATCGAGAAAGAAGTTAAATATGCCGATGAAAGACCTATTGTAGCCTCTGTTATTTACAACCGTCTTGCTCAGGGTATGAAGCTTCAGATGGATGCTACCGTGCTTTATGCAAAGCATGAAAAATCTGCCAGGGTATTTGAGGCAGATACGCAGATAGAGTCTGAATACAACACCTATCAGGTAGAGGGTCTGCCTAAAGGACCTATAGGAAATGCAGGGCTTTCTTCCTTTGAAGGCGCTATTTACCCGGCAGCCACAGACTATATCTACTATGTACTTGAAAACACCGAAACGGGACAGCATTTCTTTACAGACAATTATGACGAATTTTTAGTTGCTAAACAAAAATATATATCGGGGTTATGATTATGGTTATTTCCGATAAAACTTTATATGATTATATTGACTCTCTTTTGCCTATGCGAAAGGGGGAGCTGGGGGACATTCAGAGCTACGGCTATGAAAACGACTATCCCATAATACCCAAAGACAGCGTAGGGCTTATGGCAGTCATATTAGGGCTTGTAAAGCCTAAGGAAATTTTGGAGCTGGGAACAGCCATAGGCTTTTCTGCCTGCTTTATGTCAGACTATCTTGAAAAGGGCGGCAAGGTGACCACCATTGACAGATATCCCGAAATGATAGAGGAAGCTAAGGAAAACATAAAAAGACTTGGCAAAACCGACAGCATAAGAATGATAGAGGGCGACATAAATGAGGTGGTTTCTACACTTAGGGGAAGCTATGACGTTATATTTATGGACGGCGGCAAGGGGCAGTATATAAACATATTGCCCGACTGCCTGAGGCTGCTTAAGGTCGGAGGCATACTCATTGCCGACGATGTTATGCTTGACGGAGAAATAGGAAAGGAGCGGCTTGAAATAAAAAGGCGCAACAGAACCACTTGGACAAGGCTCAGAGAGTTTTTAAATGAGCTTTGCACAAACGACAGTCTTGAAACAAGCCTGCTGACTATAGGCGGAGGTATGGCAATATGCAGAAAACTGAAATAAAAAAGCCCGAATTGCTTGCTCCCGCAGGGGATCTTGAAAAGCTTAAGATCGTTATAAATTATGGGGCTGATGCTGTATATTTAGGGGGAGAGAGCTTTGGGCTAAGGGCTAAGGCTAAGAATTTTACTCCCGAGGAAATGGCAGAGGGCATAAGCTATGCTCACGCACACGGGGTGAAGGTATATGTCACCTGCAATATATTTGCCCATAATTACGACCTTAAAGACATGGAGGCATATTTCAAAAGCCTTTACGATATGAAGGCGGATGCTGTTCTGATAGCCGACCCGGGTGTGTTTTATATAGCAAAAAAGGCTGCTCCGGGGCTTAGCATCCATATAAGCACACAGGCAAACAACACAAACTATATGAGCGCAAACTTCTGGAAGGAGCTTGGGGCGGAAAGGATAGTTGCCGCAAGAGAGCTTTCCCTTGTTGAGATAGGGGATATGGTTAAAAATGCAGACATAGAGGTTGAGGCATTTGTGCACGGGGCAATGTGCATATCATATTCGGGAAGATGTCTGCTTTCTGCTTATTTTACGGGCAGAGATGCCAACAGAGGCGCTTGCACACACCCCTGCAGATGGAAGTATTATATAACCGAAGCCACAAGAGAGGGCGAGCTTTTGCCCGTAAGTGAGGACGAGAGAGGAACATATATATTTAACTCTAAAGACCTTTGTATGATAGAGCATATACCCGAGCTTGTTAAAAGCGGTATAAGAAGCTTTAAAATAGAGGGCAGAATAAAGACCGCCTACTACGGCGCAGTGACCGTAAAGGCGTACAGAGAGGCCATAGACGACTATTTTAAAGACCCGGGGCTTTATGAAAGCAAAAAGCCTTACTACCTTGAGGAGCTTAAAAAGGCAAGCTACAGGGGCTTTACAACAGGCTTTTACTTCGGAAGACCCGACAGTGAGTCGCAGATATATGAAAATTCGGCATATATCAAAAACTATGACTTCATTGGCTTAGTTAAGGAATATGACAGCAAAACGGGAATAGCCCTTATAGAACAGAGAAATAAATTTTCTGTAGGGGACGAGGTTGAGTTTTTATGTGCAGGGGGCGAAAATTTTAAGCAAAAAATTGACGAAATTATTGATATTGAGGGTGGCTTAAGAGAGTCGGCGCCCCATGCTCAGGAGCTTATAAAAATAAAAACAGCCAAAGCCGTTAAATGTATGGACATAATGAGAAGAAAAGCTGCCCTGTAATAATAAGATTTTTAAGGCTCTGTATTTATTATAGAGCCTTTATTATTACATAACTTTAACATTTAAAATAACTCAAATTTTATGATATCTTGTGGAAATATCAAATAAAATCAATTTTTTACGATTATTTAAGGAAAAAAACACTTGCAAAAAAAGCAGAAAGATTATATAATTTAATTATAAGACAGAAGAAGGTACGGTTTATCAAATTTTAAGGTATTTTTATAAAGGGGGTGAGATATATGCTTGATTTCAGAGTAAATACTTTTCTAACGGTCTGCGAAAGCAAAAATTACACTAAGGCAGCAGAAAAGCTTGGTCTTACCCAGCCTGCGGTTACTCAGCATATAAAATATATTGAAGAAAAATATAAAGTACGTCTTTTTGTAAAGGACGGAAAAAATATGCGGCTTACTAAGTCAGGTGAATTGCTCAGGGATATGCTTATAACACTAAGCGCAGACAGCAACAGGATAGATGAAAGGATCAAGAAAATAGCCGACGAACCAAAGCTTATAAGTATGGGCGCAACAAAAGCTATAGGGCAATATGTTATGCCACATATTCTCGAAAAATATTTAGATCAAAATCCGCAGATCAAGATATCTATGGAGGTTGAAAACACTTCAAGACTTCTTAGTATGCTCAAAACGGGCAGGCTTGAGTTTGCCATAGTAGAAGGTCAGTTTGATAAAAGTATGTATTGGTATAAGTTGTTCTCCAATGAAAAATACATATGTATCTGCTCTCCCAAATCGGAGCTTGGCGACAGGACTGTTTCTATTGAAGAGCTTTTTAACAAAAGGCTTATCGTCCGTGAGAGCGGTTCGGGAGCGAGAAACATATTGGAAAATCATCTTAGTCAGATGGGCTTTTCATTTGACAATTTTAAACCCTATCTGGAGCTGGGAAGCATTGAAGCCATTAAAAGACTTGTAGGAGATGATTATGGCATTGCTTTTACTTATGAGGCAGCTGCTAAGGAGGAGCTTAAGAGAGGCAAATTAAAGCAGGTTCATGTAAAAGGATGTGACCTTACACACGAGTTTAATTTTGTTTGTCTTAGAGATACTATGTTTTTAAAAGAATTTGAAGACTTCTTTGATTTTGCTGTAAACAGCAGACAATAATTTTTTGCCGTTTCATTACCTTAAGGGTCGTGAAACGGCTTTTTTAATGTTTTGGGCATATTGGCTCTTATAAAACATCTTGACATAAACAGGCAAAGATTATATAATGTTTTAAGTTGCTGAAGAAGGCATCCTTAGGGAAGCCTTATTTTTTTAGGAGGATAAAGCTATGAAAAAAATCGCAATGACAACGCCTATTGTTGAAATGGACGGAGATGAAATGACGAGAATCCTTTGGAAGTGGATAAAGGATATACTTATAAAACCCTATGTTGATTTAAAGACGGAATATTATGATCTGGGGCTTGAACACAGAAACGAAACAGACGACAAGGTAACCGTAGAGAGCGCAGAGGCAGCAAAGAAATACGGGGTGGCAGTTAAGTGCGCCACAATAACTCCCAATGCCGCAAGAATGACAGAGTACAACCTTAAGGAAATGTGGAAGTCGCCCAACGGCACTATAAGAGCCATACTTGACGGAACGGTTTTCAGAACACCTATTCTTGTAAAGGGCATTACGCCCTACATACCCACATGGACGGCGCCCATTACAATAGCAAGGCACGCCTACGGAGATGTATATAAAAACGTAGAAATGCAGGTAAAGGGCGGCGGAAAGGCAGAGCTTGTATATACCGACAAAGACGGAAACGAAACCAGAGAAACCATTATGGAATTTAAAGGCGACGGCGTTATACAGGGACTTCACAATATAGACAAAAGCATAGAGGGCTTTGCAAGAAGCTGTTTTAACTATGCCCTTGATATGAAGCAGGACCTTTGGTTTGCAACGAAGGACACTATTTCAAAGAAGTACGACCATCGATTTAAAGACATTTTTGCCGAAATATTTGAAAACGAATATAAAGACAAATTTGAAAAGGCAGGCATTGAATATTTCTATACACTTATAGACGATGCCGTGGCAAGAGTAATACGCTCAAACGGCGGCTATATATGGGCTTGTAAAAACTATGACGGCGATGTAATGTCCGATATGGTATCAACTGCCTTTGGCTCGCTTGCTATGATGACCTCGGTGCTTGTTTCTCCCGACGGCAATTATGAATATGAGGCGGCTCACGGCACTGTACAAAGACATTATTATAAACATCTTAAGGGCGAGGAAACATCTACAAACTCTGTGGCTACTATATTTGCATGGAGCGGAGCTTTCAGAAAGAGAGGAGAGCTTGACGGACTCAGTGAGCTTGTAAAATATGCAGATGCACTTGAGAGTGCAACTATAGAAACCATTGAAAGCGGTATTATGACAGGGGATCTTTACATACTGTCAAAGCTTGAAAATAAAAAGAAAGTCAACAGCAAGGAATTTTTAGAGGCAATAGCCGAAAGACTTGACGCAAAATTGGCATAATAATTTTGTTCCGATCACTATCTTGGTCGGAACTTTTTTATATATTTACACTTTGTATATGCTGCTGGGTAAAGGGCTTGGAGGGCTAAAATAATGCTTGATTTTTGGGCTTATTTGGGATATACTTAAAGTAGTATGTGTAAGTATATATTTACCCTTTTTTGGGCTTTAAATAAAACATAAGCAAATCAACAGAATACTTTATATATGAGGTGAAATAATGAATATTATAGTTACAGGCGGCGCAGGCTTTATAGGCGGAAATTTTGTGCATTATATGACAAACAAATATCCCGACTATAAAATAATATGCCTTGATGCTCTTACTTATGCAGGAAACATGGAAACGCTTGAGCCTGTTATGGGCAGACCCGGCTTTAAATTTGTAAAGGGCGATATTGCCGACAGAGAGCTTGTATATAAGCTGTTTGAAGAGGAAAAGCCCGATATGGTTGTTAATTTTGCGGCAGAGAGCCATGTAGACCGCTCTATTGAAAATCCTGATATATTTTTAAAGACGAATATTATAGGCACAAGCGTGCTGCTTGATGCCTGTAGGAAGTATGGCATAAAGAGATATCATCAGGTGTCTACAGATGAGGTGTATGGCGATCTTCCTCTTGACAGACCCGATCTGTTTTTCACCGAGGAAACACCTCTGCACACATCAAGCCCTTACTCCGCATCAAAGGCATCGGCTGATCTTTTGGTGCAGGCATATTACAGAACCTTTAAAGTGCCTGTGACTATTTCAAGATGTTCCAACAATTACGGACCTTATCACTTCCCTGAAAAGCTCATACCTCTTATGATAGCTAATGCGCTCAATGACAAAGAGCTTCCCGTATACGGAAAAGGAGAGAATGTGAGAGACTGGCTTTATGTGGAGGATCACTGCATTGCCATAGACCTTATTATACACAAGGGCAGAGTAGGAGAAGTATATAACATTGGCGGACATAACGAAAGAACTAACCTTCAGGTGGTAAAGACAGTGCTTAAGGAGCTTGGCAAAAGCGAAGACCTTATTAAGTATGTCACTGACAGACCGGGACATGATATGCGTTATGCCATAGACCCCACCAAAATACACAACGAGCTTGGCTGGCAGCCCAAGACTCTTTTTGACGAGGGTATCAAGAAGACTGTAAAGTGGTATCTTGACAATAAAAAATGGTGGGAAAATATTATAAGCGGAGAATATCAGAATTACTACGAAAAAATGTATTCTAACAGATAAAAACGGGATTTTTAAGTCTTATTATTAGGAGAATGGTTTATGATTGCTGTTACAGGTGCTAACGGTTTGTTAGGCAGTGAATTTATCAGATATTACGGCAAGGCTTCGGCAGCTAAAATAACAAGGGCGGAGCTTGACTTTACAATAGAAAAGGATACCCTTGCTTTTTTTGAAAAGCTAAAGCCCGACTGCGTTATACACTGCGGAGCATACAGCAAGGTGGATATGGCGGAAACAGAGCGTGAGCTTTGCTTTAAAACAAATGTTCTGGGTACGAGAAATATAGTAAAAGCCTGCTTAAGCTGCGGAGCAAAGATAGTTTATTTAAGCAGCGACTATGTGTTTGACGGCAAAAAGAAGGGGTTTTACACAGAGGATGATTTAAGAGCGCCTCTGTCGGTATACGGACTCTCAAAGGCTGAAGGGGAAGATGCCGTAATAAGCGAGGCAAGTGACTATCTTATAATACGCACGTCCTGGCTTTTTGGCAGAGGCGGAAAAAACTTTGTAAGCACTATACTTAAGCGGGCAAGGGGAAATAAGGAAATATCCGTTGTGGGGGATCAGGTAGGAAGCCCCACATACACCAAGGACCTTGTAAAGGGTATAGATCGGCTTATAAAAGCAGGAAAATCGGGAATTTATAACATAACAAACAGCGGCGAATGTACCTGGGCAGAGCTTGCGGAGGAGGCAATAAGGCTTCGCGGGCTTGACTGCACAGTCAGACATATAACAAGTAAAGAATATGGGGCAAAGGCAATAAGACCCGCAAATTCAAGATTAGACAGAAGCAAATATATAAATGACGGATTTTCACCCTTGCCCTCGTGGCAAGAGGGCTTAAAAAGCTATATAGATGAAATGCCTTGTAAGTAAAACGGGGCATTGTTAAGGAGTGTGAATTTCAGGTGGAGCTACTTAGTCGGATATTTTCTCTGCGCAGGTTTTCGTTCCTGCTTTCTCAGCTGGTGAGGCGAGATTTTAAGTTAAGATATAGAGGCAGTATGCTGGGCATACTCTGGAGCGTGCTCAATCCTCTGCTCAATATGATAGTTTTAAGCATAGTGTTCAGTCAGGTGTTCAGCGCTGTAGACAACTATAAAATGTATCTCCTTTCGGGTCTGGTGCTTTTTAACTTTTTCAACGAAGCTTCAAATCAGGGACTTACCTCTGTAGTGTTTAACTTTTCACTTATTACAAAGGTGTATTTCCCTAAGCTGATACTTCCCATATCAAAGGTGCTTTCATCCACTATAAATCTTGTTATTTCGATTTTTGTGTTTATAGTGCTTGGCTGCTTTATGGATGTTTCGCCCTGGTGGGGATATATATTTATAATATATATGATGATATTTCTTATATTGTTTTCTATGGGAGTCAGCTTTATATTGGCAGCTCTTCAGGTATTCTTCAGGGACACGCAGCATCTTTACGGGGTACTCCTTACAATATGGATGTATGCCACACCTATTTTATACCCCATAGACTTAGTGCCGGAGCAGTTTTTGACTATATACAAGCTCAACCCTATGTATATATTTATAGATTTTCTAAGACAGATCGCCCTTAATCATACAGTGCCGAGCGCTGCAAGCTTTGGTATGTGTGCTCTGATGGGTATATTGTTTTTTGCGGTTGGCGGTTTTATATTTGTTAAGTCACAGAGGAATTTTATATATTACACTTGATCGTATGGAGATGTAGGTCTATGTTAGATGTTAATAATGTTGTTATGGAATACAACCTGGAAAGAGGAAAAGTAAGAACCTTAAAGGAATTTCTTTTGGCAAGAAACGACAGCGCCCGGGACAAGAAAAAATTTAGGGCACTTGACGGCGTGAGCTTTCATGTGGACAAAGGCGAGATATTCGGCATAGTGGGAAGCAACGGCGCAGGCAAGTCTACTCTGCTTAAAATAATCGCAGGCATAATGAAGCCTACAAGCGGCAGTGTAGCCGTGCAAGGCTCTATAGCACCTATGATAGAGCTTGGCACAGGCTTTGACTTTGAGCTTTCCGCAACGGAAAATATATATTTAAGCGGCGCGGTGCTTGGCTATAATAAAGCCTTTATTACCGAAAAGGTTGCGGAAATATTTGACTTTTCTCAGCTCTGGGACTTTAAAGATGTGCCTGTTAAATATTTTTCTTCAGGTATGGTGGCAAGGCTTGCCTTTGCTGTATCTACAATAGTTATACCCGATGTGCTTATTGTAGACGAGATATTGTCGGTGGGGGACATAGCCTTCCAAAAAAAGAGCACCAAAAGAATGGAGGAACTTATGGCAGGGGGCACGACTGTTGTGTATGTTTCTCATGATATAGACTCTCTTGAAGAGATGTGTTCAAGAGTTATGTGGCTTGAAAAAGGCAAGGTAAGGCACATAGGCGACTCAAAAGAGGTTTGTGAAATGTATTTGGCAGAAAATTAGGAGGAAAATAAAATGGGAGATAAAAAGAAGGTTTTGGTCACAGGCGCAGGCGGATATATAGGCAGACACGTTGTAAAGGCACTGCTTGAGCGCGGCGCAGAGGTCATAGCTACAGATTTTAATATTGACGAGATAGACCCAAGGGCAAAAAGAATAAAGGCTGATATATTTTCGGGAAGTGAGGATATATTTGCCGAGTTAGGTTCTCCCGATGCCTGCATACATATGGCATGGAAGGACGGGTTTGTGCACAACTCAGATGCTCATATGGGGCTTTTGTCTAAGCACTATGAATTTATAAAAAATATGACAGAGGGCGGACTTAAGCAGCTGGCAGTTATGGGCACTATGCACGAGGTTGGATATTTTGAGGGCGCAATAGATGAAAATACTCCCTGCAACCCTATCAGTATGTACGGCATAGCAAAGGATGCCCTGAGGAGAAGCACATTTTTAATGCTTAAGGATAAGGATGTTGTTTTGCAGTGGCTTAGAGCCTACTACATTTACGGAGATGACAAGAAAAACAACTCTATATTTGCAAAGCTCACATTTGCGGCGGAGGAAGGCAAAAAGACCTTTCCATTTACAACGGGTAAAAACAAATATGACTTTATACAGGTGGACGAGCTGGCAGAGCAAATAGCAGCCTCCGTAATGCAGACAGAAATTGACGGAATTATAAACTGCTGTACAGGCAAGCCTATGAGCCTTGCAGAGAAGGTAGAGGGCTTTATAAAGGAGCATGGCTTCGACATAAAGCTGGAATACGGTGCTTTCCCCGACAGAGCGTATGACTCTCCGGGAGTTTGGGGAAACAGCGAAAAAATCGAGAAAATAATGAAAATGCAATAAAAGAGGTGATCACCTTGACAGAAAAAGTGGGAAACGTGATCCTTAATTATGACTATTATAAGGATGACGGAAAAATGTATAATGAAGGCGATGAGGTGGAGGATAAAATACTTGAAACGGTAAAGACCACCGATGACTACAGCGAAGTTCTTTCAAATGACGACCGCTGGCCTATATTATATCAGCTGTCAAAGCAGAGAGAAAATATAATAGAACCTCTTGATATAAATAAAAATGACAACGTACTTGAGGTAGGCTCAGGCATGGGCGCTTTAACGGGAGCTATTGCAAGAAGATGTAAAAAGGTAGACTGCATAGAGCTTAGCAAGAGAAGAAGCCTTGCCAACGCCTACAGAAACAAAAATTTTGACAATATAGAAATTTTTGTAGGCAACTTTCAGGATATAGAAATAAATAAAAAATATGATGTGGTAACACTCATAGGCGTATTGGAATATGCCTGCTATTATATAAAAGGCGATAAGCCCTTCGATCTGTTTTTAAAAAAGATATCAGACTGCCTTAAGCCCGGTGGAAAGCTATATGTGGCTATAGAAAACAAGCTGGGGCTTAAATATTTTGCAGGCTGCTGTGAAGACCATCTGGGAAGACCCTTTGCAGGCATAGAAGGATATGAAAACACCGATATGGTAAAGACCTTCAGCAAATCACAGCTTGAAAAGCTTATACTTAAAAACGGCTTTAAGTCAACATATTTTTATTATCCATTCCCCGATTATAAGCTGCCTGTTGAGATATACAGCGACGATTATTTTCCCGAAGATATGAGCTATATACCTACCCTTGTCAACTATGACAACTACAGGCTGGTTTGCTTTGACGAGAGCAAGGTATATAAAAGCCTGGCTAAAAGCGAGGAGCTTAAAATGCTTTCTAATTCATTTTTGGTGGAGGCAATAAAATGAGAAATATATATACTAAGGCAAACAGACAATATAAAAAAATATATCAGACAGTTACCTCCATATGCGAAGAAAACGGAAAGAAGCTTGTCATAAAAAAGGCAGCTGTGCCCGAAGCAAAAGGGCATATTGAAAATATGTATAAAAACAGCAAGGTGACCTTCCCCAATATGACAATGTGCCCCTGTACTCTTAAGGACGGAGAGCTTATATTTGACTTTATAGAAGGCGAAATGCTGTCAAAAAGGCTTATGGACGCCGTAAACAATAATGATAAAACAGCCTTTTATAAGACTATAGACCTTCTTTTTGACATAATGAAGGTTGACGAGAGTGAATTTTGTGAGTTTGACAACAGCGACAGCTTTAAAGCCGTTTTTGGAGATGCTCCGGAACTTATGGGAAAAAGAGCACTTAAATATTGTGTATTTGACTGCACTGCCAACAACATAATTTTAAAGGACAAGGCATATTTTATAGACTATGAATGGGGCTTTGACTTCCCTGTGCTATACGATCTTTGGAAATTGCATGCTATTTATTCAATGTATTATATAGATCCGAAAATTGAAGAATTTGAGCCTTTTAAAAATGTGTTTGAACATATGGGCTCTGACTGTGATATGCAGACTCTTATAGACCTTCGCGCTAACTTCTGCGACCATATTTCAGGGGGTTATTATACAGGGGGTTATTTAAAAAGAGCTATTAAATTAGGCGATGTAGTAAACGATAATGAGTTTGTTTATGAGCGGGAGATAACCGGTCTTAAAAACTATATAAGCATACTTGAGAATGCGCGGGAGCAGAGTGATGAATATGTCAAAGCATTGGAAGACAGCGCCAAACAGATGGAAGCTTATGTGAAGGAGCTTGAAAATGCCTCTCTAAAAAAAGACGAATATGTGAAGGAGCTTGAAAATGCCTCCCGTCAGAAAGACGAATATATCGCCTCACTGGAAAGGAACATAAAATATAACGAAGATAAGATCGCAGAGCTTGGCAAAGAAGTTGAAGAGCTTATTGAAAAGAACAATCAGCTTCACAGAGAGTTATTCTATATTCAAAATTCATTGTCATGGAAGATAACGAAGCCGCTTAGAAGTTTCAAGCGCTAATATATGGGGGTAAAATTATGAAGCTTAATAAAAAAGAGGATATTAAAAGAGCAGGTATATATTTTTTCTATGACAAAGACGGTATAGTTGACGACTATGTATTTTATTTTTTGGAGAAGGTAAAGGACTTTTTTACCCATCTCCTTTTTGTTTCAAACGGAGATATTGAAAATGGCGCTCACAGTAGGCTAAAGAGCCTGTGTGACGATATACTTATAAGAGAAAACAAGGGCTTTGATGTGTGGGCATATAAAGAAGGTATGCAGCGTTTGGGCGATAAGCTCGACAGCTTTGACGAGCTTGTTATGTTTAATTCTACCATTATGGGGCCCGTTTATGATTTTAAAGATGTATTTGACGAAATGAATGGGGAGGATGTTGACTTCTGGGGGCTCACCGTATACCACAAGGTGGATTATGACCCCTTCGGCACTATAAAATACGGCTATATACCTAAGCACATACAGTCACATTTTATTGCCGTAAGAAACAGTATGCTCACATCTGAGGAGTTTAAAAAATATTGGGCTGATATGCCCGAAATAAACTCATATAATGAGGCTGTGGGCTGTCACGAGGCAATTTTTACAAAAACCTTTGGGGATAAGGGCTATAAGTGGAAGTCTTATGTAAATACCGAGGATATGGAAAAACATTCATTTCATCCCATTATTATGGCGCCTGTGGAAATAATAAAAAACAGGAAATGTCCTATATTTAAAAGAAGGAGCTTTTTCCACAACTATGATGAGCTTTTAAACCAAAGCACGGCGCATCAGAGCATGGAGCTTATGGACTATCTGAAAAATCATACCGACTATGATGTCGATATGATATGGAAGAATATTATAAGAACCCAAAATATGGCTGACATAAGGCGAAATTTGCACCTTGACTATATACTTCCCTCAGATAAGCCGGTTGAAGGCTGTAATACAAATAAAAAGGTAGCTTTGATAATGCACATTTATTTTGAAGACCTTATAGACTACTGCTATAACTATGCCTCTTCAATGCCTTCAAATGCCCATATATATATAACCACAAACACACCCGAAAAGAAAAAGCTCATAGAAGAAAGGTTTAAAAATATAGATGCCAAAAAGGTTGAGGTAATTCTTATAAAGAACAGAGGCAGAGATGTGAGCGCACTGCTTACAGGGGCAAAGGACTTTGTAATGGATTATGACTATGTATGCTTTGCCCACGACAAAAAGGTGGGTCAGCTGGATCTTGGCATAAAGGGAGAGTCCTTCTCTTATCACTGTTTTGAAAACATACTGCACAACAAGGCATTTGTTGAAAATATAATAGACACCTTTGAAAAAAATCCCTTCCTCGGCTTGCTTACGCCAATGCCGCCATATCATTCTGATTATTACCCTACAGTCAGCTTTGAATGGGGCTATAACTATGAAGTAACAGTCGAACTTGCAGGCAAATTGGGGCTTAAGGTGGATATGAGCAGAGATAAAGAGCCGATTGCACCTTTAGGCACTATGTTCTGGTTCAGACCAAAGGCAATGAAGACTCTTTTTGATAAGGACTGGGACTATGAGGATTTTCCTCCCGAGCCTAACAAACCGGACGGTACGCTTCTGCATGCCATAGAGAGAATATACCCCTTTGTTGTGCAGCACGAGGGCTATTACTGCGGTTGGCTTTTGTGTGACAAATATGCAAAAGTTGCATTGGATAATTTTTATTTTATGCTTAGTAGGGTGAATGAAATAGCCTTTAAAATATACGGCCTTAATTCTCATTATGGCTTAGTAAATACTATGATATATCAATATAATTTAGGTAATTCCTTAAGCGGCAAGGCAGGTTCTTATATTATAAAAAGAGCAATAAAGGAAAAGCTGCGCCCTATAATACCTGACAGGCTGTGGAAATTTTGCGCCAAGGTCTATCGCCGCATAAGATCAATATTCCGAAGGAAGAAATAACCTTTATATAAAAGGCTGACACGGAGGAAAGTATGGTTTTTTCATCAACTATGTTTTTGTTTTTGTTTATGCCCGTTGTGCTTTTGGGGCATAGCATTATAAGAAAAGAGCTTAGAAATGTATTTTTGCTTTTAATGTCCTTGGGCTTTTATGCCTACGGCGAGCCAAAATTTGTATTTGTTATGATAGCCTCCTGCATTGTAAACTATGTGAGTGCTTATCTTATAGCAAAATTTGAGAGAGTCTTGATATTAAAAAGGCTCTTCCTTGTGTGCTCTCTTTTATGTAATTTAGGCATACTTTTCTATTACAAATATTTTAACTTTGTTATATCAAATATAAACGGGCTTTTTGGCACGGATTTTGTTCTTAGAAATATAGTTTTGCCAATAGGTATATCCTTTTTTACATTCCAGGGTATGAGCTATGTTATAGATGTGTACACGGGCAAGGTGGAGGTTCAGAAAAATCCTCTGAATGTAATGCTATACGTTTCCCTGTTTCCTCAGCTTATTGCAGGTCCTATTGTTAGATATTCCGATATCAACTCTCAGATAGAGGAAAGGACAGTAAGTGCAGACGGCTTTGTTTTGGGGCTTAAAAGGTTTACCTACGGACTTGCCAAAAAGGTGATAATATCCAATCATATGGCGCTTATTGCCGACTTAGCCTTTAATTCTGAGGTTTCTAAGCTCAGCGCGGCTATGGCATGGCTTGGGGCTATCTGCTATACACTTCAGATATATTTTGACTTCAGCGGCTACAGCGATATGGCTATAGGGCTTGGAAAGATGTTAGGCTTTGACTTTTTGGAAAACTTCAATTACCCCTACATTTCAAAGAGCATAACCGAGTTTTGGCGCAGGTGGCATATATCCCTTTCGTCTTGGTTCCGTGATTATGTATATATACCCTTAGGCGGAAACAGAAGGGGCAACGTATATGTAAATCTGTGGGTAGTATTTATATTGACGGGTATATGGCACGGAGCTTCATGGAATTTTATATTTTGGGGCATATGGCACGGCTTTTTCATAATGGCTGAAAGAATTTTGAAAAAGAAGGAAGTAAATATAAAGCTGCCTAAAATACTTAAGTGGCTTTACACTGTTTTGATAGTAATAATAGGTTGGGTATTTTTCAGAGCGGCAGACCTTACTACGGCTGTTTGTTATCTTAAGTCTATGATAATGCTTAACGGCAACAGCCTTACAGACAGCGCAGCGGGGTATTATTTTGCAAACATTGCCGTTCTGCTTATTATAGGAACAGTGCTTTGCGCACCCATCTACAAAAAGCTTGGAGAGATAAGCGATAAGTTTGTTTTGCCAAACAGATTAAGAGCGGTGTTTTCACCTGTTTTTATAATATGTCTGTTCCTGCTGGCGGCTGCTTTTACTGTTGCAAGCACCTATAATCCTTTTATTTATTTTAACTTTTGAGATGAGGTAATAATATGAAAAGTAAGATAAAGAATATTATTATAATAATAATTTTTGCCCTTATTATTTTTATACCTATCCTTAAGTTAAACTTTTTGCCCAATATAATATCTGAGGTTGAAAATAGAGAGCTTGCTAATTTTCCCGTTATATTTGATGAAAACGGAAAATTAAATGAGGGTATTAAAAAATCGTTTGAAAACTGGTATAACGACAATATAGGCTTCAGAGATGAAATGGTTTCTATTGCATCCCGTGTAAAGTTTAATATATTTGGGATCAGGTTTAACGAGAAGGTGGAAGAAGGCAAAGACGGCTGGTATTTTTATAAAAATGACAACAATGTTGAAATAGCCAAGGGCAAATATAAAATAGACTCTGACTTTCTTGAAAGTATGGCAAGAAAGCAAATGAGAATAAAAAATAAGCTGGCAGAGCAGGGCATAGATTATGCGCTGATACTTCCTCCCAGCAAGGTGAGCATATATCCCGAAGAAATAGCTGAGGCGGATGTAGGGGTGATAGAAACACCTGTAGATATAATAGCAGACTATCTTGAGAAGAACACCGACATAAAAGTGATAAGGCTTAAACAGGAGCTGCTTGAGGCAAAGAAGGAAAAGCAGGTATATTTTAAAACCGACACCCACTGGAACGAAACGGGGGCTTATGTGGCATACGGAAAAATAATAAACGACCTGAACAAATTTGGCATAATACACAGTGAGCCTGTAGATGTGGACTTTGTGGAATGTGAATATACGGGGGAATTTGCGGCAATGTATGGGAACGTTGATATTTTGCCTGCGGAGAAGACCTTGACAAGCGAGATAAATGACCCCAAAGCGGTGGAGCTTACAGAAGGGCAGAGATATGAGGAGATAGGAAGCATAAAGAATGGGCTTGGGGAATTTTACCCTCATCGTGTGTTTATGAATGAGTCGGCAGAGGATAAAAAAGCGCTTGTATTTGGCGACTCTATGTTCGGCTTATGGAATATGACAGAGCTTTTAAGCGAAAACTTTTCCGAGCTTACTTATATATGGTCAAGAAATATTGATCAGGCTTATATAGACTGTGTTAAGCCCGATGTTGTGCTATATGAGGTGACCGAAAGATATTTAAACACCTTGACGGACAACAGCCCGGGATTTAGAATAAATGTATTGACAGACCCCGAAGCTGAGGTCATCTCCACAAATGCGCCCACAGAGCTTAAGCGCGGCGGCATATATGACATAGATGTTGTTGTAAAGAATAGGGGAGATGAGAGCTGGTATGAGGATGATATGGTGCGCCTGTGTGTATGGCAGGACGGCACTGACTTAGGATGTAGGGTAAACCTGCCCCAAGGCGCAGAGGTGAAGCCCGGGGAGGAATATACCTTCACCTTTGAAGACTTTACTGCACCGTCAAAAAAGGGCTCTTATATTGAATTTCAGATGGTTCAGGAGGGCATAAACTATTTCGGAGAAAAAGAAAGAGTAGATATAAAATAAAAGTCCGCCCAAACCTGCCGCAAAATTGGCAGGTGAGGGCGGGCTTTTAAATATCAAGAGTTTTGCCGCTATATAGGCAATAAAGGCAAAGCCTTATTACCTTTTTGTTAAGAGCCGTTTCCAATGCGTTTTTATAAATGTTAAGCTGAGGGGAGTATGCTTTTTTAAGCATTTCAAAGTCCTTTGTTCTGTCGGTTTTAAAATCGACTATGACTAAGCCATCGGCTGTTTCATAATAAAGGTCTATTACTCCGTGGGTGAGTATTATTTCATTTTCAGATATGGGGTCACCCTTTAATTCGGGGTATATTTCAGAGGCTTTAAGCCCCATTGTAAAAGCATCCTCCTTATATACGCTTATTGCCTTTGAAATTTCGGCAACAAGAGGTGAGCTTAAATATTCTTTTATTTTGTCATTGTCTATTATATCGGCTTCTTCTGTTGTCAATATGCCTTTTTCAACTGCTTTTTCTTTAAATTTTGCAATATCTGTAGGCAGAGCTTTATAATCAAGCACAGCCAGCAAAGCGTGATATGCCGTACCTCTTTCTGTGGGAGTAAGGTCTTGCCCTAATTTTCTTAAAAAGGCGGGTTTTTTAAACCTATACTTAGTGGGAACATAGCTTAGTATATAATTTTCTTCATTTATACGCTTTTTTATCTCTGTCACGGAAAGGTTTGTGGGCAGATATACTGCGTTGTTGTAAGGGTAAGCCACCGTCTTTATAGGTTCTGCATTTATGTTTTGCTCAAACACCTTAGCCCCTGTATTTTCAATAACTCCCTCAAGCTCATACCAGTTTGTTATATCAAGCTCGTACAGCTTTGACTCTTGACTGTGGTCTAATGCCGTCATTAAAACAGATAAAAAATCAGGGGAACGATAAATTTTGCCTGCTGATATAGTTTTTTCATCACCGCTTCCGAATTTATAATATTTATCATATATATTATCCTTTTGGGCTTCGTAGTCAGGCATATTTTTAGATGTTTTCAGTTTTTCTGAGCCTGTTATTATAAGTCTTTTTTCGGCTCTTGTCATAGCAACGTAATAAAGGCGCATTGTTTCGGCAGCTTGTTCCCTTCGCTTTTTTATTTGCGCTGCCGTGTATGGCGCTGTTTTAAAATATGCTCTTGTGTCGGGTATATAGCCGTAAGAGCATATGCCCAGCTTATTGTCAAACATTATTTTTTCACGGCTGCTTATTCTTCTGAAATCCTTTTGTATATTGCACAAAAATACTATAGGAAATTGAAGACCCTTGCTTGCGTGTATTGTCATTATATGAACCACATTGTTTTCAGGGTTGATTATCTGCGCCTGCTTAAGCTCTCCTGTGTTTATAAGCTCCTGTAGGTAGCCTATAAAGCCATATAAGCCCCCGTCGGAGTTTTGGTCGTAGGCTGCGGCATAATCGGCGAGCTTGTCTAAATTTGCCCTTCTTTTGCCGCTGTCTTTTAAAAGACTGAGATAATTATAATAGTCCGTTTTGTAATATATTTCGGAAAGAACTGTGCTTACAGGTTCAGTTTTGAATTTTTTTCCGAAATAGTCTATATCAGACAGAAAGGCATCAAGCTTTTCGGTTATCTCATTTTTATTATTTGCGCAATAATATTTAACAATATCATAAAAAGCCAGATCCTTTGTGGGACATTCAAGCTTTATTTTTGTAAGCTCATCAGCATCGACCCTGTATATGGGGCTGTGCAGCACCGTAACAAGGTCGATATCCGACAGGGGGTTATCTATAGCCTTTAACAAGCTAATAATAGTTTTGTTTTCTATGAAGTTGGTGCTTTCTGCGGGTTTGTCTGTTACGGCAGGTATGCCGCATAGGGCAAGGGTATCTATAAGAGGTCGGGCTATATTTTTTAGCTTGTTGGCAAGAATAACAATATCTCCGAATTTTATATCGGGGTCTTCTGCCATTATTTCCTTTATTTTTTTGGATATAAGCACAGCCTCTATAGCAGCATCGTTTTCCGCAAGCTCTTTAAGCGTTTCGGTGTCATCGTTATTTACAGGCGGCTTTGGGGTCGTTGTCCTGTTTACTATAAGTATGTCTGTTTTGCATGTGCCATTCTCATCATCTGTATATTTTGAGTTTTCGGGGAAGTTGAGGGGCTCATACACAACACCGCCAAGCTCAGGAGTCATTATTTTTGAGAATACCATATTAACGAAATCTAAAATATGTTTTTTGCTTCGATAATTTTCGGCAAGCTGTACAAGAATGTTCTCCGAGTCGTCATCAGCACCTATATAATTATTATATTTGTCTACAAAAATAGTCGGGTCGGCATTTCTGAAGGCATATATGCTTTGCTTTATATCGCCTACCATAAAGCGATTGTTCCTGTGGGAAATGGCGTTTAAAATAGCCTCCTGAAGGGGACTTGTGTCTTGATATTCGTCTGTGATTATTTCCTTATAATGGTCTCTTAGCTCAAGGGCAAGCTCTGTAGGCTCTCCCTCGTCTACAAGCATATTAAGACAGGCTCTTTCTATGTCGGAAAACTCGTACATATTTTTTTTATGCTTTATGGTGTCATATTCTGCAATAAAGTCCTCCGTCAGCTTATAAAGAAGCCTTAACTGAGGAAGATTTGCCGCATATTTTTCATAACTGCTCATATCAAAGACCTTTATTGCAGACTCAGCATTTTTAAGTATTTCTTTTGCGCTGTCTCTGAGAGCCTTCGCTTTGTCACTAAGCTCAGGATCAGCCTTTTTTCTGTTATGCCATTTTGGGAAGTCATAATTTTTAAAAATAGGTAAAAGCTCTTCACAGCTTTGGGCTTCAAGCAGAGATTTTGCAAAACGCACTTCCTCTGCCAAAAGCTCGTTTCCAAATGTGGTTTTGAGTATTTTGTGGGCTTCCGAAACCTGTTCGTAAGCCATCTGAAAGTCAAGCCCATCTTTAATTATTTTGCAAAAGTCAGAGGCTAAATATTCTTCATAAGAGCTTACGTTTAAAGCCTTAAGAGTAATTTCAAGACATTTTTCGGGATATGGAAGCGCAGAAAGCGCCCTTTGTATGTTTATTATCTCCGTTTCCAGATCAAGCTCTCTTGTGCTGCCCGAGGAAAGCATATCGCAAAGATCATACAGAGGCAGATAGGCTTCGCTGCCATTTTCATATTCCTCAAAGGCATTTTGTATTACATTGTCTATAGCCTCCTGCTTAAGAGAGCTTAAACGCAGCTCTTCCCCCGGTATAAAGTTTGGGTCAATATCCGTTTTATAAAAATATTTTCTTAAAATGCGCGCGCAAAATGAGTCTATTGTTGTGATTTCGGCACGACCAAGCAGGCGCAGCTGTTTTCTCAAATGGTCTTTAAATTGTGTTTCGTTAAAAGACAGCAGCTCTTTGATGGCGTTTTCTATTCTTATAAGCATTTCGGCTGCGGCTGCCCTTGTAAAGGTAACAATAAGAAGCTCGTCAATGCTGTTTTCGGGCTTTTTTATTATCTCCACAACTCTCTGCACGAGCACGGCTGTTTTGCCGCTGCCTGCCGCTGCTGACACAAGTATGTTTTTGTTTTTGGTTTGTATAGCTTTTTGCTGTGTTTTGGAAAAAATCATATTATGCTCCTGTTTAAGGTAATTTTGTAAAAGTTGGCTTTTGATAGCGGAACAGTGTGAGATATTTAAACCCCGCTGCTTTAAGCATATCATAAGCTGCTGTAAAATTTGCGGCAATATCTTCGGGGCGATGAGCATCTGAGCCGACTGTTATTATCTCTCCTCCAAGCTCCTTATATCTTTTTACAAAATCAAATGAAGGGTGCGGCTGACCAAGACCATACCTGAAGCCTGAGGTGTTTATTTCTATACCCTTGCCTTTTTCAATAAGGAGCTTAAGAGCGGTGTCTGCCAAGTCGCTGTAATCGCTGTAGCTAAGTGAATTGTCCTCATATGTGCCATAGCGGTTTATAAAATCTATATGACCGTATATGTTGAATGTTTTACATTCCTTTATATTTTTTATAAGTTCTGTAAAATATGTTGTGTAGGCTTCTTTTTTTGAGCCGAATAAAGAAAAGAATTTTTCTCTGTCAAAATAAAGGTCATATTTTTTAACACAGTGGGAGGAGCCTATTATAAAGTCGAAGGGAAATGACACGGCAAATTCATTCACCCTATCCTTAAGCATATTTTCAAGACCTATTTCCACACCAAGAACAAGCTTTATTTTGCCCTCGTACTTTTCCTGAAGTTTAATAAAATTTGGTATGTATTCGTTATAGTTTGTATATGTATATCTGTCGTCAAAGTCCACATGATCTGTCAGAGCCATCTCCGACAGCCCTAATGATATGGCTTTGTCGATCATTGACTCTGCGGAAGCCTTGCTGTCCGAAGATGCGTTTGTATGTAAATGATAGTCTGCTATAAACATTTTATCCTCCTAAAATATGTGATAATATAAAAATTTTGCCGACCAAACTGCGGCTGCCGCGGGGGCGGAGCGAGCTTGGCAAATATGCAGCGATGCCGTAGGCATCGCTGCATATTTGCCAAGCTCGCTCCGCCCCC
>CANRPW010000001.1 GCA_947632615.1 uncultured Clostridia bacterium | reverse complement strand
CCCAAATTCCAAGATGAAAAGTGTACATCTGCCAATTTTGGGCGCACTTTAATAAGGCTTAGGCTTTATAAAGTTGGTAAGTCCTATGCTATGAGAGGCTTTAAGCTTCGAATGTATTCATGATGGTTGATTTTGTCTGCGAGAACAACAGTAATAAGTTGAGTGATACCGGCAAGAATCAGATCTGCATGAAGCGTCTTTTCATTTTGAGTCCGGCGTCCGGCAAGACACAGATTATCCTTGATGTGATTGATGTTTCTTTCAACAACAGTCCTTATTTTATAGGTGTTATCCCATTCTTCGGTTCCTCGGATCGTTCCGGGATAAGTTCGAAGGTCTTTCTCGGGATAAATATAGACCATGCGACCGCATTTAGATGAAGTACACGGATTTTCGCAAAAGCAATGACGATGGGATTTTTTAGTTGTTTTGTCGTAGAACCATTTCATTTTTGGACAGACGAACTTGAAAGTGGGAATACCGCTTCGTAAGTTTGATTTGCTGCCCTCATGTTTCATAGGGAGTGAAGGGTCGTGGGGACAACATGGAATACCGTTTTCATTAATGGAATAATCCCGGTTATCAAGTCCTGATCTTGCATTCAGAGGAATATACGCTTTCGAGAAGTGTTTATTATCACCGAAAGTGTCACCGGTAAGAAGGCTCTTATAGAGCTCTACAGTATCAAAAGCCGCATCACCGAGGAAGGTTTTCGGATCAATTAACGGATGTTTGGAAAAGAAATCTTTTAGTGTTGGGATCAAAAGCTTTGAATCGTGAGCACATTTATCTTCGTCTGGAGAATCGGATTTCTTTCCAACGACGATATCCGGATGAGATGCCATAAAGTCTTTGTTATAAAAAGAGATATTACGGATGATACCCAGTCCGTTTGTAACAATGCCAAACTTAAAGACATAGCAAAAATGCCCATTGATATAGAGCTGCTTGATTTCAGGATCAGCAGAAGCATGTGTTGGCATGGAGCCATAGGCAGCTTTATAAGGATCATAAGATTTATCAAAGCCCTGAGCTTTCGCGTATGCCTTAAGCCGCTTAATGATCCTGTTAGCGTACTTTGGATTATTTTCGGTAACGAAAGCTTCAATGCCCGAGGAATCAAAAATGGTCATGTCAGCCTTGGCGGAGTCAATAGCCTTGCAGATGGGTTCGGTAACATCAACAAGGTTATCGAATACGCGCTGTAAATCATCTAAAAAGTCCTGTTTAAAACGAGTGATTTTGGAAGCATCCGGAACTTTGGTAAAACCACAGAACTCACGAAGCGGTTTCGAGTAAGTGAGAAAGGTCAGGAGAAGCCGATCTGTAGGAATAGAGAAAATACGCTGAATGATCAGCGCCCACAGAAAAGCTCGTAAAGGGTATTTACGGGTTCTGCCGGTTGGTGCATAGAAATGATTTCTAAAGGAAATCGGAATAATTTCATCAATGTTGATATGAGTTTCCAATAGGGAAAGAAACGCAGGTTTGTCATTTTCAAATATTTCTTGGCAATCTGAAAAAATATCTGCCAAAGAAAGCTGTTTATGTGGTATCATATATATCAGAATAACTCCTTTCTTGGATGGTGGATTTTAGTTTTGGCTTAACTCTATTATACCATATCCTGTGAGGAGTTATTTGTTTTTTTGTAGTAAAAAATGCCGTATTTATGCGGCTTATGGCGTTTCGCAAACGCCTATTAAGGAAATCAATGAAAGGAGCGAAAAATATGGCAGAGATTAAATTGACGGTAAATGTTACTATCGACGCACAAACCATAGCGAGAATTGTAAAAATGGTAAAGGAAGAAATGAAAAACGGAGAAATGCCGGTTATGCTTGTACCTACAGAGAATACAACCAAGGAAAAGGACAAGCAGTCTGCGACAACAGCAGCCGAACCGGATACTGTTCCTTGGGAGGAAGATAAACCGACCCCTACTCTTGAGGAAATAAGAGCCTTATTGGCTGATAAGTCACGCAGCGGTCATTCTGCGGAGGTAAAAGCTCTTATATCAAAGTACGGCGCAGACAAGCTATCGGAGGTAGACCCGTCAAAGTATCCCGAAATGTTCAAAGAAGCGGAGGCGATAGGAAATGCCAAATAGTCACGCACTGCTTTCGGCTTCGTCAAGCCACAGGTGGCTTGCCTGCCCACCCTCGGCAAGGCTGTGCGAGAACATAGAGGATAAAGGCAGCGAGTATGCCGCAGAGGGGACAGCAGCACATACCCTGTGTGAGTATAAGCTGAAATCCGCACTGGGTATGACCACAGAAGACCCGACAGAAAATCTCAACTATTACAACATTGAGATGGAGGATTGCGCCAACGAATATGTTATTTTTGTTTTACAGCTTTTGGAGGAAACAAAGAAAAATTGCAAAGACCCGACAGTCCTTATTGAACAGAAATTGGATTTTTCAAGATATGTTCCGCAGGGATTCGGTACGGGTGACTGTGTAATTGTTGCCGATGATACCCTGACCGTCATTGACTACAAGCACGGAAAAGGTGTGGAAGTTTCGGCTGAGAACAATCCACAGATGATGTGTTACGCATTAGGTGCATTAGAACTATTCGACAGTATCTACGATATTGAAAAAATACAGATGTGTATTTTTCAGCCTCGTAGAGAGAATGTCAGCACGTCTGTCATATCAAAAGCAGATTTACTGAAATGGGCTGAAGATGTGCTTGTTCCCACCGCTAAACTTGCCTTCGAGGGCAAAGGCGAATTTTGTGCGGGCGAACACTGCCGTTTCTGTAAGGTCAAGGCAAACTGCCGAAAGAGAGCGGAATACAATCTCGAACTTGCCAAATATGATTTTGAACCGCCGTCAACTCTTGACAATGTGGAAATATCGGCAATTCTTGAAAAGGCAGACGAGCTTATTGCTTGGGCAGGAGATGTAAAGGATTATGCTCTTCAAAAGGCTTTAAGCGGTGAAACCTTCCCCGGATTCAAGGTTGTTGAAGGTCGTTCCAACAGAAAGTACACAAATGAAAATGCCGTAGCCGAAAAGGTCAAAGATGCAGGATACGATCCATATGAACACAATGTTCTGGGCATAACCGCTATGACAAAACTTTTAGGCAAAACCAAGTTTAATGAGTTGCTTTCGGAACTTGTACATAAACCGCAGGGCAAGCCTGTACTTGTACCCGAAAGCGACAGAAGAAAACCTATGAACACAGCTATTAACGATTTTAAGGAGGAAAAATGATATGTCAAATAATTATGTAAACCCAACAAAAGTTATAACCGGCAAAAAGACAAGATGGAGTTACTGCAATGCGTGGGAGCCAAAGAGTATAAACGGCGGTACTCCAAAGTACAGCGTAAGCCTTATTATTCCCAAGTCGGACACAGTGACTGTCAATAAGATAATGGCGGCTATAAAGGCAGCCTATGAGGAAGGCGAAAGCAAGCTCAGAGGCAACGGCAGAACTGTGCCGCCGCTTAAAACATTAAAAACACCTCTGCGTGACGGCGATCTTGAACGCCCCGATGACGAGACTTATGCAAACAGCTATTTTATAAATGCAAACTCTTCTACCGCTCCGGGCATAGTTGACGCAGACCGTCAGCCTATTTTAGACCATTCGGAGGTCTACAGCGGAGTTTACGGCAGAGCCTCCATAAACTTTTACGCTTTCAACAGCAACGGCAATAAGGGTATAGCCTGCGGTCTTAACAATCTTCAGAAGATATGTGACGGCGAGCCTTTGGGCGGCAAAGCAAGAGCCGAAGACGATTTTGCGGATGAAGATGATGATTTCTTAAGCTGATATTTTCAGGGGCGGCGGTTACGGCTGCCGCTCCGGATATTAATTTAACGGAGGTAATAATTATGCAAAATTTACTGGTATTCAAAAACGATGAATTCGGAACAATGAGAACAGTCAACATTGAGGGCGAACCATACTTTGTGGGGAAAGATGTAGCAGAGATACTGGGATACGCAAACAGCAGAAAAGCTATTATTGACCATGTTGATGATGAGGATAAAAGAGATGGAGTAACGATTCGTGACTCCATGGGAAGAGAACAGATACCTATACTAATCAACGAAAGCGGTCTGTACAGCCTTATCCTTTCAAGCAAACTGCCAACAGCTAAAAAATTCAAACGTTGGGTAACAAATGAAGTACTTCCGTCAATACGCAAGCACGGAATGTATGCAGTTGACGATTTACTTAATGATCCCGATATGATGATAGCCGTTCTTACGGAACTAAAGGAAGAACGGAATAAAAACAAGGTGCTGCATGCAGAAAACTCTCAGCTTGCTGTTGACAATACAATAATGAAGCCGAAAGCCGATTACTTTGATGAACTGGTGGACAGAAATCTGCTCACAAATTTCAGAGATACGGCAAAAATGCTTAATATAAAGCAGACAGCTTTTGTAAAATTCCTGCTTGACAGAGGGTATATATATCGTGATAAGAAAGGAAAACTTATGCCTTATGCCGATAAGAACAACGGTCTTTTTGAAGTAAAAGAATGCTATAACGAAAAGACAGATTGGGCAGGCTCACAAACGCTGATAACACCAAAAGGCAGAGAAACGTTTCGTTTGCTGTTCATATGATTTTCAGGGGCGGCGGTTACGGCTGCCGCTCCGTATTGGAGGAATAGTTATGAAAGATATACATATAGACGTGGAGTCTTTTTCGTCTGTGGATTTAACAAAATGCGGAGTGTATAAATATGCGCAATCCGAGGATTTTGAAATTTTGCTTTTCGGATACTCTGTTGACAACGGAAATGTAAAAGTTGTTGATTTAGCTCAAGGAGAGAAAATACCCGATGAGGTAATTAACGCTTTATCTGATAGCTCTATAACCAAATGGGCGCATAATGCAAACTTTGAAAGAGTATGTTTGTCCGAATATCTGAGGCGGCATTATCCCCATAAATTCTTGTCTTACAGCATAAACGAGGATACCGTGGGAGATTATCTTGACCCCTCATCGTGGAAATGCACCATGGTGTGGTCTGCTTATATGGGACTACCTTTTTCTCTTGAAGATGTGGGAACTGTGCTTGGGCTTGACAAGCAAAAGCTGACCGAGGGCAAGGAACTCATCAGATATTTCTGTGTTCCCTGCAAGCCCACTAAGGCAAATGGGGACAGAACGAGAAATCTGCCACGCCACTCTCCCGATAAATGGGAAATGTTCAAGAAATATAACAAGAGAGATGTGGAGGTTGAAATGCTGATACATCAAAAGCTGTCAAAATTTCCCGTTCCCGATTTTGTCTGGGACGAATATCATCTCGACCAAGAGATAAACGACAGAGGCATTGCCATTGATGTGGAGCTAGCCGAAAACGCAGTTAAATTTGACGAGCTTATAAAAGCCGAACTGACAGAGGAAATAAGGAAAATAACACAGCTTGAAAATCCCAACTCTGTTATGCAGATGAAAGAATGGCTTGCAAACAACGGAATTGAAACAGACAGCCTTGATAAAAAAGCGGTAAATGAACTTTTAAAGACCGCTCCGCCAAAACTGAAAAAGATATTAGAGCTAAGACAGCAGTTATCAAAGTCATCGGTTAAAAAGTATCAGGCTATGCTCAATGCCGTCTGTGAAGATAATCGTGCAAGAGGAATGTTCAGATTTTATGGAGCAAATCGCTCAGGGCGAGAAAGTTCTCGACTTATCCAGATACAGAATCTTCCGCAGAACCATATGTCCGATTTGGAACAGGCAAGAAATATAGTCAAATACGGTGATTATGTGACAATGTCAATTCTCTATGACAATATCCCCGATACGCTATCCCAGCTTATAAGGACTGCCTTTATTCCGAGGAAAGGATATAAGTTTATTGTCGCTGACTTTTCGGCTATAGAGGCTCGTGTCATTGCTTGGCTTGCAGGTGAGAAATGGCGTGATGAAGTTTTCAGAAACGGAGGAGATATATACTGTGCATCGGCAACACAGATGTTTGGTGTCCCCGTTGAAAAACACGGCATTAATGGACACTTGCGGCAGAAAGGCAAGATAGCAGAATTGGCACTTGGCTATGGCGGCTCAGTCGGCGCTTTGAAGTCAATGGGAGCATTGGAAATGGGTATGTCGGAAGACGAACTGAAACCCCTCGTGGACACTTGGAGAGAGGCTAATCCCAACATTGTAAATTTATGGTACGAAGTTGACAGAGCCGTTATCAAGACAATCAAAGAACGAGTTACAACTACTGTTAAATGTCTTAAATTTACATACAAAAGCGGTATGCTCTTTATTACTCTCCCATCGGGACGAAGTCTTGTATATGTAAAACCGAGAATCGGAGAGAACCGTTTCGGCAGTGAATCAATAACCTATGAGGGTATCGGCAGCACAAAGAAATGGGAGCGAATAGAGAGTTATGGGGCAAAGCTGGTGGAAAACATCATACAAGCCATTGCAAGGGATAATCTTTTCTACGCAATGAAAACCTTATCCCACTGCTTTATTGTTGCAACTGTACATGATGAAATCATCATTGAGGCAGACAGGCGAATGTCGGTCGAGGCAGTCTGTGAACAGATGTCAAGAACACCGCCGTGGGCAAAAGGACTGCTTTTAAAGGCTGACGGTTACGAATGCGAATTTTATAAAAAGGAGGAATGATAAATATGGCAGACGATAGTAAAATCAGCAGAGGTATTGAAAATTTTCTCTCCTATTTACGGGAAACGGAGCAGTTGCATAGTATCTCCCTGATGAACGAGAGCGAGGCAAATGACGCCACACAGGATATTCTGCACTCATTAGAGCTGGAAGAACACAACTATCACGAAACCGCACAGCTTGGGAAAAGACTAAAAGAGATACGACAGTCAAGGCGTGCGGCAAAAGACACTATTCAGCAGACTTATCCAATTACAGAGTGGATGGAAAATAACCGTTCTGTAATAAAAGGACTTGAACAGTTGTTAGGGAGAGTCCGAAAGGAAGAAAAGAATACAGAGGGACGGTTTTACACACCGAGGACAGAAGTAAACAGGAAGGTGAAAAAATGATATCAGAATATCACACGGTCAGAGGGGGTGTGTACATGAAAAAATATAACTCCGAGGGCTATTACGACCCAACAGCATATGAGGCTTTAATGAGAATAGAACGAGAGGAAAAAGTGGCTCAGAGAACTGCGAACTTCCGACCTCTTGTCTACATATGCTCACCATATTCGGGTGATGTGGAAACCAACACGGAGAACGCAAGAAAATACAGCCGATTTGCCGTTGACAACAATGCCATACCATTTGCCCCTCACCTTTTACTCCCTCAGTATATGTCGGAGGAAACAGAACGAGGACTTGCAATGCTTATGAACAAGGTGTTCTTAGGCAAATGTGACGAGCTGTGGGTATTCGGTGAAAGGATAACTACAGGTATGAAATATGAGATTGAAAAGGCAGAAAAACACAACAAGCCAATTAGATTTTTTAAGGAGGGGATAAAATGCAAATGACCATTTATACCGCCAACTGTGTCGGCAGGAGAGAAAACAACAAATACCCTGTTAAACGCATCATAGAAAGCGAGGAGGATTTTTGCGAGGCTATCGCTTATGACCATGTGTGCTCGGAGTTTACAAACTTTCAACGCAGTATTGAAAATTTTGTGTCGGCGGATTGCCTTGTTATGGATTGTGACAACGACCATTCCGAAAATCCGAAGGACTGGATATATCCAAGGGACTATGCGGATATGTTCCCCGATGTGGCTTACATAGTCGCTCCCAGCAGGAACGATATGAAAGTCAAAGATGGAAAATCAGCAAGACCCAGACATCACATATACTTTCCTCACGATGTGACAGTCAATCAGAACGACTATAAATCCCTTAAGAAAAGCATACTTGAAAAATATCCGTTTTTTGATGAAAATGCTATAGATGCGGCGAGGTTTATATTCGGCAATCCAACAGACGATATTGTCTGGCATGACGGAGAGCTAACCATAGATTGTGTTTTATCTCCATCAAAGACAGGTATACCGCAAGGTCGCAGGAACTCCACAATGTCAAGATTTGCAGGAAGAGTTGTGAAAAGATACGGTGCAACAGACAGAGCCTATAACATTTTTCTTGAAGAGTCAAAGAAATGCAGTCCGCCTCTTGACGATGAAGAATTAAATCTCATATGGTCAAGTGCTTGTAAGTTTGCAAAAAAGGTGCAAGCACAGGAAGGCTATATTCCGCCCGATGAGTACGAATTCGGGAACGAGTCTTTAAAGCCTTATGATTACTCGGATATAGGGCAAGCAAAAGTCCTCGCAAGAGAATATGGAAATGAATTGATGTACACGGCTGCCACCGACCTTTTAAGGTACAATGGTGTTTTCTGGGAGGAGTCCAAGCAAAAGGCTGTAGGCGCGGCTATTGAGTTTCTTGACTTACAGCTTGAAGATGCCAAAGACGAGGTAAAAAATACACTTGACGATCTTGTTACTGCAGGTATATCCGAAGCGGACGCGGTTTCGGGAGGAAAACGGTTTTTAAACTCTTTATACGGAGAACAGATTAAACTGTATGAGAATTATCTCGGTGCAAAAGCATATAAAACTTTCGTTATGAAACGCAGGGATATGAAATACATAGCCTCGGCTCTGCAAACATTGAAACCGCTTGTAAACGCTGACGTTTCGGAACTTGACAGCGACCCGTATCTTCTGAATACTCCGTCATATACATACAATCTCAGAAAAGGCATGGACGGCAGACAGGAACATAACTCAAATGACAAAATTACAAAGGTTACTTCCTGTGATCCAAGCGACAAGGGAAAAGAAATATGGCTTGCGGCTCTTGACGAGTTTTTCTGCGGAGATAAGGATTTAACGGATTACGTTCAGCAGATGTTCGGACAAGCCGTTATAGGTCGTGTGCTTATTGAGGCTCTCATAATTGCTTATGGTGAGGGTGGCAACGGTAAGTCCACCTTTGGCAACGCTATACTTAAAGTTTTGGGCAGATACGGTGGCACTATCTCAGCAGACGCTCTTACCGTAGGCTGCAAGAGAAACGTCAAGCCCGAACTTGCCGAGGCTAAGGGAAAGAGGCTGCTTATTGCTGCGGAACTTGAAGAGGGAATGCGCCTTAATACGTCAATGGTAAAGCAGCTCTGTTCTACCGATGTTATCGAAGCGGAGAAAAAATATAAAGACCCGTTTCATTTCACACCTACACACGCATTATTGCTTTACACAAACCATCTTCCGAGAGTCGGAGCTATGGATGACGGTATCTGGCGCAGACTTATTATAATTCCGTTCAACGCAAAAATAAGTCCCAAAAAGGATATAAAGAATTATGCCGATTATCTTGCCGAGAATGCGGGCGAGTATATCTTGAAGTGGCTTATTGAGGGAGCGGAAAGGGTTATAAAAAACGACTATAAACCAAAGATACCTAAAAGTGTGGAAGATGCGATTGGAAAATACAGACGAGATAATGATTGGATGACGCATTTTCTTGACGACTGCTGTGAGTTGGGAGCGGAGTTTGAGGCTAAGTCGGGTGAACTATACCAAACATATCGGTCATACTGTGCGAGAACGGGCGGGTTTACGAGAAGTACAACCGAATTTTATAATGCACTGGAACAACGTGGACTGAAAAAGAAAAAAACAAGAACTGGCAGATTTATAACAGGACTAAAACTTGTAGAAGAAGATTTTTTATAAAAGTGTGACGGTTGCGGCACTCTCCATATAAAACCCCCTTTAGGGCTGAAAAATATATAAAAATATTTATATAGAGAGGTTATGGGGCGAGTGCCACGGGTGTCACTACTACAGAACGGAGGCAGAAATAATGCGAGAAAAAACACTTGAACACAAGTTTGTGATGGCAGTAAAGAATGTCGGTGGTAAGGCTGTAAAGTTTACATCGCCGGGATTTGACGGAATGCCGGACCGTCTTGTTCTTCTGCCTAACGGCAAGGTTGGCTTTGTGGAGGTAAAAGCACCGGGCAGAAAACCAAGACCCATACAGGCTTCAAGGATAAAGCTTCTAAGGCGGTTAGGCTTTAAAGCATACATACTTGATGATGAGGAGAAAATCGAAAAAATAATAAGTGACATAATGGGAGGTGATACCGAATGAAATTCATACCACACGATTATCAGGAATATGCCGTTGATTATATAAAAGACCACAACATTTCGGCATTGTTGTTGGATATGGGTTTAGGTCGGCAAAACTGTAATAACTTTAACCGCACTGAACGATTTACTGTTTGATAGCTTTGATGTAAAGAAAGTCCTTATAATCGCACCGCTTAGAGTAGCAAAAGTCACATGGGCGGCAGAAATACAGAAATGGGATCACCTTAAAAACATAAGATATTCAGTGGCTGTTGGTACTGAGCAGGAAAGGTTATCTGCACTTAAAGCCAATGCTGATATCTATATCATCAATCGAGAGAATGTACAGTGGCTTATTGAGAAAAGCGGAATACCGTTTAATTATGACACAGTAGTCATTGATGAGCTTTCGTCTTTCAAAAATCATCAGGCGAAAAGGTTCAGAGCCTTAATGAAAGTCAGACCGAAGGTCAAAAGAATAATAGGTCTGACAGGCACACCTACTTCAAACGGTCTTATGGACTTATATGCAGAGTTTAAGCTGCTTGATATGGGAGAGAGGCTCGGAAGATTTATAGGACAATACAGAAACACATACTTTGAACCCGACAAAAGAAACGGACAAGTCATATTTTCATATAAGCCTCTGCCTTTTGCCGAGGAGAGAATATATAAAAAAATATCCGACATCACCGTTTCCATGAAGGCTAAAGACCACCTGAAAATGCCCGAGCTTATATCATCTGAGTATGAGGTGTATTTATCCGACAGCGAGAGAAAGAAGTACGAGGAGCTTAAAAAGGAATTGGTTCTTGAAACTGAGGAAGGAGAAATAACAGCGGCAAATGCGGCAGCACTTTCAAACAAGCTGTGTCAGATGGCAAACGGAGCGATCTATGACGAGGAGAAAGAAGTTGTAAAAATACACGACCGAAAGCTTGATGCACTGGAGGATATAATCGAAAGCATGAACGGCAGACCCTTGCTTGTGGCATACTGGTTCAAGCACGATTATGACAGAATAGCCGATAGGCTACATATCCCTTTCGCAAAGTTAGATACACCCGAAAGCATAGCAAGGTGGAATAATGGGGAACTGCCTGTTGCACTTATACATCCTGCGAGTGCGGGTCACGGTCTTAACTTACAGAGCGGAGGAAACACACTTGTGTGGTTCGGTCTGACTTGGAGCTTAGAGCTTTATCAGCAGACCGTTGCAAGGCTGTGGCGGCAGGGACAGACTTCCGAAACCGTGGTTATACAGCACATAATCACGAAAGGCACTATTGACGAGCGTATCATACGAGCCTTGTCACAAAAGGATATGACTCAGGCTGCGTTGATAGATGCCGTGAAAGCCAATTTAATGACAATCAGAGACAATCCGAGGGAAAATAAAAAAATCGGAGGTGTCTGTTATGACCAAAGAATGTTATGAGAACTTGGCAAATGCTGTTGTTGAACAAGCTGTGAAAGACTATGTAAGGACGATACAAGTCCTTAAAAGAGACAAAAACAGCATAGATGCACAAAAGATGTTAAAAGATGTTTTAAGCTTTTTTCACTCTGAGTGGTTTACGGCTCTTACTGACCTTGACCCTGATGTGCTTATAAATAAAGTTCATAAGGAGGTGCTTTGATATGACCGCAAAAGAATATTTAGGACAGGCTTATCGAATAGAACAGCGTATCAACTGCAAACTGGAACAGATAAAATCTCTGCATGACCTTGCTGAAAAAGCCACGTCAACATTAAGTGATATACCTCATAGCCCGAACAGAAATATTCACAGTATGGAAAATGTCATAGTAAAACTTGTGGATATGGAAAATGAAATAAATGCTGAAATACGGGAACTTATAAAAATAAAAGAAGATATAAAGGCGTCAATACAAGCTGTTGACGATAAGGAATGCGCTATGCTGCTTGAACTCAGATACATCAGTCAAAAATCTTGGGAGGATATTGCGGCGGTTATGGGCTATTCTGTAAGCCACACATATTTGATTCACAGAAAAGCGTTGAGAAAAGTAAAACTTAATAGTAAATAATAGTAAATAATACTTTATAACAGTGATGATTTGTGATAGTATTATAATGCGGATAATGAAAAATGAACCGCTTAACATAATCCGGCACAGGCTTATCTCCTTTCACCGTGCCGGGCTTTTAAGGGAGATGAGATAAATGCCAAAAAGACCGAATATACCCTGTAAGCACCCAAACTGTCCTAAGCTGGTGGCTTACGGTGAGAAATACTGCGAGGAGCATAAACCCTTGCACGCAGATGAGGTAAATCACAAAGGCAAGCGGTTATATACAAGTAAGTGGCAGAAAGCAAGCAAGGCTTTTTTGAAAGCACATCCCCTTTGCGAAAGGTGCAAGGCTAATGGAAGATATACAAAAGCAACAGTTGTTGACCATATAAGACCCCATAAAGGAAACAGGGAATTGTTCTGGGATAGAACGAACTGGCAGAGCCTCTGCAAGCAATGCCATGACAGAAAGACACTGACAGAGGATATGGGCGGCAGAATGAGTAAGGTGTATGAGTATCCCACTCAATGAGGGGGGTATCTAAATCTCTACAGCTTTTTAGCTCTAGACCGCAGCCCTCCTCTGACGCGCAAAAATGCAGAATTAAAGGGGTGGGATACCAAAAACACGAAAATTTAAAAGTAAAAAACTCTTGAAACGCTGATATATTCGGCGTTTTTTTGTTGCTCATAAACTTATTTTATTCGCCAAAAAGTATATGATTTTGGGCTTATTTTTGTAAAAATGAGGTGTTTTTATGACCGATGGACAGAAAAATAAAATAATTGAACTTCGTAAAAACGGCGCAGGCTATAAAGCTATCGCTACCGAGGTGGGTATGTCGAGAGATGCGGTCAGGGCATTCTGTAAAAGCAGAAATATTTCCGGATTTGGCGCAGTCACCGTTATGAACATCAACGAACAAACGGAAAATGGAAATATCTGCCCGAACTGCTGTAAGCCTATAACACAACCGCATAAAGGCAGACGGAAGAAATTCTGCTCTGAGAAATGCAGACGTGATTGGTGGAAAGAACACCCCGAAAGCGGAACACAAAAAGAAACCGCTCAATATCGCCTTAAATGTACATATTGCGGAAAAGAGTTTATTTCTTACGGCAACAAAAACAGGAAATATTGTTCTCACTACTGTTACATACACGACAGATTCTGGAAGAAGGAGGAAGGCAGGATATGAATATAAAAAAATTTAAATTATCGGAGCTTAATCCGGCAAAGTACAACCCCCGAAAAGAACTAAAGCCGGGAGATAAAGAGTTTGAAAAGCTGAAAAATTCAATTGAAAATTTCGGATATGTGGAACTTATTGTTGTCAACGAGGGAAATAACAATACCGTTATATCGGGACATCAAAGATTAAATGTACTTAAGCATATCGGTAAAACGGAAGCGGAATGTGTTGTTGTAAATCTTGATGAAGCAAGTGAAAAAGCCTTGAATATAGCAATGAACAAGGTTACCGGCGAATGGAATGAAACAATGCTTGCAGACCTTATAGCAGACCTGCAAAGTGTAAATTATGACCTTGATTTGACAGGCTTTGAAGCGCCCGAAATAGATATGCTTTTTTCAAAGGTGCATGACAAAAACGTAAAAGAAGATAATTTTGATACAGAGAAAGCCTTGGAAGAACAGCCGTTTGTTAAATACGGTGATGTATGGCATCTTGGAAAACACAGATTGATGTGCGGCGATTCAACAAAGCCGGACGATGTAACGATATTGCTTGACGGAGTAAAGGCAAATTTATGTGTTACAGACCCACCGTATAACTGTTCCTATGAGGGCGGTACAGGAATGACAATAATGAATGACAGTATGAACGGAGAAGATTTTTATAATTTTCTTTTGTCAGCATTCAAAAATATTTATGACAACCTTGTTGACGGCGGAGCAGTATACATATTTCATTCCGACGCCGAAAAGGTGAATTTCTTTAACGCTACTGTTAATGCAGGTTTTCATTATTCAACGACCTGCATATGGGTCAAAGATTCACTTGTACTTGGAAGAATGGATTATCAAATGCAGCATGAGCCTATCATATACGCATTTAAAGATACAGCAAAGCATAAATGGTATTCGGACAGAAAACAAACCACAGTGTGGAACTTTGACAGACCTACAAAATCAAAGCTGCACCCTACAACAAAGCCGGTACCGCTTATATCGTATCCCATAAAAAATTCCTCGTTGGTAAACGGTGTTGTGCTTGACTTATTCGGTGGCAGCGGTTCAACGCTTATTGCTTGTGAACAGCTTGACAGGATAGCATATCTTATGGAAATTGACCCTAAATATGCCACCGTTATTGTCAAAAGATATCTGAAATACTTTGAGGACAACGGCGAAAAGCCAAAGGAAATATATGTTATGCGTGATGGTCAGAAACTTACACTTGATGAGGTTTTGCAGGATATGGATGAAAGAAGGTGATATTTATGTCGGGTAAAAAATTAACTTTTATTGATTTCTTTTCCGGCATCGGTGGATTCCGTTTAGGTCTTGAAAAAGCAGGAATGAAATGTATAGGATTTTGCGAGAAAGACAAGTTTGCCGTAAAGTCCTACAGAGCAATGTATGATACGGAGGGAGAATGGTATGGAGAAGATATTACAAAAATCAGAGCAGACGATATCCCAAAAGCCGACATCTGGACAGGAGGAAGTCCCTGTCAGAATGTCAGCATTACAGGAAAACGAGCAGGACTGCACGGAGACCGAAGCGGTCTCTTTTTTAAATTCACTGAACTGCTCAAAAGCAAAAAAGAAGAAGATAGACCCGAATGGATTATCCTTGAGAATGTTAGAGGACTGCTGTCGTCTAATAAAGGATGGGATTTTCTCGAATATTTATCTGAAATGGATGAATGCGGGTATGACCTGCAATGGCAGATTTTTAACTCTGCCGATTACGGAGTACCCCAGCACAGAGAACGGGTGTACACTGTCGGACATCTTAGAAGATACGGCAGACGAGAAATATTACCTATCCGCGGAGAAAACACAGCAGCTGATATTAAGGTTATAGGTGACATTGATGAAAAAGGCTGGACGGACTCAATGAAGCGAGTTTATTCCGAAAATGGTTCATCGCCCTGCATCAACACTTGCAGCGGAGGAAACCTACAGCCGAAGGTGATAAGCAGGCAAGGCTATCGTGTGTATGACAGCGAGGGAATAAGTCGAGCTTTAACAAGTGATTCAGGCAGATTGGGCGGTAAAACAGGTCTATACCTTGTAGGCTATAACCGCAATGACGGAGTAACAGGCTTAAAAGAAAACGCAGGAACGATATCAGCAAGCGATTACAGAGGGCTGAATCGGAATCAGACACAGAATGCGGTCATTGAAACGGATAAAATATTCATAGACCAGTCTGCCACCGAACCGAAGCTGACCGACACAGCGAGGTGCATAACGGCAAGATACACATCGGGGATATCTAAGAGAACCGCACAAAATTCCGCTGTTCTTGAAACAGAGCCCCATTTTAAAATTCGAAACTGTACCAAGCAAGGCTATGATACCGCAAAGGTCGGTGACGGAGTTACCCTTTCATACCCCAACTCTACCACAAAACGAGGCAGAGTCGGACACGGTGTGTCGCAGACATTGACCGTGGGAGGGCAACATGGCACTGTGGTGTGGAACGGAAATAAGGTACGCATACGCAGATTGACCCCAAAGGAATGCTTCAGACTACAAGGTTTCCCCGATGAACTGTATGAAAAAGCAAGAGCTGTCAATTCCGATGCGCAGTTATATAAGCAGGCAGGAAATGCCGTGACCGTCAATGTTGTTTATGCCATAGGGAAAAAGATAGCCGAAAGTGTGTGTTTTAACGAAGATAGTGTTCAGCTGTAGTGGGCATATATGAAAAGCTGTGTTATAAAGCCGATTTTGTCTAATTGAAATAGATTTTGCCTATTTCAATTAGATACTCAAGAAAAAGTGTGTTTTAATGGGCATATCCGATCCAAGCATCCGGCTGTAAGATATATACATAACCGCCGACATAATTTTGTGCATAAATAAGGCTTTATTTTCTTGACTTTTACAAGGTTCAGAGTGATTAATGTAACAAAAGGAGGTACAGAAAAATGTTAAAAACCAAGTTTGAAAACAGAAAAGACCTTGTAAAAGCCGTAGGCGAATATGCGAAAGAGAAGCCTATATATATGGGTGCACCTACATTCGCATATGAAGTCGGCAACTTTATAATCGACAAGGACGGTAACATCACATCGGAAACGGATATGTCGGAGCTTGAAAGTTTTCTGACAGAAAGAGGATTTATTGAAAAAGATGAAATCACAGACATCAACACACATTTTCCTCTTGACGGCATTGAGGAGCAGGCGATTATACGGCTTTTGAATATGCTCTACAGCAAACAATACCTAATCAATAAATCAGTCGGATTTGTTGTTTTGGATATTTCCTCGGAATTTATAACCAATATCCAAAACAAACCTATCAAGGAAATAAACTTTGACGGCATAACAGGGATTAGGCTTAACGGGAGCGAGCTAATATTTAATTATCCGAATACGGACGACACCGAGTTGTTCAACGCCTATATTGCCCTTATTTCAAAAGCCTTTGAAAGAGCAAAGAAATGTAAACACTGTCGAGCTGTTTATTCCGCACCCGAAAACGAGAAATATTACATGAGGTCTTGGCTTATAAAGCTTGGCTTGGGAGGAAAGGAATATTCTCAAATAAGAAAAACGCTGCTTAAAAATCTCAAGGGCAACGCCTCATTTAAGACAGATGAGGAAATGGAAGCGTTCAAGGAAAAGCATAGGAAACAAAGAAGTTAACAGCTTAGAAATTGGGTGTGTATTAAGCACAAAAGCACACAATTTATCTCCTTTATCTTTGGTACATATATAGTTCAAAAATGACTGGATAATCAGGCGAATGAACGGTAAGATGTACTCAACAAAAGGGAAAACCCCTAAGAAAAGGAGATAAAAACCATGAAAACATTAAACTTCGGAATTGAAATCGAACTCACAGGCATCACAAGGAACACAGCGGCGAAAACAATCGCAGCCTACTTCGGAACAGGCGAAACAAACCACGAGGGCGGAACATACGACACCTACACCGCAAAGGACAGCAAGGGCAGAACATGGAAAGCCATGTACGACTCAAGCATAAGAGCCGAAAAGAAAAACGGCGGCAGAGCGGGGGATCCATACAGGACTGAGGTGGTCAGCCCAATTTTGACCTACGATGACATCGAGGATTTACAAGAGGTTGTAAGGCAGCTAAGACACAAGGGAGCCATTGCAAACGAAAGCACGGGAATACACATTCATGTCGGAGCCGAGAAATTTACACCCCAGACCTTGAGGAACATAGTAAACATAATCGCAAGCAAGGAGGATATGATTTACAAGACATTGAAAATCAACCCCTCAAGAATGAGATACTGCAAAAAGACAAACGAGAAACTTCTCGAGGTCATCAACAAAAGGAAACCGACAACAATGGAGCAGCTTGCAAACATCTGGTACTCCTCACAGAATGCCGATTGGGGCAGAAACCAACATTACAACGAAAGCCGATATCATGGATTGAATCTTCACGCAACATTTACTAAAGGCACAGTCGAATTCAGACTTTTCAACTCAACCACCCACGCAGGAGAGATAAAAGCCTACATACAGTTTTGCCTTGCGGTTTGCCACCAAGCCTTAACACAGAAAAAGGCATCAGCAAGAAAAACCGAAACCGACAATGAAAAATACGCATTTAGGTGCTGGATGTTAAGACTCGGACTTATCGGAGACGAATTCAAGACCTGCCGCCACCATTTTTTAAAGAACCTCACAGGCAACTCAGCTTGGAGAAATGCCGCTTGAACTTGACGAAACACCTCAACCTTGATGGGCGGGCGACCGCCCTTAAGGCAGTAGGAGGGACCGCCCTTACTAAAACGAAAAGGAGAATTAAAATGAAACTTTATATCGCATACGGAAGCAACATGGACGTAAAACAAATGGCATACCGCTGTCCGAACGCAGAACTTATAGGAGAGAGTGAAGTCAAGGATTACGAGCTTTTATTTAAAGGTTCTCAAACAGGTTCTTACGCTACCATTGAACCCAAGAAAGGCAAGACTGTACCTGTTCTTATCTGGAAGATAACTGCAAAGGACGAACAAAGCCTTGACCTTTACGAAGGTTATCCCACATTTTACTATAAAAAAAATCTGACGGTCAATGTTGACGGAAAAACCGTAACGGCTATGGTATACATTATGGACGAAAAAAGAATACTCGGAATACCCACCAACCACTACTTGGATATCCTCGACAGAGCCTACCGGAAATTCGGATTTAATTACAACATTTTGATTGATGCCTACATTAAAAGCAGAGAGGCGGTGTGCGGAAATGGAAAAAGAAAAGCTTAAGGAAAAATATCCGATAGGAACAACGGTAAGATTAATCTCAATGAGTGACCCTCAAGCACCGCCTAAAGGCACAATCGGAAAAATAACAGCAATCGATGACATCGGCACAATCCACATGGCTTGGCACAACGGCAGCACTCTCGGACTTATCGAGGGAGTCGATAAATGGGAGGTGGTAGAAGATGAAAAATCGTAAAAAACTTATATGTCCTCTCTGCGGAAAAGCCTACAGTGAACCGCCCGCAACCTCGAGAACGGATAACAGCACACTCATCTGCCCTGACTGCGGAACAAAGCAGGCACTTTCGATTTTTGGTTTAAGCATTGAGGAACAGGAGAAAATAATCGAAACAATACATAAAAGCAAAACTTAAGCCTCTTCGGAGGCTTTTTATTATAGATGGGAGGTGGCAGAAATGGCATCAAGAGGCAGAAAACCAAAGCCTACGGCAATAAAGCTGCTTGAAGGAAATCCGGGCTGCCGACCCCTTAACAGAGCCGAACCAAAGCCCACAGGCGTTCCTATTTGCCCCGATTGGCTTGAGGAGGAGGCAAAGGCGGAGTGGGAACGAATGGGCGGAATTCTGGCGGATATGGGCGTTCTGACCGAGGTTGACACTATGGCTTTCGCAGGCTACTGTCAAGCCTACGCAAGGTGGAAAGAGGCTGAGGAATTCATATCTCAGCACGGCTCTATACTCAGGACTCCCAACGGTTATCTTCAGCAAGTGCCGCAAGTTTCAATAGCACAGACAAACCTAAAAATAATGCTGAAATTCTGCGAGGAATTCGGTCTGACACCGTCAGCACGGAGCAGAATATCAGCAAACAAATCAACCGAGGAAACAACGGACGAAATGGAAAAGCTGCTGAGAGGAGGCGCATAAAATGGATTATAAACCAACAAAATTTATGCTGTCCTCCTCTCACTACGATAAAGCAAAGGCAGATCGGGCGGTCACTTTTATTTCCAACTTAAAACACACCAAAGGTAAATGGGCAGGACAGCCTTTCGAACTTTTGCCGTGGCAGGAGCAAATTGTCAGAGATGTATTCGGTGTTGTTGACGAAAGAGGAAAACGACAATTCCGCTCTGCTTATGTTGAGATAAGTAAGAAGAACGGGAAGTCTGAGCTTGCAGCTGCTGTCGCTCTGTACCTTTTGTACGCAGACGGTGAGGCTTCGGCTGAGGTCTATGGTGCAGCCTGTGACAGACAGCAAGCCTCTATTGTTTTCGATGTGGCAAAACAGATGGTTGAAATGTCAGAACCGCTTATGAAAAGGTCGAAGATAATGGCAGCGACCAAGAGAATAGTTAACTACACAAACGCAGGTTTTTATCAAGTGCTGTCTGCGGAAACAGGAACAAAACACGGTTTGAATGTTTCGGGACTTATCTTTGATGAAATCCACGCTCAGCCTAACCGAAAGCTTTATGATGTGCTAACAAAAGGCTCGGGTGATGCAAGAGAACAGCCGTTATTCTTTATTATCACGACAGCAGGCACAGATAAAAACAGTATTTGTTATGAACTGCACAGCAAAGCGAAAGACATCTTAAACGGCAGGAAAGCCGATCCAAGCTTTTATCCTGTCGTATATGGGCTGGAGGAAACCGATGACTGGACAGATGAGAAAAACTGGTATAAGGCAAATCCGTCCCTCGGTCACACCATTGGTATTGACCGAGTGCGTGAGGCATACAAAAACGCCCTTGACAATCCTGCCGAGGAAAATGTGTTTAAACAGCTTCGTCTTAATATCTGGACAAATTCAACCGTGTGCTGGATACCCGACCACATTTACGATAAAGGGAACATTCCCATAAATTTGGAGCTTTTGAAAGGCAGACAATGCTATGGCGGTTTGGATTTATCTTCAACTTCCGATATAACCGCATTCGTTCTTGTTTTTCCTCCACGGAACGAAAATGAAAATTATATTGTTTATCCCCACTTCTGGCTGCCCGAAGATACTCTTGAACTTCGGTGCAGACGTGACCACGTTTTGTATGATGTGTGGAAACGACAAGGATATATAAACACAACAGAGGGGAATGTTATCCATTACGGTTTTATAGAAAAATACATTGAAAACCTCGGCAAGCTGTACAATATTAAGGAGATAGCCGTTGACCGCTGGAATGCAACACAAATGATACAGAACCTTGAAGATTTGGGATTTAAAATGATACCTTTCGGGCAAGGCTACAAGGATATGTCACCGCCGTCAAAGGAATTATACAAACTTTTGATGGAAGGCAAAATAACGCACGGTGGAAATCCCGTTTTAAAGTGGATGGCGGGAAATGTTGTAATGCGGCAAGACCCCGCAGGAAATATCAAACCCGACAAGGAAAAATCAACGGAGAAGATTGACGGAATTGTGGCAGCAATAATGGCTCTTGATCGCTGTGTCAGAAACGCAGGAAACACAGGCAGTGTTTATGATAGCCGTGGAATTTTGTGGCTTTAATACATATGAGGAGATGATTACAATGGGAATATTCAGCGGACTTTTCAAGTCGAGGGATAAGCCTAAAGATTATTACAGCAGTCCGTCTTTGCGGTATCTGTTCGGCAGAAGCACAAGCGGTGTTCAGGTAACAGAGGAGTCGGCTATGCAAGTCACTGCTGTTTACGCTTGCGTGCGTATTCTGTCCGAGGCAATAGCACAACTGCCTTTAAACCTTTATGAATACCAAAGTGACGGAGGAAAGAAGAAAGTATTTGACCATCCCCTTTACAAGATACTTCACGATGAACCAAATCCCGAAATGACTTCATTTGTGTTCAGAGAAACACTTATGAGTCATTTGCTTATTTACGGAAATGCCTACGCGCAGATAATCCGTGATGGTGGTGGCAGAGTCATAGGTTTATATCCGCTACTTCCCGATAAGATGGAAGTCGACAGAAACGAAAAAGGCGAAATCATATATAAATACAGCAGATATGATGACAGCAATCCCAACTTCAAGGAATACGGCACAATAAAGCTGTCGGCAGATGATGTACTGCATATCCCCGGACTTGGCTTTGACGGACTTGTGGGGCACTCTCCCATTGCAATGGCAAAAAATGCTGTGGGTATAACCCTTGCCTGTGATGAATACGGTTCTGCTTTCTTTGCCAACAGTGCAAGACCGAGCGGAGTGCTTGAATATCCGGGAGCGCTGAAAGACCCTGCCGCCGTAAGGGAAAGCTGGAATGCTGTGTACGGTGGCAGTAAAAACGCCAACAAGGTAGCTGTGCTTGAAGAAGGAATGACATTTAAACCGATAAGCATATCCCCAGATGAAGCGCAGTTTCTTGAAACAAGGAAATTTCAGCTTGATGAAATTGCAAGGCTTTACAGAATTCCACCTCATATGCTTGGAGATTTGGACAGGTCAACATTCTCAAATATTGAGCAGCAGTCACTTGAGTTTGTAAAATACACTCTTGACCCTTGGGTCATTAGGTGGGAGCAGTCATTGCAGAAAGCTCTGCTTTTGCCAACAGAAAAGGAAAAATATTTTATAAAAATGAATGTAGATGGATTGCTCAGAGGTGACTACGAAAGCCGAATGGAGGGATATGCAAAGGCAAGACAAAACGGCTGGATGTCTGCCAACGATATAAGGGAATTGGAAAACTTAAATCCCATAACCGATGAAGAAGGCGGCAATCTGTATCTTGTAAACGGCAGCTTTACAAAATTAGCCGATGCAGGAGCGGCTTATAAGGAGGAGAGAAATGAAGCGTAAATTTTGGAACTGGATAAAAAACGAGACTGAGGGTACAAGAACCCTCTTTTTAACCGGTGAAATATCCGATGAAACTTGGTGGGGAGATGAGGTAACACCTAAAATCTTTAAAGATGAACTGATGAGCGGTTCGGGAGATATTACACTTTGGATAAATTCACCGGGCGGAGATGTGTTTGCGGCATCGCAAATTTACAATATGCTTATGGAATACAGCGGAAATGTTACTGTAAAGATAGACAGTCTTGTGGCATCTGCGGCATCTGTTATAGCTATGGCAGGAACAGAAGTTTTGATGTCACCTACTTCACTTATGATGATACATAACCCGCTGACCGTGGCAATAGGTGATACGGAGGAAATGCAGAAAGCTATAGCAATGCTTGAAGAAGTCAAAGAAAGTATTATAAACGCTTATGAACTGAAAACGGGACTCCGCAGAAGTAAAATATCTCAGCTTATGGATGCGGAAACTTGGCTTAACGCCAAAAAGGCTGTGGAGCTTGGCTTTGCGGACGGTATTCTTTATGACAAAACCGAAAGTAATACCGAACCCGAAGCAATGATGTTTTCAAGACGAGCGGTAACAAACTCTCTTTTAAATAAGCTGAAAAAGCCGCTTAAAGGTACACCTTATTCGGAACTTGAAAAAAGATTAAATTTATTAAAATGAGGAGGAATAAACCTATGAGTAAAATTTTAGAATTAAGAGAAAAAAGAACAAAGCTGTGGGAGTCTGCCAAGAACTTCCTTGAAACACACAGACGTGAAGACGGAACTGTATCCGCAGAGGATACAGCGGCTTATGAAAAAATGGAAAACGATGTTGTAAATTTAGGCAATGAAATAAGCAGACTTGAAAGACAGAAAGAGATAGACTCCGAACTTTCAAAGGCTGTGGCAGAACCTATTACAAATAAGCCTGTTCAAAAGAAAGACACCAAAACAGGAAGGTCATCAGACAATTATAAAAAGGCGTTTTGGAACGCAATGAGAAAGAAAAACTACTATGATGTATCAAACGAGTTGTCTATAGGTTCAGACACCGAGGGAGGCTATCTCGTACCGGATGAATATGAAAGAACACTTGTTGAGTCATTGGAAGAGGAGAACTTTTTCAGAAAGCTTGCAACAGTCATAACCACTTCGGGCGGAGAAAGGAAAATCCCCATAGTGACCGCAAAGGGAACCGCGGAATGGATAGATGAAGCGGAAACATATCCGTTTTCAGACGATACCTTCGGACAGGTAACTATAGGTGCATACAAGCTCGCCACAATGATAAAAATATCCGAGGAGCTTTTAAACGACAGTGCGTTCAATATGGAGTCCTATATTTCAAAGGAGTTTGCAAGGCGAATCGGAGCAAAGGAAGAGGAAGCTTTCATTATAGGTGACGGTGACGGCAAGCCTACAGGTATTTTCACGGCAGAAAAAGAAGATGTAACAGCAAAGGGAGCAGCTATAACCTTTGATGATGTTATGGACTTATACTACAGCCTCCGTGCGCCTTACAGAAATAAGGCAGTATGGATATTAAACGACAGCACTGTAAAAGCATTAAGAAAACTGAAAGACGGAAACGGCAACTACATATGGCAGCCGTCAATCCGTGAGGGAGAGCCGGACAAAATATTAAACCGTCCTTATTACACATCTATATATGCTCCCGAAATCGAAACAGGCAAAAAGGTACTTGCCTTTGGTGATTTCTCCTACTACTGGATAGCAGACAGACAGGGGCGTTCTTTCAAGAGACTTAATGAGCTTTACGCACCAAACGGACAGGTTGGTTTCCTTGCAAGTCAGAGAGTTGACGGCAAGCTGATACTTTCAGAGGCTGTCAAGACACTTAAAATCGGCTAAGGAGGTTAAAATATGTGCTATAATACCAAGATATATAAAGAGCAAGGCGGAGATGTACTGCACATCGGAGGCAAGGTAGTCATTGATGCAGGGGCGGACATCTCCGCCCTTGCTGAAGCCTTGAGCAAAGTCGGAATCGCAAAGGTGGTTGATTCAAATAAGCAGTGCTACGGCACAAATGTTTCCGACCTTGTAGGCGAGGACATCAGAATACTCCATGGCGGTGTAGTAGAGGGTACATTGAAATATGTTAAGGATTACAGCAAGGCTTTCGGTAAAGCCGAACAGTCCGGGTACTTCTTCCCTTTCACACTTTCCGATGAGTATAAGGATAAAGAAATAACCTGTAAAAGAACAAGCGGTAAACCGAGCAAAGAGAAAAAAGCAAACGACCTTGAATGGGTACTGAGGCTTACAGACGGAGCGGATACGGTGTATGAATTTTCTGCGGAGGACAAACCTATCATAACACTGACATTCAAAAATGTTATTTTTGAAACCCCTGCGGAGGAATAATCAATGGTAGGCTTAAATGAAGCAAGGGCGTATTTAAGAATAGACAGTGAAGATGATGACAAGATTATAAAAGATTTGCTGGACACAGCTATACAGCTTTGTACCGACATTGCAAGGTGCGAAACAAAGGAACAACTTTTTAAATCAGACTACGGTGATACTGTTGTTCTTTATGCCCTTGGATATTTATATGAACACAGAGAAGAGGCTGATCATCATGACCTTGTGATGAGCCTCAGATATCTTCTGTCACCGCTTAGGGAAGGTGTGCTTTAATGGATATATTGGAGAGATTAAGACACCGTATTGATGTTTACTCTAAGACACAGGCTAAAACGGAGTTTGGCGAAATTACATATGACTACCATAAAACACAGACCATATGGGCGGAAATACTGCCCACAAGTGGTAAAATTGAAGATATAGACGGTCAATCCATAAGAGCGGATGTAACGCACAAAATAACCGTAAGAAACGGAGCGATAAAAGAACCACGGAATGATATGTACTTTGAGTTTAAAGGGCAGAAATACGAGGTTCTTTATTTTATGCCGCACTACAGGAGAAATGACTTAATTGAATTTTACACCAAACTAATTATTGAAACGGAGGGAGACTACTAATGTCAGAAAGTAAAAAGGTATCACTGGAACAGCTTATAAAAAAGAAACTTGAAAAAGACGGCAAGAAAAATGCCACAAAGGAAATTTTTGTTGAAAGTCTTAACGGCAACATTACAGTAACAAACCCGTCAGACAGTCAGCGGATAGAGTTTGCGGACAAAACAAAGTCAGGCAGTTATGTAGATATGATGGACGCATACAGTAAACTGATATACGATTGTTGCCCTCTGCTCCATAGCGGTGACTTGCAAAAAGAAATTGAAGTCGATTATCCCTATGACACGGTTAAGGCGATTTTTGACACGGACGAAATAGCTGAAATAGGTGTAAAAGTGTTTAACTTCTTTGACAACGAAGAAGAGAACGATGCAGATGAAAAATTAAAAAACTAATAATGCGTGACGGTGAGTTAAATATGCTTGCCTTTTTTGCTGTCAGAGGCATTGACCCCGAAAAGATAATATCGTCACAGCCTCTGACACAAAGATTTTATTATCACGCAATGGAACTATACTACAAAGAACAGGAATGGAGGTTAAACTAAAATGAGCAAAACAATAAATACCATACTCAACCTCCAAGATAAATTCAGCGGAAAACTGTCACAAGCACAGAAAAACGCCCTTATATTCAAGACAAAGTTAAAAAGTTGCGAGGGAGCGGCGAAAAGTGTAGACAAGTCGCTGACCGCTATGGGCAAGACCGCAGTTGCCGTTACTGCCGCAGGAACGGCAGCAATGACGGCATTTGCCGCATGTGCTGTAAAAACATACGGTGAATTTCAAAAATCGATGTCCAACGTTGCGGGTATACTCAGCATAGACCAAACATCTGATAGTTATAAGCAGTTAGAGAATGCTGCAAGAGAGGCTGGAAAGACCACAACAAAGACAGCGAGTGAAAGTGCTGATGCCTTATCTTATATGGCACTTGCAGGCTGGTCAACGCAAGACAGCATAAAAGGACTTATGCCCGTACTTCGTGCAAGCGAGGCAACGGGTGCAGACCTTGCAACCACATCTGATTTAATTACTGATTCAATGTCAGCGTTAGGTTTGCAGACAAAGGACTTAACAAGCTATCTTGACATATGTGCAAGGGCGCAGAATAAGAGTAATACAACACTTACGCAAATGCAGGAGGCTTATATAGGTGTAGGCGGTACATTTAAGACATTTAACACACCTTTACAGGAGTCTGGAGCATTGCTCGGCATTCTTGCCAACAGAGGTATCAAAGGCTCTGAAGCGGGTACACATCTGCAAAGTACACTTATAAACCTTACAAAGCAAAGCGGAGAGTCTGCAAAGGCTATGGCTGCGATAGGCGTTTCCGCTTATGACTCCGAGGGTAAATTCAAGGGCATTACAAATGTGCTGAAAGAAGTACAGGCGGCTACCGCAGATATGACCGAAGAAGAGCGAAACAACTATCTTACAATGATAGCAGGCAAAACACAGCTTACTACATTAAACGCATTGTTAAGCGGTCTTTCCGCAACAACAGCGGACGGCACAAACGAATTTCAAGCCTTGTACGACAGTTTAGGCGAGGCAAATGGCGCGCTTGAAACAATGGCTGAAACAATGACAAACAATTATTCGGGGGCATTGGCAAGAGCGAGATCCGCACTTGATGACTTAAAAATAACATTGGGCAAGAGCTTAGAACCCTATGTCACTAAATTTTTAAGTTGGTTTTCCGAGAAATTGCCAAACGCAACAGAGAAGTTTGCCTTGTGGCTTGATACTCATATACCGAAAGCTGTGGATTTTTGTAAGAAAGCCTTTGACAAAATAAAACCTGCAATAACATTTGCAATAAATAACTTCAAGTCGATTGCATCTGTTTCCGCAGGTGTTGTGGTAGGACTTAAAGCGTTCAGCATAATTACAAAGGTCGCATCATTGATGAATAAGCTAAAAAAGGCTGAAACAGCTTTAAAGGTAGTACAGCTTGCCCTTAACACTTCAATGCTCGCCAGTCCTCTAACTTGGGTGGCGGCTGCCCTTGGAGCAGTAGTAGGCGGATTTCTTTTATACAGAAGTATAATAGACAAAATAGAAAAAGCCGATGTTGCTGCACATTTCGGGGATATAGCTTTATCTGCTGAGCAATGCGGAAAAATGGTGGAGAATGTATTCGGCAGTAATGTCATAGGACAGGTCAATGACCTTAATTCCGCATGGGACAGACTTGAAACTCACTTTGACAGCTTATCCGATTCAGCTATGGAAATGAATAAGCTGACATTCCAAGTGGAGATGAACCCTGCCAATGTAACACAGGACGAGTATTTAGAGACGGCAAACAAGTATATAGAAGATATGCAGACCGCAATTAAGGACAAGCAATTTGAACTTGTACTTGATGTAAACTTCCTTTTCGGAAAAGGTTCTGACACAGCAGATTTACTTAATTCTCAATCAAGCGGTTACTGGTCACAGGTTTTGCAAAATGCCCAGACCCTTGGTGATGAACTTGTACAGAACATTGCCAAAGGCTATGAAAACGGCTGGGACGAAAAGTCAATGGATATGGTAGCAAAGAGCCTTGAAAAGATGTCCGAGATACAGGAGAAAATCCAAAAGGCTCAGGCACAATCACAAATGGAACTTCTGACAGCCGATTTCAAAATGGGTGACTTAAGTCAGGAATCGTTCACCGCTTACATAGAAAAGCTGCAGGAACAAGGAAATGCAATCACCGAAGCGGCAAAAACAGCGTCCGCAAACGCTATGGCTGCCCAAAAGCTGATGCTTGAAGATAATGCAATAACACCTGCCGATTATGATAAGAACATCAAGAGCATAACCGAAGCATATGAAAAACAAGCCTCGGAGGCTTCCAATACCGTACTCACCGAGGGTATGAAAGCTATAAGAGAGGTTTACGGAAAAGAGTTTGATGCTCTTGCGAAACAGCTTAATGAGGATATGCAGGGCGAATTCGTAATTGACCCTAATAATCTGAAAGACAGTATGCTTGTACTTCAAAAAGCTTTTGAGGAGTCGGTAGACAACGCGGGCATAACATCAGGCGTAAAGAAAAATATAAAAGGCTATCTTGACACACTTATGCCCACAGCGGAAGAAGTCAGAAAAATGTCGGAGAAAAATCCGACCTTGTGGAAAACCTACGGAGATACTCTTACATCATTTTCCGCTCTTGAAACTTTGACAGGTTCAGGGGATAAAATGGGCGAGTCTGTAATTAAGGGCGTTAAGTCAAGCGAAAACATATCAAACGCAGAGAAAGCGGGCAAAGCTATAAAAGAGGCTCTTATAAAGCCTTTCGGAGAGCCTGCCGAAGCAACACTTAACATCAAGATAAAGTACGGAACGGCTGTACCATATTACACAGGCTCCGACAATATGCGGCAGCTGCAGTCGGATTATTCAGGCACAAGTATTTTCTCGAAAATCGCAGGGAAAGAAGCAGACAGCCGTGAAACAAAGGCAAGAACTTCACAGGCATCTAACTGGCAAAGCAGTACGGGTTACGGTCAGCTTGGACAGGCGATGAACCGTATCGGAGGACACGCAACGGGAACACCTTATTTCGGTGGCGGTCTTACACAGATAAACGAACATGGCGGCGAAATAATTAACCTGCCCACAGGAGCGCAGATAATCCCGTCCGATAAATCAGAGCAGATGATAAGGGAAAATGCCAAGTATAAAAACCCTATAAAACTGAATTTCAAGCTGCCGAATATAAAATTCGGAAATGATGTATTCTTTGGAAATACAGAGAAAACAATACCGATAAAGGAAAATACGGTAATAAACAATAATGGTAAAACAGAGAAACGATACGGTGATATAAATGTGACTGTCAATGTTGACGGAGGTAGATATGACTCAAATGAAATAGCTGATGAGATAGGTTCTGTTGTATGTGAAAGAATTGTTGAAATGATAGGAGCGGTTTAAAATTTTCCTAAAATTACTATTGCACTTTCCGGCAAATAAGATTATAATAAATACAGGATAAGGTATCGAAATCGGTATTCAACAAAACTTAATTGCAAGGAGTGTGGAAAATATGATCACAGCTACTGTAGCTACAGACTTAAAAGCCAATCTAAAGCATTACATCGACATGGCTCTTTCGGGTGACAGTATTATAATTACAAGACCCAAGCAGGAAAATGTAGTAATGATAAGCGAAAGCGAGTATAATGAACTCTTGAGATTAAAAAATAATGCGGAATATATCTATAAGCTCAATCGTTCTATAGAACAGGCAAAACAAGGCAGAATCGTTTCCAAATCTATGGAAGAATTAGAGGCTATGGAAAATGAGTAGACCACAGTTTACAGAGCAGGCATGGGAGGAATACTTGTACTGGCAAAGTCAAGACAAGAAAACCCTCAAAAAAATAAATCAACTTATTGTCGATATTATGAGAAACGGAGCTTTGAACGGAATAGGTAAACCCGAACAGATGAAGGGGGATTTTCAAAGCTATTTTTCAAGGCGAATAAACGAAAAAGACAGACTTGTTTACACTATTCTTGAAGATAATGTTGTAGAAATATATTCATGCAGAGGTCATTACACAGACAAATAATCATTAAACCGCTTGTACAGGCGGTTTTTTGTTTGCTTAATTTTGGGAGGTGGAACTATGGCATTGTTTGAAACCGAGGGCATTGATGAATTTTCCGATGCCGTTGAGATGATAAGAGAGTTATACCCTAAAGAAGTCAAAAAATTTATGCAGTCTGAGGGTACTAAACTGAAAAACAGCACCGTGAAGAAAGCGAGAACCACTGTCGGAAAGAAAACGGGAAATTACGAAAAAGGAATAAAGCGTGGAAAATACTACAAATATGCGCCCACGGGTGCGGACAGTATTCGTGTTTATTCCGGCAAACCTGCCTATCACGGGCATCTCATTGAATACGGTCACGAAATGGTGACCCGCAGCGGAAAGAAAGTCGGTCGTGTGCAAGGCTACCACATTTTCAAAACCGCAGCAGATGAGTTTGAGGGCAGATACGAAAAAGACAGCGAGAAATTTGCGGATAAGATTTTAAAGCCGCTTGAATAATTGTTTTTTTGAATTGGAGGGATAACTATTGTAAACTTAAAAGATATTTTTAAATCCGTATGCGACCATATATCAGCCGTTACGGAGCTGCCCCTTGAGGACAGCGACTTGGAAGAGCCTGTAGTCAGACCGTCATTCAAAATTTTTATGAATACGGTACACACAGGCTTTTATTCGTCTGCGCTTAGGCAGGTAAAGGTGTATTTCAACATTTACTTTTATGTAAAAGACCGAAAGCACAGTAAAGCCGAAATAATGGATATCGAAGATAAAATAGCATTCTCATTTCTTGAACCATTTTACATAACCACAGATCGAACGAGTGGAACTCGTTCGCAAAATTCGCCTGAAGACGAATTTTGTTACTCGGAAGATAAATGTGCAGTATACATTGACGATTTAGAGTTTGAAAAGGTCGAGGACGGAATAATGAACTGCTCATTTGATTTTGAAATTGCAACGGAATTTATAGATGAAGCAGGTATTGAAACAATGTATGAACTTGAATTAAGGAGGAATTATAATGGCAACAAAACCAACCGTAACCATTCAGTTTAAGCAGCTTGCCACCACGCTCATACAGAGGAGCGAGAGAGGCACGGCTGTTTTATTTTTGGCTGACAGCACTGTAGGCGAGGAAGTTAAAACCTTTATATACAGAAATGTATCACAGGTCAATTCGGACTATGACAATAACTTCTACGATGATGAAACACATAAAACAGAAAGACAGAAAACACTAAAGCATATCAAAAATTGTTTCGTCTCCGCTCCCTATGAGGTCATAGTTATAATCGCAAAAGACTATAAAAAGCTGTCCGCATTTACAAATCCACTGCTTGCTATGAGAAAACAGGGCTGGGTTACTGCCCCCACTGATGACAGTCCAGAGGATATTACAATACAGACAGACCTTGCAAGCTGGGTAGAGAGTATGGAGAAGGACGGTTTATCATTCAAGGTGCTTGGGAACAAATCGGGAGTCGACTGCAAGCATTATGTTTACTTTTCACAGGCTGCAACATCATCAAACGGTGAGGCTCTTACTGATGTGGAAATGTTCCCCTACCTTGTGGGCGTTCTTGCAGGATGCAAATGCACAAGAAGCGTAACCAATTACAAGCTTGGAGAGCTTGCAAGCTGTGAGGAAGTTGATGATATAGATGAAGCAATAACAGGCGGTCAGCTTGTTATCACCAACGATGACGGTGGCGTTAAGATTGTAACAGGTATTAATTCACTCACCACTCTTAACGGCAACACAGCTACAGAAGATATGCAGTACATAGAAACCGTTGAGGCCATGGACTTGATAAGAGATGATATAAGAGATGTGTTTGTAAACACTTATCAGGGTTCATTTAAGAACAAGTATATGAACCAGATGTTATTTATAGGCTCGGTCAATGAGTATTTTGACAGACTTGCAGGTGAGGATATTTTAGACAGCGAATTCAACAACAAAGCTGAAATTGATGTAGAGGCACAGCGTTCCGCTTGGATGGGAACAGGAAAAGCGGAGGCGGCAGAGTGGGATGACGACACTGTAAAGCGCAGAAGTTTTAAGAGGACTGTATTTATTGCCGCGAATATCAAAATTCTTAACTGCATGGAAAACCTTAAATTTACGGTTACTATGGAATAAGGGGGAGTTTAAATGTTTGATGATAATAAATTTTTAAAAGGAACATCGGGCGAGGTATTCCTCAACAACACAAAGCTTATTGAAATTAACAAGATTAACATCAAAATGACTGGACAGTTTGAGGACTTTGCCCCCGTTGGTGATTATTGCACACACCATATTTATACAGGCTATGACGGTGAGGGAACTCTTGAAGGCGCGAGAATAAACACAGGTGAAGACGCAAACCTTATTGAGATGTGGCAGAACGGCATAACACCTAATTACACTATATATTCAAATCTTGTTGACCCGAACACGGGAAAGAGCGAAAAATATATGGTAACGGGCGTTCAGTTTACAGAGATAACACCTGCTGATTGGGAGGCAAAGACAGTTGCCAAAAGAAGTATGCCCTTTACTTTTACAGGTATAAAGGTACTGTCTACGATTGAATGATAAAACAGGAGGCTAACGGCTATGGACGGTTATATCAGACTTGCAAAAGAAATAACAAAAAGGAACAATGCCGTTAGACTTGGTATATGTGTAGGAGAGGTGACGGGATATACACCCGTCACTATCCGCACATATTACAACGGTGTGCCTTTTGATTTTACAAAGTTTTACAGCCTTGAGGGACTTATGAACGATAATTCGGGCGTAACCGAGGGGGAGCTTTATCTGCCCGAGTACCCCTATGAAATAGGTGATAAATATATTTGTATGTTTGCGGAGGACAACCAAAGCATATATATCTTAGGCAGATTTGAGAGCATAAAAGACTTATACATATATTTGGAGGAATGACAATGTTTCCAAATACATTTTTAGAAAACGACATACAAGAAAAACTAACCGAAGATGTCGGAACAGATTTTATTTTTGACTATAACACAGGACAACACCTTATAAAAAACGGTATTCCCGAAAAGGAGTCCGTATTTATTGGGGTAAAGCAGTATATCGAAAATGTCCTTCGTACACCTGCAAATGTCTATAAGGTATACACCAAGGAGGAAAACGAAGTGTTCGGCATATCGGTCTATAACTACATAGGGCAAAGGATGCTTCCTGCAGGCTATCTCAATTCTGAACTGAAAAGAGAAGTAACGGAAAATCTTCTCCGTCATCCTCTTATAACCGAAGTTAAGGACTGGGAAGGGAAAAGGGAGAAACGGGGACTTGACATTTCATTTACTGTTGTACTTAGTGATGACAGCATTTTGGGTGTAAGTTATGTATACGGTGGAGCAAGGCCCACACCGAACACCAAACCCGAACCCGAGCCTGAACCGTCAGTACCGGACACATATCTTAATAATACCGATATACTAATCGGCAGTTTGCGTTTTTATGGTGATATTGATGACAGTATCTGCGGTAAACAACACATTTTGGGAGGTGAGCAAGATGAGTTATGATTTCAGAAAAGTATATCAGGTGGCAGAGGAAGCAGGGTGTGAGATAAGTTCGGATAATACGATAGAAGCACATACGGCAAGGATTAAAAAGGTTAAAGAGTGGATAGACAAAAAATTTTCCGATATTTTTGAAACGGGGGAGGTAATAACAGACAAAAGTAGTGCTTCTCTGAAAATATATTTCCGAGGAACAAATTCGGGTATATTTATTAATGCACACACGAATGGCGCACTTTATGGTCGTGGATATGTTAAAGACGATACGCAGGTAGCAGGGGTAAGTGGAGGAAGCAGCGGCAACCTTCATGGAAATTCACTTAAATTGCTTGTTATAAAAAGCAAGTATGGATTTATTGCGGGATTTTTCAAAGAAAATATCAGTGACAACATAAAAGCCCTTGTAATAAATATGAAGGACAGATTTGTTACAATGATATACGACAGCGAGACTAAGTTATATGTTGCTGACGGCACACATGGTGCAATTACTTCAAGCGTTATGAAGTGCAGCCTTGCAGATGAGGTATGCCTTTCAAAACTGTATCCGCCCGGACTTGACTGTGTACCCGAGGGCGTATATCAAAGCGTATGTTCAAGCAGTGCTAACTGTATGGAGTTTTCGGTAGGTGATAAACCGGAAAAGTATGTTGAACTGCCGAGCAAAGATGGCTATATAACATTCGCACTCAAACTTGAAGAGCCTACCGAAGATGATTATTCGGGAATAAAGGCGGCACACGGGAGTGAAGCTTAAATGTATAAAATATATTTATGCAAAAGTGGAAAAAGCGAGGAGATAACAAGCCTTGTTTCCAATTTGAGTTGGAACGAGAGCATTGATACGGTAGGTATTTCACTCTCATTTTCTGTTCCCGATACTGCCGAAAGATACATACCTCATCTATTGATAGAGGCAGGAGATATTGTTCAGCTTTGTAATGATGACTGTGAACTTATAAGAGCGGTCGTTGTAAATGTTTCAAGGAATTATCCCAAAAGAGATATAAAAGCATATGACTTTGGATTTTATCTCAACAAAAATGATGTAGTTATACAATTCAAAGACAAAAGCGTGACGGAATGTCTGCAAGAACTTTTTGCAAAGGTAGGTGTCGGTGTCGGCAGTATCTGCGATATGCCCGCAAAGGTCAACGGCATTTATATAAAAAATGTAAACGAGATCATAAAGGAGCTTATAGAAATACAGCAGGGGAATGATGGTAAAAAATACTATTATGAACTTAGAGCCGATAAGATATATGTTTTTCAGCTTACCGATGAGCCAATAAACTATATTTTCAAACCCACAATAAATGTTGCCGCCTTTGATGTCACGGACAAAAATGCACATGGCAGAGGAAAATATACTCACTCTATAGAAAGCATGAAAAACAGAGTAACAGCAATCATTAATTCAAAGACTACGGGAAATATGCCTGCTGTAGAGTACACTGTAAGTGACAATGAAAACATACAGAAATACGGACTTCTTTCCGAAAATTACTCCGTCAATTCCGAGGATTTGGAAAATATAAAAACCCTTGCTAAAAATGAACTGGAAGATAAAAACAAGCTGAAAAGAGAGTTGACCGTTGACTTTATCGGACACGACAGCGCAAGACCGGGTAGAGTAATGCACATAATAGACGATTATCTTATGATAGATGATTATTTCAGGATACAGTCCGTCAGCCATAAGATAAGCGGAAATATACATACAATGACCTGCACTCTTGATTTTATTAAGGAAAATACAAACAAGACCTATGCCGAAAGCGAAGTCATACAAAGGGAAGATGTTGCAAGCAACGGCTCGGCTGTTTCCGACAGCAATTTTGCAAAGCTAAATAATGTACTTAACGCACAGGTGGGCAAGCCTTATGTATGGGGTGCAGCAGGTCCCGACAGCTTTGACTGTTCGGGACTTATTTATTACTCATTCAATACTTCGGGTGTAAAATCACTGTCACGATTGACAGCTCAGGGCTATTACGACAAATGCACCAAAATCTCTGCCGAGAACAGAAAGCCGGGTGATTTGGTATTTTGGGCTAACGGCAGCAAGGTTTATCATGTGGGAGTATATATCGGCAACGGAATGATGATTAATGCGGAAAATGAAAATGTGGGAGTACGAAAAACAAAACTGTGGTCTAATGTCTACGCTTACGGGAGGTTATAGTAATGCTGAAACTTATCCATAAAATATACAGAGCCGACAAAGTAACAATAGATATAATAAATGCACTAACGGCAAAACTCACATCTTCCGAAAATAAGATAAACGACCTTTACAAGCAGATTTTCTTAAATTATGCAACATGGTATCTTGACTTAAAAGAAAATGAAATGGCTATAACAAAACGCTCCGACAACATCACCGAACGGAGAAATATTATAAAAACACGCCTCCTCGGTGTTGGTACAGCGACAAAGGCAATGTTAGAGGGCACGGTCAATTCTGTTGACGGTATCACAATAGAAGTCGGTTTTAGAGATATGACAGTGCTTATTACTTTCATTCACGCAGAAACCAACAAGCACATAACCCTTGCGGTTAATACTCTCAAAGAAATAATTCCCTACCACCTTGATTTATTTTATACCTATGACCACATTTTATGGGAGGAAGTTAAAAAAGTCAAATGGACAGATGTGAAAAAATACACATGGGGCAATATAAATGACAGCGTAAAGGGAACATTGGAAAAGGGACTAAGTCCCGAATTTTAGGAGGCAGATATGACACCTATAAAAATGATGTTAAGCTATAACAACAACGAAAAAGTCGTTGAAGTACCTGTTATTCCAAACGAGCTGCCCGAAATCTTACAGGAGCTTGCAAATGAGGAAATAGTTACTCACACAAAAACAATCACACTTCTCGGAAATAAAAAACCGAGGAGTTTTTCTTTGGAGCTGTTTCTGCCCACAAGAGATTATGATTTCTGCAAAGGCAACGGAGCGGAGGTCGTAGAACTGCTTAACTATGTATCTGAAAAGAAGATACCTGCAAGGCTTGTTATTACCGAGGGGATGACGGAGCTTTTAAATATAGCAATTTCAATAAAGTCTTTTCGTCATCATTATGACACGGTGGGCAATATCAGAGCAAGCATTGACTGCGTGGAATATATGTTTGTTACAGAAACCACTGCGCCTAAAACGGACAGCGGCAGAACATTCGGAGAAACCATGGTAACATATAACAACACAAGCGCAAGTATAAAATCCGCTAATGTTGACGGGTACAATCTTGTAAAGGCGAGGGACGTTCTTAATTTGTTAGATATTTCCGTTGACTGGAACGCAGAGAAAAAGCGAGTAATTGCGGACGGCAAGCTTCTCGATATACACACGGAGATATATGACGGCTGCGCTTATTGCTATGTTAGGGATATTGCCAAACAGGCGGGAAAAAATATCGAGTGGGACAATGAAAACAAAACGGTTATATTAGGCGATTAGGGGGTGGTTTTATGAACTACAACGAGGAAATATCAAATATACAAGCCGATATGCTGAACGAAATGCCGGACAGCTATTCAAAGGTAAAGGGTAACTGGTTGTGGGAGATGTTTAAAGCCTTTTCAATGAAGGTGTATGAGCTTTTACAGCTTTTAACGGATACGGCAGACAAGCTGAATGTTGAAAATCTCAAAGGTGATGAACTTGACGCTTATGTCGGACAGTGGACAGACTTAACACGCAAGACGGCACAGAGAGCAAGTGGGTATATCGAGGTCAGAGGGAACGGTACTATATACAGCGGCACAATTGTATCAAACGGTACTTGTCAATATGAAGTCGTGGCTGATGTAGATGTGAACGGCACTGCTACCGTGCCTATTGTTGCCGTCAATCCCGGGGCGGTTTATAACACCGAGGAAAGCACGGTCACGGTTATGGTGACATCAAACAACAATGTAACGAGCATTACAAACCCCGAACCTATAGAGGGAGGAGCAGATGAAGAAACAGACGAGGCACTGAGAAACCGTTATTATTTACGGCTGCAAATGCCCGCTACAAGCGGAAACAGAGCGCATTATATCTTATGGGCATTGGAGTGCAAGGGCGTAGGCGGCGCAAAGGCAACAAGAGATACAAAGGTAAACAACAAAGTCAATCTCTACATCTGCGGAGATAACGGAGATACGGCAGACGATGCGGTTATAAAAACCGTTCAAGACCACATAGATCCTAACAAAAACGGTGACGGTTCAGGCTGTGCGCCTGTGGGGGCGATATGTGAAGTATTAAGCGCGATCAAAAAGAATATTGACATAGTCGGAAAAGTCGAGCTTGACGGGACTTTAAGTCTTGACGATGTAAAGAGGAATATCAAAGCTGCAATACTTAAGTACTTCTCTCAGATAAATTTCAAGAAGAATGAGTTAAGCTATGCACGAATTCTGCACCTTGCGTTATGCTGTGACGGAGTGAGTGATATAACGGATTTTAAGTTAAATGACGGATATGTAAATATCACCTGTGAGGAAACAGAGATATTTGCATTAAATTCATTCAATATGGAGGTTGAGGTATGAAACAGACAACAAACCTAAAGCTAAATAAACCCGATTACGAGGATATCGCAGATGTGGCTAAGTTAAATGAAAATTCGGATATCCTCGACAGAGAGGTAAATGACCGACTCTCCAAGACAAAGGGAGGAACGATTGAAAAAGATTTGACAGTCAACGGAAAATTGAATGCCGGCGGGGAAACAAAGGTAACAGGCACTATGCAGACCGCTGATGTATTTGTGGGCGGATGGAACACATCTACAAGAAAACCTGACGGACAAGAGTCAAGCCTCAGAGTAAACGGTACACTTGAAACCTACGGAGAAATTCATACCAATGGTGAAACCATTGACTGTGGAAATATAACATCAAAGGCTATTGAAGCACAAGGAGATATAAGAACATCTGTTAATGCACAGATAGGCGGAGGTTTAAGGGTAAACGGCACAACAACACTTAACAATCAGATGAGATTGAACGGCACACTGGATATGACGGGGCAGAGCCTTAAAGCAGGTGACGGCACATTTACGGGTACACTTCGTGCGAAATCAGACCTTATAACTCACAATGTAAAGCCCGAAACCGACAACACCAATACTCTCGGAAACAGCAGCAAGTACTACAAGAAAGCCTATATAAACGGCATAGCAGCAAAAAACGGACTTACCGTTGACTCCGATGTGACAATAAACGGAGCATTAAAAGCAAACAATCTCTCCGCAGATACGTTTCTGAGTGAAACATCAGTCAATCCCGTACAGAATAAAATCATAAAGGCTGCACTTGATAAAAAATCGGATATCGGACATAAGCATACAATGGACGATATTGTTTTCTTTGTAGATGCGGATTTGGAGTGCCTTTATACATATACGGTCCATGCAGAGATGACTGCGCCCGATGAGGGAAATCATGTGGTAGGCTGGCAGGTAGTCAACTACAGTGAATTTCCTGCATCTACCCTTAGACTTGCCATAGAAAAATTAGACAGCTTTGAATTTGGCGGCAATACATACACTACAAAATCGCCTGCGGTTATGGGCTACGGTGTTATGGTAACGGAGCTTCCATCTCCATCAGTACCAAGCTGGTCTGCTGAGTATGACACTCTGAGATTTTACACGTTCAACGGATATGTAAGATATATTGCATCGGGCGAGTATCCCGAAAACAATCTTATATACAGCGTAGGTGACAGCGAAACATTCTCTCTTGAGTTTGAGTCAAAAGGAAACTTTAATGTAACTCCCGATTCGGAGCTTAGCTCATCATCGACAAATGCTGTACAGAACAAGGTCATAAAGGCTGCACTTGATAAAAAAGCAGATAAAGTTCATACCCACTCATTGACGGATAACACGATAACGGGAACTCTCCCTATATCCAAAGGCGGTACAGGAGGAGCAACAGCAGCGGACGCAAGGTCAAAGCTCGGTCTTGGCTCCGCAGCTACATACAATGTGGGAGGAAGCATAACAACAGGCAATAACTCACTTGTAACAGGCGGTACGGTAGCCGCCTTTTTTAATGCTCAGAATTTTAACAAAAGAACGCATATAGTCATTGCTGCTTATGACACCAAAAATCCGCTTAAAGCTAATGCCGATTATACCTGTACATCAGCAAACGCAAGCTCTGTAATAAAAAAAGCCCTTTCCGCAATAAGTGAGGGCGGCAGGATAGAATTGCTTGACGGTACATATCAGCTTAATTATAACGAAGATGAAATAGCCGTAGACAAGAAAGGCTTGACGATAGAGGGGTCGGGATTTACAACGGTAATAAAACAACCTATAGATGAAGGAGCAGGAGAAGCAAAGCCTGTCTTTGTAATAAATGCCCAGAATGTGACAATCAAAAATATGATGATATGCGATGCAGTTGTATCCTCGCCTGATTCTATGATAATTCAAAAGACACAGGGGGCGATATATGAAAGTGTGTTTTTTATATATGGTGCGTCAGAGTCATCATGCGACAATGCCTGCATAAAGGGGCAGAATGACTGCAATTTTACAAGGATACAGAACTGCCGTGTATATAAAAACTTTCAAAATACAGATAAATATATGTTTGATTTCGGTAACTGTACATCTTTTGGAGGTGTTATAGGCAGCAATATCTCAAGCGGATATGAGGACATCAGCATAAGGTTTGCCAATGAATCACAGAAAAACAACACTGCTATATACGGTCATAAAGCCGTAAGGATAGCAACTAAGTAACGGAGGTGTTTTTATGAATGAAATATTTCTTGCTTTGATAGGAGCGGCAGGAAGCTGTATAGGAACAGTCGTAGGTATTTTTGTAAACACAAAACTGATCAATTACAGACTTGAAAAGCTGGAGGAAAAGGTAAACAGGCATAATAACTTAATCGAAAGAACATACGAGCTTGAAATAAAGGAAAGGCTTGTAGAGGAAAAGATAGAAACACTGCACCACAGGATAGACGAACTGAACGATAATGTAAAAATATATTCCGATAACAAATTTTTAAAGGAGGTCTGATATTATGACTATATCAAAAGGAACTGTAATAAGAACGGTACTGCTTATTCTGGCGCTTGTAAACCAGTTTTTAACGATTTTCGGCAAAACCCCTCTGCCCATAGAGGACGAACAGATGTCAGAACTTATAAGCCTTGCGTTTACAATAGGCACATCTCTGCTTGCTTGGTGGAAAAACAACAGCTTCACATTAAACGCAATAAAGGCTGACGAGTATCTTACATCATTAAAAGATGAAAATAAACATTAATGGAAGGGGTGTTTTTATGGAAATTAAAAAAAATCTTACAACACAGAATTACAATGCCGGAGTTGCCGGCCGTATAAAATATATAGTTATACATTACACAGCGAACAACGGAGATACGGCACTGGGAAACACAAACTATTTCAAAAGCTACAGGGGAGCTTCAGCGCACTATTTTGTTGACGAGAATAATATCTACCAGTCCATAGAGGATAAAAACATAGCTTGGCACTGCGGAGCAAACACCTATTACCATAAGGAATGCAGAAACCATAACAGCATAGGCGTAGAGCTATGCTCCTATATAAACAGCAAAGGCAAGTATGCCTTTAAAGCAGGTACGGTCAGAAATGCCGTGTGGCTTGTAAAACAGCTTATGAAAAAATACAATGTGCCTATTGAGAATGTAATAAGGCATTACGATGTTACACACAAGGTCTGCCCCGAACCCTATGTTAGAGATACCAAGGCTTGGGCAGACTTCAAAGCACAACTCACATCAAATAGTGTTGTTAAAGAGGTTGAAAATAAGGAGGACGATGAAATGGTAGAAAAAATCACAGCAAGCATAAACGGAAAGGAATACAAGGTTGACAGAATACTCAAAAACGGTAAGAATTACATCTGCGTTAAGGATTTGGAGCAGGCGGGATTTAATATAGGCTACGATGTTAATACGAAAGTACCTACGATAAGCAACAAAACTCATGAACTGAACATCTGGGTAAATGGAGATGAAAAGACAGTAGAGTCAATGCTTTTAAACGGCAGTAACTATGTGCAGATGAGAGAACTTGCCGAGGCGATTGGGAACTTTAATGTAGATTACAAAAACAGCAATGTAGTAGTTAAAACTCTACAATAAACCTGTAATCTGTAAACAAAAAATATCCACAGGACATAACTTGTTCTGTGGATTTTTTTCTAAAACCTTAAGATTTTGATTTTTCGTGAGTTACTTATAGGAGGTGTTTTTATGACCGAAGAACAGAAAGATAAAATAATACGATTTCGTAAACAGGGCTTCGGATATGCCGAAATTGGTCGAAAGCTCGATATTTCCAAAGATACGATTAAAAGCTTCTGTCGCAGGAATGGTCTAATGATTTCACATGAAAAATATTTTGATGATAAAGATAAATGCCGTGAATGCGGCAAGCCTTTAGTTCAACAGGAAAAAAAGAAACGGCGGATATTCTGCTCTAAAGTTTGTCGGGAAAAATGGTGGACGGAACACGCAGACAAAATCAATAGAAAAGCTGTCTATACATTCACCTGTGCCGGATGCGGAAAATCATTCACAGCATACGGAAACAGCAAGCGAAAGTATTGTTCTCACAACTGTTACATTACGGATAGGTTTGGAGGAGGTACAGCAGATGAGCGAGAAACAATTTCAGGCTGAAAAACTTTATTACATCTCAGTTTCCATTGCAAAATCAATGCTTGAAAAGAACATCATCGACAAGGAACTGTTCACCATAATTGATACAAAACTGCTCGAAAAATACCGCCCGATTTCGGCAGTTTTATTGTCGGGAAAACCCTTGACTTAACGGGCTTTCAGATCAATATATAGTAGAAGAAAGGAGGATGGTTTCATGGCGAAAATCACAAAGGTGGAGCAGAAAATCCAAGCTCCGCCAAGGAGAAAAAGAGTAGCTGCCTATGCCCGTGTTTCAATGGACTCCGAAAGGATGAGGCATTCACTCTCGGCGCAGATAAGCTATTACAGTGACCTTATTCAGCATCATGCGGAATGGGAGTACGCAGGCGTATTTGCGGATTACGGAATTTCCGGTACGGGGACGAATAATCGGGATGAGTTTAACCGTATGCTCAGTGAATGTGAAACGGGACGCATCGATATTATTCTCACTAAGTCAATACAGAGGTTCGCAAGGAACACTGTGGATCTACTGAATACAGTGCGGCATTTGAAAGAATTAGGCATAGAGGTACGGTTTGAGAAAGAAAACATAAATTCTCTTTCGGGTGACGGAGAGCTGATGTTATCTATCCTTGCATCGTTTGCGCAGGAGGAAAGCAGAAGTATTTCGGAAAACATTAAATGGGGCGTTCGAAAGCTTTATGAAAAGGGAGTGCCGAGAATAGGCAGAATTTACGGTTACCGAGCTAAAAACGGAAAATATATCATCAAAGAAGATGAGGCTGAAATCGTCAGAAGGATTTTCCGAATGTTTCTTGACGGTGACTCCTGCTACATAATCGAAAAGAAACTTGAAAAAGAGGGAGTCAAATCCCTCATGGGAAAGAAACTGCACAATGAGGTCATTTCTAAAATGATCAGGCAGGAAAAATATACAGGCTGCACACTTTGTCAGAAGCAGTACACCACCGATTCACTGACGCATAAAAAAGTCAAAAACGGTGGTGAATTACCAATGTATTTTATTGAGGGTACGCATCCGGCAATCATCAGCAGAGAAACATTCGATGCGGCTCAAAAAGAGCTTGCCAAGCGATACGGTGTAAAAATTGTAAACGGCATAGCACAAAAGGCGAGCTACTTCTACCGTCAAAAAGGTGAGATTGGTTCGCATCCGAAACACAGAAGTCCTCAGTGGTCGGAGGAGCGCAGAAAATCACATTCCGAATATTTCAGATCGAGAAAAACGGGACTTTGCAAATATGAATTTTCACATTTTATCGAGTGCGAAAACTGCGGAGGTCATTTACAGGCAAAACTTAGACACTATGCTGACGGAACAGACGAAGTGCGGTGGGTAGATGTGGAACATACTGAAAGAAACGAGTCCGCTCCAAGACCGCTCATACCGCATGACAGTGTCCTTAAGGAGCAGATTGCGGACTGCCTTGGCTGGGAGAAATTCGATGCGGACAGGATGTTTGATATGCTTGAAATCATAACGATAAATGTGGATATGATCACGCTGCATTTCAAGAACGGCGGCACAAAGTCATTCAAATATATACACAGAAAAAGGACGGTGAATAAGTAGTGGCAAATGTAACAAAAATACCGGCAACTGTATCACGGTTTGCATTTGCACCGATTACAGAGCAGAAAAAGCGAAGAGTCGCAGGCTACGCCCGTGTCAGTACAGACCACGATGACCAGTTTACATCATATGAGGCTCAGATTGATTATTATACCAATTACATCAAAAGCCGTCCTGACTGGGATTTTGTTTCCGTGTACACGGACGAGGGAATCACGGGCTGCAATACCAAGAGGCGTGAGGGTTTTAAAACGATGATAGCCGACGCTCTTGACGGATGCATTGATTTAATCGTAACTAAGAGCGTCAGCAGATTTGCAAGGAACACCGTGGACAGCCTGACGACCATACGAAAACTGAAAGAACACGGCACGGAGGTCTATTTTGAAAAAGAAAACATATGGACATTTGACGGAAAGGGAGAATTGTTGCTTACCATAATGTCCAGCCTTGCGCAGGAGGAGAGCCGTTCCATTTCGGAAAACTGCACATGGGGACAGAGAAAGAGGTTCGCAGACGGTAAGGTGACCGTACCTTTCGGCAGATTTCTCGGTTACGACAGGGGGTCAAATGGAGAACTTATCATCAACGAGGAACAGGCTAAAATTGTGCGGAAAATCTATGGGTACTTCCTGCAAGGCAGATCACCTTATCAGATAGCGAAATTACTCGCTGAACAGAATGTTCCAACACCATCCGGCAAAGGAAAATGGTGCGGAGCGACAGTGAAATCAATCCTTACCAACGAGAAGTACAAAGGTGACGCCTTGCTCCAGAAGAGCATAACCGTGGATTTTCTTACCAAGAAGATAAAACCCAACGAGGGCGAAGTACCACAGTATTATGTGGAGGGAGACCATGAGGCAATCATTCAGCCGAAGATTTTCGACCGTGTTCAGATACTTATGGAGGCTCGCAACGGCGGCAAAAACCGAAGCAGCAGTGTAAATATACTGTCAGGAAAGATAAAATGCGGTGACTGCGGTTCGTGGTATGGCTCGAAGGTCTGGCACAGTAACGACAAATACCGCCGTGTAATCTGGCAGTGCAATCACAAGTTTGACGGAGAAGAAAAATGCACTACACCACATTTATATGAAAATACAATTAAGCAGCTTTTCATAAAGGCTCTGAATATTCTCGCCAAAGAGCGTGACATCATTATTGCAGGTTTTGAAGAAATCAAAGACACGGCATTTTCGACAGATAATTTTGAAACCGAGGTTGAAACATTGACCTATGAGATGAACGCAACCGCTGAACAGATACAGAAGTGCATTGATGAGAACGCTCGTATCGCACAAGACCAAAGTGAATATCAGAAACGCTACGATACACTGGTTCTGCGGTTTGAAACTGCCAAGAACAGGTTGGACGAAATACAATCGGCAATTGCCAGGACAAGAGCACAGCGGCAGATGATGGAGAACTTTATGGAGGTGCTGCGGTCACTGCCGGAGCAGGTCGAGGTTTTCGATGAAGGAGCATGGTACGCACTTTGTGACTACATCACGGTCTACGGAAAAGATGATATCCGGGTTACCTTCCAGAATGGAACGGAAATCCGTGTATAAAAAATGAATAAGCGATAAAGATGCACTCCACCGAGAAGTAAGGCGGAGTGCTTTTTTCATTGTCTGGTGCAAGCGTTTTAGTCTTTTTTCCGTGTCAAGAATATTCCAACAATCGCTCCTATTAAGATAATCGGTGCTAGTCTGACAAATAACCATTCAAACGCATGAACGGCTGTCCCCATAACGGCGGTTTCGGGATCGCTAAAGTCCCACTCCAGATATGGACTTCCCAGCACTGCCAAAACGGCAGTAATTATTACAACGGACGCACACAGTATGATAAATAGTCCATGAAGAACTTTTCGCTGTGCAGCTTTTCTTCGTGCGAGCTGCAGGTTAATTACCTCCAGTTTTTCAGAAATCGCTTTTAAGTCATCAGCCACTGCTGTTTCCACGACAGTTTCCCCAAGCAAAGTGCTTACCAGCGTTTCGAGAGCTTCCGATAATGAGATCAACATTTCGGAGTCGGGAACAGATAATCCTTTCTCCCATTTGGAAACTGTCTGTCGTACCACGTTCAGTTTGACAGCCAGTTCTTCCTGCGAGAGCCCTTTTGATTTTCTAAGTGCTTTAATGTTTTCGCTTAACATTAGTCATAGCCTCCTGCTTTATTTCGTTGTAGGCAGTAGAAAAAATTGTACCGCCTATATCAGAAATTATACGCAAATATGCCCATTGCAACAAGCAACGCATATTAACATTTGCTTTTTTCCCTTATTTTTGAAAGGTTAGGAATTTTGAACCCGTCCTTCCAAATTTGAACCCGTCAGAATGAAAAATAAAATTGTATCAAAGACAGCGAGAAGATAGATTTTATTATAGCACACAATATTGAAAAAAAATATACACTTTGCTATAATAAGTCAAAAGGAGGTTTTTATATGAACTTTGTACTTGTAGGGCTTGGGGGAGCCATAGGCTCAGTTTTAAGATATGCCATAAGCCTTATACCCTATAAAAACACATTTCCCCTGCTTACACTTGTTACAAATATATTGGGCGCAGTCATAATAGGTGTTATAGCCGCCGCTGCCGCAAAGTCACGGCTTAATGACGATCTCACCCTGCTTTTAAAAACAGGGCTGTGCGGAGGCTTTACCACCTTTTCCACATTTTCATTAGAGGCATACACACTTATGCAGAACGGGCACTACGCATATATGACACTCTACATATTATTAAGCCTTGTAGGCTGTATAATAGGCGTACGCCTGGGAATGTCACTTATTGCCTGACAAACTTCCGTCGCATATAAAAAATTTACGGCAGCTTTTTAAAGGGCAAACGACCCAAGCGAGTACGGCGGCAAGTGTCAGAAAGGAGAAAAAAATGGACGAAGAAATGAATGTAGGTGAATTACTTAAAGAAGTAGCAGAAGAAAATCAGACGAGAAAAATTCTCGAAATCTTAAGAGATTGCGAAACTCTTGAAGATGCTATTGAAAAAGTAAAAGCCTTATTAAATAAATAATAAGGCTTAAGCAAACCACCAAGAGAGAGGCGGCAAATAGACTTGCCCGATTTGCTTCTCCTCTCTCAAGGTAATTATCATTATACAATATTCAAAGTAAAAGGGCAAGTAAAAAGGATGGTTTAATATGAATTTAGGAGAAGATATGAAAAAGGCTCGGCTTGAAAAAAATATTTCACGTGCGGAGCTTTCCAGACTTTCGGGCGTACCTCTCAGAACTCTTGACGACTGGGAGAACAACAGAAGAAACGCAACCCACATCAAAGTAATAAAAGTATGCGATATCTTGGGCATCGACATTCGCAACTATATTTAAAATGATTAAGCCGCTCCACTTTGAAAGGTGGAGCGGCTCATCATCGTAAGCACTTCCGAAGCTATAAGCTTTTATATACTTGTCCTCTGTTGTCAATGTTTATTACATCAATAACAAGCACATCATCATATTTATTATAAATCACACGGTAATTATTGACCCTGAGTCTGTACTTATTTTTAAAACCTCGCAATTTTTTTATATCTTTTCCATAGGGTAACATTTTTATAAGCTTGTAAAGCTTTGCCCGTTCTGCTTTATTTTGTTTTCTTATGAATTTTTCGGCAGCTTTTTCAATAATGATTTTATACATCAATGTTCAATTCCTTTGCTAAGTCTTCTAAATCAATTCCTTTTCCGTCGTTTATCTCCTCGGCTTCTTTAATCATAGCGAGGTCAATATCGTCAGGCTCTACGCTTTCAACATCATCAATCAAGCCTTTCAAGCTTTTAATAATATCTACTACAAAACTTAATTTATATTCCGGTATATCCTCAATCAGATTAATAATCATTTCTCTATTTGACAATTTGATCCCTTCCTTTCGTTTACTCCTCCCGAAGGCCCAGCGACTTAATATAGTCATTAATAAGACTATTAACAGAAATATCTTTATTTGCACAATATTCCTTCAATTTATCCTTAGTCCCTTTTGGCACTAAAACGGTAACCCTGTCATACGTCCGTTTTTTAAATTCATTGTCATATTTTATTTTATCGAAAGCCATAACAACCACCTCCACATATATTATATAATGCACTGTACACACAGTCACTATACAAAGCGCACAAAAAAAACAGACTAAATTTGTGGAAAATGCCAAAACAAAAATAACACTTCACTCACGAAAGGAGACCCCAACAATGAAAAAAACATGGAAACCATCAAAATCTGCTAAAAGAGCATTCGCGGAAAATATGAAAAGCAATAAAAGGAGCAAGATTTTAAACCCCGGCTCACTCATAAGGGTTATCAGATCAAGCTCCTTCCATATTCAGGCATAAATTTTGCGCCTGTTTATTATGTAAAATGAAATTTCAAATATAAACTGTACTATCCAGCCTATAAAGCAGGCATAAGCCTCTCCCACAATGCCAATGCGGGGCGTGAGTATATAAACAAAAACCGTACGTATGCTTATTTGTATAACAGTTGCTGCCAAAACCACCGACATAAAGCCCAAACCCCTGAAAAAGCCTTGTATGGCATTGTTTATACAGGGCATTATAAAAAACCAAGACTTTACCAAAAGATAACCAACACCCATTTCCACCATCATATGGCTTTCATTGGGAGAAAGAATTTCCATAAAGGGTCTTTTAAAAATAATAGAAATGCTGCAAATTATAGGAAAATAGCAAAGGGCTATTATCATTCCCTTGCGAAACGACATTCTAACGCGGTCCTTCTTTTTTGCGCCCCTGTTCTGTGCAGTGCAGGTCATTATTGCGCTGCCAAGGCTCTGGGATGGTATGCAGGCAAAGTCGTCTATGCGGCAAACACCGTTAAACGCCCCTATTGCAACTACCCCAAGGGTATTTATGGCATTTTGTATAAGCACCTTACCAATAGGCTGTGCCGCCTGTTGCAGGGCTGTCAAGCCTCCGCTTTTAAGCGTTTCCCCAAGAAGCCTCCTGTCTACTGCAAAGCCTGACCTGTTTATGTGAAGCGCAGACACCTTATTTCTTATCCAAATAGCGCAAAGCCCTGCGGATGCCGCCTCTGCAAAAACGGTGGCAAGCCCTGCTCCCCCTACGCCCATTTTAAAACAGGCTATAAATATAAAGTCAAGACAAACATTTATAATGCAGGAAACGCCAAGAAACATAACAGGCGCTTTGCTGTCGCCTATTCCCCTTAGGGATGCCGACAAAATATTATATTGAAATGTAAACAAAAAGCCTACAAATATTATCCTGAGATAGACTACTGCCATATCATAAGACTCCTCAGGGGCATTTATCCACCTAAGCATTTGCCCCGAAAGCAGAAAGCCCATTATAAAAACAGCAAGTGAAAACAAAGCTCCGAAAATAAGGGTGGTGGAAAACTCTCTTTTAAGCTTTTCCATATCCCCTGCTCCGTAAAACCTGCTCATAATAACAGAAGCGCCTATACCAATGCCCGATGCCCCTAATATCATTATTGTCATTATAGGGTTAGACACGCTCACTGCCGCAAGAGCCTCCTCGCCCAGATATTTGCCTATTATAACAGAGTCCGCCGCATTATAAGTAAGCTGTATTATGTTCCCCAATATCATAGGCACAGCATATTTTATAAGGTGGCCCTCTATGCTGCCTACCGTCATATCACGCATAGCGCCTTACCTCCGACTTACATCTTACTGACTACCTCAGGCAGCTGCTTAAATGACTCTATACGGGCAGCATACTCGCCGCAATCTCCAAAGCCGTATGCCGCAAATATAAATGGCACTCCTGCCTTTTTGCAGGCAGCGCCGTCCATAGCGGTGTCGCCTACATAAACCGCAGACTTAAGGTTGTTTCTCTCTATAACAAGCTCTATGTTTTCTGCCTTTAAAAGCCCTGTGCGTCCATTGTCCTCGTGGTCTGAAAACATATCCTCAAGCTTATGAGCTTCTAAAAATGACTCTATATAGCCACATCTGCAATTGCTTACTATCATCAGCTTATAGCTCTTTTTAAGCTCTGCAAGAGTTTCTTCAAGTCCGTCATATAAAATGCCGCCGTACTGCCTTAAAAAGCCCAGCTGCTCATTACAGCACACTTCTATAATATTGTCCTTTTTTTCTCTGTCAAAATCGGGAAAAAGCCTGTCCGCTATATCGCTTAAGGGCAGTCCCAGACAGGGCGTTAGCTTTTCCACATCTATAACAATGTCTATTCCCATTTTATTAAGTGTATAATTCCATGCTTTAACAAGTATATTCCTTGCATCCCACAATGTACCGTCAAGATCGAATATAACTCCGTCGACCATGCCTTATCTCCTTTCAGCAAAAAAGCTCTACAGCTCCCAGAAAAACAAACAACACTCCCGTAAAAAAGCCCACCACAGGCAGCAAAACATTTGCAAGTATGCCCAAACCAAAGGCAAGCATAGCAAGTCCCAAAAGCTTCTTTTTTATTTTCATCATATCACCGACAAACATTCTTTTTACATTATATGCCGCCATGAAATAATTTGAAGCTAATCCGACCAAACTGCGGCGCTGCAAGTCGGGGCGAAGGAGGACGGGTGAGGCTGAGGGGACAGCTGATGCTCTCGTGAGAGCATCAGCTGTCCCCTCAGCCTCACCCGTCCTCCTTCGCCCCGACTTGCCCCATTGGTCGGCCTTCAATATCGTCCCGTAGGGGCGATATTGAAGGTCGGGCAGCTTTATTTTATTAATCTCTTGCAACAATTACAACAAGAATACCATCATCTAACGATATTTCTATATCATCTTCAAGACAAACATTGCTCACACCTAAAGACTCGCCTATGTGCATCATTTGCCCGTTTAAAGGATAATATAAGCCCTTAGTCTTAACTCCTAAGACTTCAGTAGTAAGGGGAATAAGCGATACCGTGCTGCCCTTGCCCGGGCTTAAGCATAAATTGCCGTCCGTAAGGCATATCTCGTTGTGTTCATTTGAAAGCACAGCCCTTACGCCATGTCTTAGTGCCTTAACAAGTATGTGGCAGTTGGTGAGAGTGTGGTCTATACGGCTGCCTATGCCCCCTAAAATGACTATCTCGTCCGCTCCGGCTTCCATAGCTTTCATAAGCCCTAATTCGCCATCGGTAAAGTCTTTTTCAGCAGGCACTCTGACGACCTCTGCTCCCATAGAAATATATTCTTCAAGCTGCTTGGGGTCTAGTGAGTCAAAATCTCCCACAATAAGGTCGGGCTTAATGCCTAAGCCCTCACAATGTCTTATTCCTCCGTCACAGCAGACTATAAGGGTGACGTCCTCTATATATTTCTTTGTATAAGAATAGTCGTCTATACTTCCGCTGCACAAAACTGCCGCTTTCATTATTCAAACTCCTTAAAAACACTGTATATCCTATTTATGTTTTCTTCAATGTTATAGTCCTTATATATATAAGACCCTGCAACAATAACATTTGCTCCGGCTTTTAATACCCTTCTTATATTGCTTTCCTTAACGCCGCCGTCTATTTCAATATCGATGTTATAGCCGTGCTCCTTTATATATCGCCTCAGCTTCTTTATTTTGTCGATAGTCCCCACAATAAGATCCTGTCCGCCAAAGCCGGGCATAACCCCCATTATAAGAACCTGATCCAGCCTGTCAAGATATGGAAAGACTGCCTCAGCCTCCGTTGTGGGCTTAAGCGTTATGCAGGCTTTTTTGCCGTGTTCCTTTATACAATCTATAGCCTTATCGGGCTTGCTTGTGGCTTCCAGATGAAATGACACAATATCCGCCCCGCATTTGCAAAATGCGGGAATATGCTTTATAGGGTCGTATGTCATAAGATGTACATCAAGTACAAGATCTGTTATTTTACGAATATTTTTAACAGCAGATGTGCCAAAGCTGAAATTATTGACGAAAAGTCCGTCCATAATATCTATATGTATATAAGGCACATTCATACTTTCAAATATTCTTATTTCATCCTCAATATGCATCAGATTGGATGCCAGAATAGATGGCGCTAATTTTATCATAAAATAACTCCTTAAAACCTTGGGGAATTCTTTATTTCCTTATAAAATTTTTTAAACCTTTCATATCTTTCCACGGATATGTTCTTTCCCACCTGCTCCTTAAGTTTACAGTCGGGCTCGTCTATATGCTTGCAGTCTCTGAAGCGACAGCCCGAAAGATAAGGCTTAAATTCCGCAAAATATTCACACAGATGGTCGCTGTCAAGATATTCAAGATCGAGAGAGGAAAAACCGGGAGAGTCTACAATGTAAGTATCGCTGTCTATCTCCAAAAGCTCAATATGCCTTGTGGTGTGCTTTCCTCTTTTGATTTTTTTACTTATATCTCCGGTTTCCATTTTGCCGCCGGGCACAATGAGGTTTACAATACTCGATTTGCCAACGCCTGAAGGGCCGCACATAACGCTGACCTTATTTTTAAGGTTAGCCTTAAGCTCGTCTATTCCCCTTCCCTCTGCGGCAGATATTGCATATAGCTTATAAATACGTCCGTAAATGCGGTTTAGCTTTTCAAAAACCTCATCTGCTCCGTCTTTATCGCATTTATTCAGCGCTATACAGATCTCACCTATATTTTCCTTTTCGGCAAATATTATAAATCTGTCAAGCATTTCTAAGTTGATGTCAGGCTCTTTAGCCGCAAAAACCATTACGGCACAGTCAATATTCACTACCTTGGGGCGCAGGAGAGAGTTTTTCCTTTCAATAAGCTTTTCTATAACACATTCGCCCATAGGCGTGACGGTTATCTCAACAAAGTCGCCTATTGCGGGCTTAAGTCCTCGCCTTAATATACCTCTTGCTTTTGCCTCGTAATGTTTGCCCTGTGCTGCAACGGTATACAGCCCGCCTACACCCTTTATTATTCTGCCTGTCATATATTAATTACCACTGTCTACAAGCTTACCGTCTTCATAATAGTTAGAGCTTGCAAGTCCTCCGTCGTCAAAATTATGTACTGCGCTTATTTTATCATCATAATAAACATTATAAGTTCCGCCGGAGCCTTCTGTAGTATATGAGTATGGAAAGCTGCTTTTTGAAATTTCCTTCTGATATACTACTGTTTCTGTTCCGTCAAGCCCGACCTCGGTTATTTTTACATTTACCTTATCTTCATCAGGCACTTTTGTAACAGGAATAGATATTGTAGATTTTCTTCCTACAGCATCATTATAGTCAACGCTTTTGACATTGCTGTTACTGTTGTTATCATTTGCTTTAGGCGCTTCGGTCTCAGGAGCAGGCTCTTCAGCCTTTATCTCCTTAGGTCCTGTGCTTATATATATCATAATAGCAGAGCCCTTAAGAGCCTCAAAGCCGCCGTCCTTGCTCTGTGCGCAAACCTGTCCCGCAGCATATTCGTCAGAAGCCACCTTGTCGGTTTTTACAACAAAGCCCTGCTCCTCTAATATCTTTACAGCTTCAGCCTCGCTCTTTCCGAGTACATCCTCAACCTGCACAGTTTCTTCAGTGTCGGAAATGCTTACATAAAGCACGACCTCATCGTCCACATTTATCATAGTTCCTGCATCGGGTGTAGTGCTTATTACAGTGCCCGAAGGTATGTTGGGGCTTTGCTGAAGGGAGAAATTAACATTTGTAATTCCCGCTTCCTTAAGCTTTTTCTGAGCATCATCCATACTGTCGCCCACAACATCGGGAAGTTCGACTTCGCCGTTGCCCTTAGAAACCTGTATTTTTACAGTATCTCCCTTTGATATCTTCTTGCCTGCTTCTACATCCTGTCCTACAACAACGCCTTGAAGCTCGTCACTCTCAACTAGCTCAATATCAAGGAAAATGCCGTTTTCCTTAGCCGACTTTTCAGCAAGCTCCTGAGTAAGGTCTACAAGCTGGGGCATTACAACATCTTTAGAACTTGAGCCTCCTATAATAAAGGCGAATACTAAAGTAATTACAGCAACAATAGCAACCCCTGTAAGAACACCGCCTATAACAAATTTTTTAGACTCTTCGTCCTCCTGACGGCTCGTTGTTCTTTCAGTTTTTCCTGTTCTTCTGCGGTCATCGTTTGCACTGCCCGTATGTCTGCCGTAATTATTATGTCCCTGTCTGTCAAGCTGCTTTGACTTTTCTCTTATAACCTTTCTGTCTTCGGGAGTCATAACTATAGTATGAGATGTTCTGTCAGGATTATTGTCTCTGACAAAATTTCCGCTCTTATCGTTGACGGCGCGCCTGAGATCTGCAATAAGCTCTTTAGCGCTTTGATATCTCTCGCCCGATCTTTTAGCAGTAGCCTTTTTGATTATCTTAATAAGACTTAAAGACACATCGGGGTTGAGAGTCCTTATGTCGGGAAGAGGCTGGTCCATATGCTTTATAGCAAGAGCCACAGGAGAATCTCCGTCAAAAGGCACTTTGCCCGTAAGCATCTCAAACATAACTATGCCAAGAGAATATATGTCGCTCTTATTGTCAACAAAACCTCCTCTTGCCTGCTCGGGTGAAAAATAATGAGCAGAGCCCATCTGTTCTGTCGTAAGGGTAGAGCTGCTTGCAGCCCTTGCAATACCAAAATCGGTTACCTTTATATTTCCCTCTTTAGTGACAAGAATATTCTGAGGCTTTATATCTCTATGTACTATATTGTTGCTGTGCGCCGCATCAAGAGCTGCAGCTATCTGAAGTGCAACACCAAGGGTTTCCTCATTTGTAAAAGGAGCGCTTTTGCGTATAAGCTCCTTAAGGGTATATCCGTCTATATATTCCATAATTATATAACAAATATCCCCATCTCTGCCAACATCATAAGCACTCACGATATTGGGGTGATTAAGTCTTGCTGCCGCCTGTGCCTCTGTTGTAAACCTTTTTATAAATTCCTTATTGTCCACATATTCCTCGCGGAGAGTTTTAAGAGTAACAACTCTGCCTAACTTTTCGTCAGTGGCTTTATAAACAACGGCAGTTCCGCCTATACCTATTTGATTTTCAATTCTATATCTTCCGTTTACAAGTGTACCGCTTTCAAGCTTCATATCAATCATCAACCTCCCTGTCTATGAGTATGGCAGTAATATTGTCATGCCCTCCGTTTTCATTGGCAGTTCTAATAAGCTCCTCCGCCTTATCCTCCAGAGTTTTATCGGAGTTTAGCAGATAAGCTATATCTCTGTCTTCGATCATATTTGTCAGCCCATCGGTACACATCAATATATATCTTTTGTCAAGATCCTTCACAATACCGTCAACAAGGAGCTCATCATCTACCCCAAGAGCTCTTGTTATCCAATTTTTATCGGGGTGCCACCTTGCCTCCTCCATAGTCAGCTTGCCCGCTTTCACAAGCTCCATAACATATGAATGGTCGGTGGTAAGCTGAATAATCTCTTCACCCTCTGAAATATAAAGCCTTGAATCGCCTACATGAGCAATATAAAGCCTACTGTCTTTAACAACAAGGGCAATAAAGGTTGTTCCCATTCCGCCCAGTCGTTTTTCTTCCTTCCTCGCATCTTCTATTATTTTCACATTTGCAAACTTGACTCCGCCTATAAGCAGATCCAAAACATCCTCATCACCGTTTGCATTTTCTATATATTCACAAAAATATTTTATAGAAGAGCTGCTGGCGACCTCGCCGCCCTTATAGCCGCCCATGCCATCGGCAACTATATAAAGGTTAGGGAGCTTTCCCACAGGTTGGTTTGATACAAAAAAGGAATCTTCGTTGAGCTCACGTATTTTTCCAATATCGCTTTTACCATAGCCTTTCACTGCTTTTTCACCTCTTTTTTTTGATTTTTATTTGCCCACGGCTTGTTGTATATCTTTAAAACCGTCTTTGACGGTTTTAAAGATATACAACAAGCCGGAGCCGCAGGGGCGGAGCGAGCAGCAGCAACAGAGGGAAACAGCTCCGAGGGAGCTGTTTCCCTCTGTTGCTGCTGCTCGCTCCGCCCCTGCGGCTCCTCAGCCGGTTCGGTATCCCGCGTAAAAATCGCAGATTTTTATATTTTTTTATAGCTTTTTCTAAGTTGACCGCAGGCTGCATTGATATCGGTGCCAAGACTGCGCCTTACGGTATTTTCTATACTCCTTGACGACAAAATTTTGCTGAAATTTTTGACATTATTGTCAGAGCTTTTTTTATATCCTCTTTCCTCTACAGGGTTTACGGGTATAAGATTCACATGAGCCAAAATAGATTTAAGCCTTTTTGTAAGCTCCTCGGCATTTTCCGGCAGATCATTTACACCGTCTATAAGAGAATATTCAAAGGTAACTCGCCTTCCGGTGACCTCTGCATAATGCTTTGCTGCTTTTAACACTTCATCTATTGAGTATTTTTTAGCAACAGGCATAATAGAACGCCTTATGTCGTCATTCGGTGCATGAAGAGATATTGCCAGTGTTATAGGAAGGTCAAGCTCGGCAAGCTCATAAATTTTTTCGGTGAGTCCGCAGGTAGAAAGTGTTATCCTTCTTTTGCTTATTCCTGCTCCGTCGCTGTCGGAGATAATGTTTATAAAAGCAACAGAATTACGGAAATTATCCAAGGGTTCTCCGCAGCCCATCATAACCACCCTGCTGACCCTTATATTCTCCTGCTTTTCTATCTCATATATCTGAGAAGCTATCTCTCCGGCAGTCAGGTTGCTTTCAAGTCCGCCTATAGTGGAAGCACAAAAGCTGCAGCCCATTCGGCAGCCTGCCTGAGTGGAAACACACACCGTATAACCATAGCTGTATTTCATAAGAACACTCTCTATTATATAACCCTTCTCCGTTTCAAACAAGTATTTTATTGTTTCATCGTCCAAAGATTTGTGTTTTTTAATATATTTAAGTCCCTTTATGTCAGCATTTTCCTTAAGCTTTTCTCTCAAGGCTTTGGAAAGGTTTGTCATATCATCAAAATTTACAGCTTTTTTTGCATGCAGCCAGCTAAAAACCTGCTTTCCTCTGAACGCCGCTTCGCCAAGAGTTTTCATATATTCACATAAAAGGTCCTTTTCCATAGAAAGTATATCTGCTTTTTCCATAAAATCACCTTTTTCTGAATTTAGCAACAAAAAAGCCGTCGCCGCCCCACATAAATGGCGTTATATTGATATATCCATCTTTAAGCGTAGAACACTCTATATTCTGAGGCAGGCAGTCGCTGATATCCCAGGCTTCAAAATCAAAGTTTTTCAAAAACCAATTTACATTGTCCTCATTTTCAAGAGGGGACACTGTGCAGGTAGAGTACACAAGCACGCCACCCGGCTTTACATATTTCTGAGATACCTCAAGTATTTTTCTCTGTACTTCGGCAAGAGCCTTTATATCATCAAGAGTCTTGTTATACTTAATATCGGGCTTTCTTTTAAGAAGTCCCAACCCCGAGCATGGAGCATCAACCAGAACCCTGTCAAAGACTTCTGCATCCTCTTCCTTAAATACCTCGCCGGATAAGTTTTCCGTTTTTATAATATCAATGCCAAGTCTTTTAGCGCCGCTTTCCACAAGCTTTATTTTATGGGGATATATATCTCTCGAAACTATCTCTCCCCTATTCTCCATCATATATGCAGCAAGAAAGCTCTTGCCGCCGGGAGCTGCGCACACATCAAGTATTTTTTCTCCCGCCTTAGGGTCAAGTATACGCACGCTCATAAAGGAGCTTTGATCCATTATATGAAAATATCCCTTTTTAAAAGGCTCGCTCTCCGTCATATCAGAGGTTTTGGAAAGGGCTATTATACCCCTGCCAACCTTTGCCTTTGCGGCATAAGAGCCTTCATCTCTGAGCTTAGCAATAAGCTCGTCATCGGATATTTTAAGAGTATTTACGGCAGCAGTCACCTTAGGAGTCTTTAAATTTTCCTTACATAATGCCAGCACTTCGTCAAAGGTATGTGACTCAAGCCAATATTTGATTATATCTTCGGGGTAAGAATACATTACCGAAAGATATCTGACAGGCTCTTTCTCCATATTAGGGTATGGTATTTTATTTATATTTCTGTCAATGTTTCTGAGTACGCCGTTTACAAAGCCTGTAAGATTTTTAAAGCCCTTCTTTTTGACCAACTCGCAAGCCTCGTTTATTGCCGCCGATGTAGGGACCTTATCCATAAAAAGAAGCTGATAAACGGAAATTCTGAGTACATTAAGTATGAGCGGCTTCATTTTGTTTGTTTTAACACTTGAAAAACGCCCTATTATGTAATCTATTCTAATTAAATTTCTGAAGGTGCCGTTTACAAGCTCAGTAACAAAAGCACGCTGGACTCTTGAAAGCCCTTTATGTCTGCCAAGACATTGTCTTAAAACAATGTTTCCAAAGCCCTTTTCGTTTGTTTTTGTTATAACAGCAACAGCTATTTCTCTTTCTGTCATAATTACTCCCTTTATGTCATTATTGAAAAAAATGATATCCGCCCCACCCGGCAAGTCAGCCTACGGCTGACTTGCCGGGTGGGGCCGCGGGGCGAGGGCGAGAACCTTTCCACTCACTCAGTCAGCCCTTGGCTGACTGATTGAGTGGAAAGGCTCTCGCCCTCGCCCCTGCTCCGCAGTCGGGTCGGCTTATATTTTTACATTTTCGCATTTTTGCAAATTTACTCTTCCAAATTTGCTAAAATTAAGTTATAATTATGTATATATTGTACCACACTTTGAAGTTAAGTAAAAGATTTTTATTTAATTTAAGGAGAAAAAAATGATAAATATTAAAAGTATTTTTTGGTATATCCGCCAGTTTGCGTGGCTGACAAGAAATTTAGCAGAAACTGTAAGAGTTAAAAAAATGCTAAAAACGCACACTAAAGAAGAATGTGACAAAAGAATATGGGCAGATGCCGAAAATTGGGCAAAATATATAGTAAGGTCTACTGGCTCAGATGTTGAGGTGATCGGCGCAGAAAACATAATAAATGACAGGGCTGTGCTTGTAGTTTCTAACCATCAGGGTTTTTTTGACATACCTATTCTCATGGGCAATATGACGATCCCCATTGGATTCATTGCCAAGACGGATCTTAAAAAATTCCCATTTTTAAGCGACTGGATGGAGCTTATACACTGCCTTTTTATGGACAGAAGCGATATGAAACAGTCTATGCAGGTCATAATAGACGGCATAAAACAGATAAGATCGGGGCAGAGCATGGTAATATTTCCCGAGGGCACAAGAAGCAAGGGCGGGCCTGTGGGTCGGTTTCACGCAGGCAGCTTTAAGCTCGCCACAAAATCAAAAGCGCCCATTATTCCTGTCACCATAGACGGCAGCTATAAAATAATGGAGGAAGGGCACAATAACATAAGACCCTCTCATGTAAGGCTGATAATTCATAAGCCCATATATACAGAAAACCTCACGAAGGATGAAGCGGGAGATCTGCACGTAACAGTCAGAGAAATTATAGCAGGTGGTCTTAAAAATGAGTAATATCAGGCTTTTGGTAAGCTATGACGGAAGCAGATATTACGGCTTCCAGCGACAGGTGGGAAAGCCCACCGTACAGCAAAAATTAGAGGATGTACTGACAGACATAATAGGTTCACCCATACAAATAACTGCCAGCGGCAGAACAGATGCGGGAGTCCATGCAAAGGCACAGACGGTGAATTTTCATACAGACTCAACACTTTTTCCTCAGGATATTCTTAAGTCTATTAACGAAAAGCTGCCTTCCGATATTGCCGTATGGGATGCAAAATATGTTTCGGACCGCTTTCACAGCCGCTATAACGTACTCAAAAAAGTATACACCTATAGGATAAACACAAGCGGTCATTCAAATGTGTTTGAAAGAAAATTCGTGTTTGATTTTTATGACAGCTTAGATATAGAAAAAATGCGCGAGGCAGCAAAACTGCTTATGGGCACTCATGATTTTATAGGCTTTTCATCTGTAAAAAAGCCCAAAAAATCAACTGTCCGTAAAATTTTTGACATTGAAATGACAGAAAAGGATGGGGAGCTTGATATAACCTATACCGCAAGCGGTTATCTCCACAACATGGTGAGAATAATTACAGGTACGCTTATAGAAATAGGCACGGGAGAAAAGGATATTTCCGTTATAGATGAGGTTTTTGAAACAGGCGACAGAAGCAAAGCCGGCTTTACTGCCCCTGCAAAGGGTCTTATAATGGAATATGCTTTGTATTGACGAAAAAGGAGGAGAAGCTAATGGCTATAATTGTTGAGGATAAGGGAGTTTTGGGCGCTATGCTTGACGAGGGTGAGGAGTTTTTAAAAAAATATGCTGTCCTCCCCGAAAACATGAGCGAAATAGAAAATATTACAAAAAAAATAGCCAAGCTCATAAATGGCATAACCGATAAGGCGGCAGAGCTTATAGAAGAATATGACTTTGACGAACCCACCTTAGATTTTTCGGTGGTTCTTCCAAAACGATATTATGACATTGTAGAAGGACTTAACAGTCTAAGTGACAGCATACTTGAAAAACATGATCCTCTATCAGAAAAACAGCCGATACATTCATTGTAAACCACTGCGGTACTACGAGGCCGGGGCGAGGCGGCAAGCGGGACAGGGACGGACAAACCCCTAAAGGGGTTTGTCCGTCCCTGTCCCGCTTGCCGCCTCGCCCCGACCCGTGGGGGAACGCCCCGACAAGCAGACAAGTCCCCATAACGTCTAAAGACGTTATGGGGACTTGTCTGCTTGTCGGGGCGTTCCCCCGCGGAAGCTCTATTTTACAAACCCTTTTATATTTTCCTTGCCTTTAGCCTGAGCAAGCTCGTCAATGGTAACAAGCTTAAAGCCCTTTGCCGCAAGGTCGGGTATGGCTTTTTCCATAGCCTGCGCCGTTGTAGGATGAAGATCGTGCATTAATACCACATCTCCGTCTTTTACATTCTCCATAACATAATTATATACATACTCCGGATCTCTATATTTCCAATCCAGCGTATCTATATTCCAGTTATACCAGTCAATATTAACAGCTGTTTTAACAACCTCGTTTATTGCTCCATAAGGCGGTCTGCCTATATAAGGATACACTCCTGCAGCAGCATACACAGAGTTTGAGGTTGAGTATATCTCCTTTAATATGTCTGCATCACTTAAGTCTGTAAGACGAGAATGATCGTAGGTATGGTTTCCGACTTCGCTTCCCTGCTCTATAATACTCTTTACAAGATAAGGATATTCATCCACCATCTCGCCCACAACAAAGAATGTGGCGTGTCCGCCCACCTTGTCAAGGGCAGCAAGTATTTTTTCCGTCGAGCCTTTCATAGGTCCGTCATCAAAGGTAAGAGCTATACACTTGCTGTCTGTAAATGTGTTTAACCTGACCTTTTTAATAACAGTGTCACCGGCTAAAAATTCAACCACACTGCCGTCGTCGCTTACACGGATGTCATATCCCATTATATATCCTGCGGCATTCATTTCCACATAATTGCTTCCGTTTATTAAATACGCAGGAATTTCCGTTACATCACCGTTATATTTAAGATATACGGCACTTTCAGAACAAACCGGCTCTGCCGTACTATAGTCAGCGCCGGAAAGTTCACCGGAATAATTGTACATAGGCAAAATATTAAGCTGCTTATCTACACTGTTCCAGCTAAGATCGAACATACAAACAGTATTTTTAAGTACACCTGCAAGATCCCATATCTTCACAAGCTTTTTTCCGTCAACGTCATAGCCCGTAAAGCTTACATTCTTGCCATCCACCTCTGTTTGCGCCGTAAATCTCGTACAAGCCGCAGAAACCGCCGTCACATTAACTGCACATACCATGATAAATATTAAAAGTCCGAAAAATCCTTTTTTCATAAAATGCCTTTCTTCTATAATTTAAAGAATAACCCTATTTCTGCCGATTTAGCGAACCCGGCGGCGGCGTAGCCGCCGCCGGGTTCGCCCCGATGGTCCGCCTTTTTATAAATCATCTTTGATGATTTTAAAAAGCGGGGCAATTATTTATCTCTGAGCTGGGCTCCCAAATTTTCCTTAAGAGCAGTTATTATCTTGCTTATAGGCTTGCTGACGTCCTCATCTGTAAGAGTCCTGTCAGCAGAACGGAACTTAATGCTGTAAGCCACCGACTTCATACCTTTTTCTATCTGATCTCCCTTGTAAACGTCAAACAGCTTTACACGATCCAGATATTTTCCGCCCTTCTGCTTAATAATGTTTTCGATCTCCATAACTGTAGTATCATCGTCTACGAGCATAGCAATATCTCTTTCAACAGCGGGATATTTTGGCAATGGCTTAAATGTGTGTTCAAAGCTTGCCAGCTCATTATATTTTGCCATATCTATAACAGCAATATACGCCTTTGTTCCTATAGAATAATTTTTGAGTATGGAAGGATGAACCTCTCCTACATATCCCAAACTTTCCTTGCCGTAAAATACCTCTGCAAGTCTGCCGGGATGCATATAAGGAATGTCAGATTTTGGCATAAAATATAATTTGTCATCAAAACCAAGTGCTTTTGCAAGCTCCTCTATAATTCCCTTTATGGTGTAAAAATCTACATCATTTCCGTACATACCTATAGTAAGTGTAGGCTGCTCATAGGGCAGCTTTTCAATAGGTGTCTTTTCGGGAAGGTAAACCCTGCCCATTTCAAAAAGCTTGCATTCGCCGTTTCTTCTGCTGTAGTTAAGGGCAAGAGAATTAAGCATAGCGTTTACTGTCTGAGTACGCATAACACTGAAGTCTTCGCCTAAAGGATTGGTTATTTTAACAGCTTTTCTAAGCGGACTGTCAGTAGGTATATTGAGCTTGTCAAATACCTTAGGGCTTTCAAATGAGAATGTCATAGCCTCTGAAAGTCCTGCGGCAACCATTATTTCCGCTGTCTTATCCTCTATAAGCTGCTTCATACTCTTCTTGCCGCAGGTAGGTGTACCTGCTGCCAATGTGGTTTCTATCTTGTCATAGCCGTAAAAACGAGCTACTTCTTCCGCAAGGTCGGCCTCTGATTCGAGGTCGGGACGGAATGTAGGTATTTTAGCAACCTTGCCGTCAGCCTCAACTTCAACAAGCTTGAGAAGGTCTATCATTTCCTGATCGGATAAGTTAAAGCCAATGAGCTTGTTTATGCTCTCTGCGGAATACTCTACCTCCCAAGGTTCTCTCTTGTTAGGATAGCAGTCTACCATGCCCGGTACGACCTCACCGCAGCCAAGCATTTCTACAAGCTGAACAGCCCTGTTTACAGCATCATAGGCTGTATTGGGATCGAGTCCCTTTTCATACTTAGCGGATGCGTCTGTTCTCATACCAAGCTTTTTGGCTGTAATTCTGATGTTTGGTCCGTTAAAATTGGCAGACTCAAAAAGTATAGCTGCTGCGTTGGGTGAAACCTTAGAATTTTCGCCACCCATAACGCCTGCAATAGCTACAGCCTTGTTGGGGTCTGAAATTACAAGCATTGAAGAATCAAGTGTTCTCTGCTGACCGTCAAGAGTTGTGAATTTTTCTCCGTCCTCGGCATTTCTTACAATAATTCTTCCCTCGTCGATCGTATCAATGTCAAATGCGTGCATGGGCTGACCAAGCTCAAGCATAACATAGTTTGTTATATCAACTATATTGTTGATAGGTCTTACGCCCGCTGCTGTAAGGCGGTGGCGAAGCCATAATGGCGATGGCTCTACCTTTACATTTTTAACAACTCTGCCTATATATCTCGGACAAAGCTCGGGGTTCTTTATTTCTACTGTTACAAAATCCGACGATTTTCCCGTAGCCTTTGCCTGAACATTGATCTCGGGATATTTAAACGGCTTTCTGAATGTAGCCGCTGCCTCTCTTGCAAGACCTAATATAGAATAGCAGTCGGGTCTGTTGTTTGTTATCTCAAATTCGATAACATCGTCCTTAAGCTGCATAACCTCTGTTATGTCTTTGCCAAGCTCCGGCTTATCTCTTAAAATATAAATGCCGTACTCAGCATCGGGAAAGTCGTGCTCTGTAAAGCCTAATTCCTCAACCGAACACATCATACCGTTAGATACAACGCCACGAAGCTTGCCCTTCTTTATCTTAACATCATTTGCAAGAACAGCTCCGTCAAGGGCAACGGGAACATACGCCCCTTCAAATACGTTAGGCGCGCCGGTAACTATCTGTATGTTTTCTTCCTTTCCAACATTCACCTGACATACAACAAGCTTGTCTGCATCGGGATGCTTTTCAATTTTTTCTATTCTTCCCACAACGCAGTTTTTAATAGCCTTTGCTTTGTTGCATACGTTGTCGGCAAAGCCTTCTACCTTCTGCCCTGCCATTGTCATTTCATCCATAAAAGTATTTATGTCACAGTCAATATCTACATATTCCTTAAGCCAACTGATAGGTAAATCCATTGTTATTCCTCCTTAATACGGCCTTATTAAAACTGTCTTAAAAACTTAGCATCATTTTCAAACAGCAGCCTCAAATCGTTTATGCCATATCTTTGCATGGTTACACGTTCAAGTCCCATACCGAAGGCAAAGCCCGAATAAACCTTAGGGTCAATTCCTGACATTTCAAGCACCTTGGGATGTACCATACCGCAGCCAAGCATTTCTATCCAGCCGCTGTCCTTACATATACGACAGCCCTTGCCGCCGCAGCCAAAGCAGGTTGCATCCATTTCTGCGGATGGCTCTGTAAATGGGAAGTGATGAGGACGGAAGCGAACCTTTGTGTCCTCGCCGAAAAGCTGCTTTGCAAATACCTCTAAAGCTCCCTTAAGGTCGCCCATTGTGATACCCTTGTCTATAACAAGACCTTCAAGCTGATGGAATATAGGTGAATGGGTAGCATCTACCTCGTCAGACCTATAAACACGTCCCGGAGCAATTATTCTGATGGGAGGCTTTCTGTTTTCCATAACTCTTACCTGCATAGGTGAAGTCTGGGTTCTTAAAAGGAAGTTGCCTAAGCCCTCAACATAAAATGTGTCCTGCTCATCTCTTGCAGTATGTCCCTCAGGGATATTAAGCGCAGTAAAGTTATAATAAGCATCCTCTATTTCAGGACCTTCTGCTATTTCATAGCCCATACCTATAAATATTCTCTTTATGTCTTCGATTACTATATTCATAGGATGTCTGTGTCCGTAAGCAGGAGTTTTGCCCGGCATAGTAACGTCTATTTTTTCTGATTTGAGCTTAAGGTCAAGAGCCTTTTCTTCAAGGTGAAGCTTAGCGTGCGCAAGCTCGCCCTCTATATAAGTTCTTACCTCATTGGCAAGCTGACCTATAACAGGTCTTTCCTCCTTTGAGAGCTTTCCCATACCCTTCATAAGAGATGTAAGCTCGCCCTTTTTGCCAAGCAGCTTTACACGAAGCTCCTCAAGCTGATTAAGATTGGATATTTCTCCCAGGCTTTCGGCTGCCCTTTGCTTGACCTCCATCAATTTGTCTTTCATTTAAAAACTTTCCTTTCTTTAGGAAACCTCGTCTTAAGTCATACAGGCTTCCTTTATTTTAAAATAAAAAAAAGCTCAGTCCACACAAAGGGACGAAGCTATCGCGGTACCACCCATTTTCAGACAATATGTCTGCACTTTACAGTCTTTAACGGAAACTGCCCGTTTTTCCCTACTCGGCATATCTTTCAGGAAAAAAGCTCCAACGTGAAATTCACAAGCTCCGTTTTGTAAGAGGCGCTCTCAGCCAACGACACCTCATCTCTTTTACTTGTAAGCCGCTACTCTCGTTTTCTCAGCCTTTAAAAATAAATTAAGGAAAAACCTCAATGTATCCTTAATTATAACCAATTAAAATCACCATGTCAAGATAATAATTGTTATTTTTACATTCTTATTACATATAGCCGGATCTCTTTCTTTCTATCATCAAAACAATGGCACTCACTAAAAATGCAGCCCCGTCAGAAGCCCTGCTGAACAAACGGCAGAGAGCATCATAGCGGCACCGAAAAAAGTATTATGCTCCCCTACCCCGCCCATCGGGGGCAATCAGCCAAAGGGAGCAGCTTCGCTGCTCCCTTTGGCTGATTGCCCCCGATGGGCGGACTTTTCGCATAATAACGCCTAAAGGCGTTGTTATGCGAAAAGTTCGGCCAGCCCTTAGGTTTTTATACAGGCGCCCGGTAAGTTTGTAAGTATCCTCATTACTACGGAAGACATAACAAATTTTACAGGTCTTTACCCGTCATAGACAAATATTGTTGCCCGGGGTAGAGGGAGCATAATCCTTGGCTCTGCCAAGGATTATGCTCCCTCTACCCCGACCCGCGGGGCAAGCAGCCAAAGGGAGCGGCTTCGCCGCTCCCTTTGGCTGCTTGCCCCGCGGGTCGGACTTTTCGCATAATAACGCCTAAGGGCGTTGTTATGCGAAAAGTTCGGCCAGCCCTCCGATTTTTATACAGGCGCACGGTAAGTTTGTAAGTAAAAAAAACCTCCCGGTTAAGGGAGGCTTTGATTTTTATTGTTCGTTGTCGATAAGTTTGTAAAGAACTGCCGCAATAGCTGCTCCTATAACGGGGGCTACTATGAAAACCCAAACCTGTGAAAGAGCTGTTGAGCCGTTTCCTGAAAGTGCAAGTACAAGTGCAGGACCAAAGCTTCTTGCGGGGTTTACTGATGTGCCTGTAATGGGAAGACCCATAAGGTGAACAAGTGTAAGTGTAAGACCGATTACTATTCCGGAAACGTTACCGAATTTTTCTTTGCTTGTTACGCCAATAATAGCAAATACGAATACACATGTAAGTATGATCTCAGCTATAAGCGCACCAACAACGCCGATGCCGGCAGCAGAAGCCTCGCCAAATCCGTTTGTACCCATACCAAGCTCAGCAACCTTAGAGCCAAATATTGCAAGAAGAATAAGAGCGCCTATAATAGCTCCTACAAACTGGCTGATAACATAAGCTATAAAGTCATTTACTGACATTTTGCCGCTTACGAGCATACCTACTGAAACAGCAGGATTAACATGACAGCCTGAAACATTACCTACTGAGTAAGCCATAGCAACAATTACAAGACCAAACGCAAGAGCAATACCTACATAACCTGCACCAAGTCCGTTTGTCATAGCTACTCCGCAGCCAAATATTACAAGAACGGCTGTACCTATACATTCAGCTAAACATTTTTTAAACATAATACCTTCCTCCTTTATTATTAAATAGTATTATAGATATATAATTATTATACATCATGTGCCAATATTTGTAAATAGCTTATTTCGTTATATCAGCCAAGTTTATTCAAAACATTTATTATTTCATCTATAATACCCGAGCCGCTAACGTCTGTTTTGTATGTGAGGTATGTCCCTGCCGAAGCCGTGGTTATCTGCATATTGCCGCTCTTTTCTCTTATAAGGTCAAACAGCTTCTCCGTGTCTGCCTCGGCATCCTGCTTGTAGGTAAGAACAACGCTGTCTTCACGCTGAATAACAGAAACCATTTTAAGCTTATGCGCCATCTGCTTGAGTATGGCTATTTTCATAAGATTTTCAACAACCTTCGGGTAGTCGCCAAACCTGTCGGTAAGCTCATCCCCTACTTCATCCATATCCTTCTCGCTCATTATAAGAGAAATTTTCTTATACATTTCCAGCTTTTGGACTTCATCGTCTATATAAGTTGACGGAATAAATGCGTTCACTTTAAGGTCTACAAGGGTCTCGAAAATTTCTTCTTCCTTTTCGCCCCTGAGTTCTCTTACCGCCTTTTCCAATATTTTGCAGTAAAGGTCGTAGCCTATTTTATCCATATGCCCGTGCTGGCTAGCGCCTAAAAGGTCTCCCGCTCCCCTTATTTCAAGATCTCTGAGGGCAATTTTAAAGCCCGAGCCAAACTCTGTAAATTCCTTAATGGCTCTGAGTCTTTTTTCGGATACATCGTTAGGTATCTTATTCTTTTTATACATAAAATAAGCATAAGCCTGCCTGTCGGAGCGCCCTACTCTGCCCCTCAGCTGATATAGCTGACTGAGTCCCATAAAGTCGGAGTCTTCAACGATAATAGTATTCACATTCTGAATGTCCATTCCCGTTTCTATAATTGTGGTGCAAACAAGCACATTTATTTCCTTTTCAATAAAGCTTGTAAGCACGTTTTCAAGACTGCGCTCGTTCATCTGCCCGTGACCTACGCCTATTTTGGCTTCGGGCAATATCTCGCCAAGCCTTTCGGCGACCTCGTCTATAGACTGTACTCTGTTGTGGAGGTAATACACCTGACCTCCCCTTGCAAGCTCTCTTAATATGGCAGTTCTCACAGTTTCCTCGCTGTATTCCATAACATAGGTCTGCACGGGCAGCCTGTCCTCGGGAGGCTCATTCAAAATACTCATATCCCTTATGCCCGAAAGGCTCATATGGAGAGTTCTGGGAATGGGTGTTGCGCTGAGTGTAAGCACATCTACATTTTCGGTCATACGCTTTAGCTTTTCCTTATGCCCTACGCCAAACCTCTGCTCCTCGTCCACAATTACAAGCCCCAAGTCTTTAAACTCAATGTCGGCGGAAAGCAGCCTGTGAGTGCCTATTACAAAATCCACCTTGCCGCTTTTAAGCCCCTCTATGGTTTCGGTTTGCTCTTTTTTCGACCTGAACCTTGAGAGCATTTCTATAGTCACAGGATAGTCTTTAAACCTCTCCTTTATATTGGTATAGTGCTGATTTGCAAGTATGGTAGTGGGCACTAAAAACGCCGCCTGCTTGCTGTCGTTTATTGCCTTAAATGCCGCCCTTAAGGCTATTTCCGTTTTGCCGTAGCCAACATCGCCGCAAATAAGTCTGTCCATTATCTTGCCGGCTTCCATATCCCTTTTTACATCGTTTATGGCAGCGAGCTGATCCTCTGTTTCCTCATAGGGAAATGCCTCTTCAAATTCCTTCTGCCAAACCGTGTCGGTTGAATATACATATCCGCTTTTAAACTGTCTTTTGCCGTAAAGCTCGGCAAGATCGAAGGTGAGCTTTTTTACCGCCGTGCGCGCCTTTGCCTTGGCTCTCGCCCAAGATGCGCCGCCTAAGCTGTTGAGCTTTATTTTAGATACATCTCCGCCTATATATTTCTGCACAAGCTCCATTTGATTTACGCTAACATATATTTTTCCGCCCTTGGCATATTCAAGGCAGAGGTAGTCTTTCACAAGCCCGTCTGTTTCAACCTGGCTTATTCCTTTATATACACCTATGCCGTGATTTTCATGCACAACATAATCTCCCGGCTTAAGATCAGAAAAGCCTGTTATCCTTGCGGTGTCTTTATATGCCTTGCGCCTTTTCTTCCTCAGCCTGCCCGTGTTGCCGCTTTCATTCAGCACAACGCAGCTGTCGTCCTCAAATGAGGGCAGTGCGCCCCTATATATATTTACCACCCGTGCCCGGGGGCTTTCGCCGCTTTGAGCGCTAAGCCCTTCCTCCGTAAGCCCCGACACTATATTTTTAATTGCCTGTGTTGAGGATGCAAAAAGTATTACCGTCTTCTTACGGGCGAAATATCCCCTTATTTCCTCTCCCAAGCTGTGCATATCACGCCCGAAGCCCTTACGCGCCTTTGAATGAAAGTCAATTACCTCGTGCTCGCCCTCAAGGTCTAAAAATTCAGAAAGATATACTCTTTTAAAAGAGGCGACATTCTGCCAAATTTCTTCGGGAGAATACACTATCTCAGCTTCTCCCTTAAGAGCCTTGCCGCTCTCTATGCTCTCGGTGACACTTCTTAAAAATTCGTCATATACCATTTCGCAGTCGGCATTTATTTTTGTGTATTCGTCTAAAAATACAATGCTTTCCGGGTCGATATAGTCAAAAATCGAAGCCGTTTTTTCATAGAAATAATTTATATATTTTTCTATGCCGCCAAAGCTCTTATACAATTTGAGCTTTTCAAAAACAGTCTTGCTTTCCTTTTCTATAAGGCTTAAAGCCCGTTTATATTCCTTATCCGAAAATACAAGCTCTCTGAAGGGATATATCTCAAACTCCTTTATCCTCTCCAAAGACCTCTGAGAAAAATTGTCAACCGTTCTTATTGTGTCTATTTCATCTCCCCAAAGCTCTACTCTTATGGGGTGTATATTATTGGGTGAAAATATGTCTATAATGCCGCCTCGTACGGAAAACTGCCCTGCTCCCTCCACCTGTGCGCATCTTTCATAGCCCATAAATACAAGCTTGGAAGCAAGACCTTCTATGTCGATCTCGTCACCCTCGGCAAGCCTTATTATGTTTTTATTAAGCACCTCGGGAAAAACAAGCCTGTCAAACAGCGACTCCACAGACAACACTATAAAATCGGCTTCTCCTTTAAAGACAGCCGACAAAACTTCAAATCTTCTTTTTACAATGTCTGCGGACTTTATATCCGCCGAATAAAAAACTATATCCTTCGCAGGATATAAATATACATTTTTGCACACTAAAGAAAGGCGATCGTAAAATTCTCTCGCCCTTATTTCGTTCTGACAGACAATAATTCCCTTTTTATTTTGCTCGCTGCAAAGCCTTGACACAATAAGGGGCTTAAGTCCATCCGCCGCTCCTGTAACGCAGCTTTGCCCCGACCTATCGCCTAAAAGTCTTTTATAAGCCTTTGAAGCACTTAAAACTGCATTTAACTCATTCATCTTCTTTGACCTTTTTCTTTTTATTAAATTTACACATTGCCTGGTTTATTTCGCCCTTTACTATCATACAAGCAGCCTCAGCTCCGTCGGTCATACCCTTTACAATGTCGTCTTTTTCTTCAAGCATAAACCCCGACAACACCCAGTTTTTAAGATCCATCGCCGCAGGCTTTTCGCCAACGCCTACCCTCACTCTGCAAAATCTGTCGTCACCGAGGGCTTCTATTATGTTTCTTAAGCCCTTCTGACCCCCGTCGCTGCCCTGCCTTCTTATTCTTACAGAGCCAACAGGCAGATTGATGTCATCACAACACACTATAAGCTTGTCAAGCTCCAGCTTATAAAAATTCATAGCTGCCGCAACCGCCGTTCCGCTAAGGTTCATATATGTGAGAGGCTTTAAAAGAAGGACTTTCTCACCGCCTATAAAGCCCTCGCCGCACATAGCGTTAAATTTTGACTTATTCACATTTATATTATAGTCGTATGCCAGCTTATCTATAACCTCAAAACCGGTATTATGCCTTGTATATTTATATTCTCTGCCCGGGTTTCCCAGTCCTGCTATTATATACATTCCGCTCATTCCTTTTTTACAGACCAAAAAGTCCGATAATTACCATCGGACTTAGTGATTTTTGATATTATAAATTCTCTTTGATCTTGTTTATGATAACTTCATATTCTTCATCTGTGAGATATTTCGGCGGGTTGACATTCATTTCAAATGTACCGCCAAAGGTATGACCGCCCTCCTGCTTGGGAGCGATATGTACATGAAGATGGGGAAGTGTGTCGGAAAACATACCGTAATTTACCTTTGCAGGCTTTACAGCCTTATTTATAGCAGCCCCTACTCTCTTAACGTCTGCAAAAAGCTCGGCAACCTCTTCATCGCTTAAATCGAAAAGCTCTCTGCCGTGGTCTTTATAAGCTACCACACATCTTCCGTAATATGTCTGCTCTCTGAAAAGATATAATTTTGAAACCTTCAGATCGCAAATAGGTATCATAAGAGAATCTAACTTTGCCTTATCGTCACAATATAAACAGCTCATAAAAAATACCTCCTTTAAGCCTTATTTACTTAATTATACATCATACAGCCGTAAAAAACAATATTATTTGTTAAGAAAATCGGAAATAGCCTCTGTAAGGGCATAAATTTCCCTGTCCGTGCCAACTGTTATTCTCAGATAATTACTTATTTTAGGTGCATCAAAACGCCTTACATATATGTTTTTGCTCCTTAGATATTCAAAAAGCGCCTTGCAGTCGGTGTCAGCCTTTGTGGCAAAAACAAAGTTTGAAGAAGACGGACAGACTGTAAAGCCCAGCTCTTTAAGGTTGGTTATAAGATATGCCTTTGTGCTTTTTATATTTTCAACGCACATTTCAAAATAGCCTCTGTCCTTGCCGCTTTCAAGAGCCAGTGTTTTGGTGACTGTGTTTATTGTGTAGGAATTGAATGAATTTTTAACACCCTCCAAAACCCCTATAAGCTCCGGGTTGGCAAAGGCATAGCCAAACCTTATGCCTGCAAGATTTCTTGACTTGGAATATGTCTGAACCACCACAAGATTGTCATATTTATGTACAAGCTCTGCTATGCTGCCCTCCTCTGAGAAGTCAACGTAGGCTTCGTCTATTATAACAATGCTGTCTTTATTTCCCCTTATTATTTTTTCTATACCCGATTTAGGCTCATAAATGCCCGTGGGCGCATTGGGGTTTGGTATAACTATACCGCCGTTTTTATTTAAAAAGCCCTCAACATCAAGTGTAAAGTCATCTTTAAGAGGCACTCTTTTATAGGGTATCTTAAAAAGCTCCGCCCACACGCTGTAAAATGAATATGTAATATCGGGAAAAAGTATGGGCTCGTCCGAATTAAAAAAAGCCTTAAAGCACAGTGCCAGAACCTCATCTGAGCCGTTTCCCAAAAACACCTCGTTTGTATTCACGCCGTAATTTTCGCCCAAAACAGTCTTAAGCTCCGTACACACAAAGTCGGGGTAGAGCTTAAGCTCTGAGGGGTTTATATTTTTTAAAGCCTCTGCCACTCTCGGTGAGGGGGGATATGGCGATTCGTTTGTATTTAGCTTTATTATGCCCTCTCCCTTTGGCTGGTCTCCGGGGACGTAAGGCTCTATATCTATAAGCTTTTCTCTGAGCTTGTCATTCATATTATCAACTCCCTTTCTTACTGCTATTATAACACAAAGCCGCAAAATTACAACAACATTATAAAAACGCCCCTGTCACTTAAGTAAGGGGCGCAGCTTTAGTTTTTGTCTTTTTTAAAAATGCTTTCAAGGGCTCTTTCCATTTCGTCAAGATCGCCGGAGCTTTTGCGTTTTGCGACTTCTTTTTTATCACTTTGAGGTCTGTATACCATGCTTGCGAGCTTTAATATGAGCTTATTTATATTATCGCTCTCCCTTTTTAACAAAGTAGGCTTCAAGTCTGTATATCGGCATGCCCTGCTCGGCAAATTTAGTCTCATACTCGGTCATTACGTTTCCTTCAAATTTGCTGTTGTGAAGGTCAAGGCTGATATTTCTGATTATCCAGCCCTTTTCCGAAAATGCCTGTACTGAATATTCATAAAATTCTCTGTTGTCAGTCTTTAAAAATATCTCGCCCTTATCTCCGAATATATTTTCATACCTATCCAAAAATTTGGGGTTGGTAAGTCTTTTCTTTATCCATTTCTTTCTGTTTGGCCATGGGTCGGAAAAGTTAAGGTAAATTCTCTTTACCTCTCCCACCTCAAAAAGCTCTTCAAGGGCTTCGGCATCCTTTTCAACTATACACACATTGTCCCCTGCTTCAAACAGCTTGCATTTTCTTATGGCTCTTGAAACTACCATTGTAAACTTTTCAAGCCCTATAAAATTTATATCGGGGTTAAGCTTTGACATTTCTGCCACAAATTTGCCCTTGCCGCAGCCTATTTCAAGGTGAATGGGGTTATCGTTTCCGAATTTCTCATTCCACCTGCCCTTAAAGCTTTCAGGCTCTCTTACAAGAAATTCGTTTGTGTCAAGCTCCGTCTGAGTCCAGTTTTTCTTTCGTATTCTCATATAGGTTCTCCTTCTTTATTTTCATAATTCTATATCCCCTGCCGTTTCCCAAGGGTCTGTAAATATCAAAGCCCAAGCCTTCCCAATTTTTAAAGCTTCTGTCATCGGGTATGCACAGCAAAAGCCCTTCTTCCGTTCTTCCCAAAAGCAGACCTCCGTTTAAAGTACAGCGCCTGACGGTTGGGTTGTTGCTTAACTTATATGAATAAGGGTCTATAAGCGCCAGATCTCTTAAATTTATCTCTCTGTACTCTCCCTCGCCTTCAAATGGCGGTGTGAATATATCTCGTGTATTAAATATGTGATCTACATCAAGATTTAAGCCGCACCTTTGGTTCTCCTCCTGAGTAGGCCTTTGCATATAGGCATATTTTCTTAGCTCATCAAGGTCCTTTTTAAAACGGTTTACCATCTCGTTAAAATCAACGTCATAGGTCGGCTTATCCCGCTTCTTTTCGCTCTCAGGCTCAGAAGGCTTTTCCGTTTCTTGGGGTTTTTCCTCCGCCTGTGGGGTTTCATCACAACTGTCTTTTTCTTCCGCCTGTGGGGTTTCATCACAACTGTCTTTTTCTTCCGCCGAAAGTTCCCTTACCTCTGCCGCCTTAACCTTCTCCCTGCGCCAGCTTACGGGCTTGTCAAAATAGGCAGACAAAACACTGTCTCCGTCCTCCGTAAGCACTGCCAACACCCTTACGTCCTCTAATTTAAAGCCGCTGCCAAGTATGTTGTCGGGGTTAAAATCCCACTTTACCTCAGCCCTGCCGTTTTTTATGTTTACAAGGACTGCCTTCATAGGTATAAACTCTTCGCCTCTTTGGCACACAAGATAAAGACTGCAAATACAGCCGTTTTTTATCCCTTGGGCGTATAGCATTACCTTCGCCCTGCCGCTTCTTACTTCAACCACCGCGCGTCCGAATATACCTCGCCTGTCAGCGGAAAATCTGCCCTCGTCCTGTCTTAGTGTAAGAATTGCTCTGCTGTAATCTCTTGAAAAGATCATATCATCACCGACACAATTTTTATAATAATATATGCCGCTTTTCCTCAATTAATTACCCAAACAGCTTTTCAAACAGCTTTGCAAAGTCATTAAGTGTAAGAGCCTCGCCCCTCACCTTTTCATTCATACCAACGCCATTCAGCGCCTTTGCCATTTCTTCCTTTGTAATATCAAAATCGGGGCTTGTGGTTATACAGTTTACGAGAGTTTTTCTTCTTTTGGAAAATGCCGCCTTTATAAATTTGAAAAACAGCCTTCTGTCGGAAACCTCCACGGGCTTTTCCTTATGGGGTGTAAGCCTTATCACTGCCGAGTCTACGTTAGGTCTTGGCATAAAGCAGTTTCTCGGCACGTTGGCAGCTATGTAAGCATCTGCAAAATATTGTGTCACAAGACTTAATGAGCCATAGTCTTTGCTGCCGGGCTTTGCCTGCATACGCATAGCAACCTCCTTTTGTATCATTACCACAATAAGGCTGACAGGCAATTCTTCTTCCAAAAGGTTCATAATAATGGGTGTGGTGATATAATAAGGCAAATTGGCTATTACCTTAAGGGGCTTGCCGTATTCTTCCGACAGCGCCTTTACGTCCACCTTTAGTATGTCCTCGTTTATAATTCTTACGTTTTTAAAGCCCTTCAGCTCGTTTTCCAATATGGGTATGAGAGTCCTGTCTATCTCCACGGCAGCCACCTCTGCGCCGCTCATGGCTATTGCCTCGGTAAGTGTGCCCACCCCGGGGCCTACCTCCAACACAACATCTTCTTCCGAAATATCTCCCGTCTTGATAATTTTATCCAAAACCCTGTCGTCCACAAGAAAGTTTTGTCCGAAATTCTTTTTAAATATAAAGCTATATCTGTTTATAATATCCTTCGTTTTTTGATATAATGTAGTTTCTATGGTTTAGCCCTCCTACATGACCTTGTCTAAAAATGACATAATTCTTTCGTTTCCCGAATTATTGACTACCTCGTCGGGTGTGCCGCTTGCCGCAACATAGCCCCCGTCAAGGAAAATTATCTTATTGGCAGCCTCCACGGCAAAGCCTATCTCATGAGTAACTATGAGCATAGTCATCTTCTCCCGGGAGAGCTGCTTGATTACATTCAAAACCTCTTTTGTAAGCTCAGGGTCAAGCGCCGAGGTTGGCTCGTCAAAAAGCATTATATCGGGCTTTCTCATAAGGGCTCTGGCAATAGCCACTCTCTGCTTCTGTCCGCCGGAAAGCTGTGCAGGCATAGCATCTATTTTATCCGAAAGCTCTACCTTTGCCAAAAGCTCCTCCGCCAATTTTTCAAGCTCCTTTTTTGTACCCTGCTTGCTGCAAAGGCAGGCACACATAAGGTTATCTCTTATGTTCATATGAGGGAAGAGGTTGAAATGCTGAAATACCATGCCCATTTTGTTGAGTATGGCTCTTTTCTTTCGCTTTGGGGCATAAACCCCATTTGTGCAGAGAGTTTCGCCCTCTATTTTTATTTCCCCTCTGTCCACCTTTTCAAGCTCTATAAGGCTTCTCAGCATTGTGCTTTTGCCTGAGCCCGAAGGGCCGAGTATAGCCACAACATCGCCCTGCTCTACATCAAAGCTCACGTCCTTTAAAACCTCAAGGTCGCCAAAGCTCTTTCTTATATTTTTGACTTCTATCATCTTCATAATATCCCTCCTCAAAATGCGTAGCGTTTTTCAAGATGTTTAAACGCCAGTGTGAGGAAATAGCTCATCACCAGATAAAAACAGCCTGCAACTATAAAAGCAGTTATGTTTGTGGTTCTGTTTACTATATTGTTGGTCACCTTAAGAAGATCCGCAAGACCTATGGTGGTTATAAGCGCAGTATCCTTTACAAGTATTATAGCCTCATTTGACACTGCCGGCAACGAAATTCTTATCATCTGAGGAAGTATAATTTTAAAGGTAGTCTGAGTTTCCGTCATTCCCAAAACCTTTGCCGCCTCATACTGTCCCTTGTCTACAGACAAAAGTCCGCCCCTGAATATCTCGGCAAAATATGCCGCATAATTAAGCACATAAGCCAGACAGCCCGCTGTAAACCTGTCATTTATGGTAAGCATAGGACCGATTTTAGGCACAAAGGGAAGACCGAAATATATAAAGAAGATCTGCAAAAGCAAAGGCGTGCCTCTCATTATAAGTATGTAAAAACCGACTATCTTTCTGATAACGTAGCTTTTGCCCGTATATAAAAATGTAAGTATAAGTCCTAAGGGCAGTGAAAGCACAATTACAATAAAAAACAGCTTTACGGTAAGTCCGCAGCCCTGAAGCATAAGAGGTATCCATTCCTTCAGATTAGCCATAAAAATCCTCCTTTTGATATAAAGAAAGGACCTGAGAACTTCCCAAGCCCTTTCATAGAGTTAATTATAGATATAATTAGTGAATGTATATGTTTTCGCCAAACCACTTTTCTGAAATAGAAGCGGCTGTTCCGTCTTCGCCAAGCTCTGTAAGAGCAGCGTCAAGGCTGTCCATAAGCTCTGTATTGCCCTTCTTAGCAGCAATTACATAAACTTCTGAGCCGAAGTCTTCGTCAAGAATGGTGAAGTCAGAGCCTGAAGTTTCGATATAGTATTTTGCAAGAACCTCGTCAGCTACTACTGCATCAACTCTGCCTGCCTTAAGGTCTGTAAATGCAAGGTCGTTTGTGTCGTATGTATCTATCTCGCCTATCTCTGATACCATTTCGTCAGCGTTTACTGCATCAGCAGCTGAAGAACCGTCCTGAAGGCCAACTGTCTTGCCTGCAAGGTCAGCCTTTGCAGCTATGTCTGAGTCTGAAGGAACAATTATTATCATTCTGTTGTCAAGATAAGGCTGTGAAAGTGTCATAGTTTCTTCTCTTTCGGGAGTTTTTGAAAAGCCGTTCCAAATAAGGTCGATCTTACCTGATTCAAGCTCGGTTTCCTTTGTGTCCCAGTCGATAGGCTGAAATTCTACCTGTACGCCCATCTTATCTGCTGCAGCCTGTGCAAGCTCAATATCAAAGCCTACAAGCTCGTTGTTTTCATCTCTGAAGCCCATAGGAGCAAATGTATCGTCAAGACCAACAACGATGGCATCTCCGTCCTGCTCGTCTGTATCTGCGACAGTTTCGCCCTCAGCAGCTGCATCTGTAGCATCTGATGATGAAGAACAACCTACAACACCAAGAACCATAACTGAAGCTAATGCAATAGCTAAAAATTTTTTCATTATAATTACCTCCAAATGAAATTTTATTCTTTTAACACTTTACCACATTATCACGATAAAGTCAACAACTTTATTGCTTTTATTTAAAAACAACCTATTCGGGGAGCTTTCGTCATATTTTTCATACCATAAAAAATCACCTGCCGAAATGCTCGGCAAGTGATGATTTTATATTATACAAGCTCTATAATAACTTCCTCAGCGCCGTCGCCTTTTCTTGCGCCAAGCTTGATTATTCTTGTATAGCCGCCGTTTCTGTCAGCATACTTAGGTGCGATGTCATCAAACATAAGGGCTGCCATATCAACTGCCTTTGTGTTTGCTCTTGCCTTTCTGCCGTTTGCGGGCTTTTCTGTTACAGGGTAGAGATAAGCAAGTATCTTTCTTCTTGCTGCAAGTCTTGAAGGCTGATCCTTCTTGATAGTCTTCTTAACCTCGTCATAAACAGTAACCTTCTTACCGTCTACAACTTCCTTTACTCTCTTACCTGATGCATCCTTCTTAGGAACTTTTGCTGTAACTTCAACTGTGTCGAAATTGTTGGCTTCCTTCTTAGCAATAGTGATAAGCTTTTCAGCTATGCTTCTTACTTCCTTAGCCTTTGACTCAGTTGTTCTTATTTTTCCTTTGTATAATAAGTTTGTAACCTGGTTGCGTAAAAGAGCTTTACGCTGACTTGATGTACGTCCAAGTTTTCTATAACCGGCCATTACTAAACCTCCTTATTTCTATCAATCCTCACTGGGGCTTAATGAAAGACCCAATTCGGCAAGCTTATTAAGTACTTCCTCTAAAGACTTACGTCCAAGATTACGCACCTTCATCATATCTTCCTCTGTCTTCTTTGCAAGATCCTCTACTGTGTTTATTCCTGCACGCTTCAAGCAGTTGTAGGAACGAACCGTAAGGTCAAGCTCCTCAATCGTAAGCTCAAGAACTTTCTCTTTCTTGCCCTCTTCCTTCTCAACTAAGATTTCAGCGTTCTTAGCGTTGTCGGAAAGGTCTATAAACAAGTTGAGATGTTCGCTTAAAATCTTTGCTCCTAAGCTTACGGCATCATCAGGAGTGATCGTACCGTTGGTCCATACTTCAATGGTCAGCTTATCATAGTCAGTGATCTGTCCTACACGAGTATCGTCTACAGAGAAATTAACTCGTGTAACAGGAGTGTATAATGAGTCTACGGGAATAACTCTTATAGACTTTTCAGTCCTGTTTCTTGTAGCCTCTACATAACCCCTGCCCTTAGTTATGGTAATTTCTATAAAAAGCTTGCTGTCTGCGCCGCCGCTCAAGGTTGCAATATGGAGGTCAGGATTAACTATTTCCACATCCTGGTCTACCTTAATATCGCCTGCCTTGATCTCGCCTTCGCCTACAAAGTCGATGTAAGCCGTCTTAGGCTCAAAGCTGTCGCTGTTGTTTTTTATTGCCAGGTTTTTAAGGTTTAAGATAATTTCAGTAACATCTTCCTTAACACCGGGAATTGTAGAAAATTCATGTAATACATTATCAAATTTCACACTGCTAACAGCCGAGCCGGGAAGTGATGAAAGAAGTATTCTTCTGAGGGAGTTTCCCAAAGTAATACCGTAGCCTCTCTCTAAAGGCTCTACCACAAAGCGGCCGTACTTTCCGTCAGGAGAGATCTCAGCTATATCAATGCGAGGTTTTTCAAATTCAAACACGTGACGAACCTCCTTCTTTTAAATTGTAATATTAAATTACTTAGAATACAATTCGACAATGAGTGTCTCGTTAATTGGGAAGTCAAGCTGCTCTCTTTCGGGGTTAGCGTTTACTGTTCCCTTAAGAGCATCTCTGTCTGCCTCAAGCCAAGCGGGTACTATTCTTGAATGTGTAGTATCAAGAACCTGCTTAAATCTTTCGAGAGACTTCTTGCTTTCTTTAACTTCAACAACATCGCCCACCTTAAGCTGAATAGAAGGAATGTTAGCCTTCTTGCCGTTTACGGTGATAAGGTTATGACGAACGATCTGTCTTGCTTCACGTCTTGTACGTCCTAAGCCCAGTCTGTAAACTACATTGTCAAGACGAAGTTCAAGAAGCTTAAGGAGGTTTTCACCTGTGATACCCTGCATCTTGTCTGCCTTTTCGTAGTATAATCTGAACTGTCTTTCAAGAACGCCATATATAAACTTTAATTTCTGCTTTTCCTTAAGCTGAACACCGTATTCACTGAGCTTACGCATATTTCTTCTGCGTCTGCCGAGTCTCTTTGAGGAGCCTAAATAGCTTGGCTCTATTCCGAGATAACGGCATCTTTTTACTATAGGACCTGATTCTCTAGCCATTTGAACTTTCCTCCTTAATTAAACTCTTCTGCGCTTCGGTGGTCTGCAGCCATTGTGCGGAACCGGAGTCACGTCTTTGATAAGTGTTACTGAAAGGTCGCAAGCCTGAAGTGCTCTTATAGCTGCTTCTCTTCCTGAGCCGGGGCCCTTTACGAATACTTCTACTGTCTTAAGACCGTAGTCCTTAGCTGCCTTAGCTGCCTTTTCGGCTGCCATCTGAGCTGCATAAGGAGTAGACTTTCTCGAACCTCTGAAGCCCAGCTCGCCTGCTGATGCCCATGAAAGAGCATTACCTGCTGCATCTGTTATAGTAACTATTGTATTGTTAAAGCTTGACTGGATATGTGCCTGACCGCGTTCTACGACTTTCTTGTCACGACGTCTGCGGCCGGTCGTTTTCTTAGCTGATTTCTTAGCCATTTTATAAACCTCCTAAAGATTATTTCTTCTTGTTGGCAACAGTACGCCTTGGTCCTTTACGAGTTCTCGCGTTGGTTTTGGTTTTCTGTCCTCTAACAGGAAGTCCTCTTCTGTGACGAATACCTCTGTAGCAGCCTATTTCTGTAAGTCTCTTAATGTTAAGAGCAAGCTGACGTCTTAAGTCACCCTCTACATGGTTTTCTTCGTCTTTGGTTATAACTTCTGAAATTCTTGCTACTTCGTCGTCTGAAAGATCTCTTACTCTTGTGTCGGGGCTTACGCCTGCTTCACTTAAGATCTTGTTAGATCTTGAACGTCCTATACCGTAAATATAGGTAAGGCCTATTTCAACTCTTTTTTCTCTTGGTAAATCAACACCCGCTATACGAGCCATTAATTTGCACCTCCTAAAATATATCTGTATATCATATTTATCAATTATCAAGGCTTTTCCGGGGTACTCCCCCTGTTAAACCATATTATTAAATTATCAGCCCTGCTTCTGCTTATGCTTAGGGTTAGAGCAGATTATTCTTACTGCGCCCTTACGTCTTATTATTCTGCATTTTTCGCACATAGGCTTAACTGATGCTCTTACTTTCACTTAAGTTACCTCCTTTATTTGTTTCTCCAGGTAATTCTGCCTTTGGTTAAATCATAAGGTGACATTTCTACTTTAACCTTATCTCCGGGTATGATCCTAATATAGTTCATCCTTAGCTTACCTGAAATATGAGCGGTAATAGTGACCTTGTTTTCAAGCTCTACAAGAAAGGTTGCGCCCGGCAGCTTTTCAATTACCGTTCCGGTGAGTTCCAACAAATCATTCTTTGACAAGGCTAACACCTCCTTATATTATACTCCCTGTTAATTTAGCAAGGGCTGTCCTTAAGTCTGAGTCCTTCAAATAGAGATTACCTTCAAGGCGTTCTCTTATATTTTCGTCTACAGTCTTAGTTGGCTGAATATGCTTTATTTTCTTTTTCTTAGGTCTTATAAGGCTTCGTCTTTTACCGTCGCAGATAAAGACATATTCGCCTTCAATGCCTGTTATAAAGAAAGGATGACCCTTGTCCCGCCCTGCCTTGCAGTAGACGACTTGACCTATACTTAACATACTCTTTTGCTCCTGCTAAAAAGCATTACAGCTTTTCAAGAATTTTGATCAGTTCCTCAGATATAGCGTTTATACCCTTAGTTCCGTCGATCTTTAATACAAGTCCCTTTTTATCGTAATAGTCGATAACAGGGGCTGTCTGTGAATGGAAAACCTCAAGTCTGTGCTTAACTGTTTCTTCATTGTCGTCTGCTCTTGCCACAAGCTCGGCGCCGCACTTATCACACTTGCCCTCTGTCTTTGGAGGATTGTTCTTTAAGTGATACATAGCTCCGCAGGCAGGGCAGCTTCTTCTGCCTGACATACGCTCTATAATGGCTTTGTCGGGAACTTCGATAAGCACTACCTTGTCAAGCTCGCCAACAATTGCGCCTAAGCCTTCTGCCTGACTTACATTTCTTGGATATCCGTCAAGGATATAGCCGTTTTTGCAGTCGGGCTGGGCAATTCTCATAGAAAGAAGCTCTGACACTATCTCGTCGGAAACAAGTCCGCCGCTCTCCATTATAGCCTTAAGCTTAAGTCCCAGAGGAGTGCCGCTTTTAACCTGTTCTCTTAACAGGTCTCCCGTTGAAATATGAGCAAGACCAAAATGCTCTGACAATACCTTAGCCTGTGTTCCCTTGCCTGCTCCGGGGCAGCCTATAAGAACCAATTTCATATTAAACTCCTCCTTTAAGATCCGCCGCAGCCCCTGTACCTGACGTACAGGGCATCTGCTGCGTTTATTAATTCAAAAATCCTTTATAATTTCTCATAACAAGCTGTGCCTCAAGCTGTTTAAGAAGCTCTAATGCAACGCCTGATACGATGAGAAGTGTAGTACCACCGAAGGATACGTTGATGCTGAATACTGTCTGCATAAGTATAGGAGCAAGTGCCATTATAGCATAGCAGATAGCGCCTATAAGCGACATTCTGTCAACGATACCCTGAATATAATCAGCGGTAGGCTTGCCGGGACGAACACCCGGAATAAGTCCGCCTGCTTTCTTCATATTGTTAGCTACCTCAACAGAGTTGAAGGAGAATGAAGTATAGAAGAAAGTGAAGCAGAATATCAGTATAATATAAAGTATACATCCTACGGGATGAGTAGTGGAAAGAACATTTACTATCCTTGCAAGAACCATATTATTTGGAAAGAACTGATATATAGTCTGAGGGAACTGAAGAAGTGAGATGGCAAAGATGATAGCCATAACACCGGCGATATTTACCTTTACGGGTAAATATGTTGTCTGTCCGCCAACAAACTTACGTCCTACCATTTTTCTGGTATACTGAACGGGTATTCTTCTTTCACCGTCTTGTACGAGCACTACGAAGGCTACGAGAATGACGAATACTGCAAGAAGAATTACTAAACTTACCCATGCCATTATCGACTTGCCGTATACATAGTTGTAAAGAGTAACAACAGCGTTGCCCAGCTTATCAAGTATGTTGGCAAAGATGATGAATGATGAGCCGTTTCCTATTCCTGCCTCGGTAAGAAGCTCACCGAGCCACATTACGAATATAGTACCTGTAACCATTGTTACAAGAGCTACGAAATATGCAAAGAAGTTCTGGTTTTCGGGTGTGAAAAGATTGTGTACTGAGTAGATCTGTCCGCAGCCCTGAATAACTGCTAAACCGAGGGCCATATAACGTGTCCATCTGTTTATCTTCTTTCTGCCTTCCTCGCCGTCCTCCTTAAGCATAGCTTCCAACTTAGGAATTGCTACCGTAAGGAGCTGCATGATGATCGAAGCCGTGATGTAGGGTCCGATACCCATTGCAAATATTGTGCCATATCTACCGCCGGCAATATATGAGAAAAGTGTCTGACTTACATCTTGTGATGCGAGCTGGTTGACGTCAATACCCGGAACAGGTATAAAAGTTCCGAAACGTACGATCAGAAGAACCACAAGCATATAGAATATTTTAATTCTTATTTCTTTTACTTTAAAAGAGTTCTTGATTGTATTTAACATCAAATCACCTCAGCTTTTCCACCTGCCGCTTCGATTTTTTCCTTTGCTGCGGCACTGTAGAAGTTTACTTTAACAGTAAGCTTCTTTGTTATTTCTCCGTTACCGAGAATTTTAACGCCGTCTCTTGCATGGCTTACTAAACCCTTTGATGCAAGTGCGGAAATATCAACAACTGCTCCGTCATCAAATATTTCGTTAAGAAGTGATACGTTTATAGCAACGATCTCCTTAGTGTTTATGCACTTAAATCCTCTCTTGGGAATTCTTCTGTATAAAGGCATCTGTCCACCTTCAAAGCCCGGTCTTACGCCGCCGCCTGAACGTGCCTTCTGTCCCTTATGACCCTTACCGGCTGTTTTGCCGTTTCCTGAGCCGTGTCCTCTGCCTCTTCTGAAATTCTTAGCGTTAGAACCTAATGCAGGCTTAAGTTCACCTAACTTCATTGGGAAAGCACCTCCTTTTAATCTAATTCAGTAACCTTTAAAAGGTGTGATACCTGTTTTATCATACCTCTTACTGCAGGACAGTCTTCATACTCGTTTGTAGCGTGAAGCTTTTTAAGTCCTAAAGCAGCAACCGTCTTTCTGTGCTTGGGAATAGCGCCTATGGGTGATTTTACAAGTTCTACTTTAATTTTCATAGCTTATTCCTCCTTAACCCAAGATTTCTTCTACGCTCTTACCTCTGAGGCGTGCAACCTTTTCGGGAGTAGTAGCTGTCTTAAGTCCTTCTATAACGGCATTGCAAACATTATGCTTGTTATTTGAGCCGAGAGACTTAGTTCTTACGTTCTTTATTCCTGCAAGCTCCATAACCGCACGTACGGGGCCGCCTGCGATGATTCCGGTACCTTGAGGAGCCGGCTTGATGATTATCTTAGCGCCGCCGAAATTTGCAAGTATTTCATGATAAAGTGAGTCGTCAGCATTTCTGTCTACATAGATGAGATGCTTCATGGCGTCCTCTTTTCCCTTTCTTATAGCTTCGGGGATTTCTTTTGCTTTTCCAAGTCCTACACCAACATGACCCTGTTCGTCACCAACAACCATAAGTGCGGTAAATCTCATATTACGTCCGCCCTTAACTGTCTTGGTTACTCTCTTGATGGTTACAAGAGTGTCTTTAAGGTCAAGCGCTGCTGCGTCTATCTTCTTATTCAAGACATTCCCTCCTTTTAGAAATTAAGTCCGGCTTCTCTTGCGGCATCTGCCAAAGCCTTTATCTTGCCCTGATAGATAAATCCGCCTCTGTCGAAAACTACTTCTTTAATGCCCTTGTCAAGTGCTTTCTTAGCAATTGCTGTGCCAACAGCCTTTGCTGCCTCAACATCGTTTGTCTTTTCAAGCCCTGATTTAACAGCGCTTTCAAGAGTAGAAGCTGCAACAAGAGTATTGCCTACAGTATCATCTATAATCTGTGCATACATGTGCATATTTGATCTGAAAACTGCAAGTCTGGGCTGAGTAGGTGTGCCTGATATCTTATTACGTATTCTCTGGTGTCTTTTAGCCCTGGCAGTCTTACGATTTGCCTTTGTAATCATAGATTTTCACTCCTTTATAAATTATTTCTTACCAGCCTTGCCGACCTTACGTCTGATATATTCATCAATATACTTGATGCCCTTGCCCTTATAAGGTTCGGGAGGACGCTTTGTTCTGATCTCGGCGGCAAACTGACCAACCTTTTCCTTATCGATACCTTCAACTATGACCTTATTGCCGTCAACTGTTGTTGTGATACCTTCGGGATCAGTCATTTCTACGGGGTGTGAATATCCAAGTGTAAGTGTAAGCTTACTGCCTGACTTAGCGGCTCTGTAGCCTACGCCGTTAATTTCAAGTGTCTTTTTATATCCTTCGGTTACACCGACAACCATATTGTGAATAAGCGCTCTGGTAAGTCCGTGTAATGCCTTGTGTCTTTTTAAATCGCTTGGTCTTGTAACTACTACCTGACCGGCATCAACCTGAATTGTCATTTCTGTTGAAAGAGCCTTTGTGAGGCTTCCCTTAGGACCTTTAACTGTAATTACGTTACCGTCCTCAAGCTTGACCTCAACTCCTGCAGGAACAACAACAGGAAGTTTTCCTATTCTTGACATTTATCTGCACCTCCCAATTACCATACAAAGGCGATAACTTCGCCGCCTACGCCTAATTTTCTGGCTTCCTTGTCGGTAATTACTCCCTTGTTTGTGGAAACAATCGCAACGCCGAGTCCGTTAAGCACCTTTGGCATTTTGTCAGCAGGCGCATATACACGAAGACCGGGCTTTGAAATACGCTTGATTCCTGAGATAACCTTTTCGTTTTTATCTTCGCCGTACTTAAGCGTGATTTTCATAGTCTTCTTAACGCCGTCTTCTATAACTTCGTAGCCGCTGATGTAGCCTTCGTTTGTAAGTATGTCAGCTATAGCTGTCTTTATCTTTGATGAAGGTACGTCTACGGTGTCACGCTTAGCCGTATTGGCATTTCTTATTCTTGTAAGCATATCTGCAATAGGATCGCTCATTGACATTTAAAAAACCTCCTTTACCAGCTTGCCTTCTTAACGCCCGGGATCTGACCTTTATAGGCGAGTTCACGGAAGCATATACGACAAATACCGAATTTTCTTAATACTGAATGAGGTCTTCCGCAAATCCTGCAGCGTGTATAAGCCTGTGTTGAAAAACGAGCCTTTCTCTGCTGCTTTAACTTAAGTGATGTCTTTGCCATTTTAAGTCCTCCCTTTTTACTTTCTGAAAGGCATACCGAACAATCTTAAAAGTTCCCTTGCCTCTTCGTCTGTTCTTGCTGTTGTAACAAATACAATGTCCATTCCTCTGATCTTGTCGATCTTATCATATTCGATCTCAGGGAACATGATCTGTTCACGAAGTCCCAATGTGTAGTTTCCTCTGCCGTCAAAGCTGTCAGCGCTTACACCGCGGAAGTCTCTTACACGGGGAAGTGAAATATTTATAAGTCTGTTGGCAAAGCTGTACATCTTTTCGCCTCTAAGAGTTACCTTACAGCCGATAGGTGCGCCTGCACGAAGCTTGAAGTTAGCTATTGACTTTCTTGCCTTTGTGATAATAGGCTTCTGACCGGATATCTTTGTAAGGTCTGCACATGCATTGTCAACGACCTTAGCGTTTTCCTTACCTTCGCCTACGCCCATGTTGATAACGATCTTCTCAATCTTAGGGCACTGTAATTTATTCTTATATGAAAACTTCTTCATCATAGCGTCAACTATCTGAGTTTCATAATATTCTTTAAGTTCATTCACTTAAAACTGCCTCCCTTCGATAATTAATCGATTTCTTCACCGGTACTCTTGGCTACTCTTGTCTTAACGGTCTTCTTCTTGCCGTCTTCAACAATGGTCTCAACCTTATATCCGATTCTTGTGCCCTTCTTGCCGTCATAGAACATTACGTTAGAAGCTGAAATGAAAGCTTCCTTTTCTGTAATGCCGCCCTGTGTGCCTCTGCCCGGCTTCTGGTGCTTAGTTACTTTGTTTATACCTTCAACAATAACCTTATTGTTCTTTCTGTCACATACAAGAACTTTGCCTGTAGCGCCCTTGTCCTTGCCTGCTATAACAATAACCTTATCGCCTTTTTTGATCTTCATGTCATACCCCTCCTTATAATACTTCGGGAGCAAGAGAAACGATCTTCATAAACTGCTTTTCACGAAGCTCTCTTGCAACAGGCCCGAATATACGGGTACCTCTGGGATTTTTGTCATCTCTTATAATAACCGCTGCATTTTCGTCAAACTTGATGTAAGAACCATCAGGTCTGTGAACGCCCTTCTTTGTTCTTACAACAACTGCCTTGACTACCTCACCCTTCTTAACAACGCCGCCGGGTGTTGCATCTTTAACAGTCGCAACGATCACGTCACCGATATTTGCATATCTTCTTGTGGAACCGCCCATAACTCTTATGCAAAGAATTTCCTTAGCGCCTGAGTTATCAGCTACCACTAATCTGCTTTCTTGCTGAATCATAGCATAATCTCCTTTCAATAAGGCAAAAATTATTTAGCCTTTTCAAGAATGCTTACAAGACGCCATCTCTTATCCTTAGACAGAGGTCTTGTTTCCATAACTCTTACTCTGTCGCCTATACGGCACTCGTTATTTTCGTCATGAGCCTTGAGTTTATATGTCTTCTTTACGATCTTGTTGTATAAAGGATGTTTTACGTTGTTTTCGATAGCTACAACGATTGTCTTATCCATCTTATCGCTTATAACTCTGCCGACTCTTACTTTACGAAGATTTCTTTCCATGAATATTTAGCCTCCTTTTAAACTCGCCTTCTCACTGTGCCTGCTTCTGTGTCATAACAGTCAGAATTCTTGCGATATTCTTCTTGACTAAAGTGATTCTTGCGGTGTTGTTTAACTGATTTGTAGCATTCTGGAATCTCAGGTTAAAAAGCTCCTTCTTTGCCTCAACAAGGTCTTGCTGTAATTCTTCTACAGTCTTGTCGTTTAATTCACTTAAATAATCATTTATTTTCATCGCTTGCCTCCAATTCAGCCTTAGAAACTATCTTACATTTGATAGGAAGCTTGTGGATACCAAGTCTTAAAGCTTCTCTTGCAGTAGCTTCGTTTACTCCTGCTATCTCAAACATAACTCTACCCGGCTTTACTACTGCAACCCAGTATTCGGTAGCACCTTTACCGGAACCCATACGAACGCCGGCAGGTTTTTGTGTGATAGGCTTATCGGGGAAGATCTTGATCCAAACCTTACCACCACGCTTGATATATCTTGTCATAGCTACACGGGCTGCCTCTATCTGGTTAGAACGGATCCATGCAGGCTCACAAGCTACAACACCATATTCGCCGTAAGCGATCTTGTTGCCTCTTAAAGCCTTACCTGTCATACGTCCTCTGAACTGTTTACGTCTTTTAACTCTCTTAGGCATTAACATAATTACTTGGCACCTCCGTTATTTCTCTTAGCTCTCTTAGGAAGAACCTCGCCCTTATAGATCCATACCTTAACGCCGATCTTGCCGTAGGTTGTGTTAGCTTCTGCAAAACCATAGTCGATGTTGGCACGAAGTGTCTGAAGGGGAATAGTTCCGTCATGATAGCTTTCGGTTCTTGCCATTTCAGCGCCGCCAAGACGACCTGAACAAGTTGTCTTTATACCCTTAGCTCCAAATCTCATGCTCTTATTCATAGCCTGCTTCATAGCACGTCTGAATGTAACACGATTTTCAAGCTGTCTTGCGATATCCTCAGCAACAAGCTGTGAGTCAAGCTCCGGTCTTTTGATCTCTTCGATGTTGAGCATTACTCTCTTAGCTGTGAGCTTCTGTACGTTTGCTGTGAGCTTCTGAATGTTCTCACCCTTAGCGCCGATGATGATGCCGGGCTTTGATGTGCAAACAGTGATCTTAACTCTGTCGCTGGTTCTTTCTATTTTGATGTCAGAAATGTTGTAGTTAGGATTCTGACTCTTTATAAATTCTCTGATTTTCTTATCCTCTACAAGATTGTTTGCATAATCCTTCTTGTCAGCATACCATACGGAATCCCAACCTTTGATTATACCTACTCTTAATCCATGAGGATTTACCTTTTGACCCATTTATAGACCTCCTTATCTCTCGTTTAAGTAGATGGAAATATGAGATGTTTTCTTGTTGATCCTGTATGCTCTGCCCTTTGCTCTGGGTCTGATCCTCTTAAGAGTCGGTCCCTGATTAGCAACAGTTTCTTCAACGTATAATTTATTTACATCAAGCTCCATATTATTTTCGGCATTTGCAGCGGCTGACTTAAGAACTTTCTCTATAATGTCAGCGGCATATCTGGGTGAGTAAGCAAGAATTGCTAAAGCCTCGCCTACGCTCTTGCCTTTTATCTGGTCTAAAACGATTTTAGCTTTTGAGCTGGAAACACGTACAAAACGAGCGGTAGCATGAGGTCTTTTCTCTCTGTTTTGTTCGTTTCTTTCCTTCTTGATTTGGCTTCTATGTCCTTTAGCCATTTAAAAGCCCTCCTTTCAAAAACGAATACCTATATTATTTAACCTTTGATTTCTTGTCTGCGTCCTTGCCGTGACCTCTGTAGGTTCTTGTAAGGGCAAATTCACCAAGCTTATGTCCTATCATATCTTCTGTGATATATACGGGAACATGCTTTCTTCCGTCATGAACGGCTATAGTATGACCGATCATATCAGGGAAGATCGTGGAACGACGAGACCATGTCTTGATAACATTCTTTGTATTTGCAGCATTTTCTGCATCAACCTTTTTTCTTAAGGATTCGTCGATAAAAGGTCCTTTTTTAACTGATCTGCTCATTTATATAGTCCCTCCTTAGCCGTTTCTTCTGCGGATGATCAACTTATCGCCGGCCTTGTTCTTTCTTGTCTTAAGACCAAGAGCAGGCTTGCCCCAAGGTGTACATGGACCGGGACGTCCGATAGGCGCTCTGCCCTCGCCGCCGCCGTGAGGGTGATCGTTGGGGTTCATAACAGAACCTCTTACAGTCGGTCTGATACCCATATGTCTCTTCTTGCCGGCATTACCGATGTTTATAAGCTCGTGCTCATGATTGCCTATTGTACCTATTGTAGCACGGCAGTCGATTGGGAGAAGTCTCATTTCGCCCGAAGGAAGTCTTACTGTTGCATACTTACCTTCCTTAGCCATAAGCTGAGCTACATTACCCGCTGAACGAACAAGCTTTCCGCCTGCGCCGGGAGTCATTTCAATGTTGTGGATCTCTGAACCTACGGGGATCTTTCTCATAGGAAGAGCGTTACCTGTCTTTACTTCGGCATTCTCGCCGCTTTCAAGAACCTCGCCGACCTTAAGTCCCTCAGGAGCAAGTATATATCTCTTTTCGCCGTCAGCGTAGAAAAGAAGAGCTATATTTGCTGTTCTGTTAGGATCGTATTCGATAGCAGCAACCTTTGCGGGGATACTGTCTTTATTTCTCTTAAAGTCGATAATTCTGTATTTCTTTTTGCTTCCGCCGCCGATGTGACGTACGGTTATTTTACCCTGTGCGTTACGTCCTGCAGTTTTCTTAATGTGTACGCAGAGACTTTTTTCGGGAGTAGATTTTGTGATTTCGGCAAAGTCCGAAACAGTCATCTGCCTTCTTGAAGGCGTATAAGGCTTAAATCTCTTAATACCCATGTCTTGCACTCCTTTCGTCTATATATGGGCACAGACGTGCCCGTGTGTATCATTTTAAATTACATGCCCTGGAAAACTTCGATTTCGTTTGAGTCTTCTGTGAGCTGAACAATAGCCTTCTTTCTGGCTGCTGTCTTACCTGTGATATAGCCTCTTCTTCTTGTCTTTCCGTTTAAGTTCATAGTATTAACGTACTTAACCTTAGCGCCTTCAAACATCTTTTCAACAGCATCCTTGATTTGATTTTTGGTTGCGTCTGTGTGTACATAGAAAGCGTACTTCTTATCAGCCATATCGCTCATGGTTTTTTCTGTTATAATCGGACGTAAAATAACGTCATAATATTTAATATCTGCCATTATGCGTATACCTCCCCGATCTTTTCAGCCGCGCTCTTTGTTACTACAAATGCGTCGTACTTAAGAATGTCATAAGGATTTAATGTGCCAACAGATGCTGTCTTTACAGTAGGAATATTTCTTGCTGAAAGAACTACGTTTTTATCGTTGTCATCTATAACAACCAAAGCCTTCTTGAATGTAGACTCTGTAGCCTTCTTTATAGCTTCGATAACTCCTGCCATTTCCTTAGTTTTGGGAGCATCAAACTTGAGCTCGTCAAGTACGAATACATTATAATCGTTGTACTTAGCAGTAAGAGCGGACTTGAGTGCAAGTCTTCTTTCTTTCTTGTTAAGTCTTATTGAATAATCTCTTGGCTTGGGTGCGAAAACAACTCCGCCGCCCTTCCACTGTGGTGAACGGATAGAGCCCTGTCTTGCACGGCCTGTGTCCTTCTGTCTCCAAGGCTTTCTTCCGCCGCCGCTGACCTCTGCGCGGGTAAGGGCACTCTGAGTACCCTGACGCTTGTTGGCAAGCTGAGCAACAACAGCCAAGTGGAGAACATGCTCATTTATTTCTGTCTGGAAAACACTGTCGGCAAGTTCGATCTGACCGACCTTTTCTCCCTTCATATTTAAAACTTTTGCTAATGCCATTTCAATTCCTCCTTCGCCTTATCAGTTTGCCTTAACGGTTTCTTTGATAACAACGACTGAACCCTTGCTTCCGGGAACAGCTCCCTTAACAAGAAGCAGATTCTTTTCAGCGTCAGCTCTTACGACCTCTAAGTTCTGAACGGTTACTTCAACGGAACCCATGTGTCCGGGCATCTTTTTACCCTTCTTTACCTTTCCGGGTGAAGTACCTGAGCTTAAAGAACCAAGTGAACGATGGTATTTAGAACCATGAGCCATAGGACCTCTGTGCTGTCCGTGACGCTTGATAGTACCCTGATATCCGTGGCCCTTTGATGTGCCGCTGATATCTACCTTATCGCCTGCTGCGAAGATGTCAGCCTTGATTTCATCGCCTACGTTATATTCTCCCTCAAGCTTTAATTCCTTTAAAACCTTCTTTGGAGCAACGCCGGCCTTTTCAAAATGTCCTTTGAGTGGCTTAGTAACTCTTGTTTCCTTTACTTCGCCAAAACCTACCTGAACTGCCTCATAGCCGTCATTTTCTGCTGTTTTCTTCTGAGTAACAACACAAGGACCTGCTTCAAGTACAGTTACGGGGATAAGTAAACCTGCCTCTGTGAAAATCTGAGTCATACCGATTTTCTTGGCAATAATTGCTTTTTTCACTAAAAAGCACCTCCTAAACTCTACAGCGGATTATCTGCCTATATAATATAGAAGATAATCATCCTAGGTTAATATAAGGAAGCCTTATATAAACCATTTACATTGGGTAATTTTAATTTTCCATTAAAGCATCTTAATGGTGATCTCAACACCTGCAGGAAGATCAAGACGTGTTAAAGCGTCAACAGTCTTTGCAGTAGGCATCAAAATATCAATCAGTCTTTTGTGAGTACGAAGTTCAAACTGCTCTCTTGAGTACTTGTACTTGTGTACGGCTCTGATGATAGTAATAACTTCCTTCTTTGTTGGGAGAGGTATAGGACCTGAAATTTTTGCTCCCGTTTTCTTAGCTGTCTCAACAATGAGACTTGCTGACTGATCAATCAGCTTATGGTCATAAGCCTTAAGATTGATTCTGATTTTTTGACTTGCCATAAAAAAGTCGCCTCCTTTTCGCACTTTTTAAAACAGTACGACAAGTGGTGACTGCACACGTTTACCATAGTACGCCCATAAGGGCACAACAAGTAAAATTGTACAGTGACCTACTCGCCCGGTTTCAATGAACAGGACATTGCTCAGCGGAAAAACCGGCATAAAGCCGCAACCTCCGCCTCATAGCTCTTAATGTCACATCACGAATTATTATACACCTTATTTTTCCCAATTGCAAGCCTTTTTTTTCATTTTTTAAAAAAATTTTAACGAAATTTTCCCTCTGTTACCTTTTATTTTTGTGAAATTCTATGTAATGCGACAGAGTCGTGCCGTGCCCTGTTTTTTCGACCCGTCTCTGACGGGTCGAAAAAACAGGGCACGGGTCGGGGCGAGGCAGCCGGCGGCAAAAGCGGCGGACTAAAGTCCGCCGCTTTTGCCGCCGGCTGCCTCGCCCCGACCCGATAGTCGGTTGGCAATTCTTATAAGCGTGCGCCGCTGCGTCCGAAGCATCAAAGATGCTTCGGACGCAGCCGGCAACGGGGCAAATCAGGCGGCGACAAAGTCGCCGCCTGATTTGCCCCCGTAAAAACACCGCAAACAGCAACATTCGTTGCTGTTTGCGGCGTTTTTTAGCCTTATTATCAGTCGATAAGACGAGCCTCCAAAGCTTCCTTATCCGCTTCATAGCCCGGCTTGCCAAGAAGAGCAAACATATTCTTCTTGTATGATTCTACGCCCGGCTGATCAAATGGGTTAACTGCAAGGAGATAACCGCTTATAGCAAGAGCCTTTTCAAAGAAATAAACTATTTCGCCAAAGCTGTATGCGCTGGTATCTTCTATTTCAATAACCATTGTAGGTACTCCGCCGTCGATATGAGCAAGATATGTACCTGCGTATGCCTTAGAGTTTACATACTGCATTGTCTTGCCTGCTACGAAGTTAAGTCCGTCAATATTTTCTTCATCATATATGATCTCAAAATCCTTCTTTGAATTCTTTACCCAAAGAACAGTCTCGAACATATTTCTTGTTCCGTCCTGTATAAACTGACCTATGGAGTGAAGGTCGGTTGAGAAGTTTGCGGAAACGGGGAAAGTTCCCTTCTGATCCTTACCTTCTGACTCTGCATAGAGCTGTTTATACCATTCGCCAAACATTGTAAGGCAGGGCTCGTAGTTTGCAAGAATTTCAATAACCTTGCCCTTCTTATTAAGAAGTGCGCGTGTAATAGCATATTTTGCACAGTCGTTGTCAATACCCTTATATTTTTCGCAAGCATCTGCGGCGCCCTTCATAACGGCGTCAATATCAATGCCTGCAGCAGCCATAAGAACAAGACCTACAGGAGTAAGTACGGAGAAACGTCCGCCAACATCATCAGGGATAACAAAGGTCTCATAGCCTTCCTTATCGGAGAAGTTTTTAAGAGCTCCTCTTGCCTTGTCTGTTGTTGCGTATATTCTCTTAACAGCCTCTTCTTTGCCGTATTTGTCTTCAAGGAGCTTTTTGAAAATTCTGAAAGCGATAGCAGGCTCAGTTGTTGTGCCTGACTTAGAGATAACATTTATAGAGAATGATCTGTCGCCTATCATCTCTATTATGTCTGTTAAATATTCAGAGCTTATGTTGTTGCCTACAAAATATACATCGGGAAGACCGGGATGCTTTTTGCTGTTGTAGAACATACCGTTTATGAAATCAAGAGCAGCGCGTCCGCCAAGATAAGAGCCGCCGATACCTATAACAACCAGAACCTCGCTGTCGGAGCGAATTTTTTCGCCTGCTTTTTTGATCCTTGCAAATTCTTCCTTATCGTAGTCAAAGGGAAGATTTACCCAGCCGAGAAAGTCGTTGCCTGCTCCCTCTTTTGAATAAACAAGATCGTTAGCCACCTTAGCCATAGCGCCTATCTTTGCATATTCTTCATCTCTCACAAAGTTTTTAACGCCTGCTAATTTGAGTTTTATTGCCATAAATAATCCCTCCATTAAAATATGATTTGTTGATGTTTTTAAGAAGTTACACTTCATTTACTATATTTTAACACATATCAAACAACATTTCCACACATTTTTAAAAATAATTAGCTATTTTTTACAATTATTTACGGATCTCAAATGCAGAGCGCATTTTATTCAAAAAGGCGGCGGCTATAGGAGTAAAGACCTGATATTTCTTCCATATAAGATATATGTTTGTTTTAAGTTCGGGAAAAAGCGGTCGGAACACAAAGCCGCTGTCGGGGCTTGAGCTTATGAGATGCTCAAAGGTAAGCAGATAGCCCAGTCCTTCCTTTACAAAAATAGAACCGTTATAGGATAGGCGGAAAGAGCCCTCAAGTGTCAGCTCGTCCGCCCTGCTGCCACTCCACTTGGCTATATCCTTATTCCACCCCTGCTCAGAGCAAAAGAGGGGCAATCCTACCAGATCGTCTACAGTAATATACTCCTTTTGGGCAAGAGAACAGTCTTTTGGCATAATAAGCCCCCAGCGGTCGCTTTCGGGAAATTTAAGGAAATTATATTTAGATAAATTTGGCTCGTCGGCAAGCACAGCAAAGTCAATTACGCCCTTATCCAGCTTTTCAGTCACTTGCTCGGTATCGCCGCTTGTAATATGATAGTGAAAATCAGGATAGATCTTTTTAAAGGAGCGCATTTCCTTTGCAAGATAACGTATTTGATAGGTTTCCGCAAGACCAAAATAAATATTGCCGCCTACAATGTCGTCTAAGGTCAAAAATTCAGCAGTTATCTTATCTGCCATATTTATAAGGTCCTCCGCTCTTTTACGCAAAAGTATGCCCTCGTCTGTTAGCTCTATGCTAAAGCTGCGGCGCTCAAAAAGCTTTTTGCCAAGCTCGTCTTCAAGGGACTTAAGCTGCTTTGAAAGAGCCGGCTGGGTAATGTGCAAAAGCTCTGCTGCATGGGTCATATTGCCTTCTCTTGCCGCCGCAAGAAAATATCTGAGTGTTCTTAATTCCATTTCATGCCTCCTATGATATTACTTTAACTTATATCACGATATAAATTATAACTATTTGTAACGTATGTGTCAATAAAGTATAATTAAATCAGAAGCATGTAACCTCTATACAAATAAATTAAATTTTAATAAGAAAGGCAGGCAGCAAAATGAACTACACAACCAATTTAAGCCTTACCCGGGAATGGGACAAAACCTTCCCCAAAAGCGAAAAAGTAAACCATCGCAAAGTAACATTTCACAACAGATATGGCATAACCCTTGCAGCAGACCTATACGAGCCTAAGGATGTGCAAGGAAAATTAGGGGCAATAGCGGTATGCGGTCCTTTTGGAGCAGTGAAGGAGCAATGCTCAGGGCTGTATGCGCAGACAATGGCAGAGCAGGGCTTTCTCACCATTGCCTTTGATCCTTCATTTACAGGGGAAAGCGGAGGCATACCCAGATATATGGCTTCCCCCGATATCAACACTGAAGACTTTCAGGCGGCTGTAGATTTTCTTTCCGTTCAGGAAAATGTTGATCCCGAAAAAATAGGCATTATAGGCATCTGTGGCTGGGGCGGACTTGCCATAAATGCCGCAGCTCTCGACACAAGAATAAAGGCAACTGTAGCTTCTACAATGTATGACATGTCAAGGGTAGGCGCCAACGGATATTTTGACGGAGAAGACAGCGAGGAGCAGCGCTATGAGAAAAAATCAGCTTTGAACGAGCAGCGCATAAAGGATTATAAGTCGGGAGAATATGCTCTTGGCGGTGGAGTGGTAGATCCCCTCCCCGATGATGCGCCTTTTTTCGTAAAGGATTATTATTCATATTACAAAACAGAAAGGGGCTATCATCCTCGTTCCCTCAATTCCAACGGGGGCTGGAACATAATCGGAACAATGTCATTTATAAACCAGCCCATAAATCGGTACAGCAACGAAATAAGGAGCGCCGTGCTTATAGTGCACGGAGATAAAGCCCATTCCTGCTATTTAGGCAAAGACGCCTACAACGAAATGACAAAAAACAGCAAATATACCGATAATAAGGAGCTTTTGCTTATTCCGGGTGCTGTTCATACCGATCTTTATGATGGCGGCAATAAGAATGCCATCCCCTTCCAAAAGCTTGTTGAATTTTTTAAAAAGAATATGTAATCAACCCTTGAACAAGAGCGCTCGCCGCTCCGCCCGAAGCATCAAAGATGCTTCGGGCGGAGCCGGCAACGGGGCAAATCAGGCGGCGACGAAGTCGCCGCCTGATTTGCCCCGTTTTGGCAGCGCAGCGCTGCCCGAAAAAAACTATAAATCGCCAAACCAAATATTTTTGACCACGTACCACGGCTCATTTTTCAGACCGTGAAGCGGTCTGAAAAACTGAGCCGCGGGGGAGGGGGAGATGGGGATGCGGACAGAGCGAGGACAAAGCAGCCCGTTGGGCTGCTTTGTCCTCGCTCTGTCCGCATCCCCATCTCCCCCTCCCCCGCACCGAAGTTTTCAGCCTTCCCGGAAATAAAAAATGCTGTCGTACAAAATAAATACTCTATACGACAGCAATTTTTTATTTTTCTGCAAGTCCCAGCCTGAGCAAGGCTCTTTTAAGAGAGGCCTCCGCACGAAGTACATCTACTTCGTCGTTGTCCTTTCCGCCTTGTTCAAGACGTTGTTCTGCTCTTTTTTTACTTTCCAAAGCTCTTTGTACATCTATTTCGTCAGCCCATTCTGCTGCCTCTGAAATGATGGTGAGCCCCTCGGAATTTACCTTGGCAAAGCCGCCAAGCATGGTGGATCTCTTTTCGTTATTATTGTCGATTATCCTGAGATAACCCAGATCCAACACTGTTGTCAGCGGCTGATGACCATACAATATACCTGTATCGCCGTCTATCGTTTTAAGCACTGCCATATCACATTCGCCGTTAAAAAAGTCTTTTGCCGGCGTAACGACACGCAGCTTCAGCTTATTTGCCATATTATCACCTATCCTTATTGTTAAAGCGTGCTACGACCTCATCAATAGTACCTGCACTCAAAAACATGGATTCGGGTATTTCGTCATGCTTACCTTCAAGAATTTCCTTAAAGCCTCTGACTGTCTCTTCAACGGGAACATACTTACCGTCCATACCCGTAAATTCCTTAGCAACGAAGAAAGGCTGTGACAGAAATCTCTGAACCTTTCTTGCTCTGTTTACGGTGAGCTTATCATCTTCCGAAAGCTCGTCCATACCGAGAATAGAAATGATATCCTGAAGCTCTTTATATCTCTGAAGTATTGACTGAACATCTCTTGCTACTTTATAGTGTTCCTCACCTATTACAAGAGGATCGAGTATTCTTGATGTAGATTCAAGAGGGTCTACAGCAGGATAAATACCAAGCTCTGAAATAGAACGTGAAAGAACGGTTGTAGCATCAAGATGGGCGAATGTTGTTGCGGGAGCAGGGTCGGTAAGGTCATCGGCAGGCACATATACAGCCTGAACTGATGTTATAGAACCTGACTTTGTAGAGGTAATTCTCTCCTGAAGAGCGCCCATTTCCGTTGCAAGTGTAGGCTGATAACCTACGGCTGAAGGCATACGTCCCAAAAGTGCAGAAACCTCGGAACCTGCCTGTGTGAAACGGAAAATATTGTCGATGAACAAAAGCACGTCCTTCTGTTCCTTATCTCTGAAATATTCTGCCATTGTAAGTCCTGTAAGAGCAATTCTCATTCTTGCTCCGGGGGGCTCATTCATCTGACCGAATACAAGACTTGTTTTGTTGATAACTCCCGACTCCGTCATTTCGTGGTAAAGGTCGTTACCCTCACGGGTACGCTCACCAACACCGGAGAATACGGAATATCCGCCATGCTCAGTTGCTATGTTTCTGATAAGCTCCATAATAAGTACGGTCTTGCCTACGCCGGCACCGCCGAAAAGACCTATCTTACCACCCTTTGAATATGGGCACAGAAGGTCGATAGACTTGATACCTGTTTCAAGAAGCTCAGCGGTAGTGGTCTGCTCGGAAAACGCCGGTGCCTCTCTGTGGATAGACCATTTTTCCTGTGTTTCGGGATCAGGCTTATTGTCGATAGCCTCACCCAATACGTTAAACAGTCTGCCAAGAGTTTCAGGGCCTACAGGCACGCTTATGGGCTTACCTGTATCAACAGCATCTACTCCTCTTACAAGACCGTCGGTAGAACTCATGGCAATACACTTTACAACATCGTCGCCTAAGTGCTGTGCCACCTCTGCCACTATCTTTTTACCGTTGTTATCAATTTCTATAGCATTATTAAGAGCCGGCAAACATCCCGCCTGAAATTTTATATCTATTACGGCACCGATGATCTGGATCACCTTGCCGATATTATTTTTGGCCAATGTTTTCACTCCTTTTATTATTCTAAAGCGTTGCTTCCGCTTACTATCTCGGTTATCTCCTGAGTAATTGCTCCCTGACGAACTCTGTTGTAGAGAAGGTTGAGAGAATCAAGCATTTCCTCGGCATTGTCCGTTGCTGCATCCATGGCTGCCATTCTTGCGCCAAGCTCGCAAACTGAGGACTCTACCATGCCGCCGTAGATGACCGTATTTACATATTTGGGAACAACATAGTCAAGCACTTCCTCTTCGGAAGGCTCATACAGTGTAAGTGAGGTCGTTTCTTCTATTTCGCCCTTAAACTCCTCTGCATCTACAGGCAAAAGCCTTATAGCCTTAGGAGTTGAGCTTATTGAAGAAATAAATCTTGTGTATACAAGATAAACACTGTCTACCTCACCGTCTTCAAACAGCTTAAGAGCTCTTGCTCCTATAGCAGCGGCATCGTTATAATCAAATCTTTCGGAAATACCTACGACAGACTTATCGAAGGTGAAATTTCTGCGTTTGAAATATTCTCTGCCTTTAAGTCCTACGGTAATGAGCTTTACCTCCTTACCGTCGGCAAGGCTCTGAGCCTCCTTGCAGACAGATGAGTTATAGCCGCCGCAAAGTCCCTTATCTCCTGAAATAACTATTATAAGAGCCTTGTTGCCCTTTATTTCATTTCCGAAAAGGGGGTGAGATATTCCTCCCATAGCAGCCCCTATCTCAGCAATTACCTTTCTGGTTTCCTGCGCATAGGGCTTAGTTCCTTCAAGTCTTTGCTTAGCCTTATTGAGCTTAGAGCTTGCTACAAGATTCATAGCCTTTGTTATCTGTCGGGTGCTGTTGACACTTTTTATCCTACGCTTTATGTCACGCATTGATGCCATAATATCACCCTCCCATTAAAAATTCGACTTAAATTTTGTAAGAGCCGTCTTAAGCAAGGCTTCGTTTTCGTCAGAAATAACCTTGTCTTCTCTGATACCTGTAAGAATACCGTTGTATTCTGTTTCGACAAACTTAAGGAATTCTGTTTCAAATTCAGCTACTCTGTCGAGGTCGATATCATCAAGATATTTATTTGTTACGGCATAGAGAATAACGATCTCCTTTTCAACCTCCATAGTCTTATACTGAGGCTGCTTAAGAATTTCCATAACTCTTCTGCCGTGGTTAAGTCTTTCAAGAGTATCCTTATCAAGGTCGGAACCGAACTGTGAGAATGACTCAAGCTCTCTGAACTGAGCAAGCTCTATACGAATAGGACCTGCTATTTTCTTCATAGCCTTTATCTGAGCCGAGCCACCTACTCTTGATACTGAAAGACCTGCGTTTATAGCAGGACGGAAGCCTGAGTTGAAAAGCTCTGACTCAAGGTAGATCTGTCCGTCGGTGATAGAAATAACATTTGTTGGGATGTATGCGGAAACGTCGCCTGCCTGAGTTTCGATAATAGGAAGGGCAGTGATTGAGCCTCCGCCGTAGTCCTCGTTAAGTCTTGCCGATCTTTCAAGAAGTCTTGAATGAAGATAGAATACATCGCCGGGATAAGCCTCACGTCCGGGAGGACGCTTTAAGAGAAGCGACATTGCTCTGTAAGCAACAGCGTGCTTTGAAAGATCATCGTATACAATAAGCACGTCCTTGCCCTGCTCCATAAATTCCTCAGCCATAGCAACGCCTGCATATGGGGCGATGTACTGAAGAGGAGCTGTATCAGATGCGGTAGCGGCAACAACAAGTGTGTAGTCGATAGCTCCCGTATCTCTGAGGGTCTTGACTATTCTTGCTACTGTAGAAGCCTTCTGACCTATGGCTACATATACGCAGATACAGTCTTTGCCCTTCTGATTTATAATAGTGTCTATACAGATAGCGGTTTTACCCGTCTGTCTGTCGCCGATTATAAGCTCTCTCTGACCACGTCCGATGGGAACCATGGCATCGATTGATTTAATACCTGTCTGTAAAGGTACGTCTACTGATTTTCTTGTGATAACACCGGGGGCAACTCTTTCGATAGGTCTTGTGCTTGTTGTCTTTATAGGACCTTTGCCGTCTATGGGCTGACCTATAGCATTTACAACACGACCTATAAGCGCATCTCCTACAGGCACGGAAGCAACCTTACCTGTAAGCTTTACAGGGTCGCCTTCCTTAATGCCTTCGTCAGAGCCTAAAAGCACGCAGCCGATATTATCCTCTTCAAGGTTTTGTGCGATACCAACAACGCCGCCGGGGAATTCCAAAAGCTCTCCCGACATAGCGTTTTTGAGTCCGTAAACTCTGGCAATACCGTCACCAACCTGTATAACCGTACCCACTTCAGACACGTCAAGCTTTGATTTATAGCCCTTGATCTGCTCCTTTATGACGGAGCTAATTTCTTCCGGTCTTAAATTCATAGCGGGTTTACACTCCTTTATGCAAGTCTGTTTTTAAGCAGCATTTTTTTCATATCATCAATATTCTTTCTTATAGTTCCGTCAATGACATGTCCGTCCACGGTGATCTTAAGACCGCCTATAAGACTTTTATCAATACTTGACTCAACAATGACCTGCTTGTTCAGATTGCCTGATAATTTAGATTTGATTTCGTCCTTCTGTTCTTCGGAAAGGGGATATGCAGACTCAATGTGAGCCGTAACAATGCCCTTGCTTTCCAAAACCATTTCGGTAAATTCATCGAATATAAGGTGAAGCTCGCTTTGTCTGTTTTTAGCAAAAATAACAGATATAAAGCCTACGATATCGTCCTCCGCCTTTCCTTCGAGAACTCCTTTTAATATGTTTAATTTGTCTTCAGATGACAGATTTGGGTTGTTTATAAATTCTCTTATCTCTTCATCATCACACAGACAGCTTTTAAGTTCCTTTATCTGTTCATAATAAGAGTCTAACTTATTATTTTCACAGGCAAGTGAGAAAAGCGCTGCGGAATATCTTGATGCTAATCTTGCCATTTAACATCACCCAAGCCCTTAATAACATCTTCTATAAGCTTTGTTTGTTTATCGTCACTAAGTGAATTATCAACAAAATGAGCCGCTATAAGAGATGAAACCTCTATTATCTGAAGTCTGATCTTGTCTTTAGCCTTTTCTTCTTCTCTTTCGATCTGAAGCTGAGCTCTGTTTTTAATATCGGCTGCCTCTTTCTTTGCCTGCTCGATTATAAGAGCCTTATTTGCATTGGCTTCTCTGTTTGCAGCTTCTAAAATAGCAGATCTTTCCTGCTGGATGCCCTTGAGCTTTGCATTGTATTCATCAAGAATACTTTGGGCATTTTTCAGCTTGTCTTCTGCATCTGCAATGTTTCCCGCTATCTTTTCTTTTCTGGATCTCATAAATTTGAGAACAGGTTTATAAAGCAAAAAGCTAAGTATAGCGCAAAGCACGCAAAGGTTGAAAAGCTGAAATCCAATTTCTATGAGCAGGTTTTTATCAAGAGTAAGAATAAAGCTTCCGACAGTAAGAAAATAACTGTTCAAGGTTTAAAACCTCCTTTTGGCTTCTATTCTCAAATTAATTGGGAACTTGTCCTACCAGCGGATTTGCAAATAAAAGAATGATGGCAATTACAAGTCCGTAAATACCTGTTGTTTCGGCAACGGCTGCACCAAGAAGCATGGTTGACATAATTGTACCTCTCGCCTCAGGCTGACGACCTACAGCTTCAGCACCCTTACCTGCCGCAAAGCCCTGACCAACACCGGGGCCTATACCTGCGATCATTGCTGTACCTGCTCCTATAGCTGAGCATCCAAGTACAAATGCATGGGGTTCGATTAAATAATTCATTAAGTTTTCCTCCTTAAAATTAAATAATTAATATTCTTCCGGAATTTTATCACCTATAAATGCCATTGAAAGCATTACAAAGATGAATGTTTGCAGGAAGCCTGCAAATACGTCAAAGTAGATATGTAAAACCGCCGGAACTAACAGTTTTACAATAACGGGCAAAGTGTAAATAAGCCCCATAATTATCGATCCGCCAAGTATATTTCCGAAAAGACGGAACGAAAGCGAAACGGGAGTAGCCAGCTCGCTTATGATATTAAGGGGTAATAAAAATGGAATAGGCTCTAAGTAGCCCTTGAAATAACCCTTGCCGGCTGTGAATATACCCATAAAGTGTATAAGCACGAAGGTGGTAAGCGCTAAGGCTGCTGTTGTAGCCAAATCGGCAGTAGGCGGACGGAACCCGAGGAGTCCGCTTAAATTCGATAAAAGTATAAAGGCAAATACGCCAAAAAACCAATTACCGAAATATTTGAATTTCTTACCCATATTACCCTCTACGAAGCTGTCCATACTTTCAACGATGGTCTCGATGAAATTCTGAAAGCCCGACTCGGGAACTTCGGTGAATTTATTTAACTTTATTCTTACGACGATAGCAAGAATTATAAGGACTGCCATAACGACCCAGGTGTCCATTATGGTTTCCGTAAGCCTGAAAGAAAATCCGCCGATCTGTACAGGTATAAAGGAACTGCCAAAATCCATATATTTCCCTCCCTTCATTAAATTATATATTAACGGCCTTTGCCGAAAATATCACATTATTTGCTCTTTCTTCTGTTTTCCATAATGCCTACTATAAAAGCGGCAGGCTGAACGATAAGTACGCCTATGATAGCTCCAAGCAGGCTTATGGACTTTATAAGAGCCGCCCCAACAAGCACAAGAAGCGTAAGAAAATATCTTGCCATATATTGTGCCCTTGCATAGCTCTGGGCGTTTTGCTTGTCCATTTCTACGCTTTTATTAAGGCTTCTTTCCGTCAATATCAGCTTAAGGGCAGAAAACAAAAAGCCCACAAGCAGACCTAAGCCATAAGAAAAAGCCGATATATTCAGTCTTGAAATAAAGAAAAGCCCGATCACAAAGGCGCACACCGTGAGTATGAGCATAGTGATTAAAAGCTGTTTTGCTGTATCGGATATTTTAGTCATATTATCTTTTCCCCGTTATCTTTTTAATATCAAGCGTCTTATGCTTGTCGTCGTCCTTTTCGCTCTTCTCGGAAAACCTCATACAGAAGACATAAAGACTCCTAAATGCTGCGCCTACCCCTAAAAATATAAATATTATCAGGAACAGGACCTCCGTGCCAAAAATGCCGTCCAAAAAATGCCCCAAAAGTATGCAGCAAAATATAGGAACAAACATAATAAGCGCTACATGGGGAAGTATTGCCCATGCCTTCATAAAATTCCTCACAAGCAAACCCCCTCTATGTTATTTTTTAATGTATAAAGATTAAAATACTCTAATTTATTATAATATCTTTCGTTTAAAATGTCTACCATAAAATACATTTTTTACAAAAAAATAAAAAAATATTCTTGCCCCTCCCTTTTTATCAGCCAAAGGCTGACAAAAAGGGAGGGGCCGTGGGGCGGGGCAAGGGGAGCAGCAAAAAGAGCGAGGGGCGGATCTATCCGCCCCTCGCTCTTTTTGCTGCTCCCCTTGCCCCGCCTCGGCTGAAGTTCCGTTTCGGTTACCCGTGGGGATATTTAAAGATTTACATATAATCTTTCGGTCGTTTTTCGTTTATGCCAAAGTGATAGAGTATGGCATCAAGTATTCTTTCTGCCGCATAGCCGTCGCCAAAGGGATTTTTACTCTTTGCCATAGAAGCGTAAACCTCTTTATTGTTAAGTATAAGGTCTGCCTGTTTATATATCTCATCTTCCTTATTGCCTGCAAGCCTGAGGGTGCCGGCATCAAGACCTTCGGGACGTTCGGTCACGTTTCTCAGTACAAGAACGGGCTTGTGCATAGATGGCACTTCCTCCTGAAGTCCGCCGGAGTCAGTCATTACGAAATAGGAAAGATTCATAAGGTTGTGCATATCCTTCATATCTATTGGGTCTGTGAGCAAAATTCTCGGGTGATTATCGAGATATTTATATGCTACTTCTCTTACCTTAGGATTAAAATGCACTGCGTAAACAACAAAAACATCTTCATTATCGTTTACAAGCTTAAGGGTTGCCCTACAGATATTTTCCAAGGGTTCTCCCAAATTTTCACGTCTGTGTGCCGTCATTGTGATAACTCTGTATTTATCAAAGTCTATGTCATTAAGACATTCTCTTGTAAAATGATAATTCTTTTCAATAGTTGTCTTAAGGCAGTCAACTGCGGTATTGCCTGTTATGAATATGCCCTCTTCATTTATATTTTCACGAAGGAGGTGCTCCTTGGCAAGCTTTGTGGGCGAAAAATGCAGGTCTGCAAGATCTCCTGTAAGGACTCTGTTCATTTCCTCGGGGAAAGGCTGGGTCTTATCATAAGTTCTGAGTCCCGCTTCAACGTGACCTAACTTTATGCCGCTGTAAAATGCCGCAAGAGCGCCTGCAAAGGTAGTAGTTGTGTCACCGTGAACAAGAACAAGGTCGGGCTTAGCTTCCTTCATAACGCTCTCAAGACCTTGAAGTGCTCTTGTGGTTATGTCCGTAAGGGTCTGTCCCTGCTGCATAATATCAAGGTCGTAATCGGGCTCTATATGGAAAATGTCAAGAACCTGATCCAGCATTTGTCTGTGCTGAGCCGTAACGCACACAAGCTGGTCTACATAAGGGCTTTTTTCCATAACTTTAATAAGCGGAGCCATTTTTGTAGCCTCGGGCCTTGTGCCGAATATGCTCATAACTTTTATCTTTTTCATAGGCTTCTCCTTTTTATGTATAAATGAAAACTAATATATATAATATTTATAATATATCATAGCGGGTAATTTGTCAAATAAAGAGAGCGTTTTATATTGCCAAAATAATATAAATGTGATAATATAATGCTATAATATGAATAGCATAGGAGGTTTGCCTTATGATATATACACTTACACTAAATCCTGCTCTCGATTATTCAATGACTTTGCCGAGATTTAGGGTGGAAGCTATTAATACAAGCAATTACGAATCAATACGTCCCGGCGGCAAGGGCGTAAATATTTCCATTACTCTTGAAAATCTTGGTCATAAAAGCGTCACTATGGGTATAGCAGCAGGCTTTACGGGCGCAGAATTTATACGTCTTTTAAGTGAGCTTGTGCCAAATGTAGATTTTATAGTAAGCGACGACGACAATACGCGTATAAACATAAAATTCCAGACAGACGTTGAAACGGAAATAAATTCAAAAGGTCCTTCAAAAATACCATTTTCTCTTTACGATAAAATCGTAGAAAAGCTGAGCAGCCGTCTTGTGTCGGGAGACATACTTGTTCTTGCAGGCTCTGTTTTCCCCGGCTGGCCCGAAACCTGCCACAACAAGCTGTTTACGGCGCTTAGGGGCAAAAATGTAACAGTGATAGTAGACCTTAACGGCGAATCTCTCGTAGACAGTCTGAGATTCAGGCCCTACCTTATAAAGCCAAACCGCAGAGAGCTTTGTCAGATATTTTCAAGAGAGCTTAACTCTACAAGCGAGATAATTTACCACGCAAGGCTTCTTCAGGCAAGAGGCGCTCAGAGGGTGATCGTATCATTAGGCAAGGACGGAGCCATCTTCATTGACGAAAACGAAAGAGTTTTCCAAAGCATACCTCCGAGAGGCTATGTTATAAATACAGTAGGCGCAGGTGATGCTATGCTGGGAGCTTATATTGCAGCCATGGCAGAGGGCAAGCCCTCTATAGAATGTTTTAAATATTCTATGGCGGCGGGAACGGCAACGGCATATACCTCATGGCTTGCCACAAAAGAAGAAATAGATGCACTTTTGCCAAAGATAAGAATAATATAATGCCCCGCTCCGCCATACGTCCGTAGGACGTATGGCGGAGGCGGAGCCGTGGGGCGAGGGGCTAAGCAAAAGAGAGGGCGCATACGCGCCCTCTCTTTTGCTTAGCCCCTCGCCCACGGCTCCGCAGGCTGGTCGGCTATCCGTATATAAATATCAGATTGTATATAGCTTATTTTTTATTTTTCTGCCAAACTGCACAGTAAACTCCAACGCAGTGCTGTATTTATCCGCCGCCGAAACAACATAAGCCTCTTTATAATGAAGATTCCCCTTGCACAAGGGCCACATATGATTTGCAATAGCGTTTTTCTCAATATCATTAAGCTCTGTAAGCTGAGAAGCATTCTCTAAAGCCTCTCTCTGATGGCGGAAGATATGGTTTTCCTCGGTTTTATCCTTTCGTCTGTCATAGAGGTAAAGATCGTGAAGTATGCCTGCTCTTGCAGCTGATCTGTAATCGCAATGCAGAAATTTAGATATCAAAAAGCTGTAATAAGATACATTAAGGCTGTGCTGAAGCCGTGACGTACCTATATGCTGCTTATAATTATCAAGACTTTTCACCTCGGCATTACAAAGGAGATCGCCCACGCAGTCCATATAGAGCACTGCCTTGGGATCATCTGGATTATTTAAGTTGATTTTAGAACCAATAGCTCTGCCTATCATAACAGAATCATCGCCTTTCAATTTTTCTCATCATTTTCTTCGACTTTGACGTTTGCCGCGCCCTCTCCGAGGTCTTTTATAATATCATAACTTTCTTCCTCTACATCTCTGTCCATATCGGGCAAATATTTTCTGAAAACACGCATTATCATAACGGATGAAAAATAAGCATAGACACCCGGCAGTATGATAACAAGAAACGGTATCTTCATAAACAGCCACACACACGCCCCCAAAGCCACCAGACAGGTCACCGTGGTGGAAATATGCCTGTTTGCAAAATAAAATGCGTTTTTAAGGTATTGTGACATTTTAAGGTCAAACCTTGCTATAAGCGGAAAAAGATAGACCATTACGCCTACTATCTCGGCAGATAAAACCACCTGAAAAATAAGCACTATCTGATTAGAGCGTGCCACATAATTATATGCCACGAAGTTAAACAAAAGTATTATTCCGCAAACAAGAAAAAATAAATAAAATACTGTGGACTTTATAAAGTTTTGTCTAAAGCTCTTTAAAAAATCTCGCGTTACATAGCCCTCACGCCTGGAAACCTGCCTTGTAGTAACATAATATATGCCCGTAAGTGAAGCTCCCAATGTAATTACGGGTATGCTGCAAAATGTAAATATTATAGACAAAAACAATAAGTCGGCAAGTAATGTTCCATATCTGAATAAAGGACCGTCAAGTCTGAAAAAATCATTCATTATATAACCTCAATTCTCATTACACACACTAAAATCAGTTTCCAATCATAATTATTATATATCAAAAGTCACATAATTTCAAGACTATAGTATAATAAATTATAGAACTTAAGCAGGGGGTAAGCCTGTGGATATAAAAGCATTTCAGCAAGATTTGGTAAACTATGGCACCGGGGGACTAAAGGTGGAAGTTTATGACAATTCCGTTTCCTTTCCCATAAAGGATGCCATAGTTAGTGTTGTAGGAGAAAACGGCGAAAGCTTTTCTCAAAGAACTGACGTATCGGGGCAGACCTCGGTGGTATATCTCACAACCCCTCCCCTTTACCTTTCAGAGTCACCCTCCGATATTCGCCCATATTCTACAGCGGAAGTAACAGTAGCTAAGGAGGGCATGAGCACAGAGATAATAAGCGGCGTGCAGATACTTCCCGACAGTATTGCCATACTCAGAGTATATCTGCAAAATGACAATGAGATAAGGCGCATTAATATTACTCCTGCCAAGCTTTTCGAGCCCCTCGAGCCTAAAATATATGAAGATGAGGTCAAGCCTATCAAAAAGGAAACGGGCTTTGTTGTGCTTGACTCCGTGGTTATTCCCGAATATATAGTGGTGCATGACGGTTCTCCCGATGACAACTCTGCCCCAAATTATTATATACCCTATAAAGACTATATTAAAAATGTGGCATCCAGCGAGGTCTACTCCACATGGGAGCTTGAAGCCATACGTGCAAACGTGCTTGCCATAATATCCTTCACGCTCAACAGAGTCTTCACTGAATGGTACAGAAACAAGGGCAAAAATTTTACAATAACCTCCTCCACCGCCACCGACCATTATTTTGTATATGGCAGAAACATATATGAGGAGATCTCCCGCGTAGTCGATGAGCTTTTTGCCACTTATATCAAAAGAGAAGGCAATCGTCAGCCTCTTCTTGCCCAATATTGTGACGGACAAAACGTAAGCTGCCCCGGCTGGATGACTCAATGGGGCACACAATATTTGGCACAGCAGGGATATAATGCAATAGATATACTCAGATATTTCTACGGAGATGATATTTACCTGACAACAGCCGAAAAAATAAGCGGAGTCCCATACTCCTACCCCGGCGAAGATCTCACAATAGGCTCGCAAGGTGAAGCCGTAAGAACGATCCAGACCCAGCTTAATGTCATAAGCGGAACTTACTCCGCAATAACACCTGTTGCAGTAGACGGCATATACGGCAATGAAACAGCTGCCTCGGTACGTCAGTTTCAGGAAATTTTCAACCTTGCCGCAACAGGCGAAGTAGAGTACGCAACATGGTATCAGATATCACAGCTGTTTGTTTCCATAGCAAGGCTGGCAAAATAAACTAAAACGTCAGCCGATATCTGCCGGAGCAGGGGCGGAACGAAGCGGGTGGGATGCAATGCAAGCGAGGGCGCGTATGCGCCCTCGCTTGCATTGCATCCCACCCGCTTCGTTCCGCCCTGCGGGGCTGCGCAAATCGGGGTGACAACAATGCAGGTGAGGGCGCATACGCGCCCTCACCTGCATTGTTGTCACCCCGATTTGCGCAGCCCCGCAGGGCGTCCCCTCAGACCATTTATGATGGTCTGAGGGGACGCCCTAAAATATTTTTGTCGGCATCTGCCGGTGTGTAGGGGCAAGGGGAAATCAGTGAAGGGCGCAAATGCGCCCTTCACTGATTTCCCCTTGCCCCACGGGCTGCGCCCCTCATACCATCTTCGATGGTATGAGGGGCGCAGGCGAATATTTTATTTAATTTGCTTGTTCGGGGTTAAAGTCGCATACTATATTAAGACTTCCTGTATTAAAGTCTTTTATATCGTATGCCTTACCGTTGTAATCCATTGAAAGCACATCAAGCTTAACGTCCGTATCTCCGCCGCCAACTACCTCAAAGGTATATACGGCAATATCTCCGTCCGAAAGCTCCTCGCCTTCATTGGTTTTTCCTTCAGTGATTATCTTTCCGTCGGCATTTTCTGTTTCCGGTGATACAAGCTTAAGTATATCTGTGTCATATTCAAGAGTATAGCTTATGTTTGATATACCCTCATTATCCTTCACCTTAACATATACGTCAAATTTTTCTCCGAGAGTGTCATGCAGGGTCGTTTCCGTATCAAGATATACAGAAAATCCGTCAAGCTCTCCCGAGCTTACATCATCAGTCTTTCTTTCCTCTGTTCTTGGATCGGTATAAGACCCCTTAAGGTAAGCACTGAGATCTTCAAGAGTTCCCTCAGAATTATCCTTAACAACAGGTGCATACTCATCGCCGCTTAATGCCGCTTCACTACCCTTTATAGCCTGTGCCATAAAATAGCCTACTACAGAAGCGCCGTATGAATTAAGGTGGGTATTGTCTATTCTGTAGTTTTCGTCAAGGTTTCCCGATTCATCAAAATATTCCTTTGTATTCATATAATCATCGGAATACTGTGAATGATAAGCGCCGTAGCCGTCAGAGCCGTCTGCTGCACCCTTGCCGAGAGTTATATACTCGTTGTAGGTCATCTGAGTATTGTCTATGCAGGGAAGATCCAGCTTATCGGCAAGGTCTCTTACAGTCTGTGAATAATCTCCGAAGCCCTTTTCCGTAAGGTCGTGCATATCGCTTCCCTTAACTACATCTGCAGTACGGCTTCTTCTTATAATGGGAGTTGCTAAAATAACATTAACCCCTGCTTCCTGTGCGGGCTTTATATAGCTTTCGTAAAGAGAATTTGCAAACTGTCCTTCTGTTTCATATCCGTCGGCACCCATAGAAGCATTTGTAAAACGAGCCTCGTCAGAGTCCTTTTCGTCGTTATGTCCAAAAGCTATGATAAGGTAGTCACCCTTCTTCCAAGAGCCTGTCATTTCAGCATAATTCTTGTTTGAGGTGAAGCTCTTGGAGCTTATTCCGGAAACGGCATAGTTTACAAGATTGATATTATCGGTGTCAAAATACTTATCAAATGACATACCAAAGCCGTTTCTCATTACAAGATAATTTCCGCCATTTTTATAATAGTCTGAAGATGTATAAGGCGAACCTGTGGAATCACCTATAAGATAAAGCGTAGGATTGTCAGAATTGAGTCCGTCTTCCTTTGCCTCACCTCTATATACGCTTACATAAGATATTGCAAGGCTGTTGGCTTTGCTTGCTCTGTACATTACCTCGCTTAAATCTTTTTCTTTAAAATCAGCAGAAGCTGTAGATCCGTCAACGTCTATTTTAACGCTGCCCGCATCAAAGTCAAAGGTAAGCTTTATGTTCTGCAGCTTTGCAGTTGACTGGAAAACATCTGTAGTAACGATAGGTCCGCTTGCTCCCCTTGTTCTAAGAGCAAGCCTGCCGTTTTTAACAAAGACTTTTACAGCTTCTCTTCTTTCGCTGTCCATAACCCTTACAATGTCCTGACCTGACATAAACAAATCGGAGCGCACGCCTGTTTCAACAGTTACAACTCCATCGGATACCGTTTCAAAAGGAACATGCAAAAATGTTTCCGTAGCTTCAGAAGCATTGTGAACAACAGCGCACATGGTTCCGTCTACGGTTTCATAATCCGCATAGCATACAGACTTGTCGCCGTCTGTGGTGTAATAAACACTGCCCTCGTCCTTAGGCAGTCTGTCAAATGATGCGCCGTTTGAAAAGTTAATATTTACATCTTTAAATTCTTCAGCATACGCCGTTACATTTAAAATAGACAATATCATAATTATCCCCATTAACAAAGAAATGATTTTCTTCATACCGTCATACCTCCGAGCCGCAATGTGCGCACTTTGTTGCTTCAATATGTATTTCAGACTTGCAATATGGGCAAATCTTTGTTGTAGGAGCGGCAGGCTCTTCCTTCTTTCTTGAGAGGTTTATAGCCTTTACAATGAGGAAAAGCACAAAAGCAGTAATGAGGAAGTTGATTATAGCGCCTATAAGAGTACCTACATCAAATATCCATATCTTGCCTATAGCTCCGGCAACGTCCTGTCCGCCGGTTATAAGTGATATGATGTAATTTATAAGCGGTGTGATCACCGAATCAACTATGCTTGTGATGATCCCTGTAAAAGCAGCGCCTATAACAATACCTACTGACATATCCAGCATATTGCCCTTTATGGCAAACTCTTTAAACTCAGTAATAAATTTTTTCATAAAAAAACCTCCTTGAAAAAATATTTGTCCTCTGCTCTGCAAAGAACAAGTTTTATATTATTAGCCCCGCCTGTAATTATAGACGGGGTAATTTACTTAATTGAAGCATCAAGTATAAGCCCCGAAGGCAAAACCACAAAGGTCGCCTTAGCTTCGGCTGACCTGCCAAGCGCATCCGCAGCCTTATATGTTATAGTATAACTTCCGCTTTTCACAGGGTTTACATCTGTTTCCACTGTAAAATCTATAAGGTTGCCTGCTGTATCATACGCCTTAACGCCCTCTTTTAAGAAATCTGTCAGAGCATCTCCCGAAAGATAGCTGTTTTCATATATAGAGCGCACATTATTTTCAATTTCTATACTCGGAGTCATAAACTGCCATGGATTGTTTTCCGAAGGGTCGGTAGGGTCCCACTTAGGATACTGCGCCCCTGCGCCTAATTTTATAGCCCGAGGCTTTCCTAAAGGGTCATCCTCCGCATTTCCGTCAAATATAGTAACTCTTGTTCCTATAGGGCAGTTATCATATATCCACTTTGCATCCTCCACCTTAAGCCTTACACAGCCAAGAGAGTCCTTCTCTCCAAGCATATTGTAATTGGCAGTGTTGAGGTCATTTTCATTTTCGGAAAAATATGGCACCGAATGAAAAAGTATATGTCCGACTATTCTTGTGCAATACTGTCCGTATTCATTCTCAAAAAGAGCATGCCACCGCATTTTTTCAGAAGTGGAATATGTCCCTGTAGGGGTTGTGCTGCCTCCGCCGACGTCCTTTCCTACCGAGCATATCATAGCCCTTACAGGCTTGTCGCTGCTGTCAAAAACAGTCACACAGTTTGTCTGCCTGTTTACTTTTATATAATATGGCGAATCGGCAGATGCAGGCAAAATATTTATGCTAAGGGCTATAATAAATATTATCATCAAAGCCGTTTTTTTCATTTGAATTCCTCCGTATAAGAGTAATATATAAACTATAAATAGTCACATGCCGTATATAAAGTAATTATATCATAATTTAAAAACCTTTACAACACATTATTATAAAACCCTTAACATATCGCCAAAAACACAGCTTATTTTCTCCACGTTGCAGGACTGAAAAGTATGAGCATAGGGAATATCTCAAGTCTTCCCGCAAGCATGTCAAATATAAACACTATTTTGGAAAATGCAGAGAAAAAGCTGAAGTTCTGCGTAGGGCCAACCATAGAAAGACCGGGTCCTATGTTGTTTATAGTTGCCGTAACAGCAGTAAAGTTAGTTGTAAAATCGTAATTTTCAAGACTTATAAGTAAAACCGAGACAGCAAATATGATAATATAGCAGATCATAAATATATTAGCCGATCTTACCACCTCATGCTCTATTTTCTTGCCGTCCATTTTTACTATTTTAACACTTCTTGGATGTATAAGAATGGAAAGCTCCTTTTTTGCCGTTTTGAAGTACATAAGTATTCTTGATACCTTTATTCCGCCGCCGGTGCTGCCTGCGCAAGCGCCTATAAACATAAGCCCTACCATTATCATTTTTGAAAACTGAGGCCACAGATCGAAGTCGGTGGTGGCAAAGCCCGTAGTTGTCATAACAGAGGCGCATTGGAAGAAGGAGTGATGAAGATTACTGAAAAAGCCTCCGCTTGTAAGTGTCAGATTAAAGGTTATAAGCAAAACAGCGGAAATATAAATAATAAAATACCACTTCACCTCTTCTATAGAAAAAGCCTCCTTCACCTGCTTTAAAAGCACAAGGAAATAGAAGTTGAAATTAACGCCAAAAAGGAACATAAACAGAGTAACAATGTTCTGTATCATAGGACTGTAGCTGCCCATGCTGTCGCCCTTAATGCCATAGCCTCCCGTTCCCGCAGTGCCAATGGCTGTACACAGAGAGTCAAAAACAGGCATTTTTGCCACAACAAGAAGTATAAACATGATTACGGTAAGAGCCATATATATGCCGTAAAGATAAAGCGCCGTAGTCCTAAGTCTTGGTACGAGCTTGCTTACAGAGGGTCCGGGGCTTTCTGCCTTCATAAGGCGAAGGTTTTGTCCTCCCCCTGCAAGAGGAAGAATGGCAAGCACAAACACAAGCACACCCATACCGCCCAGCCAGTGGGTAAAGCACCTCCATAAATTCACACAGTTAGAAAGCGCCTCAACGTCAGGGCATATACTTGCTCCCGTAGTGGTAAAGCCCGAAACCACCTCAAATACACAGTCAACATACTTAGGTATCTCCCTGCTGAAATAAAGAGGCAGAGCGCCTATCAGACTTAAAAATATCCAGCCGAGAGAAACGGCAACAAACCCCTCACGGGCATAAAATGCATCGTTGTCCGGCTTTATTTTTGACATAATATGCCCCAAAACAAAGGCAAAAATACCGCAAAACAGAAAATATCTGCCTGAAGGCTCTTTATAAATTAAAGATGCAATAACGGGAAGAGCCATAAAAAGCCCTTCTATTTTAATTATCCAGCCGAGTATGACTCCAATGCTTTTATAATTCATAATATCACCTGCCTACCAGAATATCCTCTATGTTTTTAAGACCTTTCATTTTTGTTACTATAATAACCGTGTCGTTTATATTTATCTCATCGTTGCCCGTAGGAATTATAAGCTGACCATGCCTTATTATAGAGCATATAAGAATTTCCTTCTTAAGATTAAGGTTTTTAAGAGCAACATTTGTCACCTTGCACTTTCCCCTAACATTAAACTCCAAAGCCTCCACACTGTTGTCGCCCATTCTGTAAACAGCCTCCACATTGCTGTCCATAGTATTTATCATAGATCTTACGCATTTAAGTATCTGCTCTGCCGTTATGAATTTGGGCGTAATAACACTGCCTATTGGGAAGTTGAAGTCGTTTATTATTTTTTCAAAGCCCATTTTATCGACCTTGGTAATAAGCTTTGCCTTAGACTTTCTGTTTGCGAAAAGAGAGATCATTATGTTTTCTTCGTCATAGTCCGTAAGAGCTACAAAAGCGTCTGCCCTCTCCAATCCCTCTTCAAGAAGAAGCCTCTGATTTGTAGGCTCGCCATGTATGATTATAGCCTCGGGCAAAAGCTCACTCAAAACCTCACATCTGTCTATTTTAGGCGCAATTATCTTCACCTTTATCTTGTTTTCCAAAAGATTTCTTGCAAGATAGTAAGTGATCGTTCCTCCGCCTGCCACTATTACATCCTTGATAGGCTTCTGAAGTACTCCCGATATAGAGAATATAGACTTACTGTTCTGAGGATCGGTAACAATAGAAACATTATCCCCGGCCTTTATAACAGTATTTCCTGTAGGTATTATAACAGAGCCGTCTCTTTCAATAACGCACACAAGAAAAGGTATATTCTTGTTTACAATATCCTTTATTCTTTTATCTGCCCAATATGAAGTATTAGGCAGCTTAAACTTGACAATGTTTACCCTGTCTTTAGCAAAGCCGTCAATTTCCATCGCCGAAGGAACCTGTATAAGACGAAGTATGTCGTTTGCGGCAGAAAGCTCAGGATTAATAGCCATAAACAAGCCAAGCTCCTCCTGAAGATAGTGTATTTCATCATAATATTCAGGGTGTCTTACTCTTGCAATAGTACGGCAATGACCTGCCTTTCTCGCAACCAAACAGCTTAAAAGATTTATTTCATCCTTATCGGTAACAGCTATAAGCAGATCGGCGCCTGCTATGCCGGCTTCCTTAAGCACCCTATAGCTGCTTCCGTTTCCCACATAGCTGATTACGTCTAATGTCTCGTTAAGGGTAACCAGATTTTTTTCCTTACAATCAATAACCGTAAGCTCGTGTCCTTCTTCATTGAGCATTTCTGCCAAAGTATATCCAACCTTGCCGCAGCCCACAATAAAAATTTTCATAAAAACTCCTCCCCCTTTCTATCTATTATTTGTATTTTATCATATTTTGCATAAGCAAGTAAAGACTTTTCACCAAATTCTTCCCAAAACAGCAAAATAAGGATCAGTTAATGTTGTCTTTACATTTACCGCTCCTCTCCAAAACAAAACAAAAAGCCGTTGATGATATCCTTCACCAACAGCCCTAATTATGTAGCCCACCCTTTCCGCCGTCAAAGACGGCGAAAAGGAGCGGCCTGTCGGGGGCGGACGGATGCTTCGCATCCGTCCGCCCCCTGTTCCATATAGATTTATCAAATACTTATCTGCTCTGTTTCCTGCTTTCCCAAAAATACAGCGAATTGGATCGACTAATGTTGTCTTTACATTTTCTGCTCCTCTGCAAACAAAACAAAAAGCCGTTGATGATGTCTTTCACCAACAGCCTTAATTATGTAGCCCACCCTTTCCGCCGTCAAAGACGGCAAAAAGGAGCGGCCTGTCGGGGCGGACGGATGCTTCGCATCCGTCCGCCCCCTGCACCATATAGATCTATCAAATAGTTATCTGCTCTATTTGCTGCTTTCCTAAGAATACGGCGAAGATCTTTACAAACTCCCCTCAACCTCGCCCATCTTTTCCTAATCCGAAAGCATGACAACAGCCTTCTGAAAAAATATAAGATTTAAATTTATACTATTTATGTCAACTTATTTGCACAAATGAAAAATTTTATTTGTTCTTTTTCCTTCACTGTTCCATTTGCTTTCCCAAAAATACGGCGGCGGTCTCCACGAGTTTCCCTTCAACCTCGCCCATCTTTTCCTCATCCGAAAGCATGACAACAGCTCCCAAAACATCCCCCTCACAAATTATAGGGGTGATAAGCTCATGATTATACTCTCCTTCGGGATCATCATCAAGTATAGGCACAAAGCCCGACTCCTCTCTGCTTGCAAGGTGCGTGCTCCTCTGATTAATAACTTCCTCCAGCTCACCGCTTATCTGCTTTTCCATAAGTTCCTTCTTAAGTCCCCCGGAAACCGCAATTACATGATCCTTGTCCACAATGCAAGTAATATGCCCCGCATTCTGCGCCAAACTCTCCGCATACTCCTTAGCAAAACTTCCAAGCTCCCCAATAGGCGAATACTTCTTAAGTATTATCTCCCCTTCCCTGTCAGTAAATATCTCCAACGGGTCACCCTCTCTTATCCTCAGAGTTCTCCTGATTTCCTTTGGTATAACTACCCTTCCAAGATCATCTATTCTTCTGACTATGCCTGTTGCCTTCATAGTTTGCCTCCTCTTTTTTGTTAAGTGTTCTTAAAAATCGAAAACCGCAGCTTTCTATTTTTCTTTTGTTTTCTCCTGCGGCTTCTTAATCTATTATTTGCCTCTATCTACATTTTATGCGACTAACGTCCCCGTCAATATCTGCCATATAATTATATAAACAATTTTCGTAACAAGTGCTTTTTAAAATATGTATAGTATAATTGGCAAAGAACGACAAAAGCAAAAAACAGCCCCGAGGAGAACATAATATTAAAAGTCTATAACAGAGCCGTTATCTTCTGTGCGATGAATATGACATAAAAATAAACGTATGAAAAATATATAGACTTACGAAATCACTGCTTCTGCAAAAACCAACCGAAAATAAACCAAAGCACCACCTCTCATAAAACAGAAAACGGAAGCAGCATTAACGATAGACTGAATAGTCTTGTTACGGATGTTTATAGTTTATTAACAAAACATGGTTATATGATTTTATATGCAAACTATTATATTTTTTTTAAAATATGAAAGAGGGTATTTTTTCCTGCTATACAACTCCTATAACACACAAAATAATATCGAGGAACACACATTGTTTTGGTATGATGTCAGCGAATTCTTTGACCCAACCCTTCCATCCTTTTTAAAAAAAATCCTTATAAGTTTTAGCCATATAATCTCTGTTAATCTAAATTTATGGCAAATAAATTTTATATAAACGGAAAATCAGGATATTTACTGAGACAACCAAAATATTTCGGAGTTAGACAGTCTATCGGAAACCCTGAGACAGTAGGACAGCAGAACAACTCAGCCAACTGCGCAAACGTCCTCAGCATATGACCGTAATCACCGAGAATTTATCAGCCCATATATTGTTTAAGTTATTATTTCCAAAAGTCAACATTTAATTAATAGACTAAAAATGGGGGGGTTAATAATTATTAGATTATTATAATGAAATCTTAAAGCCTGCAGAGGCTTGTAAAATTCTTTTGATTGGTAAAAATGCCTTATATCAACTGTTGAATACCAAGCAGCTCATTAGCTACAAATCCAGTAAAAACTGGAAAATAACCAAGCTTGCCTTGGTAGACTATATCCGAATAAAATCCTTTGAGGATCGTAAGCTCCTCTCAGACTGTCAAAAAAGGAGGTATTCAGAAAGGTAGACCTTTACGAACGAAATATTTTAAATGAAGAAAGAAAAATTAGTATGTACAGTCTGAGGCTGTGAGCTTAGTGAAAATTCAGCACATGTGTTTAATGGAGAGCATTTTGCCATATGAATCCTAATATTCCGCTACCGTCAAGGTTTCCGATGATTGGAATCATATGCAACATCTCTATGTTCCTGTGCTGGCATCACATATTCCTTACCCTTTGGATTTTAGGTAAGGCTAAATACCAGATCAGACAGCCATTTCTTAAAAAATGGATTGTCTTGGAACTGTTTGAATAACTCCATATTGTCAGCCATAATAGAGAAAATAACCTGTTGCAGAGTGCGTTCACTTTCAAGTCTTACACTTTGCTCATCAGAATTTCGCATGGCGTTATGATACTTTTCAGCGCTAGAAACCATTGCAGGTATTTCAATAATCCGTCTGCGGACATTATCCACATCGTTCCAGTTGATGTTTCTGAACATATCGTTGAAGTCCATAATTATTTTGAAAATCAGATCCATTCCGGCTAAACAAAACGACCGACACTTGCAGACACCGTTGCAATCTCCACATCGGAATCTTCTAGTAAATAATGACAATGAATTATGTACTTCTGCTATTCCGCTACCAAACTCTGTGTCCTTTTTCATTTATGAAATATTTTTTAGAAAAACAGAAGTTTGCTACCGCTGGCACACAAAATCATAGACATAATATTTCCACCTTCAAGATAGGTGTTGAAATGTGTATCGAGTATTTTCTTTTTGTTACCCATTTTCTACGTATCAGTCTTCCAACTCTTGTCATATGGTAGATTCGAGAGCATGAAGTAAGACTAACAAGAAACATGCTGAACTTCAAAAAGTGTATAGCCATACATAAATGCTCGGCTTCTTCTCTGTCACCTTACAACAGCATGTCCACAGTACAAATGGCATAAATTTACGGATTAATTTCTTGTCAGAACAAGTGAATAGCTACTTCTTTTCCTTGTCTATGTGCAAATGTCAAAAGCCAATCCTGTTCAACAGTAAGCATACTGCCCGTACTGCAACTCCGTCTATGTTCCTGCTGATTTTGACACAAACAGAAAAAGCCTTATCCGACGCAGAAGTGCCGAAAAAGGCTTGAAATAAAGGGCTTCTGAGGTCAATCGCCGACTTCGGAAGCCCTTATAATTATGTGGTTATCGCGGTGCTGGCGTGCGGATGCAAACCACTGCCGGAGCCTTGGGGTGTAAAGGAAACGGAATAATTAAAAGGTGCGGGAATAATTGAAATGTTGCTCTACAATTTTCTATGAAAGTAGTGGTCTACTTTAATTCTAAATGCTCCTCTCCCCACCCCCCCCCAATTTAATCAGCCTCGTGAATTTAAATATTCTCGTTCATCTCTGTTAATTAATAGTACTATCACCCCTCAAAGCCCACATTACCAGAATGACCGTAAGTTTTCGTCATGCGACCGTTGTCATCGTGGTAGAGGTCATAGATGTCGTGTCCTTTTGCGGCGGAGGACAGGAACATCAGCTAAACGAAATCACCATGGTTCTTCAGACGCTGCGGTTGTCCCAAGTGATGTCGCATTCGTAACGAATCCACGCCTATAGTATATGGAAATAATCTCGGTGGTTAAAATATGTCATAATTTGGACTCCTACTCTTATATCTGTAAATATTCAGAAGGCATTGAAGAAAACTGATACGATATTAAGTCCAATAAGTAGCCACAGGATGACTTTTGAAATCAACGTAATTGAGAAAATGCAAAAGCAAGCGTATCCTTGCAAGCCAGAACTGAGAAGCTTTTGACGGCGTCTTTTGCTAAGAAGCCATTTTTTTGCTAGCTCACCGATATTGTCAACTCCACATATTGTGCTTAATGCAGATTCGCCGTCAAGCCCCGTTGCAGGAAGCAAATTGATGCCTGCAAGAGCGACATTCATGTTTCCCACCCAAATCATTGTCAAGGATAGTGGGCAATACAGTAATGCTAAAATGAGACAAATGCCAGCAATAAGTAAGTTCACTTCGATTCCAGCTAATGCAAACTGTATCCTTTCGGCATTCGATGCGTCTTTTTTGTCTTCATGTGCGACATAAGCTCCCACTGGGATTATTCCTAGCAGAAGGACACCAATATCGCTGATTCTGTACCCATAAGCGAGTCCTGCAACTATGTGCCCCACTTCATGGAGTGCAATGGATAAGGTAAGGAGACTGTAATAAACCCACAAGTTAAAATTATATCCACCGCCTGAACCATTCGATTTTATTAAGTATATGCCTAATGCAAATATAAATAAGGACACCGCCGGAAGCGTAGCATTTATTGCCTTGAAAATCAATTTGCCAGCTTGCAGTTTGTTTCCGATAGGGAGCAAAATAAAGCGATTATAAATTCCGTCATTCCGAACGAATCTGGATGTACAAACCAGTCCATGCTTTTTTAGCTTGGGAAGTATCCGGCGCCCGTTGTCCGGTAAATCCAAAGGCCGGGTGCCATCTGCTTTCAAAAGGGCATCCCACAATCTGCGGCCGATCTCAAATCCCTCCCCATCAGCGTTTTCAATATAATAGTGGGTGGTATCATCGAAGCCTTCATACTGGAAGGTACCGATAGACACTCCTTCCCTAAGAATTGGATACATTTCATTTTACCTCGTTACGCATATTAATAACTACCCGCACCAAACAGTTCGTCAAATTTTCTTTCTAGCTCTGCCATTAATTCATCATGGTCGGTGTCTGCCGACGTGTCACAATGGTTGGTTGCATTTACTTCAAATTCCTTGATGCTGCTCTGCATCTTCTCGATAAAAGCCTTGCGTCTTTCATTGAACACCATCATCTCTTAACCTCCTTTTGTCATTTCATAATCATCTATTATTACAGGTTTCCGCATACGTTCTAAATCTTTAGCAGAAGCCATGCATCTTGTCCCATAGTTTCGTCCGAGAGTCATCGTACTCCGATACCTTCTGCAATAATCTTTGTAAGTCTTTTTACTCATGCTTTTTTGAGCAGTAGCTTTTGCTTTTGCCCATGGAAGAAATCTTGCTAATACTTGTCATGTCTCTACCTCCTAGCTATCTGAAGCATATCAGGGTTACGAAGACGCACATCACGCGGAGGGTGGGTCGCATAAAGAGCGTCAAGGATAGTATCTCGATGGGGAGCTTCTATATCAAATCTCTCTAAAAAACGTCTGGGATGAAATGCATATGTACCACCTCCGCACATTATTTGAAGGATTTAGAGAATCATACCCATCACAGCCAGTGCGATGGATAACTGGATTGTGTAGTTCACGAAGCCATACTTGAGATACTGACCAACGCCCCATAATATTTTTCCCCCTCCTTCCTCCTCAATTTCAGCAGAGTTGACCTTCCCGGAAAGAATGAAACCAGCCGTGGCAGACCACATGAAGAAACTGCTACCTGCACAGATCGCGGCGGCGTATGCTACAGCAATCCAGTCCAACTGTGCACCGAGAGGCCCTTTGCAGATTTCCACAATAACGGGCATCATTGCTGCTGCGGCGGGGCCAGCACTAAATACACCGGCTATCAGAGAAGTGATGACCATGATGGCCATTACCAGCAACTTGGGATTGTGAATGTTATTCTGGAGATATGCTGCCACGAGATTTAAAAGGCCAGTTTGGCTGATCACCTGTGCAAAAAACAAGAATGATGCAATCGTAAGAACTGACTTGAGATCCATCAACTGTCGAACTTTGATCTTCTTAATGGAGCATATTACCATGGCTACAGCGTATCCCAGAATTGCAATGACCTCTGGAGGGATGACATCCTGCGGAACAAAGCTCCATGCAAGAAACATTCCGACGAACACTACTGCCAGTAATCTCAGAACGTCAAATCGGATTTCAATGTTTTTATACTGGCTTTTCAGAGTGCTTACGGCAAGACTGCGGACGGCGCCATCATCCTGCTCCCTCTTTACCCGCATTCCCCATACAGTGATTAGCACGATAGAAGTAAGTGCAAACAGAGGGAACGCATGTGTAAGGTAGCTGATGAAGCTTGTGATTCCAGATGTCATAATCACAATAGCCGGGAAGTCGCCAACTGGGGACGCAGCACCACCAGTATTTGAGAGCGCAAGAATTGTGGCAAAAAAGACGCATACATACTTGCGGTCAACTTCAAGGGTCTTCAGCAGAACAAAGACAACGGGGAGGATGATCATTACCGCAGTGATGTTGTTCAGGCAGGAAGAGATGAGGAACATCATCCCACCAAACATCATCAGACACAACCGTTTCTGGCCCTTCGACAGCTCTGCAATCTTGATAGCGAGGAGCTGCATGATACCTGTCTCCGCAATGAGGTTAGTAAAGAGCTCCATGACGATAAGAATCACCAGAACATCATAAGAGTAGCTCTCCATAACACTTTTGACAGGAATATCAAGGCAGAGGGACAAAACGCTACCAGCGATGAACATGATAGCAATCAGAATCAAAGAAGCATTGTTGCTGAGCTTGTCAAGGAGATTGAACTTCTTGCTTTTGGATTTGGGACTCTGAACTTCGTTGGTTTTAATGGCAATCGCGTTGCTCATGATTCTCTCCTCCATTTCGTACTCAATCTTTGCTGACTGACTTCCAGCCACCCGTCGTAACGTGCAGCGGTTTCGAGTTCCTTGTAAGAGATAAACATTTTTTTCCCAAGGAAGCCGCTGTAATGCTCTACCATTCGATATGTATCAGGGAGAACCATTGGTCTTCCACCTGCGGAGTATCCACACACCACCATCAGTCCGTTCCCAGGAAAAAACGACTGAGGGAAATAAGGCTCCTCCAAGATGGTTACCTCAATGCCGCGAGGAAGATTATTCCGAAGACGTTCCTTTGCTTCTCCCTCAAGGTCACAGGGAATTGCGATGATGACTTCTTCCTGGTTTGAAAGTTTGGTCATCTCCTCAATCAAGGCAATCTCCGGGGTCAGAAACATGTACTTGCTCTTGCCAAAGCCATGAAGCCATGCGGCAATCTGAGGTACCCGATTAGCAATATCCTCATCAGGAAGGGGCATTGAAGCCCCTACTTTCTGAATGACATCGGCACTGTTACAGACTTTGGACAGGTTAATTCCCGTTTCAAACAGGCCGATTTCCCTTGCGGTTTTCTGCATATCCATCTTTCTGCGCCTCCTTTCTTTCCGTCAGATATGCAATTAGCCTGGAAATCACGCCAATCTCATCAGGAGAGGTGTTGAGGATATCAACGAACCTCTCGCCAGCCTCTCCATAGAGTTTGGCATATAGCGTCTGAGCATCATCGCCCAGAACAGGCGCGGGAAATTTCGCAAAGTTCATATTCATGTTAATCTACCTCCTTGATAATATTGATAAGCTGGACGGCAAGTATTTGGATTTCAGGGGGAGCATCTCTGATGATATCAACCGCAGCCGCAGCCGTGTCCTCATCACCGAATACTTCTTTCAAAAGCGTCCAATCGTTTTCGTCAAACTCGATACGCAGCATAGCCTTTCTTTCATGAGGCGGGATATTATGCCTTGTCGGAAGCCTGTGTTCATGCATCATATGGACTCCTCCTTTGGGTTCGTTCATGTTGTTGGTGTTCAAAAGAATATTCATATATTCAATCCTCCTTATGCAACTTCTCTTTCTTCGTTTTTCTTAAGGTTGTTTTTCAACTTGATGACCATATCACATCTGTCAATGACACCCTGATCGTGAGAGATATACACGATACCAGCACCGATTTTCTTGGCGTGAGCTTCGATGTTCGTGAGAACGTAACTTGTGGCATGAGAATCCAGATTCGCCGTGATCTCATCAAACACATACAGCTTCGGATGACGCAGGAACGCACGGGCCAGCGAGAGACGCTGCTTCATACCACCGGAGAGTTCCTCAGCCTTTTCACCGATGGCAACTTGAAGCGCCTCCATGGGATCTTTGCGGATTACGGAAGCACTGTGACCATCACCGACTAGGCGTACACAGCTAAGAGCATAGATCAACTCTTCATCACTTACTATTCTGTCAAGCCCATAGAGAAGATTCTCCCGGACTGTGCCGGCAATGAAGAAGGAAACCTGCGGAGAGTAGTAGAGCAAATCCGTAAGCTCTTTCTGGGAGTAGCTTTCCTGATCTCGACCGAACAAAGAAACCTTCCCCTGTGTGTGTGGATAGTATCTGTTCAGACAGCGGATTAAGCTGGTTTTACCACAGCCGTTAGCACCTTGCAAAGCGACTACCTTATTGGCCGGGATAGTGATGCTGTCATACCGGGCAAGCGGCGTGTCCTTCTCAGGATTTGTTACGACCACGTCTTCAACATGAATCTCGCTGTTGCTGGTATCCTCACCAGAAGTCTGGATGTTGAACACATCATCGTAAGGACTGGCTGCGACTTCCACTAAGACTTTGGCTTTAATAACCGAGGATGCAGTTTCGTCCATGAAACGATAGACTTCATCAATCGGTTTAATCAACTGCTGGAACAGAAGGCATACAGTGATAACCGAGCCAGTGGACATCTTCCCGTTTGCGATGAGTACGATAGAGACAACGAGAAGAATCACCTGGAATGAGATCTTACAGAGCTGCTTAAGGCAGTCGAAGGCTCCCATGTAGCGATGGTGTCTTTTCTCGGTACGACTAATGTTCAGAATGCCAGGGACAAGGCGCTTTCTCTCGTAACCTTCCGCATGCATACCTCTGATCAGCTCCAGATTGGATATTGACTGACAGATTTGCCCGTCCAGCGCATTCTTCTGAGTCACAATATTCTCTCTGATTCCATTCTGGGAACGGATCTGGAAAGCGGAAATCGTTACTGTGAGCGCCAGGTAAAGAAGCATGATTCCAACCATAATACCCGATGCATTGAGAAAGACCTGGACAAGCGTACACACCGCAGTAAGCACAGTGGCAAAGACATCATTGCACATGATTTTGATGAGCTGGCTGAAGCCTGCCACTCCTTGATTCAACTGTGCTGTCTTTTCACCGCTCAAGCACCCGGAATAATAGGAAACAGGCATTTTCAGGAGCTTCTCGATGCTGTACTCTCTAACCTCCGACTCGTGTGAAGCAATAATACAATCAAGAAGTACCCTGCGGATAATCGTGATGCACTCTGAAGCAAGGTAAATCAAGCCGAACGTAAAAATGGCTCCAACCCCTTGAGCAATCGTTCGGATGGTTCCATCGGAGATGCTCGTATACAGCGCGCCAAGCCTAACCGGCCAGACAGAGGCAAGGAGAGAACTAATAAACGCCATTGCGATGACGCCGATGCACTTGAACTTCGTCTGCTTACTCATGATGGAAAGATATTTTTTCATGACGATTCCTCCTCATTTGTTTGATTTTGCTTTACATCTCTATCATACCATCTTCCGATAAGCCCTTCATTTCGGTATCGGAAGAAAAAGTTAAAGCGTCTATTTATCTCCAGGATAGTATTTCATGCCACTCTGAGGGTTCATTCCATCCCGCTTCATGCCACTGGGACTGTAGACGTTAATGCTTTGTATGGTTCCTGAGACTTGTCCAGAATTTCCGCAATAGGCACACTTGAATCGGCCCTTGCCATCATAGCAAGTAATACGATGACATTTACCACATCGAACGATGCCTTTATTGCCGCAGATAGGGCAATGGTAAGTTCTACCCGCAATCAAGCCATTTGAGAGACCAAGGGTTTTGAGTCCGTTACTCTGTACAGTAGATACACTGTGACTATGGGATGCAGCAGTTCTCACACCGCTAAGCATGGCAAACGTTTCTTTCTCATAGCCGAGTGCGATGTCAAAGTCTTCGCTTGTTACTGTGCAGCTTGCAGGTATAACATCTTCCTGTTTGGGTGTCCGGATCTCCTTTTCCAGACCTAAGAGTTTCTTAATCATCCCCATAATGCTCCTCCTCAAGCAATTTCTCGCATGACATAGGTTCTGTAAATAGGGATCTTCTCGATAGTTTTATCCAATCGAGGATTCTTCCTCCATTTTTTGAACTGCCGGAGTTCGTTTGCAGATCTTCCATTTTTGAAAAAGTCATAGACGCCCTTGGTGTAGTTCTGAGTAAATAAGTAGAGTACTTTACCTTCTTTGACCAGATAGAAGTTCAACTTCCAATCACAAGTGCTTTTCGGCATTTTTGAGTTGGTTTTGGAGAATTTGCTGCCTTTGGTGTCGATTCGAACAATAATTCTTTCTTTCATAATGTTCCCTCCCACATGGTGGTGATGTTTACCTTGTGATTAAAGTGTACTACCTTCTTTGCCTATTCTCGACTTGGTATCGGAAACAAAAGTTAGAGGACTATTTTCTATCTGATTTGATCGCTAAGGGATAGCTCATACTGTCGTGTTATTTCCTTATATAATTCATTCTCCAGGATATCGTATCTGCTTGTAATAATGGGCTTCTGCCCCCTTCTGAAAATGTATTCCTTGCCAATAGGCATGTATAATACATCTTCTAGAGGCACATTGAGTCTTTCGCTGATGGAACGGCCTGTTTTGAGATCCATTCCACCCATATACAAGTAAGTATCGCAGTTGTTGATGATAGTAGTAGCATCATCACTGCCATACATGCTCTCCAATTGAGACTCTGATTGCACCAGCAAGGTGACCGAAATTTGCTTCTCCCTAAAAATGCTAATATATTCTGGGAAATTTAGAATCCGGCTTCCAGTTGCAAAATCGTCGCAGAGGACATGAACAGGGATAGGCAATCTACCATGCGGCAGACTTTCAGCATACTCAAAGAGCGTCTTGAATGCTTGAGCATAGAACATATTGATAAAGCAGTGCAGGCTGGGATTGACGGCAGAAGTCGAGACAAAAAGCACGGTTTTCCGGGTTGCAAGCTGTTCGAAATCTACTTTCCTTTTCATCGCGATCATCTTACGAAGCTCCGGGCTGAAAATGGTGTCTATCGTTGTATTCAGTGTTCCAAAGACGCAGCTAGCAGTTTTGATTGGAAGCTGGTGAAAGGATTTCCAGCAGGATACAGCAAAACAGCCAGGGTCTTTCTCTGACAGGAACTCAAATTTCCTGTCAAGGGATGTGGCAATTTGTCCGCTGCTCTCTCTAAAATCTATACCATCGTGCAATTCGAGAACATCCGTGAAATTAGCATCTTCCTTGGTCATCAGAATGTAGGCAATCTCAGCAGAGAGCAACGAAGTGGCCGCCTCATCCCAGTAAGGATCAGCAGTTGACTTGTCCTTTCTCGGATTGGCTTTTACAATAGATTCCGCAAGGAAAGTGATATCCGAATAGCTCCCAATATATTGCAATGGGTCATAGGAGACATTGCTGTCTGTCGGATTGATGAAATTGAGATCCTCTACCATATATCCGCGCCGCTCAAACTCAGATTTATACTTGTTCACAATCCGTCTTTTTGTCACCGTAGCTATCAAGCTGGAATTGAATGTTTCCAGGAGACGGGGTTCTGAAATCGACATGGTCTTGCCGCAACCGCTACTTCCACATACGATGACATTGTTATTCAAGCCCGTTTCGTTGCTATCGGTACTGTATATGACATTTTTCCCCAAAATCATTCTATCCGCTGCCATTTTATCCCTCCATAATCTTGTCGAATCCTACGATCTGATCACATAAACCAAACTCTACACTTTCTTCCGGGCTAAAGTAATGGTCAAAGCCTGTGGCTTTTTCGACTTCCTCTTCACTTTTCCCAGTGTGCTTAGCAAGAAGCTGATTCATTTTCCTCTTTGTCTCTAGGAGGCTGTCGGAGATAGATTTAATAGATGAACTGTTTCCACCAACACGATTTCCGAGCAGAGGTTCATGGATCATTAGCTCTCCGTGCGGCAACATATATCTACCGTGATTCCCACACGCGAACAGCACTGCTCCCATGCTGTAGGCTCTTCCTATACAGAACATCCGGATAGGTGCTATACTTGCTTGGATTACGTCATACATAAGCATGCCGGAGTTGATTTCACCACCAGGAGAGTTGATGAGAACGTCAATGGGACTCTGCGAGTCTTCGGCATTTAGGAGCATCACTTCCTTCACGAACTCACATGCCTTTTCAGAATCTATTTCTCCTTCGATGAAGATCTTCCGATTAGCCATCAACTTGCTGGCTACAGGCACAAGGGTGATGCCGTTGCTGCTTTTGACCTGGACATTCATCATGCTACACCTCCTTCTGTGCCGAAGAGATCTGTTTTTACTTCGGTTTCACCATTATCTGATTTGACAGCTTCTCCATCAGTGTGGAGTTCGTTCTCGTCGATTCCAAATCGTGCGGCAAGCCGAGCAATCATGGTATCCATGTCATCATCCCCATCAAATTCCTCGCCCAAAAGGGCACAGAGCTCTTCTACAGGAGAGTTCTCACATTTTGCAATGGCTTCTTTCGCTGTGGAGTTGCCGAAGATAATGTCTGCGATACCGGTACTATAACGGTCGAACATTGCTGCAGGGCAGTGAATGCTGTTACGTACAATTTCCATGGTAGGTGTGAGTCCTTCACAATCAACGAAACTCTTGTATCGAATCTCACCATCCCTCATATCGAGTTCAAAATTGCCGTTTTTCAGACCATAGTTGGCGCGGCAGATAAATTCGGCCATGATAGCCATCATTTTTTCATCGTCTTCGTCAGCACCGAGCGGAGAGATGGCGTAGACTACGTACTCGTCATCCTTTACATCAACGATATAACTTACTTTCTTAATTCGACCTTTAAGATTCAGACCGAACTTGAAAACACCGCGCTGGTCATCAAAAGAGAAGTGCCAGTCATCTTCCGTAAGGAAATTGTTGATGGTGTCAGCGATGTTTTTGGAATAGGCTCTGTTTTTCATGATATTTACCCCCTTTACATTATTGTTTTTAATTGTGATATAATCAAACCATCCGTTGGCGGTGCCCTGCGAGTTTTCAGCCGCATCACAGTCGCTGTTGATGAACTCTACGCCCCACCAACTAGGCTACACCTATATTGTGCCATGTGGAGGGACTCCATGTAAAACTCGTATCGGAAGAATAAGTTATTGATTCGTGAGTTCTTCTGTAGAGTTAAAGGGCTCGCATAAACAGTATTCCTGCGTCCAAGCTGCGCCAAGCCGGCGCAATCCGTTTGCTCTGAAATCGACAGTCAGAATTCCTGGAGCTATTGAGGTAACAGTTCCGATTCCGAACGAGGGATGCAGTAGTTGTGTTCCTATATTAAAAGTTTTTCTGGCAGGCTTCTTACCGGGTAAATCCTTATCTGGCGCCTTGACGGATTTTACCCAATAGTCACCGATAGCCCTTTTTGAACTGTCCCAGCTGTCGATGATTTTATATGTGGTACCTCCATCACCGCAGTGTGCCGGTACAATAGCGGCCACATGTGACCTACCAACATGAGCAAAAATGCGTTCACCATTGTGGTAGATTCTGTGCATCTCATTGCAGAACGACTTGCCATCGAGATAACGCCCACTGCGAATAATTGGCTTGTGATGAACGAAGCCATTCTGCTCTAAAATTTTTGAATATACTTCCCTAGCGTTAACCGTTGTCTCATTTGCAGATGACAGTAAATCAATGGCATCAGACCAAGAAATACTCATGGCTCCAGATACCGCACGGACAACACAATCTCCAATATTGTTGTTACGGGGATTTGGCTGGAACGGTTTGTAGCATTCGGTTTCTTCATACGATTTACGGTGCGAAGATCCGCTACTCCTTCGTCTTACTACCCTGCGAGGATATGGGCTTCTGTCCACGCCATCGCTCCAACGAATCCAGACATGTGCAGTCCGATAACAAGCAATATCATTTACTTCCTGCGATGTAGGGCTAATGAGTACGTATTTATGGCCATTGGTTCTGAGTGCAATCATGTTGCCGCCAAGATGTTCATAGTCAACTACTTGTATGAATATTAGATCAGGCTTATCCAACCCTCCCAATTTACTAAGAAACTCTTGGATACGAATGTCTTCAACTTGAGTGTTCTGCATTACAAACCCAAAGGCTTTAAGCGTCTCGCGTATAACTTTAATGTCATCTGGCATCTGCCCGAGCTTTTTCGCATTATCGATCTGCATATTAAATGCTGTTCGCCAATCTGTAACGTCTGCATCAACAAGACATTGAACAGTTATGGATGCACAGGATTTGTGGTCAAGGCTAACGATACCATTCTCTTTAATTTCCATGGAAAAGCAACTCCTCACATAATAATCTTGATCCGCTGATTTTATTGTAAGTTCAGATTGGAGCTATCGCACTTTTCAATCAGTAGAAAAAGTTAGCGCAAAAAAGCCAGCGCAAAACTTCAAATGAATGAAATTCTGCGCTGGCATCAGCAAATATTTTGTTTTATTCAAAACTTTAGGAGAATACTCCCTCAAGGGCAGTACGGATAGAATCAACCTTCTTTAACTTGAGCTTCCTCGAATCAACGAGGACGCCGTCTCTATAGACAAACTCCGTTTGAGCTGATACATCCGCTTGGCACAACAGAAGTAAGTCAGACCACAATTCATATGATTTTATATTCAACAGAGACTCATTACCCGCAGCCACTTTCTCGATGTGAGTAGTGACATTGTCCACAGTGATTTCAATCAGATAAGGATTTTCACGGTCATATGACTCTGCAGGAAGAACCCAAGAAATAAAATCATCGTGATGGCTAATGTAGAAGCAAATATGGTCAGTTTGCAATCTGGTGTATCCAAGACTGTGAAGCAGTGGCCTTGCAATCTCAGCTGATTTCTGTGCATGACCATAAAAAACCAACCGCCCCTGCTTTTCTTGTGCCACATATGGCTTGCCTATGTCATGAAAGAAAGTGGCAATGAGTAAAGGAGTGAGAGAGTTGCTACCTACAAATTGAACCGTGTGCAACACATGCAAAAATAGGTCATAACAATGATGAGGGTTTCGCTGATCATAATCCACCATTTGAGCAACTTCCTCTCCAAGCAATGCTCTAACTTCATTTTTGCTTTTCATGCTCCAGAATTGTAGTGGTTGAATTAACGATTCTTCAAATATTTTTCGGTTCATCATCTATTATCACTCGACTCCCTATCGCTCTGCGCACTGCGATGTTCGCGAATCAGATCCATTTGACGGTTCATACGGAACTGAATCTCCTTAAAAATAGGATGCTCCCTATCTGTAAAGCGTATGTTTCCCCCATACCCCAGCAAACGAATAACAAGGTCTACCTCGTCTTGCTTCTGATAAAAAATTGTGAGGGTATACAGTTCGGTTGTACGGTCATAAGAGCAAAGTTTTTTCCATGGAGAAAACTCGGTAAGTATTCGGTCAGCGATATTACGTACATCATAGAATTCCACTGTTACCGATGTGGTGTTTTCTTCTCTAAAGGCAAGAAATGCTTGTTCCGTAAATGTATAATCAAACGATGTATCGGTTTCATATGCTGTTTCGATTCTAGAAACATTCATGGTGTAGATTCTATCGCTACCGCACTCCTGGAAAAATCCTTGAAATCTATTGTTCCGTTTTGAAAATTCTAAAACAATCGGTCTGAATTCCCCAATCATAACCCTGTTCTTCATAGTGTGATACTTTATATTAACAGTCTTTTGATCGTAAATGCCCTCCAATATAGTAGAAAGTATCGACGTCATGGTCTTAGTTTTAATCTCTGGCAGGTGAAACCTATCAAAGAAGATAACTTTCTCCATTGGAAGGGGAGAGAAGGCAAGAGCATACTGATTCAAAAGATCATTAATCACCGTGATCTCAGAATCGGACATAAATAACCTTATTCTATTATCTTGAATAATGGTTTTCAACCAACGTAGTTCCATTACGGAGAGTGGAACTATATCTCGATAAAATTCTGTACCAGGTTTGCATGTGTATTTGGGCAGATATGATACGACCTCTTTTGACTCCTTAAACAGAGATTTATGATGACTGAATTCAACCTCCTTGCTTGATTTCTCCAGAAAGCCACCGAACATAAGAAGTTCTTTGATTTCTACTGGGAGTAGGTTTTCTGTTTCACTACCTATTTTGAGAAAGTATTTATTTAACGATTTCTCTATAATTACATCTATTTCTTTCTCGGTATACGATATGCCAATTTCACCAGAACAAAGTTGCGTAAAGACGTCAACTATAACATAGTAGTAAACGCTGAAAACTTCATTGAATATCAGGTCGTGCTCTTCGGCTTTTACACCATTTCCAAGTGCTTTTAGGACTGTTGCTGGAATACACCATCTATCAGGTAGATTATTTGTTTGCTTGTTTGGAGGTGTAATTGTATCATGCAGGAGAAGATCCACAACATTTTCCACATCACTATCAAGAGAGAATGTGTCTGTATCCATTCCGTCACATGATAAGATGCGAGAATAGAAACTTCTCATCCACGGTCGAAGTTCGACTTCATCGGAAACATTAACGGAAAAACTAAGATAAGGCTTATCGTCCGGATCAAATACAGTACCCAACCGACATTCACGATTAAGCCGATTGACAATATAGTAGTCTGTTTTTGGATTATAAGCAATTTGTAGAGATACTTGATGCGGCACCACTGGGTTGATTGCGTTTCCTTCTTGCCTTTTCGTTGTGGCCACACCCCATGAAAACCGTAGGGAATTACGTGCATTTACAATATCCGCATCGACCGATTCCGACGAAGTATGATATCCGTCTCGTGTTAAAATAGATTTAACCTTTTTATCATCATAGTACTCAATAGAGTCAATAAATTCGAGGCGAAGAGCAGTGTAACTACGGCGAAAGGGTTCATAGTACATCAGAAACTCTCGTCCTTGCATATTGCTAACACGAATTTCAAGAGGATAGCATATGAGTTCGGTCGCAAAACCCGCTGTGCCATGAGTATACTTGATCTTGCACCACTTGTTGTTTTCTATTGCGTATAGAAGGTCAACTAGGTTGAAATCATTGAGGGATTGCATAAAGTATTCGTGCTTTAAGCGAAAAGGACTAACTTCATCGCTAGATAATCGATCTATGAGAAAAGTTCCGACTTCGCCAAGCAAATAATACTTAGAAAAGAATTCTAGTGCCGAACGTAGATGGTGCTCAAAGTCCGAATCTACGGTGATGCCTGTATCAAGGATCTTTCTCATCGTCAAGTGGGGCAAACTCCAACGACGGTCACCTTTGCTTTTATACTGTTCGCACTCCAACAGCCCAAGTGATAACAAATCGTCAAGCCTATTATTGGGAGTTTTGTTTTTATCGTCCCCTTCGGCTAATGCAAGTGCCTCAGTATAGAAATAAATCAAATCTGAAGTTTTGAGCTTAGTTTGACTTTTCAGTATATCTTCTAGGTGGATGCGTTGATCATCAGTTAAATCCAACACATCCAAACCGCCACGTAAATTAAACCTGTTACTTAGTGCTACCATCGTATGTAGAAAGTAGGCAGGGTAAGTGAAAGGTACATATTTGCAGAAACGATATATTCTATGGAATGGATTTTCCTCCATGGACTGGGAATCAGCGCTTGCAAACATCACTTTTTTTCGTTCATTCCAACTTGACCATTCTAAATAATCCGACACAACACTGTTCAGCCGATCCCAATCATCTTGAATAGTTTTCTTGGATTGCAAAAAGTTGGATTCATTTTTAAATCCATAATTATAATAATTCAACAGGCATCTGGAAAACTTCTCATCAAATTTTCTAGATGTTATTAATTCTTTATGTGTCGCCATAGTCTTTCATCTCTTTCTAAGATTCTCTGGCGGGGCTGAGTATAACATCACTCAACCCTGCGTTGGGATTCCCATTATTTATTTGGGTATTTTCTATTTGCGAGTTCTGCTATTCTAATAAGTTCTCCATCATCAAATAGGGTCTCAATCAACCAGTCAAAGTTCTCTTTGGTGATTGGACGAGCTTCGTGGGCAGACTTGTTCCTAACTCCCTGGATTACAGCTAAGTTGACAGCGTGCTGTGACCATTCTAAGTTAATGGCTTGAGCATAAGATTTTACCCTAGTGATTTTTTGTATCATCCACATCTTTGGCTCATACGAAAATTCGTTTGGATTATCAATGTTATTGCTTTCATCAAAATTGCTTGGCTTAACAATGTGGTAAGAAAAGGAGCCGATTGTTAAGTCCTTGCTACTTGTATCTACAGTGCCATCTGAATGGAGCAAATCGCCAAACACTACACTAGAAGAACTATTTAAAGTTCTGTCACCAATTTGTTGTGCGTAGATAGGTGTGTGCAATTCCTTCAAAAGCGCTTCTACAACTTTACAATACATAATTGCCACAGGACAGTAATCCATTTCAGTATCTGCTTTTTCCCTAGCAACATCATCTTCTGAGGCCTTTGTTCGGATTGCTTCAAAAACATTATGCAACATCACAGCAAAGCCAAGCGATGTAATAAATTCTGGTGAAAGATACTGTTCCAACTCTTTTTTACTAACATGAATCAACGCTTCCCATTGTTTGTCAGTAACCTTAAAGAAATCTGTTGAGTTCATAGCCGCTGCAATATAGGTGCCAGTCATTTCCTGCTCGGCAGGAGACGTGAGTTCCTCTACTCTATATTCCGCTTCTCTAAGGTCTTTCTCACCAGCCACCTTGTGTAAAGCAGTTATTCTATCTACTAAAAGTTTCTTATTCTCTTGCGGAATAAACATTTGAAGGGACGGTAATTCGCTGAAAGCCGCCAAATACTTATCAGACGAAACATCGCCTGACAAAAGTGTGGTAAAGGCAGTGTTAATTGTCTGAGCGTTAATGTGCACTTCTTGATGATACTTATCTCCGCCAAAAAAATCCCCGACTATTTTTCGTACATTTTCCTTCGCTGAATCATGTACTATAGGGAACAAGCCACCTAATAGTTGAGCTTGTCTAAGAGAAGGCTGTTTAGAAAAATACGTTAATAACTTTTCATCAACTGAAAGATTATCATCTTTCACGTCATTGTATTCTTCAATAATTTCAATGTCTTCTTGCGAGAAAAGCTTGTCCTCCAAATAATGATCAGCATTTGCCGCACCAAGGAATGCACTATAATAGAATACCGTACAGAATGAATAACAGGGATCGCTTGCTTTCGGATCAACTTTTTTTATTATCCCACGTGCCTCGGCAATCGCGAGAGAATCGTCAAGAATCTTATGGGGTTCTTCTCCTTCGATTTTAAACTTAAATACCCCTTTGGGATTTTGTGTGAAAGCACTATACGGACAACCAATCACCCTCTGATTCATAATGTATTGAGCAATATAGGATAAAAACAACTCATCAGTTGCCTTATCGAGTCCCTTTGTCACAGCGTCATAAATAGCATAAATATCACCGGATATATCACTACTCTGTTCGCGTATCAGAATTTGAGTTGCAAGAGCGACATCTGCGGTATATATCGTACTGCGTTCTTTGAATTCTCCGCCTGCACGGAGAGTTTTTAGTACTTGGTTGCAAATTTGTTTTCCATAAAGGGGAACTCCACCTGTATATCGATACAATGCATCTAACGATTCTGATGAATATGAGAGTCCCACATCTTCAACCGAACGCTGTGATCTAAGCGGCTCAGTCCGGAGCATTTGCTTAAAGGGAGATTCATCAAGAGCCTTAACCTGAACCCCGTAGGGATCTGGAGGCATGATCCGGCGCCAGATGGAACTCTTTTTCAGCACCATATGCTTCAATAGATCGTCCGAACCACAGACAATGAGTTTGACTCGTGATTCCGAACTCAAATCTGCACAAATGCTTGCAAATGCCCCTGTTTCCTCTGGTACCCATCTTGCCCCTACCCGCTGGGATTCATCAAGGATTTGTTGGAATTCATCCAAAATTAGCCATAGCTCGAGATCATGGTCCTTAAGGTAGTCGTTCAGAATACTGTAACGTTTGGGAATGGAACAGGACTGCTGGAGTATTTCACAAATATCACTTTCTACGTTATTGGGCGCGGCTTGTGGTAGCTGTAACCGCCTTCCTTTATCGGTAAAAGCCTTCATAATCGACCCGATCAGCAGGTGTTCCTCAATTTCCTCCGTGGAAGCATCATTCGGAATTCCCCGATAGTCACTGAGCTTTGCACTTCCTTCGCCTGCGAATGTGACAGCGATAACGTTCCCCTTTTTGACAGCTAATTCTTTTCGGACCAAATCCAGAATAGAGGTTTTTCCGATTCTGGAGGGTCCGTAAATCAGAGCTTTGCTTTCCGATGCAATTAGTTCGCGTAAATCTGACAATTGCTGTTCGCGACCATACACATGGATTGCTCTACGAACATCGTACAAATCGTTGCTTTTCAAATCAACGTACATGCTGCGCTGAAATTGCATTGTCTCCCTTTTCAAAATCACGCGACTGAGAACTGTATTCGCATGCAGGATCTGGAGCGTTATGCCGTTATCCGAGCCTGAAGCGATTTCCGCACGACCACCGATAATATACTGCGGATGAAGCATTTCAAAGTTGTTTTCCAGTTGACAGCGAAGTCCATTAACTTGAATTTCGTAATCAGTTGAAGCAACAGATTGCTTGCCGATATTCTCTATAGAGAAATACATGTGTCCATCGGTGATATAGTCATTATTCTCTACTGTGATAACCAGTCGCACTCCATTTTGAATCTCATTCAGGTGGTGTTCAATCGCAGAATACAATAAACGACGGAAGATGGATTCCTCCGATGCAGAGAGCTTATCCATATATCCTAACAAGTCATGATACAATTCTTCAAGTGAATATTGATGATTGCTCAGCTTAACCAATTTAACGGCGCAGGGATCAAGTATCTCTGCGTATAAATTTAAGAAAGTATCATCAGAAATGTACCCGGTTTCGCTGATAACCTTTCGTATCGTTTCACGATGTTTACACCAGCAATCGATAGAACATGAAGCAGAGCGTAATATACTAACAAATTGCGGAAACACTATTTCTCCATCTAAATTGTGCTCAACTAGTTCCGCTACAATTTCCAACTGATCATCTGCTTCAATAGGGAGAACATCTTTTGCTTGTAAGACAAACATTCCAAGGTCAAGAGCAAGTTTGTCAGGGGTTTCCGACATTCCAAGTCCTTTAGTTAACTCTGTAAACAATTTGGGCTTGCGAAGTACTTGTGCGCCTGCAACTATTCGGTCAAATTCAGACACACTTCCACTTTCGTCCCGGTAACATCGCCAGGCAGCCAGAATCTCATCGCGGCTCAACTTATCTGCAAGTTTTTCGGAGTCGAGGCGCTCAATCAGCATTATACAAAAGTGATATGGTTCGTTTACACGGGTGCCACCGATACTCGCATCAAGAAGATTTCTGCTGGCTTGAAATTCATTAAGTTCACCAGTTGCAAAGCGACGGAGTTTATCTGCCTCTTCCATCCAAGAAGAAGGAATCCGGTAATAACCATCACCGATTTTTTTCAAGAGTGCCTGAACTCTTTCGCGATTCCCATCATTGCCTGCTTGCAGGGCTTTAAGATATAGAAAAACATCTGGAGCATTTCGATCGATTTTTTCTTCAAGGTACCCACACAAAGTGGTATACCGTTCAAAGCTCTCGCGTTCATTTTTGTTGAGCACCAGCAAGCGAAACCTCTTATAAATCTGGAAAGGAAGCTGCCGTGAACAAACCAAAGAATCTATTAAACTGTGATAGTCATGATACCGGCTGTCATCAAGAAGAATCATCGCTTTGACACATTGAGATGGCGTTTTATTTAGGACACTTTTGTACACTCCATAAGCTTCACTGGCATTGCGGGCCGCTTCAAGTTCACACAAAACATCAAATGCTGACGGAATAAGGGCAGAGGCCACGCCCTTAGCTTGCTGGAAAATCCCTGCCTTAATTTCGCCGTCAAAATAATCAAATAGTGCATATGAAACATCTCTGTAATCCAGGAAAGAAACAATCTGTTTTATAGGCTTCGTTTCATCTTCAGTGAGCGAAATAAGTGTTTCAGAATAATCACTCAAATACTCAGAAAAGTTTCCAAGCATCATGCAATACAGAAAAATCTTTTTCTCTTCTGTATTTATAGTGTCGAGCCCATAATAGGTGTCGACAGCCTGTTTAAACGGAATGAAGAATTCGTCCAGAATACTATCATCATGGTGATGCAATTTCATTGCATTTATGATTTCAGAGGCATCTGCAGGGCCGCCTTCCTCTATCACCATAGCGATATACAATTTCAAATAACGCCATCTTTTGTAGAAGAAATCGTACGATGTGTTATAGACAAGTTGCGCATAGAAAACCTTGCGGAGAAACCTGGCTATAATAACTTGATCAGTGCGATGTTTGAAAGCATTATAGTCAAAAGAATACTTGTCATACAATTCTTTATTGTAGAAAATACCAAATACATAGGAATAAACTAACCTTTTGTAACAAGCATCTGTAGAATTCGCTTCGAAAGTTCGAAGTCCGTCCATGGCAGGGTAGTACTGAAGTATACGAGCACAGTCCTGTTTAAAACTATATACTTTTTCCTCGTCTGTAAACAAATCCGGATATTTCTCTACTATATCCATCTCATCCGTATAAATTGTTTGCAATAATTTTATAGCTTCTATATCGCGGAACGACAAGCTAGTGAGATCTATCTGTGAAACGATAGATTGTGTTTCACTAGTTTGGATTCCTTCAAGATAGTTATTACATATCTGACGAATCAAATAATCCGCACTTCCAGATACTGATGCTATTGCGGACAGATTGTCAATGGATACCGACGGAGCGGTTACTTTTAAAAGATCTGAGTACAGTTCGTCCTTTGTCTCCTTCAACTTCCGAACGCAATAGGCAGAAAAAGCAGAAAGGTCATCCTTGTATTCTTTTGCCCATGGATTATGCACAAATAGACGACTCCATAATTGATCGTCCGCAACAACAGTTCTAAGGCTTCTGCATAGTTGTTCATCATCTTTTCTGATGACATATGAAACTATGTACGGCATCAACCCAACAGGGAAGAATCTAGATCGGATGTTAGAATCCTGAATCTGCGTTAAAACCAGTTCATAAGCTCGACGAACATCAAAGTTGTGCTCAAGATTCCATACACTTGATAAAACGCCATCGCAAACACATACGAGCCATGCGTTTGCCGGATATTGCGTCAGCCTTGTTGACAGAGCTTGAATGAAATTTTGCCAATACATAGTGTTGGTTGGGTCTTTTAAGAAATTTGACATTGCACGGATATGGACATGCTGAGGATTGTAATTTGCCATATCAGGAATTTTTATGCCACTTGCCCACAACAGGAATTGGATCAGACTCTGGGGAGCAAGAACATAAAACGCTGTCTGGAGAACATTAAAATGGTTATCTTCGCTACCTGTTTGGAGTATGTGATTGGTTTTACTATCAAATAATTTCTTAAACTGCAAATAGATTCTTGTGTTGCCTATCTCCGCACGTGAATGAAATATTTCATACAGGTATCTCGCTTTAAAAAAGTCATTTTGCTGGATATAAATTGCAATCAAAGAAGTTATAACTATAACAGGAAAGTTGTTTGTTGCCATTTGTTCTTGAAGAAGCATTCTTGCATCATCCAACGTGAATTTCTCATCAAAAAATGCAAAAGATTTTGAACTGTAGTGAAAGGCACTGAAAACGCCACAGACAGCTTTTGTAAGATATCGCTTTTTCACCGCATCTTCCAAACTCGAGTCTGACAAAACATAGTCTATCAGCTTTTTAAAGTCTTCAATTTGAATAAGCCCGTTGACATAACTGTCTCGATATTTCTCATCCAGAGAAACTGTACCCTCATTTTGGATACGCTGATAGAGCAGGCAATATGCTCCATAAGCCTGTAATGTAAGACAGTCAAGTAGAATGTTTGCTGGATCAGCTGAAGTTTGAAAAACACCTGACAGTAGTTCATCAGCAAACATCTGCTGCAACAATAGTTCGTGATCCTTATCCAACCAGTATTCCCTAAAAAGATTTGCAAACATAGTTTTTCTTTCTGTTGTATCAGCGGAAAGTGCATGTTTTTTTATTTCGAAGCGTCGTTTAGAGAACACAATCCACTCGGATACAAATTTGGGAATATCTTGAGCAATCAAATCAGAAGAGCCAGATTCTTCGGCTTCTTCAAAAAGATAATTTGACAGATATGTTCCTAAATTATAGAACCCCTCCTCTTTTTCTGTAAGTTTCTGGACATTTGGCAACGAGCGAAGCATCATAAGGCATTTCGCTTTACGTGGAATCTTTTTTTCATTCACTATTGTTGGAAAATCAATAACAGCCTCCAATGTTGCACGATCGCAATAAGTTATGAGCCAAGAAAGCAACCGAAGGAATGAGTCAGGAAGAATAAATTGCTCTATGTTGTCACAGTTGTTGTCTTCTATTAACTTACCCCAAATAAGTGCAATACTCCGCTCTAACAATTGGAGGCTCGGACCCTTTGTTATAAAGCTGGCGAATTCTTCCTCATCCCAAGATTCATACCGTTTAATAAGGCTAATTAGAGAACGGTGGTATCCATCTTCGGTTGAAAAAAGAATATCGACAAGGTCTTCATCAAGTGTTTCGATACTATAGGTGTCTACAAACACTGAAAGCATTAATGTTTGTGCGGCATTATCTAAAGAGATTTCATGTGCACTAGGAGCTAATAATATGGCTTTTAAAATAGAAGAAAAATAGAGAGAACGACTTGATCCACGATTGTTTGCAGGAAAGAGAGCTTTATCATTTATTTCTTGAACAAAGTGACAATAATCTACAATTATGCTTTTAATGTTGATTTGGCTATCTTGAGCAAAAGCGGCAATAACATAAAGTGGTAAAGTATGTTCATTCCTAGCGATTTGAAATCTCGAAACTACGCCTTTAGTTTTTTTAGAGTTGGAATCCAAATATTGATCCGCACGGGAATTTTTGTGAATGAGCTCATTTAGCATTTTTGCTGCATTTGATTTTGTCCCAGCGAACATCATGGTTTCAAGACACTGTTCTATTATTTCATCATTATACCTTGCATCATTACTCCATTCAGATAGGTCGCTATTATTTGTAGCTATTAATAGACTTCGCTGGAATGTGTTTAAATGCGCTTCTAACGCATCGGAACCAAAAACGAGACGACGTGCCGCAGTTAAAGCCTTCTCCATATACCTTACTGGGATTTCGTTTGGTCTCAATCGGCGAAAACAATCGCTAGAAAGGAACTCGACATATAATGAGTTAGCAAATTTGCGTTCAAGCTCCTCTGCATCGAAATCCGTAAATCCATTGTTAACTGGTAATGGAACCGGATCGAGAGTCTGAAATTGTTCATCGTAATCCTGTGATAGCCTAATCGACAGCTTATCGTCGCTAAACGTAAATTGCTCCTGCTCCATCAGCCACTCTTCTACAGTTTTGCCAATCGGATAAAACCTAATGTCAAGTCCGTTGGGCATAAAAACCTTTCTACTGATATCCGCAAGTGCAACAGAAGAATTATCACGAAGATATCTTATCAATGCGCTTCGCACTCTATCGACATCGGAGATTGTTAATGCTGCTTTTTTGATATCCTCGGGCGTAACTTTCCAAAGATATATGTATTCATGTCCGCCACCGTGAGTACTCGGAGAGACAAAGAGCTCTGGGAAATTAGCCTTAATCCAAGACTGTAGCTGTTCCCCTTGGTATATATATTTGCTAATCCCATAATCTTGTAGTGAATCTAATATTTTGGGAATCTCAGTGGGCCTGACGGTTCCCTTATTGCTGAGAATTCTCTCTTTAACAGCAAGAAAAATCACCTCTCTTTTATCTTCGGACAGAACAGGTTTTTCTTGATTTTTAGTGCCACCTATAGCAATCTCATTCTGTAGAATATTAATATATGCACAACCCTTCCTTGGGATCTCGCGTATAATTCTGATTGGAAGTGAGGAGTCAATTGCTGGATGTTCAGTTCCAGTTTTTGTATTTACCACTGTCCCAGAAACTGAAAAAAGAACAAGATAAATGTTGTTTTGAGTGTTGAATACAAATTGTTCGGGGACAGTTTTTATAAGCGACGGATTAAAAATAACTGACAAACCATCTTCATTAATTCCTGTTGCTCCAAAGCCGTGATTAATGAATGCGATCCATTTGTTGCAATAGCTAATAACTCCTACCTGATAGTTTGTATCCTTCAAATCAATACGTAATTCATCACTCAACGATTCGAAATTAATTCTTGTTTCTTCGATTATACGAACTTGAGTGCTTTTTTTCGCTTTTCTGACAGGCAAAATTACCCCTGGGATCTTTTTCCCTTTATGACTATAGTTGGTTTCATATTGGAATGTATCAGCAAGATGTACCTTGATAAATTCGCTAACGCCAGAAGCGTATAGCCGCACATCTTTTGTACCGCAAACTTCATACAAATAGCGTGGAAACTCTGAAGAATATGCAAAACCTTGTTTTTTGATTTCGCTGTCAATTATGGTCTTTAAATCAGATAGCGTTTTTTCGTCAAGCTCTCTTATCTCTGAAGTGGCGGATTCACTAGTTCCCGCATTTTCGGTATAATCTGTTATCTTCATAACTACAAATGCGTCTTCTATGGCAAGAAATATACACTGCTTTTTAGAGCGCGTCAGCAGTATTTCGACAGGAACAGAATAATCAATTGTTGGTTGCGTTTCACCCGTTTTAATGTTCACAGTCGTGCCACCAGCCACATAACGAACAAGATATACATTTTTTTGGGCGTTCACCTTGCCATCAACACCACTTATCGAAGCTGCGGAGGGATCGAAAATTACAATCTCAGAATTGACATATTCAATTCTTTGATCATACCCATAATTGTAAAATGCTGGCTTAATGCTTGCGAATGTTTTTGAAAACAAGGTAAGAACACCATATGAATAATTCAATGTACTGTCATATGATGAACTTTTTGTGTTTATTTTCTCTAAAGAGATTCGAGTTTCAAGAGTATTATGTTCAGGCGCGCTTACAATATTATCCATAATAAAAACCTCCCATAAGTTGACTGGCAATATTAATCATCTCAATTAGAGCAATAGATCATTACGGTACTTTCTGATCTCAGTATCAAGCCGCTCCTTGGATTTTGTGAACAGCTGAATCTCGTCCGCATTCACTAAAACAAGTTTACTACCGTGCTATTCATGTTTGCCTCGGTTCTGAATAGTCCAAACGTAGCAAAATTTCTCGTAGCAATTTGCTGAAATCTGCTTGATTTCCGAAAAAACTTCAGCTATATCTCCGGAATATCTCAGTCCTCTTATGTCATTAGAGTTCACATTTTCACCATTCGGTATCAACCGCTATATCTGCCACACTTCATTGTTGATATCAGCCTCCATGCTGATCACAAATCGACCAAACTGTATGGACAAGGCTTTAGCAAATCTATCCTTGTCCGGCTCTGTGCCCACAGGAATACCAAACTCCGACATACAGGAAGCCAGTTTGTTCGAATCCAAATTGTCGGAAATAAAACCGGTAAGCCCGTCAAAGTCTATTGGATTTGGAAAACTCGCCTTGATTTCATCAGTCAATGCACGATCCTTTGTGTAGTGTCTTTCATTTTCAAGGTACGCATTCCTTTGATACTGCCGATTTTCAGGCAGCGTGAAATAACTGCTCCCGACAGCCTTGAAGAAGCGGATAATATAGACTCCTTGATTCTTTTGATTGGCCAGAGAACCATACAACTTCCCTAAAAATTCATTGCTCTTGATTCCAATCGCCTCCCAGTACCTGATTTTGTACCTGCTGTACCTGATTTGCCTTGTCTCGTCTGTTTTCCAGTACCTAACAGTGGAGCGATAATAATATCAGTCAAACGATAAAGGCAAAAATGAATGTTTATAGCTATTATACACCATTTTTTAGGCGAAGTAAAGTGAAAATCAATTTTCATGTTTATAGATATTTATAAACAGACTTAAATCCACAATTACGGAGGTGAGAATAAATGTCGCATACCGAGCGGGAAATGTGGCGCATCAATATCGAAAACGCAGTTGACGCAGTTTGTGGGATATACGGCTCTGCTGTAGCAAGGTCGGTATTTCAACGATATGACGCCACAAACTTTGACGATCTAAGCTCTTACTACTATTCTTATGTCTTTGGAGATTTAGAGCTTATGGCTAACGATAGCTAAATCAACATTGCCCTGGGTACGGCATAAAACTACCCACCAATGTTGCAATTCACCTCTGTGCAAAAAGTAGCTCGAACCACTGTGAAAGACACAGGCAAATAGCAAACCGGCCTATGAGCTTGGCTGGTCAAGCACAAAAAAAGAGATTCCCGTTCCGCTGGGTCAGTCATGCCTCTTTGCACTTTGCTGTTCCGCCGGTTCGGGAAAGAATAGGAGGAAAACAAGTTGAAGTGTAAAAAAAGTTTATGTCCATTCAGAAAACAGAGCCGAGCAGCTTGTAAAAACTACTTCAAACAAAAGAAATACCTACATCTACAGGTTTTGTGGCAAAGAAACGATAGGCGGCAAAAGTCGTGAGTATATTGAAGAAATCGAACTGATACCTGGTGAGGACAATGTTACCGAAGAATCCATCAAGGCTCTTTACGCCGCCGAGGATCAAGAAGTCTATGAGAACATCAAAGCCCACCGTCCACAGCGTACCACTGAAGAAAAGCAGCGTATCGCCGAGTGGAAAGTGAAATATATCCGCAAGTTCACGGAGAAACACGGCTATGAACCGAACGCAGCTGATGTAAATGATGCCGCTGATGAGGTATTCCCAAAAAACCGGTCCTTGTCGCTTGATAAAATACTCAGCAGAAAAGACGATGATAACAGTGCCGCAGGCGACAAGTCTATCGTTCTGGCTAAGGCATATCATTCTTCCGATTCAGAGCCGAGCGCAGTCGATGTGATGGATGAGATTGCGTCCACTTGACCTGAGCCTTGGCAAGAAATCTACGATCGCATCCTAAAAAATGGTGAAACCATTGCAAGTCTTGCCCATGAACGGGGCGTTACCGAAGGTGCAGTCAGAAAGATGCTAAATAAAATCCGCAAGGCTCTCCGTGAGAATGTCGAGCTTCGCAAGTTCATCAGGTTCTTTGACTGAGGAGTACGAATTTGACAATTTACTTTTAAAGAGGACTCAGGGGCCTTTATGCCCTCTGAGGCTTTTCTAAAGAGGTAATGCAGTGTACGAAGTAACAAGCAAGACACGAAAAGTAAATGGCGTGGACGTGTTGACACGGGAGCGTAAAATCATCAACTCAAATATTCTGTCTGTCGAAGACGACATAAATGGCTATCAGAGCGACGACACAAGTCCAGCACTATATTTATTCACTCCATATTTTTTTACTACATTTGAGATAAAGCTTGGCACAAATCAGATAGACAAAGCGGCCCAATCTCTTATAGAATTGAGAAATAATATCCTTAAAAACAGTGGTATTGCACCGTCTGTTCTCTGTGTAATATGCGGAATGTCAAATGTCGCATATATAAAGCCGGACGGAGTGTTTGTTGTGTCTATAATGGCATTAAAAAACTGATCAATTCATATTATAATTACAGCTATTCACATAATGGCGAAAAAGTGCAATTAATTATTTTAAATATTTATGTATAGGTGCAATTAATCTATAAAATTACTTGAATAATGGTGCAAGTTATGGTACAATATATTTACTGAAACTAGCAAAACAGGGAGGGATATGTATGGAACGAAATGCTTTACAAAATCTGATAGCATGGAATAGTGATAAACGCAGAAAGCCGCTTATAGTATGGGGAGCAAGACAGGTTGGAAAGACATATCTTGTAAAAGAGCTCTTTGCCGAGACTTATTACAAGAATTCCTATATTTATATTGACTGCAAAATTGAAGATGAGATACGTGCGTTCTGTACCGAAACAGCAAATGCTGAGAAAATTATTGAGTATATTTCATTGCGTAAAATGAAACATATAAACGAGAAAACACTTTTGATATTCGATGAGGTGCAGGAATGTCCGAACATCATATCTTCTCTGAAATATTTTTGTCAGGAGCACAGACAGATACCTGTTATAGCAACAGGTTCAATGGTGCGTATAAAGCTGCAAAGAGAAACTCACAAAAGAGGATTGGGTAATAACGGCAAATTCCTTTTTCCGGTCGGTAAGATCAATCAAATAACAGTTTATCCAATGTCCTTTGACGAGTTTTTGCTAAACAGCAATTCCATGCTTTACGACACCGTTAAAAAGGCTTATAGCAACAAACGACCCCTTGACAATAATATACATGAATTTGCAATGGATCAGGTGTATAAATATCTTCTTATCGGCGGTATGCCCGAAGCTGTAGAGGCTTATATTGATGATGAAAATGTACTTACTTCAAGAGAAATACTTAAGGTCTTGTACGATAATTACCTTTCCGATATGGAGCTATATCAGGCAAGCCCCGAAGCAGTTCTGCGTTCCCGTGCCCTATTCCAAAATATATATAAGGAACTTAACAAGGAGTCTAAGAACTTTTCACCAAGCCTTATTGCAGAAAAGAGCAAAACAAGAGATTACGCCACCTCTATTCAATGGCTTACAATGGCTCATGTTATCAATCAATCTTTCCAACTGAAGGAACACATTACAATGCCGCTTATGGCGGACAATGAAAGTAATTTCCGTCTGTTTTTAGGAGATATCGGTATGTTCTCATATCAGAGCGGTATCAATGCGGCTTCGTTTGTATCTAACGAAAGAGAGAACACCTTGTCGGGTATTTTCTTTGAAAATTTTGTGGCAAACGAGCTTATTGCCAAAGGAAACAAACTGTTCTATTGGCGCGGCAGAACATCTGCGGAACTGGAATTTATAATAGAGTCCAATAACAAGCTATATCCTATTGATGTTAAAAAAGGCAGAGGCACTCTTAATTCTCTTACAAAATTTTCAAATCATAACAAGTTTGAGTGTGCAATCAAGGTTTCTAAAAACAATTATGGCTATGATCAGAAACAAAAACTGCTCACAATACCATTTTATTTCATACCCTTTGTCGCATCCGACCTTGCAAAAGGAACAATGAATATAATTTAAAACGCTCTTAAAATACAAAAAACAGATACATCAGCTTGGTGTATCTGTTTTGTGTTAATCAAATAATATTTATCATATTGTACTAAAAATAGACACATCAGGTATGATATGTCTATTTGATATTAAACATTATCCTTTTTCAATAGCTTCTTTTATTATTCTTATGAGATAATCATATTCCGAATAAGGTCCATCTGATGCCTTAACCAACGAATTCCTTACATAATTTGCATTTTCTCTCAAAAGCTGTTTATTCATTTTAAATCCATTTGCTTCTGCAAACTGTGTTGCAAATGTCATTACAGTCCTAGTATTCCCTTCTCTGAAAGGATGAACTTGCCATAATGCAGCAATCAATTTTGAAAATTTGTCTGCCGTTTCATTAATATCAAGTTTATCCCATCTTACTGAGTTAATATTATTAATTGCAGCTTCAACATCATTTTCTATACATCCCGGTATCGAATATCTCACTGTATCTCCGCCAAGAACATTTTCTCCCTTTACCATAGGGACAACTCTTTCACAACCTGCCCATTCATATATATCGCTAAATATATACTTATGAATTTCTTTTAATCTATTATAATTAAATTCATTTCCACTTATCTTTTCGTCAATATCCATAAGCCTTATGTATGTTATATCTCTTTCAACCTCGTCCAACAGTTCCTCATCCTTTATACCAAAGAGATTTTTAAGAACAGGCACATCATCATATAAATAAATATCTTTTTCTTTCATAACCGTTAAACACTCATAGCCTTATATCTATTTATGGTAGCCTCAAGCACATCTGAAATCTCCATATTTCCAAGAATATACTCATTTACAAGTTTTTTTGTTTCCTCTGTTGGCTCTGCAGCGTCCAATGTAGATATACCCAAAGCATCATTGGCTATCTTTTCTCTTTCAACTCTGGTTGTTTCAGATACCAGATATTTTCTTTGCATAGCTGTCACCTCCTATTATAATTATAACACAACTTATATTGTATATTCAACCTGATTTTAAGCAAGAGTTGTTTTATGTACTCCAAAGCCTGTTGACTGCTTTGATAAATAGTGCTGTTCTTTTGTTTTCCGACTGTAACAATGTTGTCAGCAACGGGTCGCCCTCTCTTATTCTTAAGGTTCTGCGGATTTCCTTCGGTATGACGACCCTGCCCAAATCATCTATTCTTCTGACTATGCCTGTTGCTTTCATAGTTTACCTCCTGAATTTTTGTTTCATTAATTTTCATGAAGCCGTCTGATGTTCCTGAAACTTTTGTAAAACGTCTTTATGCTTGCAATTCTGTAAATTGGCGGCTTGTAAATCTATTATTTGCCTTAAACAACATTTTATGCGACCCTGCCTGCCGTCAATATCTGCCATAACAATTTTCAATATATTACAATTTGTTTATATAAGTTGAAAACAAGTTGCAATTTCAGTTATCCGGCATTATAATATATAAAATAAAGCACATAAAAAATATAATACCCGTTTTATATTGATTTCACATATGAAATTACCGAGAAACAATATCAATTCAAGGTGTAGATTTCTTCCTTTTAAGAAAATCAATTAACAAAAATTTCTGTTAAAAAACAAGACAACTATATATATGAACAGTAAATTATTACATTCGGATAAATATAGCTAAAAAATCTGACAAGAAAGCCTAAAACGCGGTTTATATAAAATAATGCTTTAGTTAATATTAAACTCTAAAAAATCTATACCAAAATATAAATATAATTATATGTTAGTGTGGCAGTGTGAGATTTTTTTAAATTGACTTTCTATGATGATTTAATAGTTGATATGTGGCGGTTAGCAGATTTTTGCTTAGGTTTTAACTTTTAGATTTCTTTTTTTTGCATAATTTTAGGCTTCCTATGTTTTTATCATAGAAAACCTTATTATTTAAGTTTTGCAGGCTTTTTCACAGCCTCGTTTTTTTGTCGGAAAGAAATTACTTCCTGTTTCTGTCTTGTATTTTCTTTTTCCAGCTTTTGTCAATGGGCTTTGAAGATTTCCGTACATGTGAAATTGCCGAACTCATAACTTCAAAGTTAAGCCTTGCGCCTATGCCGTCATTGGTGTAATTTACGGTATAGTCACTGTCTATACCTATTTTGCCGCCGGTTTCGGCAGAGTCGATGTTTGCACCTAAAAACAGAAATTCCCAGCCATACCTTGTCTTTTGCCGCTCGATCATATGCTTCACTCTTTCATAAGTATATTTGCGGCTTGAATTTTCCATTCCGTCAGTTGTGATTATAAAAAGTGTTTTTTCAGGCACGTCCTCTTTACGGGCGTATTTGTGAATGTTGCCTATGTGGTGGATCGCCCCTCCTATTGCATCAAGCATGGCGGTTGAGCCTCTTGTGAAATATTCGCGCTCTGTAATGTCCTTTATATCCTCAATAGGCACTCTGTCATGTATAACGCTTATTTCATTGTCAAAAAGAACAGTGGAAATGAGAGCTTCACCCTCTTCTCTTCTCTGCTTTGCAAGCATAGAGTTATATCCGCCGATCGTGTCCTTTTCAAGGCCTGCCATAGAGCCGCTGCGGTCAAGAATAAATACGATTTCTGTTAAATTCTTTTTCATTTTAAACTGCCTCCCTTTTATTTGATGATTTGATTATACTAAACCCCAATAAAAGACAGGTCGCTTGTCAGGCGACATTTTCAAGCGCCCATAAGCGGAAGGTCAAAGGAAAACAAGACCTCATTTATTTCAAATATATTGTAATTTTTATGTGTTATGAAATATTCGATCACTATATCAAATTTGCTGCTGTGTGTAAGGGCATAGCCCGCTCTGCCAATCAGATCCCTCGTGCCGTCCAAATCAAGCCTGAGAGCAACGGCAAAAGAAATCGCCGTAACCTTACTGGGCTTATATTCCCGATTGCTTCTTATCTTTGAGAATAATTTTCTGTTCACATTGGCTCTTTTATAAACTTCAACATCTGTCATACCGCTTTCGTCTATGAGCTTCATAAGATAAACGGAAAATGACATATCCATATCTCTGAACATATCGTCTATGCTCTTTTCAGGCTTAGAAGTGCACTCACTTGACAATTTGCTTTTGAACTCTGAGTCATTGGCAGAAACTTTGTTATAAGCTTTTCCTATATCTATAGCCGAGCCTATGTCATAGCCTGCACGTCGGGGAAATTCAGACACCTCAAGCCTTTTGTCTATATATTCCAAAACATCGTAATAAAGCTCTGAGCTTATTTCAAAGGACTGTCTGTCATAGACAACAAGATATACGTCCATTTCATTGTTTTCAAGAAAATCCTCTATTGCCTTTACCGCCGTTTTAAGAGCCTTGTCCTTTGGAAAGCCGTATATACCCGATGATATGAGAGGAAAGGCAATTGAGCTTATATGTTTGCTGCGGGCAAGCTCCAGAGAGGATCTATAGCAGGAATACAAAAGGGTCTCCTCGTTGTGCTTTCCGTCCTTATATACAGGTCCGGGGGTATGTATTATGTATTTTGCCCTGAGATCAAACCCCTTCGTAATGACCGCTCTGCCTACATCGCAATGTCCTATTCTTCTGCAGGCGGCCGCAAGCTTTTCATACCCCGCCGCAGCAAAAATAGCTCCGCACACACCACCGCCCGGCAGCAGTGAGGTGTTGGCAGCGTTTACAATGGCTTCAGTATCCGTTTTTGTTATGTCATTTCTTATAATTTTAAAAGGCATAGGCAGCAGCTCCCCATATATGTTTTTAGCTTTTATTCTCTTATTTGGTCTTTGGGTATAAGAGCATAGTCATACATAACCTCCGAATGATTGTTGAGAATAAGCTCCTTATCCTTTAATTCGCCCGAAGATTTGTCTGTAATTTCTCTGTATATTTCAGAAACGCGATAATATTTGCTTCCCTCTTTTTTAAAATGGTGGTTTTCTTCTGTTATTTCGTAGCTATAGGGAAAGTCTCTTTCGCTTCTGAGCTCTGCGTGGAGCACTTCGCCCTCACACCACACAAGAAGCTGCACATCCTGGTCGGTGGTGTTTTTAAACCTGTAGTCTATGTAATTATAACAAACCGATGTTCCTGCGCTGAAGGGCACTCTCTTCCCCTCATCGGGAGCAAGCGCATCAGAGTGCATGTGAAATTCAGTCACCTTAAGGGGGCTGTGCAAAACCAGAATATGAATAGTATTGCTAAGATTGCAAAGTCCGCCGCCTATGCCGGCAATGAGCTTATTTCTTTCGATTATACGCCCCTCCTTATAGCCCCTCCTTTTGGTTGTGTTTCCTACGGTTTTCCAAAATGAAAAGACTTCACCGGGGTGAATTATCATTCCGTTGATTTTTTCACCGGCAAGCCCTATGTTTACAGCCTTGTTCTGCTGATGGGTCAGATTGACTCCCTTGGCCCTTTTTATCATATTTACACTGTGAGACCAAACTAAATTTGGCAGCTTGTCCTTATTTATTGTTTTTGAAAATTTTTCATTGCCGAAAAAATCCTTTATATATCGTTTCAATATTTCCTTATATGTGGAAACAGCATAACAGAAAGGATTAATCTCGCAAAAAAGCTTTTTGTCCCCTGCCATAATAAAACAACTCCCTTATTTATAAATATCTCCTATGCGGTGCTGATAAGCCCTGCTCATACTGTAGAGCTTAAGAACGATCTTTTCAAACATTCTTTTTTTGCCTATTTTGGTTTCGTCGTCATACCTCAGATATTTTACCAGTATGCTTGCTATTTTGCTTCGGTTTGCTCCGTAAATATCAGTAAATATCTGATCTCCCACAAAAACGGCTTCCTCCTTCTTTATGCCCATCATTTCCACAGCCTTCAGATAATTATGGGGCTTTGGCTTTTCGGCGTCTGCAATATACATTGAATTAATATTTTTCAAAAATCTCTCTATTCTCTCTTTGTCATTGTCGGAAAGCAGAATAGTTTTAAAGCCTATGCTATGTATGGTTTTAAACAGAGCATCAACCTCGGGAGTGGAGTCTTCTCCGTGATGAACCAATGTATTGTCTATGTCAAAAATTATACCTCTGTAGCCAAGGGCATATAATTTATTATAATCAAGAGCAAAAACACTTTCTGCATATTCATAGGGAAACAGCTTATGAAGCATTTTACCTCACCCCTGAAATATATTCACACACCTTATTTATTTGTTCCTCAAAAGTTCCTTCAAATTTGTTTTCAAAAAATGCACTTCCGATTGTAAAGGCATAGGGGGAGATCTCCAAAATTTCGTCTAATCTTGAAAAGCTGTTTATGCTTCCCGCAACACATACAGGCGCTTTTACAGAAGAAACAAATTCCTTTATAAGCCCAAATGCCTCTCCCGTATATCTGTAGCCCAGCAAATCAAAGCCATAGACGCCTTTTTTCAGATAGGCTTTTGCTTCTTCGATCATTTCCTTGGCAGTACCCTTAAGAACAGAGGGACGTTCTTCTACCTGCCCCACAAAGGGCATATATTTAAGACCGTTTTTTCTGCAAAGCTCATTTACCGAGTCGGAAAATATTGTGCCCATAAGAATATCGACTCCGTATTCAACAGCCATCTCCGCCCCCTCAAGACATTCCTTTTCAGTATATGCTACTACTTCAAGAACGGTTTTTTTACCGCAGTCTTTCATGTAAGAATAAAGCTCCCTCATTTTATCATGGGGCAGACCCTCTTCCTTAAAGCCCCAATATTCAGCCTTGACATTCTTACAGCTTTTAAAAATATCGAAAGCATTTTTTACTGTATGGTCATTATAGGTCAACATTACAATCAGCTTAGGAACATCATTCATAATTACGCCCTTCCTCCAAAATAACACTGTGTTTATTCGGGTTTTTATTCATAAAACTCCCACAAAAACCCATTTTACAAAATAAAAATACATATTATAAATTCTACTATACAAAAACAGGTAAGTCAATAACCCGTTTTTTCCATAACAGGGAAATAAGTCTTAGCCTTGCTGTCTATGGACATAGTTATACTATGTAATAATGCTTGTTTTTCGTAGAACCCATGCTTTTGATAAGTCCCATTCTTTCGGCTTTTTTCAGAAGCCTTTGCGATGTACGCTCACTAATGTCAAGAAGGCTGACGGCTTCTTTTGAGGTAATGCTGCGGTGCTTGGATAAATAGCTTTTGATTATTTCAAGCCTGTCCTTTTCCAATTCCGACATTATTTCCGACACTTTTTCCGACATTTCATTTTCTTCCCTCAGCACATCTTTAATTACATCAAGCATAAAAACAATAAATTCCGTAGAGCTGCCCAAATTGTTGCAACTGTTAATTATTCCGTAGTATTCGCTTTGTCTGTCATGTATTATGGATTCTATGGGGAGCCACGCAAACAGAGAATTCCATTCGGTTATATCCTTGGGCAGCGCTATAAGTTTGTGATCTCAAACGGCGGTTTATTCATAATATTATCCTGTCCTATACTTAATTTTCCATTAAAAATACTCGGTCATATTTAAGTTCAAAATTATGCCGTGCATACATTTGTCGTTATATTTATTATATCATACTCCTTTTAAGTTTTCCACATTTATATTTTAAATTATATAGCCCGGAGTCTGTTGACTGCTTTGATAAACACCAAAGTTTATAATACTTTCAAGAAACCTTATTATAGCCAAAGGACTGTTCGGAAAAAACGCTCTTTAAAACCACCAAGGATAAACACACCGCCGCAAATCTCTTTATTAGGTCGCATAAAAGACTGCCGTTTTAACTGCAAAAAAGATCGCTCTTCCGAGGAGAACGATCCTTTTTTTATTGTTTGTTATTTTTATAGGGGACATATTGGGGGTGATGTGAATTTCTATGGGGGTGGCGATCATTCATATGCAATGATAACGCCCAGAAGGTCTTTATTGCTGCTGCCGCCGTAGATATATACGGGCTGGGTGAAGTCGGTTATTTCTGCGGTCACTGCCTGAGCCTCGTTCTTGCTTGGGTTGGGGCCGTCCTGAGTAGCCACAATGCTGCCGCCTTGGGCGATATTCATGGGTCTGCCTTCGGAGTTACTGTTGAATATTACAGTAACGGTACATTTTGCAAAGCCTTCTTGGGGTGTAAAGTATATGCACCTCTTTGTGGTGCTGCCCCCACCTGCCTGTAAAGATCTTGTAAAGCTGTAGTCCACTCCGCCGTATCTGTAGGTAAAGCTCGGCGTCTTGTCGTTGAAAGCGCCAAAGCCGTCAAACACCTCTATATGTGCAAGAGGCAACTCGTCCGTGGTGTTTCTCCAGGGGTCAAATTTTGGATCGCTGAAGTTATATACGGTTACAAGAGCATCCGCAGACAACTCGAAAATATGGTCGCGCTTGCCGCACAGGGGTTCTGTAGAGTTCATATCTTTTAGTATGTAAAGCTCTGTTTTTTCGCCGGATACAAAGCTGCCCTCTATTATATAACTTCCGCTGTCCTGTACGGGAGTCTGTAATGTTCTGTTAAGACTTCCATCATTGTTATATACCTCTGTAACAAGCACTGCCTCGGGCTGCATAGAGTCGCCGTTGTATGTAAGGTCGGCTTCTATTGTGCCGGCTACTGTATTTTTAAGATTGTCTATAGTATATATAGCCGTGCCCGGCGCAGGCTTTTTCCTTATGGCTGCCATACCCGATACGGCATCATCCGTTATGGTGGGAAGAACGTCGGAGTCTATCTCTTTTTTAAGAGCGGTTTTGGCATCGCTATAAATACCTGTTATAAGTCCCCAATTTTCTTCCGAATAGTCTGCCGGCAAATAGCCTGCAAATGCCGTGTCAAGCTTATCTGTATATGACTTCATAAGCTCTCCCGTTATTGCAGCCTTTGCTGTTGCGGAAACAGGGAAAGACGTTTTCTTTGTCACACCGTTTACGGTGACTGAAGCCGTTATAGTGGCAGTGCCCGATTTTATGCCGCCTCTCACATGACCGTGGGCGTTTACCGTTGCCACGTTTTCATCGGAGCTTGTATAGGTCACCTTTGCCTGAGAGAGGTCTGCATCCGTTTCATCGGAGAGCTTTGCAGTCAGGTTTGCCTCGACCGATTTTAGCTCGCCAACCACCTTGCCGTCATCACTTACCGCAGAAACGACCACTACTCCCGAAGGTATTGCGCATACGCTTTCAAGCCTTCTACGAAGAGAGCCTTTTACTGTAAGCTCAGCTGTATTTGCTTCGTCTGCGGAGTTTCTGCCCACCGCTATGGTATATATTCCTTCGGGCACATATATTTTCTTATGGGCTTCGCTGTAGAAGTGAAGGTCGGGTATATCAAGAGTCATTGTGACTGTCTTGGTCTCCCCTGCCTTAAGGTCTACTCTCTCAAAGCCCTTTAACTGCTTAAGAGGAAGGTCCTCCCCGTTGCCGCCGGGAGCTTTTACATAGAGCTGTACAACTTCCTGCCCGTCAGTCTTGCCCGTATTCTTTACAGCTACCGTTACTTTTACACTTCCGTTTGCATCAACTGTGTTTGACGAAAGCTTAAGGTCGGAGTATTCGTAGCTCGTATAAGAAAGCCCATATCCAAAGGGATAAACAGCCTTTCCGTTATAATACTGATAAGTCCTTCCGGGATAGTCGGAGCTCTGTCTTATACGGTAGCCTGTATTTCTCTTCCATGTTATGCCGCCCTCGGATACTTCCGGGGCAGAAAGGGGCAGCTTTGATGCAAGGTCCTCAGGGTCGTACCATGTAGTGGTGAGCTTGCCCGAGGGATTGACCTCCCCTGCTATTATCTTTGCAAAAGCAAGACCCTGCTTTTGTCCGTTATAGCTTGTCCACATTATAGCCTTCGCCTTGTCTGCAAAGGACGAAATATCCATCTGCCCTACTGTCTGCATTGCCACGACAGTTTTGTCGCCATAAGCGTCTGCTATCTGCTTTACATAAGCCTGATCCTCAGGCAGGGCTATACTCTCACGGTCGTGAGATTCGCTGGAGTCGGAAAGGCTTGTGCCAACGTAGGCTATTATAACGTCTGCGCCCTCAAGCTTATGCTTGTTATCTTCAAAATCAAACTCCGAAACTGCCGCCGCTGTAAGGAACATACTTGCCTTGCCTGAATATCCCCCTGCATTTGCTGTGCAGGGTATCTCTACGGTTTGGTAGTTATCCTTAGAGCCGGTAATGGGCACATCTATCGAAGCCACAGTCTGGCTTGCCGAATTATAGCCCACAAGCAGCTGCCCTCCCGGTGAAAGAGCATCTGCGGAAATTTCCGCCTTTATGCTCTTTACATCCGTAAAATCTACGTCAGGTATCGCCGCCGAGCCTGCGGGAGTAAAGTCAACAAGGCTGCTTTCTGCCTTCTGCACGCCTGTCTTGCCTGTTTTACTGTCAAGCACTGCCACAGCCGCCGTGGAAAGGTCTACATTTACTTCGGTGTTGTCGTTCTTTACAAGCTTGAGTGATTTAATATTGAATAAAGGTGTGTCGTCGCCTACTGCGCCTATGTATTCTACTTTTACTTTGTCCCCAAGCACCTGAACCAAACCTTCATAGGGCGTTGTTGTATCGGTGGGAAGTCCCGAATAATCCCCAAGGAAGGTCTGCCCTGCATAGCTGCCAACTATAGCAACCGTCTTTACATCCTCACCAAGAGGAAGTATATTATCGTTTTTAAGAAGCACCCAACTCTCCTCAGCTGCCTTTTCTGCCACTGCAACGTGCTCGGGAGCTTCTAACTTGCTTTCATCCACATTCTGATAGGGCACATCGGAGTCAAACTCGCCTGTTCTCATTCTCTGAAGAAAAAGTCTGTAAAGTGCCACATCTATTATAGCCTCGTCAAGACTGCCGTTTTGTATTGCCTCATAAGCTCCTGCGTTTGCCACGCTGCCGCAGTCAATGTCGTTGCCTGCCTGAAATGCCTTTGCCACCGTTTCGGACTGAGACACCTCGCCCAAGACTTCCGCATCGGGAAACAGTGTTTTCTTATATGCCACCGTACCGTTGAGATAACCTACTGCGCCGCAGTCGCCTGTTACAAAGCCGTCAAAACCCCAGGTTTTTCTCAGAAGCTCCGTAAGTATATACGGATTTGCAGGTGAAGGAAGATAATCCCAAGGAAGATAACCTCCCTCCTGTATGATTTTTCCGCTTCTTGTCACTGTAGTTGCGTTGTATGAGCTCATTACTGCTCCCGGGTGAACATCCTTTATTATGTCTTCAAAGGCTTTGCCGTAATAGTCTCTCAGGGTCTGCTCGTCCATAACAGATGCACCCGAGGTACGCTCGCCCTCGGCGTTGTTTGCCACAAAGTGCTTTAAGGTGGCTATTGTCTTAAGGTAGCTTGGGTCATCTCCCTGCATACCAGCAATAAATTGGTCTGCCAGCTGCGTTGTAAGATAAGGATCTTCTCCGAAGGTCTCCTCGTTTCTGCCCCAGCGTGGATCTCTCGCCATATTTATGGTAGGCGACCAATAGTTCAGGTTCTTTTTATTGTCCTTTATCCTTGCTTCGGTAGAGGTTATGTCAGCCGCCTCCTTAACAAGCTCTCTGTCCCAGGTGTTTGACATAGAAAGAGGCGAAGGAAAGCTTATGGCACGTCCCTGTCTTGCCACACCGTGAAGCCCCTCTCTCCAATAGTTGTAGTCACTGACTCCAAGACGGTCTATAGCCGCAGCCGAATTTTGAAGCTGTGACACCTTTTCTTCAAGTGTCATTCTTGATACAAGATCGGCAGCTCTTTCTTCAAAAGACAAAGCCTCATTCTGATATGGCAGCATAGTGTCACCCTCCTCGATTACCGCTGCATTTGCCGGTATAATACTTCCTGTCATTATAAATACAAGCCCTGCGGCTATAAGCTTTTTAAACTTCATATATGTTTCACCCTCCTTATGCAATTATTCAGTATTCTGCCAAAAGGTCCTCATAGCCTCCGGCGTTATATACGTTTACAAAACCAAGACCCCGAGCCGTTTCCACAGCCCTGCCTGAGCGGTTTCCGCTGTAGCAATAGAAAACAAGGGTGCTGTTTGCAGGGTATTCCCCTATTTTTTCTATACTGTCTATGGGTATATTAACAGCGCACTCTATATGCCCTGCCAAAAAATCTGCCTTATCCCTCACATCAATAAGATAAGCCCCGTTTTCCACCTTCTGCCTTACCTCCGAGGGGGCTATCTTAGACTGTCTTACAACATCTAAGGGCACTTTAGCCCTTTCCCCCACGGCTGCTCCGTACACAGTCATATATACATTATCAACGGCTATTTTGGTTATATCAAAGTCGCAGACCTTTTTCAGCTTATAACATTTCATACAGTCGGTTATAATGAGAACTATGCCCTCATTACAGCCGGCTATGAGCTGATCTCCCACAACATCAATATCGTTTATAACAAAAGTCTTTCCGTAATAGTCGGGTATGTCGCTTTCTTCAAAAAAGTCAAGGCATACATCAGAAAAGACCCCTCCCAAAAGAGTATACTGTATTCTGTGCCTGTCGCTTGTTATTACAGCCACATTTTTGCCCCACTTTACCACGTCACAATATTTACCTGACCCCGACACCGTCTTATATACTTTATTCTGATCCACAACAGTCCCTCCCAAAACAGAAAGAGGACAGCAAATTAAAACAAAAAGCAAAAAACACAACAAACGCTTTTTCAAAAAACTCCCTCCTCATTTTTATAAAAATTACAATTTTAAAATCTTACTTGTATTATACAACATTTTGGCATACAATAATAGTCATAAGGTGCTGAGTATAGGTCAAAAAGTGAGGTGTTTTTATGCTGCCCTTCTACGAGATATTAAAATCGGATTTTACTGTCATAAACAACAAAAAGGAGCTTAACTTCAATGAGCACATACACAAATATATAGAAATACTCTATGTCTTTTCGGGAGTACAGCGCATAAGAGTATCCAACAGCTTTTTCACTGTAAAACAAGGGGATGCGGCAGTAATTTTTCCAAACACTCTTCACTCCTACTATACCCACAGCAAAAAAGAGGCAGATACTCTCCTCATAATTTTAGACCCACGCTATCTGGCAGGGTTCTTTCCCTCCCTTGACTACATCTGCTGTAACGACCCTGTCATACCCTCCGAAAATATAACCCCTGAGGTGCGCTTTGCCATGGAGCATATGGACAAAAAAGCGCCCATAGAAAAAAAGCTTGGTTATACATTTGTCATTTTTTCGGAGCTGTTTAAACATCTCGAAATATCAAGGTACGACCCTATCCCCGCAAAGGACCTTACCCCACGGCTTATAAACTACATATCCTTAAACTACGCCGAGCCCCTGTCAAGAGAAACCCTTGCCAAGCAGTTCAATGTGAGCAAATACTATATATCCCGTGTTTTTTCCGAAAAATTCAATATGAACCTCAAAACCTATCTGGGAAAGCTCCGCACAGAAAAGGCAGCAGAGCTTTTGCGCAGCGGAGATTTCACCGTAACGACCGTATGCAGCCTTACAGGCTTTGAAAGTATAAGAACCTTTAACAGAGTTTTTAAACAAAACATGGGCATGACCCCCACGGAATACAAAAATAAGCTCTCCCTATAGCCCCCTGTGCCGCTCTATAATGATACGGTCAGCACTTGCAGATTATTGCCAAATAAATAAGGGATATATTCCCCAATTCAGGAATATATCCCTTTATACTATGTATAAAATAATCTATATATAATATTAAATATGTTTTTAATACGTTTTATCCGTTTATTAAGTCGGCTATGTCGCTCTCACTTGGGGACGAGCTAAAACGAGCGCCCGTAAGCCAAATAGCATCGGGAGCGCAGGAACGCATATTTTCTGCGCTGTCTCCTATGGGGCTGCTGCCCGAGGTGCAGAAAGGAATTATTGTTTTTCCGCTAAAATCATAGCTTTCCATAAATGTATACATTATCTTGGGCGCTTCTCCCCACCATATAGGATAGCCCACATAAACAGTGTCGTAGTCCTCCATATTTTCCACCGTGCCGGATATTTCGGGTCTTGCGGTGGGGTCGTTCTGCTCGGTGTTGGCTCTGCAGCCGTCAATGTTGTAATTCAGGTCATCTTCTGTATAGGGTTTAAGAGGTGTTATTTCATAGAGAACACCCCCTGTTTTGTCGGCTATTTTTTCAGCAACGGCAGCCGTATTTCCTGTACATGAGAAATAAGCAACCAATATTTTTGAATTGGTATTTTCGGTTTCTTCACCAGCCAAAGTGGGTGCTGCTTCTGCTGCGGTTTTGTCAGCCTCGGTCTCGGCTGTGTTTTCGGTGTTGTTTCCCGAAGAACAAGCCGCAAGGGCAAATATAACACATAACATCATTACTAAAACAAATAATTTTTTCATATTGATCCCTCCATACATAATTTTTTTATTTTAATCTATATATTCTGTTGTTTTTCTTGTTTTCATTTTATCCCCCTTATTTATTGTTCTTTTTTCATTTTGCCTATAATAAAGTCAAGAGTGTCCAGCGACTGCTGTTTGGTATGAATTTCATCAAGCTGCTCACAGCGGCACAGACGAAGGAGTCTGTATTTTTCGTATTGCGTTTCACAGCTTAATATTTCCTTTATTTTATCGTCACCAAGCCCTGCCTTTGTGAGAGAATATTTATCCGGGTACATAATAATTCCTCCAATAAAAATGTAAGTGCAGATAAACGTTTGCTTTTACTCTACACTTACATTATATTGAAAAATTCTTATTATATCAAATACTTAATTTTTATGCCCTATCTATGCCTAAAAAGCATTTTGCATGTTCTATAAATTTTCTTGTTGCCGTGTTCATAGGCTGCTCACGCTTCCACGCAAAAACTACGGAGGCATCAAGTGCGGGAGAAAGCAGGCGTGACACAACATCCGCCCTATCCCCAAAGGGCAGTGAGCCTCCCACTACTATTGCATAGCCATAGCCCTTTTGCACTATCATAGCAATGTTGGTTGTCAAATTGCCCGTATAGGCAATATTCAAATGCTCAAACCTCTCTCCAAACCAGTTGGCAAGCTCTCCCCGCACATTAAGCCTTCTTGGCACTATAAGAGGCAAAGGCTCTAACTGCTTGGCAGTGACTGTGTCATTTTGTGCAAGGGGATCGTCTTTTCTCATAAGCGCCACCCACTGCTCCTTCTCGGGAAAGCGTATGTACTCAAATTTTTCTATATTTATAGGCTCTAACAGCACGCCTATATCAATATTGCCCCTCTCTATGCGCTCCTTTACAACGTCCGCAGTGGCAGTATATATGTCAAAACGCACCCGTGGATATTTCTTTCTGAAAGTGCCGCAAAGCTCGGCGATCTGCTCCATTGCGTTAAGCTCGCCTCCGCCTATGGTTATAACGCCCTCGACCTGCTCTTCCCGTGTCAGAAGCTCACCCAGGGTCTTGTCCGACAGATCTATAATTTCTTCTGCCCGGCGTCTTAAAAGCATACCCTCGTCAGTCAGAACAATTCTCCTTGTCCCTCTGTCAAACAGCTTTACACCCACCTCTTCCTCTAACTGCGCAAGCTGCCTTGACAGTGTGGGCTGTGTAATATGCAAAACCTCTGCCGCCCTTGTTATGCTTTCCTCACGCACAACAGCCAAAAAATATTTAAGTACACGAATTTCCATCATCAAACCCCCGCTTTACACATCAAATATGCCTGTTTTAATTAATTATAGCATATCTATGCCCAAAAGGCAATTTGTCAGATAGCTTTTTGTCATTTCAGGCTCAACCTTGAAGCCAAGTAATATCTGCTCTCCGTCAGAAAACTACTTAGCTATATCGCAGGTAAAATTAAGAAATTTTGATGTAGGTGTAACTTTATGGACAAAAGCACCAAATTTTGGGCGGGAATTTGTATAGAATGCTGATATTTTGAGGTTTATGGGCAAAGTCCTTAAAATGGTACTTTGATTGTGTTATAATATGTACTGATAATATGAGTGCATTGGGGGGATTGTACTGTGTCCGGAACAAGAATTAGAATTTTATATCTTGCAGAATTATTCCTTTCTTTAACCGATGAATTACATTTGATAACACTAAATGACATAATATGTAAGTTGTCTGAGCGTGGCTGCGAGGTTTCAAGGAAGGCTATTTATGCTGATATAAACGCTTTAAAACAGTTTGGCATGGATATTCACTATGAACGGAAAAAGGGTCATTCGGGATATCACATTATACACAGAAAATTTGATCTGCCTGAGATCAAAATTATGATGGATGCTATAAATTCTTCTCAATTTCTCACAAACAAAAAAACTCACGCTTTGATCAAAAAATTAAATTCCTTATGCAGTTATCATGAAGCAAACAGCTTGAAAAACGGTCTGAGCGCGCTTAATATTGCAAAAAACGAAAATGAAGGTACATATTATAATATTGACTTAATACTGGCGGCTATCAACAAAAATAAAATGATAGAATTTGACCTGTTTGATTATGACATTGAGAAAAAGAAATGTTTTAGAAAGGGCAGGAGAAAATGCTCTCCTTATTCTTTAATATGGAATGACGGGCGCTATTATGTTGTTGCATTTTATGAAAAATATTCCGAGGCTTTTACAAATTTCAGAATAGACAGAATGGATAATATAATTATATCCGATGAAAGCGCTGTGCCCCTTCCCCAAGGTTTTGATATAGATATTTATTTGAACGAAACATTCTTCATGTACAGCGGAAAAACCAAAAATGTGATTTTGGAATTTCAAAACAGCAATAATATGATGAATATTGTTATTGACAGGTTTGGAAAAAACATAATAGTCATTCCCCAAGAAAACGGCGTCTTCAGAGTCAGCCTTATGATAAAGCCGGAAACAACATTTATGGGCTGGATCTTTGGTTTGGAAGACAAAGTAAAGATCATAGCTCCCGAGGAGCTTAGGCAAGAATATGAAGAACATCTGAAAAATGTACTTTATCTATATAAAAAATAAAACCCTGCTTTTATAAGCAAGGCAGAAAGCACAACGCTTGTGCAAAAATGAACGGAATTACCGAACGATTTGAAAAAATTTTTATTTGAACTCGTAGTGTAATTGCATAGGGTAGTAAATCCTATTACAATATTATATTACAACATAAAAGGAGGTTTGTCAAGTGACAAAAGAAAAAATTTTTTTAGGCTTAGATATAGGCACAAATTCCGTAGGCTGGGCTGTTACGGACGAAAACTACAATTTGAGAAAATTCAATAACAATCTTATGTGGGGCGTTAGCCTTTTTGACGAGGCAGAACAATCTGCAAAAAGAAGGTCCTTCCGTTCCGCAAGGCGAAGACTGGGCAGGCGCAAGCAAAGAATATCCCTTCTACAGGATTTTTTTGCAAAGGAAATAATTAAAAAGGATGAAAATTTCTTTTTAAGACTTAAGGAAAGCGCCCTTCTGCCCGAAGACAGCGAACACCGCACCAAAAACATTTATTTTGATGATGCAGATTTTACAGACAAAGACTATTTTAAAAAATATCCCACGATACATCACCTTATTAGCGAACTTATAAATGACCCAAGGGAGCACGATGTAAGGCTTATTTATATTGCCTGCGCTTATATTTTGGCACACAGAGGACATTTTTTATATGCAATAGACAAAGACAATGCAGATAAAATAAAGGACTTTACTGTTCTGTATGATGAATTTATTGACTCCTTAACTAATCTCTGTGAAGAGCTGCCCTTTGACAGCAGTGGTTCCGAGTTGTCAGAAATTTTACGCTCGGGCAAATCTACAACCGAAAAGAAAAAGAGCCTGAAAGAAATTTGGTTTGGCGGAAAAGCTCCCAAAAAGGACTTATGTGACAGCCTTAATTTTGACAGTCTTATAAGCCTTATAGGCGGCGGCAAGGTCAAACTGTCAGACCTCTTTTTAAATGATGAATACACTGAGCTTGAAAAAACTCCATAACATTATCTGCTGCCGATTTTTCAGAGACCCTTGACTCAATGCAGAATATTTTAGAAGAGGATCAATGGACGCTCCTTGATTCAGCCAAAAAAATAAGCGATTGGGCTTTGCTTATCAATTCATTAGGTAAACACAACTATATTTCAGAGGCTAAGGTGGAGGTTTATGAAACACATAAAAGCGATCTAAAGGACTTAAAGGAAATTTGCAAAAAATACCTCTCGCCGGAAAGCTTCAAAGCTATATTTAAAGATTTAAAGTCTAAGTCAAATTATGCATCTTATATAAATAATTCCTCTGTAAAGTTATGCTCACAGGAGGATTTTTGCAAGTTTGTGCAGAAATATCTTAAGGATCTGGATTGCAAAGCCGAAGACAAGCCAAAGCTTGATAAACTGCTTGAAAAATGTGAAAACAGAACTCTGTGCCCCAAACAGGTGACAACAGACAACAGGGTCATCCCCTATCAGCTTTACTATACAGAGTTAAAAACTATATTGGAAAATGCCTCCTCTTATCTGCCATTTTTAAATGAAAGTGACAAGTACGGCATCGTTGTCGACAAGATTTTAAGCATAATGGAATTTCGCATCCCCTATTATGTAGGTCCTCTTGTAAACTCTGAAAGAAGTAAGTTTGCATGGATGCAAAGAAAGGCAGGGGGAAAGATATATCCCTGGAATTATCACGAGCTTATAGACCTTGACAAGACGGAAGACGCTTTTATAAGAAGAATGACCTGCAAGTGTACATATTTGGCAGGGGAAGATGTGCTGCCCAAAAATTCACTTCTTTACTGCAAATACAATGTTCTAAATGAGATAAACAACATAGCCGTTGACGGCAGAAAGATATCTGTTGAAGCAAAACAGACAATATATCAAGAGCTTTTTATGAAAAAGCAAAGGGTAACATTAAAGAACATTACCGACTGCCTTAAGGCAAGGGGTGAATTTGCAGACGATAAACCTATAACCGGAATAGACAAAACCGTAAAATCTTCTCTTAAGCCCTATCTTGACTTTAAAAATCTTTTAGACTCAAAAATATTAAGTGAAGCAGATGTGGAGCGCATAATAGAGAGAATTACTATCACTACAGATGTAGACAGGCTTAAAAAATGGCTTAAAGAGAACTATCCTGAGCTCCCGGACAGTGATATCAAATATATTTCAGGACTTAATTATAAAGACTACGGCAGACTTTCAAGAAGGCTTTTGGAAGAAATATTTGAGGTCGACAAATCTACCAAAGAGATATGTGATAACAGAAACATTATAACAAGACTTTGGGAAACAAACGACAATTTAATGCAGCTTTTAAGCATAAATTACAAATACAATTATGCAATAGAAGACTTTAATACCGCCTTCTACTCACAGCCGGAGAACAACAAAACGCTACCCGAAAAAATGAAGGATATGTATGTTCCTACAGCCGTAAGACGTTCTATTACAAGAACCTTGGATATCGTAAAGGAAATTAAAAGCATTGTCGGCAGAGACCCCGATAAAATATTTATAGAAACGGCAAGAGGCTCTGACGGCAGCAAAAAAGGCAAACGAGAAAAATCAAGACAAGAAAAAATAAAAGATCTTTTAAATTCTGCCAAAAAAATGATCGGCGAAGAAAGATATGCCAAGCTTAACGATCAGCTGACAAACGTAGACAACGGAAAGCTCAGAAGCGAAAAATATTTCCTTTATTTTATGCAGCTTGGCAGATCAATGTACTCAGGCAAGCCCATTGAATTTGGCGAGCTTGATAATAATTACAAGTATAATATCGACCATATTTGGCCTCAGGCAAAAATCAAAGACGACAGCTTTGACAATAAGGTTCTTGTAGAGTCTGAAGCAAACGGCGAAAAAGGAAACAACTACCCTATTTCCTCCGAGATAAGGCATAAAATGTACTCATTCTGGAAAAGTCTTAAGGACAAAGAGCTTATAAGCGAAAAGAAATTTCAGCGCCTTATCAGAAGCACTCCCTTCAGTAATGAGGAGCTTGCAAACTTTATAGCAAGACAGCTTGTTGAAACCCAGCAGTCTACAAAGGTAAGCGCCGATTTTATAAAAGAGCTTTGCCCCGACTCTAAGCTTGTGTATGTAAAAGCAAGGCTTGTCTCCGACTTCCGTCAGGAGATGAATATGCCAAAATGCAGAGAAGTAAACGACCTGCACCACGCAAAAGATGCCTACCTCAATATAGTTTTGGGCAATGTGTACAGCACACAGTTTACAGATAATTATTTGAATTTTGTAAAGGAGCATAAAAATTATTCTCTGAAAATGTTAGGCAAAAATTCCGAAGGAAAGCAAACAGGTCTGCTCACTCACAAGGTCAGCCGAAAAGAAACCGTAGCTTGGGACCCTGACACATCCTTTGACATTGTCAGAAAAATGATGGGCAAAAACAGCATACGCTATGTGAGATATTGCTATAGGCGCAAGGGAGGATTGTTCAATCAGCTTCCCGAGAAAAAGAATGTAGGTCTGGTTGAAAGAAAGAAGGGTCTTGACACTTCAAAATATGGTGGATATAACAATACAGCGGCTGCTTATTTTACATTGGTAAAGTATGGTGAGTCACTTGTGTTCATCCCAATAGATGTTATGTTTTCGGAAAAATACTCTACAGATGCTGAATTTGCTTTAAAATATGCAGCAAAACAGCTCTCAGACATATTATCAAAACCTGTAGATGAATATAAGCTGTATTTTCCTCTTAAAAATCGAATTGTCAAAATAAATACCATGCTCGAGTTTGACGGTTTCAGATGCAGCTTAATTCACAAAGCAAATAAGGGAAAAGTATTAGCCATATCTTCGGCTGTTTCATTGGTACTTGGGGATGATCACTACAATTATGCCAAAACCTTATGCTCATTTGCAGAAAAGCACAAAATGGATAAAAACAGAAGCGCAGATGACTACCCCGGAATAAACAGAGAAAGCAATATGGAACTGTTTGATGTATTAACTGCCAAAACAGAAGCCGCACCTTTCAATATTATATTTAGCAATATTGGCGCCAAGATCAAAGCGGGCAGAGATAGCTTCTTAGCTCTTTCACTGACAGAGCAGGCTATTGTCCTTACCAACATATTGTCTGTATTTAAAACGGGCAGGTCTGCCGGCTGTGATCTCAAATTGATAGGAGCAAGCAGCAACGCAGGCATATTTACACTTAACTCCAATATTGCCAAAATCAAAGGTGAGCATGAAATACATATCATAGATCAATCGCCCACGGGTCTTTTTGAAAAGAGATCCGCCGACCTTCTGAAGCTATGAGCTGGAGAACGGTTGTTATCACCCAAAGGGCAAAGTTAGATCTGAAAACGGGCTTTGTTGTTATCAGAACCGAAGAAGATATCAAAAGGGTTTTCATTGACGACCTATCTGTTCTTATCATTGAAAACCCTGCTGTTTCCATTACAGGCAGTCTTATAGCCGCACTTAATGAGAAAAAAGTAAAGGTGATATTCTGTGACGAAAAACGAAGCCCCACCTGTGAGCTGGCTTCTTATTACGGCAGCCATGCTACAGCAGACAGAATAAGAAAACAAATAAAGTGGAATGATGAGGTAAAAACCTATATCTGGACGGAAATAGTATCAGAAAAAATAAGGAAGCAAGGCGAATTTCTTAAGGAAATAGGAAAACAAGCCGAAGCTGAAATGCTTGACGGCTATCTGAGGCAAATTCAGATAGCCGATGCTTCCAACAGAGAAGGTCATGCGGCAAAGGTATATTTTAATGCTCTTTTTGGTCTTGATTTTACAAGGAACAGAGACTGCACTATAAATGCGGCGCTGAATTACGGTTATGGCATTATCCTTTCAGCCTTTAACCGTGAAATCGTTTCTCATGGCTATATTACACAAATAGGATTATTTCATAACAATATGTTCAATAATTTCAATCTGTCCTGTGATTTTATGGAACCATATCGTATTCTTATTGACAGAATAGTATATGCAAACAACTTTGCCCGGTTTACAAGTGAAGAAAAGCATATTCTGATAGACGTTCTGAACAGTAAAGTAACTATCAACAATACAAAACAACATGTTATAAATGCAATAAAAATATATTGTCAGAGCATTTTTGATGCTATAGAAGATAATGATGTTTCAAAAATATGTTTTTATACTATAGGAGAAAAAGGTGAGTTATAGATTTGTGAGAATAATAGTATTTTTTGACCTTCCTGTAAAAACCTCCGAAAACAGGAGAAATTACAGCAAATTTAGAAAATTTCTTATAAAAAACGGCTTTATAATGCTGCAGGAGTCTGTATATTGCCGTATGGCTTTAAATCAGAATATGGCAGGCAGCATATTAAATAACGTCAGGTCTAACAAGCCTCCCGAGGGGCTTGTTCAGATACTGACTGTCACAGAAAAGCAGTTTTCTAAAATGGAATATTTGACAGGCAGTTATAAAAGCGATGTTGTGGACTCCGACGAAAGGCTGGTGATAATATGATGCTTGTTTATCCGCCGGTAGGCCTTGAAGCCCATATACTTAAGGAAAAAGTCCTTACGCTCGTTGTCGAAAACCCAAAAATATTTTACGGGCTTACCCGGGATATCTATTTACAGATAAACGGCGTCAGCGGCGAAACTGTCATCTCTGAAGATTACAAACCAATAAACTTAAGTAAAGCCGCAGATATAATTACACAATTTATCCCATTTACGGTAAATAAAAAGGATATACTTTCAAATATATATTCTGTATTAAAAGAAAAGTCAGTAGATGGCTCTTTTTATACTGCAACTCAGGAATTATATATGTATATAGAAAGATATCTGTATGAGCTCACCGAAGAAGCAACCGCAGAGCTTAAGTTTTGCCCTCCCCAAGATATATCTCCTCTCCTGAAAGCCTTTGATCTCCGCATTTCCGAAGATGACAAAACCTTGGGAGAAAAATTGCTCGAATATTTTATTGCTTCAAGAGATTATAAAGGACGCTCAATTTTTATCACCGTAAACCTTTGCAGCTATATGTCAAACAAAGAACTTGCAGCCCTCTTCCAAAGCGTTCTGCTTCACGACCTGACCCTGATCTGCATAGAAAGCAAAGCCTCTTCACCCCTAAAAAACGAGACCCGCATAATTATAGATGAAGATATGTGCATTATATAAGCCTCACCTCTCCTAAAAAATCAATCTGCATAGAAAGCAAAGCCTCTTCATCCCTAAAAAACGAGACCCACATAATTATAGATGAAGATATGTGCATTATATAAGCCTCACCTCTCCTAAAAAATCACAATGTCCGAATTATCACCACCTCCCCACAAACCTTTGACTGACCCAAACAAATATGCTATAATAAAGTAAGCTCTAAGAAAATACACTGATGAGTAGTGGCATCATCTCAAAATTTGAGGTTTGAGAGTAGTGTAATTTCATAGGGTAGTAAAACACTGATTATAAAGTTATACACAAGGGAACAGGTTTGAGAGTAGTGTAATTTCATAGGGTAGTAAAACCAGTTACACATTGTGATGATATCGATTACAGTTTGAGAGTAGTGTAATTTCATAGGGTAGTAAAACACCCTCATATCATCAACCATACAAGACGTAGTTTGAGAGTAGTGTAATTTCATAGGGTAGTAAAACTGGGATGGTTGGTAGGACATTTAATGAACGGTTTGAGAGTAGTGTAATTTCATAGGGTAGTAAAACCACATAACGACCTTGCTACAGAAGTCCTTGGTTTGAGAGTAGTGTAATTTCATAGGGTAGTAAAACTTGTGAAAGTTGTTTATTATGACGAATTACGTTTGAGAGTAGTGTAATTTCATAGGGTAGTAAAACGGATTTCTTGTTAACTTTGCACAACGATAGTTTGAGAGTAGTGTAATTTCATAGGGTAGTAAAACAGCTCCTCATTCTCCATAGCCTCCTGAAGGGTTTGAGAGTAGTGTAATTTCATAGGGTAGTAAAACCTTCCATACCCACTTGTATTATAGTCCTCAGGTTTGAGAGTAGTGTAATTTCATAGGGTAGTAAAACCAGGAGGGCTGACAGCGTAGATATATTTATGTTTGAGAGTAGTGTAATTTCATAGGGTAGTAAAACGCAAGGCTTTAGGCGAAAGCTTAAGTCTTTGTTTGAGAGTAGTGTAATTTCATAGGGTAGTAAAACTGACATTGTTGACAACCTAAACGGCAGTTAGTTTGAGAGTAGTGTAATTTCATAGGGTAGTAAAACTGTCATAACTCTTTTTATAATTAACATCTTGTTTGAGAGTAGTGTAATTTCATAGGGTAGTAAAACTAAAACCCGAAACCACGAACGCAGTCATTAGTTTGAGAGTAGTGTAATTTCATAGGGTAGTAAAACTCGCCGCCTCGTCGTCCCGCATGAAGGCGGGTTTGAGAGTAGTGTAATTTCATAGGGTAGTAAAACGCAGGAGGCAGAGGTTAAGCTTGAAAGGTTGTTTGAGAGTAGTGTAATTTCATAGGGTAGTAAAACCATTCTGAACCTTTCCCATATATCTGTTGTGTTTGAGAGTAGTGTAATTTCATAGGGTAGTAAAACTGCGCTCTTGTTTCCGTTTGCATATCCTCCGTTTGAGAGTAGTGTAATTTCATAGGGTAGTAAAACAAAAAAACACAGGACGCATATCCGTATGCTAGTTTGAGAGTAGTGTAATTTCATAGGGTAGTAAAACTCGACTGCCGCAACTACGCGCTGGCGGGCTGTTTGAGAGTAGTGTAATTTCATAGGGTAGTAAAACTAATGTTCATTTGCCATCACCTCTCTTAATGTTTGAGAGTAGTGTAATTTCATAGGGTAGTAAAACATAAATGCGAAGGATAGAACGCTTATATACAGTTTGAGAGTAGTGTAATTTCATAGGGTAGTAAAACAATTGAATATTTTTCATATTTTTCCTTATGTTTGAGAGTAGTGTAATTTCATAGGGTAGTAAAACTTATGAAGTCTACAAAAGAAGTAAGTGTAGTTTGAGAGTAGTGTAATTTCATAGGGTAGTAAAACGAAAAGAAAATTGGAGAGACAACAACTGCAGTTTGAGAGTAGTGTAATTTCATAGGGTAGTAAAACCTCGGCTGAAACGGAATATCCCAGGCTTGGTTTGAGAGTAGTGTAATTTCATAGGGTAGTAAAACTTATGTTTGTGTCTTTTGCACCGTAGCGATGTTTGAGAGTAGTGTAATTTCATAGGGTAGTAAAACTTTGCGGCGGCAATAAGGTCTCCGTCTGTGTTTGAGAGTAGTGTAATTTCATAGGGTAGTAAAACTCCAAGGGTTGACTTGTATAGGAGCTATCTGTTTGAGAGTAGTGTAATTTCATAGGGTAGTAAAACATGAGGACTACTGCGACGGCCACCCCAAGTGTTTGAGAGTAGTGTAATTTCATAGGGTAGTAAAACAGGTACTCGCCCGATTATCCCCTCAACTTGGTTTGAGAGTAGTGTAATTTCATAGGGTAGTAAAACACCACAGCACAGCTACACGTTCAGAAGTTGTTTGAGAGTAGTGTAATTTCATAGGGTAGTAAAACAGCAGCCTTAAGGATTGGTCTTTTTGATAGTTTGAGAGTAGTGTAATTTCATAGGGTAGTAAAACAAATATTATAAAAAGAATAATACCCGATTGTTTGAGAGTAGTGTAATTTCATAGGGTAGTAAAACCTTGAAATCGTCCTATATAAAAGCAGCAAAGGTTTGAGAGTAGTGTAATTTCATAGGGTAGTAAAACGAGCCATACAGCGGCAGGAGTCCCGAAGAGGTTTGAGAGTAGTGTAATTTCATAGGGTAGTAAAACACGAGCTGGGCAATTATCAATACACAAAAAGTTTGAGAGTAGTGTAATTTCATAGGGTAGTAAAACGTGGCAAAGCTCCATGAAATGCTCGAGCAAGTTTGAGAGTAGTGTAATTTCATAGGGTAGTAAAACTAGAATTTCATTCCTCCTATTGCAATTAATGTTTGAGAGTAGTGTAATTTCATAGGGTAGTAAAACAACATGGCAAAGAGACCGTGGGTAACACCTGTTTGAGAGTAGTGTAATTTCATAGGGTAGTAAAACTTTCCAGTGGATGTTTCAATACTAAAGAAGGTTTGAGAGTAGTGTAATTTCATAGGGTAGTAAAACTCTCCTTTAAAATATATGTTATTTGCTGTAGTTTGAGAGTAGTGTAATTTCATAGGGTAGTAAAACAAAATCAGATGAAACAACAGAAAGCGAGGGGTTTGAGAGTAGTGTAATTTCATAGGGTAGTAAAACTACCTGTCCCGCCTTCTTTACCTTTTTTCTGTTTGAGAGTAGTGTAATTTCATAGGGTAGTAAAACCTTGAAAGCTATGTCAAGCTGACGGAGGAGTTTGAGAGTAGTGTAATTTCATAGGGTAGTAAAACAAGAGATTTAAATTTTAATTCTGCTTTAATGTTTGAGAGTAGTGTAATTTCATAGGGTAGTAAAACAATGTCAAAGACTATAAATGAACTTACTCTGTTTGAGAGTAGTGTAATTTCATAAGGTAGTAAAACTTTAAGCTTAAGAGCTAAAGCCTCTGGCGTGTTTGAGAGTAGTGTAATTTCATAGGGTAGTAAAACCAGCAAATACAAATAAGGAGGTTATTGCAAGTTTGAGAGTAGTGTAATTTCATAGGGTAGTAAAACTTTGGAAATGTCCCCGAGGCACAGGTTATGGTTTGAGAGTAGTGTAATTTCATAGGGTAGTAAAACATAATGAACCTTATGAAGATAATACATTAGGTTTGAGAGTAGTGTAATTTCATAGGGTAGTAAAACTGTTGTGTACCACAAGAAGACGCCTATGGTGTTTGAGAGTAGTGTAATTTCATAGGGTAGTAAAACTGTTGTGTACCACAAGAAGACGCCTATGGTGTTTGAGAGTAGTGTAATTTCATAGGGTAGTAAAACAAAAAATCACGCATTAAGAACGTGCAAGAGTTTGAGAGTAGTGTAATTTCATAGGGTAGTAAAACCAAGTTGTCAAGAATTATATTGACTTTTGCGTTTGAGAGTAGTGTAATTTCATAGGGTAGTAAAACTTGCCGTACGTGAATTAAAAGACACCATAAGTTTGAGAGTAGTGTGATTTCGTGGAGGAGTTGTTTTTCAAGCCGCTTTTGATTATTATGCTTGATCTATGTGTATGGTAATGATGGGGTTGTGGGCAATGGTTTGGGTGGTCGTTTATTTTGCTATTTGGTTTATGAGGGTTATTTTAGTGTTTAATTATTAAAAAATCTTTTTGTACTGATCCCCCTCCAAAAAAAGTCTTGGCGGAGGGGGATTTATATTATTTTTATCTGTATTTTTTTCTGTATTCTCTTGGGAGTATGCCAAACTCGGCTTTAAAAGCACCTGTAAATTTACTTTGGCTTTCATAGCCTACGGAAGAGGCAATTTCCGACATACTCATATTTGTGCTTTTAAGCATTTCGGAGGCCTGCTCCATTCTGTGCTTTTTTATGTGCGCCCCGAGAGAAGCCCCGTACACTGCCTTGAATACCCCCTTTAATGTGGTAGGGTTTATAAGATAGCGTTTGGAAAGCTCCTCAATGGTGATACGCTGACCCATATTCTGAAGAAAGCTGTCGTGTATCTCATGTACGAGCTTTATTTGCTCGGGTGAGTATTCTGCCAAATAATTTTTCTTTTCCACATCTATTTGCGCAAGGTATAATAAAAGTTCCAAGACTTTCAGACGCCTATAAACAAGCTCAAGCCCTTCGGGAGGCTCATAAAAAGCCGAAAAAATGCTCTCCGCCTTTTCGTTTCCTGCAAAAAATGCAATTCCCCTGCCCTTGCAAAGCTTTTCATATAATATATTAAATATGTCTGTTTCCGCAAATATTTCGGGCAGAAATTCAGGTGTTTTATTAAGGTCTATAGATATTATAAGCCCCTCATATTTACCTGAGGGAAAAACAAGCCAAGACTCTGTACACACGTCAAGGGTATGCACGGAAAAATCTCCGGGGTTTAAAAAAACGCTTTTCCCCTCACCCGTGCTCCACTCCAACTGACCAAAGCGGCAGTAATTTATCTGCATAATATTACCCATGACTTCGTGCCTGCGAGAAAGGGCAGAGTCTGTCACGCAGATATAGTTAAGCTCTATGCCCTCAAACAATAAAATACTCTTTTCGGCGCTTTCGGGGTTTGTTTTTGCAAAGTTAAATATCATTATTGTCCCCTCCCGATTCCGGGCAGGCAATTTCCATTACCTGCTCTATCATCTGATGTAAAAGCCTGCTTTGGGGCGTGTCAGCCGCTTTATAAAACACTTCCTTTCCATCACGGCGGCTTAATATAAGCCCGCTGTTTTTTAAAGGTCTTAAGTGGTGAGATACGGCAGGACTTGACATATCAAGCATTGCGGAAATATTTATTACACATTCCTCGCAGTGGCAAAGCAGCCAAAATATTCTTACTCTTGTGGTGTCTCCCAACTGCTTGAATACGTCTGCCACAATCTGAAAATTGTCCACATTGTCTATTTGGTTTTGTATAAATTCTCGTCCTTCTCCGTGGTGATGGGGTAATTTTTTATAGCTCATAAATATACCTCCTGTTATTTTAGCCCAAACGGAAATACTTTTAGCCCATTCGGTAGTTTGGGCGGCTAAATTATTGACATTTATTATATTTTTTATTATACTACGAATAGAACGATTAAACAAGTGCTTAATTATAAAATCATAAATTCAAGGAGGGTATTTTTATGAAAAAGACATACAACATCGAAGTAGACTGTGCCAACTGCGCAAACCTTATGGAAAATGCCACACGGAAAACAGAAGGCGTATCTTCCGCAACGGTAAACTTTATGACTCAGAAAATGAATGTAGAATTTGCAGAAGGCGAAAACCCTAAAAAGGTAATGAAAAACGTACTTAAGGCATGCAGAAAAATAGAGCCTGACTGCGAAATAGAATTTTAAAATGTTTTTGAAAGGAGCTTTGTTATGCAGGAGCTGATAGTAAACATTTTGCTCATAATCGTAATTTTATTAGCCGCAGGGCTTCTCATATTTAAAAGCAGCCGCAAGGACGGTATGACAAGAAAACAAAAAAAGATGATGGTTCGCATTTTAATAACCTCCCTCATACTTTTGGTTCTTCAATTCATATCGGCGGAGAATTTTAACAGCCTTGATAAATACCTGTTCCCCTCTGCGGGAAGTCTTATCCGCTTTGCCTGCTATTTTACAGACTATCTTATAATAAGCTATGACATATTGAGAAAAGCCATATTAGGCATCAAAAACAGGCAAATATTTGACGAAAACTTTTTGATGACGGTTGCCACAATAGGCGCTATGGCACTTGCCATATATGAAAACGGCGACTATTTAGAGGCTATTGCCGTTATGCTTTTTTATCAGATAGGCGAATGGTTCCAAGGATATGCTGTGGGCAAGAGCCGCCGCAATATAAGCGCTCTTATGGACATACGCCCCGACTATGCCAATATAGAAAAGGACGGCAAATTAGAGCAGATCGACCCCGATGAGGCAGCTGTAGGAAGCATTATCGTCGTTCAGCCGGGAGAAAAGATACCCATTGACGGCATCATTGTGGAGGGAAGCTCCAGTCTTAACACAAGCGCTCTTACAGGCGAGAGCCTTCCAAGAGAGGCAAAGACAGGGGACGAGGTAATAAGCGGCTGCATCTCTATGACGGGGGTTTTGAAAATAAAAACCACCAAAGAATTTGGCGAGTCTACAGTTTCTAAAATATTAGACCTTGTAGAAAACGCAAGCTCCCGCAAGTCAAGATCTGAAGACTTTATATCAAAATTTGCAAGATATTATACCCCTGCCGTTTGCTGTAGTGCGCTGGCACTGGCAGTTTTGCCGCCACTTGTGCGTATGCTCATTTTGGGGATGGCACCTGCTTGGGGAGTATGGGTATACCGTGCGCTTATATTCTTAGTAATAAGCTGCCCCTGCGCCCTTGTAATAAGTATTCCCTTAAGCTTTTTTGCAGGCATAGGCGGCGCAGGCAGTCAGGGCATACTTGTAAAAGGCTCTAACTATCTTGAGATACTTTCTAAAACAAAGGTAATAGTATTTGACAAAACAGGCACTCTCACCCAAGGCGTATTTGAGGTAAGCGGCATACACCACAACGAAATGGAGGATGCCCGTATTATAGAATATGCAGCCCTTGCAGAGAGCGCATCCTCCCACCCCATCAGCAAGAGTCTTCAGCGCGCCTACGGCAAAGAGCCCGACCGCAGCCGTGTCACCGACATTAAGGAGATAAGCGGAAACGGTGTAACAGCCAAGGTAGACGGTGTTCCCATAGCCGTAGGAAACGACAAGCTGATGAAAAGTCTTGGCATATCATACATTGACTGCCACCACACGGGCACTATCATCCATATGGCAATAGACGGTGCCTATGCAGGTCATATTGTAATATCGGATGTTATAAAGCCAAACTCAAAAGCAGCTTTGACCTCTCTGAAGGCATCGGGTGTAGAAAAAACCGTCATGCTTACGGGAGATGCAAAAAAGGTGGCAGACCATGTAGGGTCGGAGCTTGGCATAGACGAGGTATACAGCGAGCTTCTTCCTGCTGATAAGGTGGCTAAGGTGGAAGAGCTTTTGAATAATGAAAGCAAAGGTTCAAAATTAGCCTTTGTAGGCGACGGCATAAACGATGCCCCTGTGCTTTCAAGGGCAGATATAGGCATAGCCATGGGGGCTATGGGCTCTGATGCAGCCATAGAAGCAGCAGACATTGTGCTTATGGACGACGACCCAAAGAAAATTTCAAAAGCCATAGGCATTTCACGCAAATGTATTGGCATAGTTTATCAGAACATAACCTTTGCCCTTCTTGTAAAGTTTGTGTGTCTTGCCCTTGGCGCTGTGGGTATTGCCAATATGTATCTGGCAATTTTTGCAGACACAGGTGTAATGGTACTTGCGGTCCTCAATGCAATGCGTTGCCTTTTCGTAAAAAAGCTATAATTAAAGGCAGGTTTTATGCCTGCCTTTTAAAATGCAGCTATTTATCTGTTCCCTAAGCTGAGGGTCGTGCAAGAGCATAGCCTTCTTTTTCTGCCCATGCCCCAATATATTTTTAAGCGGAAACCAAACATAAATACCGCTATAAATCAAATAAAAGAACAGAATATATTGGACAAAAGACACAGATTTTCTGTCAAAAAAATTGCTTATGAAAGCTGCCGCTGTCAAGGTGTAACCAACCGTTTGACCTTCAACAGTGGAAAGAAAAATTTGTTAGTGATGAACAGTTTACAAAATCAGATATTAATGATATAATAAATTTGGGAAGTGGTGGTATGTATCGTAAAGCCAAGAATAAAGTTACACCAATGCCTAAAAAGCAATTACATAAAATTGTTAAAAGCTTTAAAGCTAAAGGTGGTGTTATTCTGTACAACGAGGAAATTGACAAGTATTTAATTAATAATAATGCCGAAGGAATTACTTATAATGAAAATACAATTTTGTTAAAGCAAAATCCCGGCAGAGCAAGCGTTTTTGAAGAACTAATACATGCAACTCAGTATAAGAATGGTGAAAATGACAGTTCGTATGAAAGCAGACTAAAATGTGTAATCTCAGCACAGAAAAAACTCCTGAAAAATGCAAAGGTATATTCATTGACAAAGCCTGAAATAACGCAAACAAAAGCGGCATTAAAAGCTTATGAATCTGAGCTTGATAGCTTTTACAAAAATGGAGGTGTTTAATATGCTTACAGTTAAAGATATATATCCCATAGGAGATGCTCTTTCAGTAACATTAGAAGGTGACACAAGTTCAATATGCAATGGTACACTATTAAAAGATACTGATGGCAATTTAATTAAGGTTTTGTCAGTTGCGATGGTGAGGCATAATGATGCAAGAGAAATAAAAAAATTTACGACAATTTTGACAACCTTATGTAACCTTAAAAAAGGGAGCGAATTGTTTATAGCATAAAGAATTTAAAAAAGCATTTACGTGAGTAGGTGCTTTTTTATTTAAAAAATGTTTAAGCACTTTAAAGATGGCAGCAAGAGAGCGGCAAGAGACCCCGAAACAGGCAAGACTGTACTTGTGGAGAATATGTCATATAAGGAGTGGAAAGTAAAATATGTAAAACCTGTTGAAAAATCGGCGGTTAGTGGTATAATAAAAATAAAGAATAGTGATTTGCCAAATGGGTTGCCGTTAAATGGAACCCCCCCCCAATTCAACTGTTGACAAAACAGATGATAATGGAAATGTGTTGCAACGCAGAAAATACGGAGCAGATGGTAAGGCAGTGGTGGATTATGATACAGGCGACCATAACAGATCGGACATACATCCAACAGGGGCACATAAACATCAATTTGACCATACAAAGAAAAATCCAAGAGGTCGTTGGATGCCTTTAACTGAAAAAGAATTAAAAGAAAATAATGATATTATAAAGAGAGGTGAAAATTACCATGACTAAAGTTGAATTTATTAAAAAAATAGAAAACGGCAGTGACATAATGTTCAATGTGGACAAAATGCCCTTGGTAATTTTCACTTGGTGTGAAAACGGCATTGGCATAGGAGAACAGCATAAAGATACACCTTTATCATATTTTGAAACAGCAAATGAATTAGTGGAAAATTACAGAGTTAATGGCATACCATTAGCTGATTTATGCGATAAGATAGTTATTACAGATTATAGCTAAAGCACTTTTGAGAGATCAAGAGTGCTTTTTTGATGAAATGGGGTGAGTTTATGGAAAGACTTATAAAATCAATTCCCTGCGATAGAGGGAAAATTTATATTACTGTAGGCGACTAAGGGTTGTTACTTGATTTGACCTTCAACAAAATTTATATTATGTTTTTAAAAAATGTACTTGAATAGTGGGCTTTATTGGATTAAAATTAAATCATAGGTATGATACTTGGGTTCGGGCATGATCCGAAATATATGGGGCGTGGTATCATTTGTTATTTATATAAAGGAGGTATTTTTTTATGAAGAAACTGCTAAGTATATTGCTGTCTTTAAGCCTTCTTGCTTCGGGCAATGTGTTTGCGCTTTCAGCAAACGCCGCAGACCGAAACATAAGGGTAGGCAAAAGCCCTTCGGCTGAATTTGCCACCATACAGGAAGCCTTAGACAGCATAACCTTTACACCAAGTGAAAGCTCAAACGTAATCATCAATATCGAACCGGGAACATATTTTGAGCCAATAAAAGTCGATATTCCTTACGTGACCTTTAACAACACCGACCAAACGGGCGAAAAACCTGTTATTATAGCTTACGATAACGCCTCTGTGCATGAAAGCGATCCGTCAAAGAGTTTAGGCACACAAGGCTCCGCTACGGTAACAGTTACGGCAAACGCCCACGACTTTACAGCAAACAACATAACCTTTGAAAACACATATAATTTAGACCAGCCACAGCTTGGCAGCGATGGCGGCAGAGCACAAAATCAGGCAGTGGCAGTCTGCACCTTAGGGGATCGTATAAGCTTTTATAACTGCTCGTTCCTCGGCAGGCAGGATACTCTCTATCTCAAAGGCGCATCAGCAGGTCAGGACGTTTACGGACGTGCCAACAACGCAAGAGTTTATCTCAAAGACTGCTTTATAGAGGGCACTGTAGACTACATATTCGGCGATGCTACGGCAGTATTTGAAGACTGCGACCTCAACATGGCTTATTATTCAGGTGGCGGACATTACACAGCAGCAAACACCACACTTTTTAATATAGGCTATGTTTTCATAGACTGTACACTTACTGCTGATGAAGGGCTTGAAGGAGTTGACTCAGATGTAGACCTTGGCAGACCATGGCAGGCAGACAGCACATACCCCTACTACGGCTCTCATACGGCATTTATAAACTGCTCTATGGACGAAAGAATTGAAGACTATGGCTTTGCACTTTGGAACGAAGCCACCGTTGTAAACAAGATACGCTATTATGAATACGGCACAAAGGATCTTAAGGGCAACGCTGCTTCTTTAGACAACAGAGCCGATTACGTTAAAATTCTTACAGACGAGCAGGCAGCAGCCTACAACCCGGGCAACATACTTGCAGGCTCCGACGGCTGGAACCCTGAGGCTTCTGTGGAGGATACCAAGTTTTCCGTTGCCGATGTTACACTTAACAGCTGCAATATAGAAATACCTCTTTACGGCACATACGAGCTTAAGCCCTTTGTTCTTCCTATAGAGGCTTCAAACAAAAAAGTCATATATGCTTCAAGTGATAATTCTATAGCAAGCGTTGATATAAACGGCGTTATAACAGCCTTACAGAAAGGCTCATGTCAGATCACCGCAACCACAGCGGAAAACGGCTTTACCGCAGTGGCAGACGTTACAATAAAGGATGCTAAAACAAAGGCGCCTGCTATTGAAAATATATCTATAAGCAAAACAAAGGACATTTACCCCGGCGATACACTTGTGGCAAACTATAGCTTTGCTCTTCCTTCAGACAACAAGGCAGACGACTCTCTCATTAAATGGTATGTGGGAGATACGGCAGTTAAGCAGGGCAAAAAGGACTACGCAGGCTATTATGAGGTGGCAGAAGATGACATAGGCAAAACGATCCGCCTTGAAGTAATACCTGCAAGCACAACATCATACGGAGATAAGGGAGAGGCAGCCTCAACTACTACAGAAGCAGTAAAAGCGCCTGTTTACGAAACCGATCCTGTTTATATAAACGAAGAATTTACAGACCTTGCAGACCTTCCCTTCTCGTCAGAGAATGGCTCTCTTGACAAAGATTTTGCCATCTATACAGGCGAAGACTATTCAGCGCTGGGCGTAAACACACTTGATGATGTAAAAATACTTTCAAATGAGGAAATACCAAGTCAGTTCTCGCTCACTGCAAGAATGAGATTTAACCCCTCAACAACGGGCTTTACATCTACAGACGTTTACGACATAATCACCAACTACGATAAAGAAAACGACAGCTATTACCGCTTCAGACTTTCAAGAGGCAGCAATACAAGCTCTGTTAATATGTATGCTTATGAGGTCAAAAACGGTGAAGAAACCTTGCTTGGCAGCGATGAAGAAAGCTGTAAAAATAAAGTCCATCAAAATTCGGGTGAGGACAACGATTGGTTTACTGTAAATATCGTGGTTTCTCCCACAAGAGTTAAATACACTCTTACGCTTCAAGGCGATACCTCGGCTCTTGCTAAGATAATAGTTGATAGAGATGACATACTTGACGGAGGATATCTGGGCATCAGATCCTACGGCAAGGTGGGCGTTCTTCTTATGGACGATCTTAAGGTAAAGGGCAGCGCCACAGGCATTAAGAAATATGACGAAAGCAAAACTCAGATATTCCTTGCAGGCGACTCAACAGTCAAGACCTACGGCATAGAAAAGTCAACAGGCGGCTGGGGAGAATTTTTGCAGGATTACTTTGACAGCAGCAAGGTAGAAATAGTAAACAAGGCTGAGGGTGGCAGAAGCACACGTTCCTTTATAAATCAGGGCAGACTTGATGAAATACTTAACGAAATAGGCAAGGGCGATTATCTTTTCATACAATTCGGTCATAACGACTGCTCAGACGGAGAAGACTATCTCGAAGAAAGATATGCCCCTGTAGGTACACCTGATGCAAACGGAATTTATCCCACAACACCCGGCGTAAAAACAGAAACCCCCGCAGACCTTCTTGCCCTTGACACCTCGTATGCTTACAGTGACACCTACTACGCATATGACAGCGGCGGAACCTACAAGTGGTATCTCAAGCAGTACATTGACGGCGCAAGAGCAAAGGGAGCAACCCCTGTGCTTGTAACACCTATCACAAGAATGTACTTCAATGACGACAATGTAATAAAGCCACACCACGACGACAGCACAACCAACAGCAACGCCTACGTAACAGCTATGAAACAGGTAGGCGCAGAAGAGAATGTAGTTGTACTTGACCTGTTTGGCTCTACAGAAAGCCTTTATAATCAGTTAGGGCCTATCAAGGCTGCTCTTCTTCACGATGTAAAGGCTGACGGCATTATAGACAAAACTCACCAAAGCAAGTACGGCGCATTCAATACAGCAGGCATTTTAAGAGGTCTTATAGATAAGTCAAGCCTTCCCATAAAGGCATACACCAAAGACCCGACCACAGCTGTAGCTTCTACAGAAGGCTTAAGAAAAGCAACAGCCTTTATTTTAGGCGACTCCACATCATGTATATATGAGTATGATAAAAACCACTCCATACCACGAGGCGGCTGGGGAATGTACATTGGCGATTATATGGCAAACAGCCTTAATATAAGAGATCTTGCCATAAGCGGCAGAAGCTCTAAGAGCTTTACTGTAGAAGACAATTATCAGACCTTCCTTAATGAGGTCAAAAAGGGAGATTATGTGTTTATACAGTTCGGTCACAACGACAGAAAGAACACGACCCCCGAGGATGCCGAAAACCGATATACAGACCCTTCGGGAGATAAAGGCACCGTAGGCTCTTACAAATATTATCTTTACAACTATTATATCAAGCCGGCACAGGATGCAGGAGCTATTCCTATTCTTGTAACTCCCGTTTCCGAAAGAATATTTGAAAACGGCAAGGCAGCCGACACTCACGGAATATATGATGACGATGTAAGAGAGCTTGCAAAAGAGACAGGCGTTTCGCTTCTGGATCTTACAAAAATATCAGCAGACCTCTACAACAGTCAGGGAGAAGCCGGAACAGAAAAGATGTTTGCTTATTATACAGACACCGAACAGGGCATTGACAACGTACACTTCAACCACTACGGCGGAAGTCTTATAGCCCGTCTTATAGCAACAAATCTTTTGAACGATCCTACAACCATCAAAAACTATGTAGATACCGTAAAGCTTGGGGCAGATGAAAACACATATGCCACAAGAGGCGAATTCATAACCGACATTATGACTGTTTTGGGAATAACAGATACACCCGAAGACAACTTCCCCGATGTCGATCCCGGAAAGCCTTATGCCAACGCAGCAGGAAATGCCAAAGAAATGGGCATAAGCTCAGGAAACGATATTTACGGTAATTTCGATCCCGAGGGATATCTGTTAAGACAGGAAATGTTTACTCTTACATATAATGTACTTAAAGCAGCAGGCGTAGACCTCAAAGAAGGCGGAAACAACATAGACAAATTTGCCGACAGTAATAAGATTTCGGGCTATGCTAAACAGCCGCTGAATACGCTTATCGAAAATAAGATCATAAGCGGCACAACAGGAAATAACCTTAATCCATTACAAAATGCAAAAAAATCAGAAACCGCATCTGTTGTAAGCCAGCTTTATAAAATTCTTGCAACAGCAGTAAAATAATAATTAAATTTGCCGATAAACTTCCGGGTTTCCGGGGCGAAGCGGCGACAGACATAAAAAAAATAGGGAGGGCAAGCCCTCCCTATTTTTTTTATGTCTGTCGCCGCTTCGCCCCGTGCGGGGGAGGGAAAATCAGCCCAAGGGGGAGCGGCTTTGCCGCTCCCCCTTGGGCTGATTTTCCCTCCCCCGCACGGGCTTTTATGATAACGCTTACAGCGTTATCATAAAAGCCCGGAACAAAAGAGAGCCTTTAATTTAACATCATAAATAATTCTATAATAAGCACGGTACACGAGCAGCCTGCAGCCACCACAAACAAACTTCCGCCAAAATAAGCAGCCAATATTCCCACAATAAGAGCGGCAGCAGCCGAAATAGGGCTTCCCGTTGCAGAAAGTATAGCAGGAAAGGTCATAACCGACAGCGTTACATAAGGCACATAATATAAAAATGAGCGCAGAGTCCTGTTTTTTATTTTCTTTCTTATAAGTGTCAGCGGCAATGCTCTTACTGCATACGTAACTACCGCCATAGTAACAATATATATGTAAGCCTCAGACATCGTCTTCCTCCTTTATGGGGAACAATACAGCTGACACAAGAGAAATAAGCGCCGTAAGAATTATTATTTTTGTTCCGTTACTTATAAAATCAAACATGGGCAGCTTATTAAATATATAGCTAAGTGCAAATGAAATAACAACAAGCCCTCCGATTATTTTGCTCTTTCTTGCCGGTGGTATAAATACGGCAATAAACATTCCGTAAAGGCTTACACTAAAAGCGCTTATGAGTATATCCGGCATAATGCTTCCCAAAACTGCTCCTGTAAGAGTGCCAAGCGTCCACGCAGGGATCGTCAGCGAAATAACACCAAATGTATAATAAGGACTTAGTCTGCCGGGAACGGCTATTGAAAGCCCGAATATTTCATCGGTCACTCCCAGCCCCATTATAAGTCTTTCTATTATTCCCGTGTTTTCCTCCAGCTTTTGACTAAGAGCCGCTGACATAAGTATATATCTTGCATTTATAATAAGCTGCATTACTGCCATCTCTATAAAAGAGCCTGAAGCGGCAATTACCGAAAAGCCCGCAAACTCACCCGCGGATGAAAAGCTTGTAAAGCTGGCAAGTCCTGCCTCGGCTATACCTAAGCCCGAGCTTACTGCCGCAACTCCTATAGTTATAGATACAGCGTAATATCCCAGCGCTATGGGCAAACAGTCCACAAGCCCTTTAAAATAATTTCGCTTTCTCATGATCCACCTCCTGCAATTTATATTCTATTATATAACAAATATTGTCTTTTTCAAATGCTTTTTTTCATATTTTTAACCCTTTTATTGTTCCGCCCCATTTTGCGAAACGTCGTAGACGTTTCGCAAAATGGGGCCGGGCGGGCGGGGCAGAGGGAAGGGCGCTGCGCGCCCTTCCCTCTGCCCCGCCCGCCCGGCCCGCCGCCGTCAGCCGCAAGCCCAACCAAACGCCGCCTTCGGCGGCGTTTGGTTGGGCTTGCGGCTGACGGCGGCGGGCGGAACAACTATCCCTTATTCAAAAACTCTCCCAAAATACCTATTATCCCCAAATGCAGAGGATAATATATATAAAACAGATATTTTAAAGAATATCGCCCTCTTTTTCCGTTATAAAGCATAATCAGAGGCAGCGACAAAAGGCAAAACCACTGTACTCCTCCCATATCAATACTCAACATAACAAGCCCCAAAACCATCAGCCATAGCTTCTGCCATTTTGTTTTTCCTACATATATAAGTGGAGGAAGAAGAATACCAAAAAAGCCATAATCTATTGTATAATCTCTGTCCGCAATAAGCCTCTTTAAACCAACGCTCAAAAATAACGCCAGTCCTAAAGCAGCAAAAACAAATAACAATGACAGAGCATCTTTTTTATTCATATAATTTATTATTGCATAAATTATAATTATGGCTATTGAATAAGAAATAAGAATACATTGATAAAGACTGCCCTCATACAAATAATATACAACCTGCATAAAAAGACCAAGCCCAAATATAAGACCAAAATATTTGACCTTATTTCTTGTATAAAAACACCCCTCGGCTATCATATAGGCAAAAATAGGAAATACTATTCTTCCTATAATTCTGAAGAAGGCAACATCGGGAAAGAAAACATATCCCACATGATCAAGCGTCATAGCTATAAGCGCCAATATTTTAAGCGTATTTCCGTCAAGGCTAAAATCCTTCATATAATATCCCTTTCAAATTTCATATTGATTTATTAATTATATTTCAATATAAGGCTAAAATCAATAAATATTATGTATATTAGCTCTCCCCTTGGTAAAACTATATGCAGGAGGTGATTTCCGTGAGTGAAATTAACAGATCTATCAAATGCAGAGTAGACTCCTGCAAGCACTATGACGACTCTCAGCACTGCACTCTTCCCGATATTCTTGTAGGCAGCGAATGTATGTGCTCTAAAGACAAGTGTGACACACAGTGTGCAAGCTTTGAATACGAAAGATAAATATAAAAACCGCATATCTATGCGGTTTTTTATTTTATGTCACCGTTTCCCTCAAAGTCAAGATATCTTGTGTCGTCCCTTATCATAAGCACAACGTCGGGCTTAAATTCACGTACATATTCGCTTATTGTTTTTTTATCATAATGCCTGAGGTCAAGACATCTGGTTTCGTCAAAGCCTGTGTAAATAATTGTTTCTATAGGGTTTGTAAAGGAGTCCCCAAAAATGAGCAGCTTAGGCAGCTCCTCACGGTGAGTTTCAAATATGGTCTCTCCCACATCTCCTCCCATATATATCATAAAATCTATTATTTCATCATTGTCCATAGGATAGGTGTATACCACTGAGTCCATAACCTTTCCGTCGTCTGTTCTTCTGAAAGGTACTCTGTTTGTAAAATCAGCTATCATTGCCTTTTCGGGTATGTCATACACCCCCATAAGCTTTCTGTTTCTTGAGCCGAGATAAGGGTTGGGCACTTCTTTGTATTTAAAATCTCCATCTTCAAGTATGTCCACATTACATCCCAGATCGGCATTTATTCTTGATACTATGGTCTTATAGGTCTCATAAGCCCCTTTAAAGCTAAAATGATGGTCTATATAAGAATACAGGCTGTCGTCCTTTCCCATATTGTTAAATACCATATTCATATTTATAAACTTTACACCCTTTTTATTTATCTTATCAAAAAGCAGCCTTTCCTCCATCTTTAAGTTTTCTTCATTGTTGTAAATATATTCGGGATATTTATCCCTGAAATATGAATACTGTTCGGGTATTCCCACAAAATAAAACTCAGCGCCCTCCTCATGGCATATGTCGGAAATATAGCTTATTCTTTCTGCCATTCTTTCCACCTCTTTATCTGTGGCAGCTTCGTCAGAAGCCTTATGAGGCACTATAGGCAGCATGGGCTTGTCCTCTCCCTGATAAATAACGTCGTTAATTACAGGCTTATTAAGAATTGTGCCGTCAATATATGTGCGAATAGCAAGAATACTGTTTCTGAGAGGAAAGATATCCGACATATAGCCCTCTGCCGCCTCAAAAAATGAGCCGTCTGCAAAGGTCTTTCCGCTAAATGCAGGCACCTCTGTCACATTTCTGTTTTCGTATAATAGCTTTTCCTCTTTTTCTTCACAAAGCATCACAACCGGCACTGTGAATATGATAATGGAAAAGCAAAAAACTATAATAATTTCCCAAAGTCTTTTCATGCCGCACCTCTTTTAAAATCTGAAATATATAAAAGGATTGAATGAGGAGCTGACTATATAGCCTATACTCAGCAAAAATACTCCTATGGCAAACACAGCTCTTACACTGAAAAACAAGCCTTCCGAAAAGGGCGTGTCATGCTCTTCAAAAAAGTCTATAATTACATTTTTTACAGGCAGACAGCATATAAAAGCAATTATAAATTCCGCCTTATATTCAATGATATTATAAATAGTTTCGCTGTTTATAAAAGGCAATGAATTCATAAAAAACATATTTTTTAAAAGCCTTGCCGCAAAGGATAAGTCCGGTGAATAGAATATCGCCCAGCCAACTATTATAAGTATTGCCGAATATAAATGCTGTACTATCTTAGGCAGCCTTTCAAGGGTCTTGCCGTAAATAAATTTTTCACAGACAAGTATGACTGCAAAATAAAGCCCCCACAGTATAAAATTCCATGCTGCGCCGTGCCATATTCCCGTTAATATCCAGACAATGAATATATTGCGTAAATGCTTTAGCATTGAGCACCTGTTTCCCCCAAGAGGTATATATACATAATCTCTGAACCAGCTTGAAAGCGACATATGCCATCTGCGCCAAAATTCGGTTATAGACTTTGATATGTAGGGATAGTTGAAGTTTTCGGGAAAATGAAAGCCTAATATTCTTCCCAAGCCTATTGCCATATCAGAATAGCCCGAAAAGTCAAAATATATCTGAAATGTATAAGCAATTATGCCTACCCAGGCAAGGCTGACACTGTAAAAGGACTGATCCAGCCCCAGAATGTCACTTGCAATTTTACCTATGCTGTTGGCAATAATAGCCTTCTTTCCAAGTCCTATTGAAAATCTCACAACGCCGTCAGCTATGTCAGAAAGGTTCTCGTGACGACCCATTATTTCTCTTTCTATATCTCTATAGCGTACTATTGGTCCTGCTATAAGCTGAGGGAATAGAGAAATATACAAAGCCACATTAAGAGGATTTTTCTGCACCTGCACCTTGCCCTTATAAACATCTATAAGATAGCTCATGCCTTGAAAAGTAAAAAATGATATACCTATAGGCATTATTATTTCTCCGATATCAAAGCCCCCAAAAATAAGCCCTAAATTTTCTGCAATAAAATTAGCGTATTTAAAATATATTAAAAGCCCCAGGTTTAAAACTATGCCTACAGTCAAAGCCATTCTGCCCTTTCTCCCCTTTTCTGCGGCAAAATAGGCAGACAAATAGTTTATCAAAACCGAGAGCAATATTACATATAAAAATTTGGGCATATTATAGCCATAAAAGCACAGGCTGAATATGAGAAGTATTAAATTGCTCGCCTTCCTATATCCTGCAGCTGCAAATATAAAATAAACAGGCAGAAGCAAAGGAAGGAATATAAACAAAAAGCTTATACCCGAAAATACCATAACGCCCTCCAAAAACTAAAAAACATAAGCTTATTATACCACAATCCCCCAAAATTTCAACAGCAATAATTCTACATATTTTTCGCCAAACACAAAAAGTCCGTTCTTTTCAGAACGGACTATTTTATGTGCCTGAATTTATTATTTTCTGGGGTTTCTGATCTGTGCCTGAGCTGCTGCAAGTCTTGCTATGGGTACTCTGTATGGTGAGCAGGATACATAGGTAAGACCTGCGTTGTGGCAGAATTCTATTGATGAAGGATCGCCGCCATGCTCGCCGCAGATGCCAAGCTTGATGTTGGGCCTTTTTGATCTTCCGCCGTCTGCCGCAATTTTAATAAGCTTGCCAACGCCGTGAATATCAAGACGCGCCGTTGGGTCTGACTCATAGATGTGCTTATCTATATAGTCGCTTAATATCTTGCCTGCATCATCTCTTGAAAGACCGTATGTGAGCTGAGTAAGGTCGTTTGTACCGAAGGAGAAGAACTCCGCTACCTCTGCTATTTCATCAGCAAGAAGAGCTGCGCGAGGCACTTCTATCATAGTGCCTACCATATATTCAATATCAACTCCGCTGTCGGCAATTACCTTGTCAGCGGTTTTTCTCACTATGTCGGCTACATACTGAAGCTCTTTTATCTCGCCAACAAGAGGTATCATTATCTCGGGCTTTATTTCAACGCCCTTGCTCTTTTTGACTTCTATAGCGGCCTCTATTATAGCCTTTGTCTGCATTTCGGGAAGCTCGGGATAAGAAACCGCAAGACGGCAGCCTCTGTGACCCATCATAGGGTTAATCTCGCTAAGTGATGCAGCCTTTACCTTAAGAGCAGCTACGCTCTTGCCTGTGAGCTTTGATACCTCTTCAAATTCAGCATCTGTATGAGGTATGAATTCGTGAAGAGGAGGATCTAAAAGACGAACAGTCACGGGAAGACTTCCCATTACTTCATAAATGCCAATAAAATCTGTTTTCTGGAATTCTTCAAGAGCATCAAGTGACTTAGCTCTTTCTTCTTTATTATCAGCAAGCACGAAGCACTGCATTTTAGGTATTCTGTCTTCATCAAAGAACATATGCTCTGTTCTTACAAGACCAATGCCCTCTGCGCCAAAGCCAACAGCTGTTTTGGCATCTCTCGGTGTATCGCCGTTTGTCCTGACCTGAAGCTTTCTTACAGCATCAGCCCAAGACATAAATGTGTCAAAATCTCCTGATATATCAGCCTCAACTGTAGGTATGTCTTCTGCATATATATAGCCTGTATTGCCGTCTAATGAAATATAGGAGTCTTCTGTAAATCTCTTGCCCCCAAGCTCGAAATACTTGTCAGCTGCCGATATCTTTATTTCCTCACAGCCCGATACACAGCAAGCGCCCATACCTCTTGCAACAACCGCTGCGTGAGAGGTCATACCGCCTCTTACTGTAAGTATGCCCTGAGCTGCTGCCATACCCTCGATATCCTCGGGTGATGTTTCAAGACGAACGAGTACGACTCTCTCACCGTTTTCCGCCTTTGCCTTAGCATCCTCAGCGGTGAATACCACCTTACCTGCTGCTGCGCCGGGTGAAGCGGGAAGGCCCTTGCCTATAGGCTTTGCCTTCTTAAGAGCATCTTTATCGAATGTTGGGTGAAGAAGCTGGTCAAGCTGTTTAGGATCAACGCTCAAAAGAGCCTCTTCCTTGGTTGCAAGACCTTCGTCTACTATATCAACGGCAATTTTAATAGCTGCGGGAGCTGTACGCTTGCCTATACGGGTCTGAAGCATATAGAGCTTGCCATCCTCAAAGGTTACCTCCATATCCTGCATATCCTTATAGTGCTTTTCAAGTGTGTCAGCCACGTTTACTATCTGAGTGTGTATGGAACGAAGATCGGGATCGCTTTCGTTTGCAAGGTCGCTTATTGCAGAGGGTGTTCTTACACCTGCTACAACGTCCTCGCCCTGAGCATCAATTAAATATTCGCCGAAAAGTCCCTTTTCACCTGTAGCGGGATTTCTTGAGAAAAGAACTCCCGTACCCGACTTGCTGCCTGTGTTTCCGAAAACCATAGACTGTACGTTTACAGCTGTGCCCCAGTCATAGGGTATGTCGTTCATCTGTCTGTATACGTTGGCTCTGGGATTATCCCAGGAACGGAAAACGGCTTTTATAGCCTCATAAAGCTGCTCCTTAGCCTCCTGTGGGAAGGGAACGCCCTGCTTTTCAAGATAGATTTCCTTAAATTTTGCGCTTACCTTTTTAAAATCCTCTGCATCAAGGTCAACGTCATATTTCACGCCCTTAGCTGCCTTGTATTCGTCAAGATATTCTTCAAAATATGATTTTGGCACGCCAATAACAACGTCCGCAAACATCATTATAAATCTTCTGTAGGAATCGTAAGCAAATCTCTCATTTTTGGACTTTGCCGCAAGTCCTTCAACTGCCTTGTCGTTAAGACCTAAGTTAAGTACAGTATCCATCATACCGGGCATAGATGCTCTTGCGCCGGAACGTACGGAAACCAAAAGAGGATTGTCAATGTTGCCAAGCTTTTTGCCGATCTTTTCTTCAAGCTTAGCAAGTGCCTCTTCTACCTGCGCTATAACTTCTTGGGAAAGCTCTCCTGTTTTGTTATATTCCAGACAAGCCTCTGTAGTCACTGTAAAGCCCGGAGGTACAGGCAGACCAATAGAAGCCATTTCTGCAAGGTTAGAGCCTTTTCCGCCGAGAAGGTCACGCATTGAGGCATTTCCTTCTTCAAACATATAAACATATTTTTTGCTCATGTGTTTTCCTCCTGTTCAATTTTTTCATTGTTTTTAAGATAATTAAGTATACCATAATTATTTGGAAATGTCTACAAATATTTTCATTATTGTTTACTTTTTTTTATTTTATATGTACAATATCAAAATTGCAATTATCAAAAATTTTAGCCACCAATCTACAATTTGCACCGGGGCGAGGGCGCAAAAACGGGGGAAGATGAGCGGACGGGTCCGCTCATCTTCCCCCGTTTTTGTGCCCTCGCCCCGCGCCGCGCCCCACCTTCCCGACTCGCCAAAGGCGAGTTGGGAAGGTGGGGCGTCGGAGTTTTTTATATAGGCTTAAATATTATTTAAGTTCGTCAACAACCTTCTGAATTGCTGCTTCTGCATCATCGGGAAGCTTGTCATAGCCTTCCTTAAGTGTAGCAAATGCCTTGATCTCGTTTAATCTGTCGTTCATACGAGCCTTAAGCTGAGAAACATATTCAGGATCGTTCATATCGGGAACAAAGCCTTCCCACTCAAGAATCTCTATATCTGAGAAAGGTCCCCAAGGCTTGAAGTTAGCTTTCTTCTCAACGATAGCTTCAAGAATACCAAGAGTATCCTTAGGCTGAACCTTCTTACCCATAAAGTCGCCTGTGTTTACGATGTAGCAGTCTACATTCTTTTCTTCAACAAGCTTCTTAAACTTATCGTAGTCGTTTGAAAGAGGATAAGTTCTGAATGGGTTAGCATAAGGAACAACTACAAGCTTGTTAGGATCTACGCCGGGAGCAAGTCTTTCGGCTGAAGATCTCTTTGTAGCAAGTGTAGCGCCCATAACCGATGCAAGTGAAGCGCCCTTAAGCTTAACTACAGGTGGTATCGTAGGATCTTTCATGATCCAGAAAATAGCGTTTACGGGTGCATCAATTCTGTCAACTCTGTTGGGTGACCAAAGCTTTGACTTGATCGCACGGCCGTTACCGTTTCTGATATCTTCCGTTACAAGCTGAACCTTTCCGTCTTCGTCAAGAGTAGCAGAACAGTTCTGAGCTGTTAAGAGATACTTATTGTCGGGGCAGCCTGTAGGATAGTCAGCTGTCTTATCGAAATAAGTAGGCTCTAATGCTATAGAAGCGCAAGTATCTGTATTGATTATGAAAGCATCATCATGGAGAACCTTGATGTCATACTTTCCGCCATGCTTGGCATGTGTAAGAGTTGACTTACCTGAACCTGAAAGACCGTAAACAGATGCAACATACTTGCTGCCGTCAGCAAGAGTATATTCCTTCTGTCCGCCGTGGCATGAAGCATAACCGTTGCGGTTTGCAATAGCCCAAGCCATTGTAAGAGTACCCTTCTTGTGCTCGCCGAAATATCTCATACCTAAGATGCAAGCGCAGTTTGTATTTGTATTGAAATAGCAAAGAGTCTTCTTCTGAGGATCTGAAAGACAGTCAAGAGATACGTTAGGTCTGTCTGAGCCTGTCCACTGAGGATCTGAGAAGATGTAGATGTCAGCTTCCTTACCGTCGCCAACAGCCTTTGAATTTTTATACATCTTTACATATTCATCTGACATATACTGGAAGTTGAGCATCCAGTTATAAAGTATATTTTCCTCTCCTTCGGGAATAAGAAGGTGAGCCTTAACCATAAATTCAGGGTCAAGACCTACAAATACCTCTGCATGGTACATAGTCTTCCAACGTGATTCGTAAACTGCATCCATAGCTACAAGGTCAAGAGCTGCGCAATCTACACCGGGTTCGCCTGCGATGCGGCGTGCAGTTGCATAACGACCTGTGATAGCGCCGTCGTTGAAAAGAAGAACCTTTGCATCTGCTTCAAGACCAAATTCCTCTCCTCTGTATACCGGCATATCTGTTACGATAGTTCCGGGTGAATTTTTAGCAAGCTCATAAGCTTCCTTTAAAGTGTTTACTTTAACAACATTATTTCCGTAGAAGGCTGCTTCTATAATAGATCTTGTCTTTGAGAAGCCAACCTTGTTAAGTCCTATTTCATTAATTGGATAATAAGCCTTTGTAGACATAGTTACATTCCTCCCATTAAAAATTTTAAAAGTATTATCTCATATTGATTAAATATTGTCAATCGTAAAATTAGCTAATTTTTTCAAAAAAGATGGGGTTTACTTATTAGAATTGTCTATTAAAAACATTTTTATAAATTTTTTTTGAATAAAAAACATTTATTTGCAGGTTTCCCATAAAACAAATAAGCCCCGCAAACCGCCTGTTGGTGCTCTGCGGGGCTTATTTACCTCTGTTATTTACTTAAAAGTAAACTCTCTCCTCAAGATATGCCTTAAGGTCTGATATCTTTACTCTTTCCTGTTCCATGGTGTCTCTGTTTCTTATAGTAACACAGCCATCTTCCTTAGACTCGAAGTCGTAGGTTATGCAGTAAGGCGTGCCGATCTCGTCCTGTCTGCGATATCTCTTACCTATTGATGAAGCGTCATCATAGTCTACCGAGAAATACTTTGCAAGCTCTGCGTAAACCTCTCCCGCTTCCTCCGCAAGCTTCTTTGAAAGAGGAAGAACGGCAGCCTTGAAGGGTGCCAATGCGGGATGGAAGTGAAGGACTGTTCTTACATCGCCGTTTTCAAGTGTTTCCTCATCATAGGCTTCACAAAGGAAGGCAAGCGTAACTCTGTCTGCGCCAAGTGAAGGCTCGATTACATAAGGTATATACTTTTCGTTTGTCTGAGGATCGAAATAATCCATAGATTCCCCCGATTCCTTCTGATGAGCATTCAAATCGAAGTCTGTTCTTGAAGCTATGCCCCAAAGCTCGCCTCTGCCGAATGGGAATTCGTATTCTATATCGGTAGTTGCATTTGAATAGTGAGCAAGCTCCTCCTGAGAGTGGTCTCTCATTGAGATGTTTTCGTCTTTAATATTGAGAGAAATAAGCCAGTCATGGCAAAAATCCTTCCAATATTTATGCCATTCAAGCTCTGTGCCTGGCTTACAGAAAAATTCAAGCTCCATCTGTTCAAATTCTCTTGTTCTGAAGGTGAAATTGCCGGGGGTGATCTCGTTTCTGAATGATTTACCTATCTGACCTATGCCGAAAGGAACTTTCTTTCTTGTTGTTCTCTGAACATTCTTGAAGTTTACGAAAATGCCCTGGGCGGTTTCGGGACGAAGATAAACTACATTCTTAGCATCTTCGGTAACCCCTGCGTGTGTCTTGAACATAAGGTTGAACTGACGAATATCGGTGAAATTATGTGCGCCGCAGCTTGGGCAGGCAATATTGTTGTCGTCTATATACTTCTTCATCTGCTCATTAGACCAGCCCTCAAAAGCTACATCAAGACCGTTTTCCTTAACATAATCTTCTATTATATTGTCGGCGCGAAAACGCTCATGACATTCCTTACAATCCATAAGAGGATCGTTAAAGCCGCCAACGTGACCCGAAGCCACCCATACCTGAGGATTCATAAGTATAGCGCAGTCAACGCCTACGTTATAAGGGCTTTCCTGCACAAACTTCTTCCACCAAGCCTTTTTTACATTGTTTTTAAGCTCCACGCCCAAAGGACCGTAATCCCATGTGTTTGCAAGTCCGCCGTATATCTCCGAGCCTGCATAAACAAAGCCTCTCGCCTTGGCAAGAGCAACCACCTTATCCATTGATTTTGCCATGATATGACCTCCGTTTTAAAAATAGTTATAAAAATAAAAAAGTCCCTATGCACATAGGGACGAAAAAATTTCCGTGGTTCCACCCTATTTGGCTAAAGACCCGCTTTTTTACTTCCGCTCAAAAGTGCCCTTGGGCATATTTTTTTATCTGCCTTCCACCGTCGCAGACTCGCTTTTAAAAAAATCTATGCTTACTCCTCTTTCTCATAGCGGACATTTTTCTTTTTTAAAAGTATATCAAAGCAGCTCCCATTTGTCAACAATTTTTATGGAAAAACGCCCTCCTTCCTAAAGACAAAGCCCCTTTCCACAATTAAAGGTATGTACGGCAAGCAGCAAAAAAGCTGCTTGGTTTTATAAAATCACTTTAATTAATGTCAAAATATTGTTTTCTTATTGACCTTAATATTCTCTTTTCCAGTCTGGATATCTGGACTTGTGAAACACCTATTTTTTCCGATACCTCGGTTTGGGTCTTGTCTTCATAATATCTCATACGTATTATTTCTCTTTCTCTTTCATCAAGGCTTTCAATAGCCTGTTTTAAAATTACCCTGTTGTCTATTTTGTCGGTTTCGTCATAGTGGGCTATCTTATCTATTGCCTTTATTCCCCGAGAGCCATCTTGAAATACATCTGCATCAAGGGAGTCAGGCTCTCTTGCTGCTTCCATTGCCATAACAACATCCTCCTCAAGCACGTTAAGCTCCTTTGCAATTTCGCTAAGGGTCGGCTCTCTGCCAAGGGTCTTGCTCATAGCTTCTGAGGTCCTTTTTGCCTTCAGCGCAAGCTCCTTTAAGCTTCTTGAAACCTTTATCTGCCCGTCATCACGAAGAAAGCGCTTTATTTCTCCCGCTATCATAGGTACGGCATAGGTAGACAGTTTTACATCATAGCTTAAGTCAAATTTTCTTATACACTTTATAAGCCCTATAGCTCCAAGCTGAAAAATATCGTCCGCCTCAAGCCCTCTGTGCAAAAAGCGCCTGCCTACACTTTTTATAAGACCTGCGTTTTCATTAACAAGGCTTTCAAGGGCGGCTCTGTCTCCGTTCTGAGCTTTTATTATCAACTCTTTTACCCTTTCCATACACTCACCTGTAATTTTTTGACATAAAAACCTTTGTATATTCGCCCTTCACCGACTTTATTTCAAGCTCGTCCATAAACATTTCCATAACTGTAAAGCCTATGCCTGCCCTGTTTTCTGAGGGCTTTGAAGTATAAAGAGGAGTTCTTGCAAGGGTTATATCCTCAATGCCAACGCCGTAGTCGGTTATGGCTATGTAAAGAGTATCGTCTGTTGTGCGAAGCTCCATTTCTATTTCTCCCTCTCCCTCTTCATAACCGTGAACTATGCAGTTAGTAACAGCCTCGGAAACCGCTGTTTTGATATCGTCAAGAAAGCCCATATCCGAATTTTTTTCCATAGCAAAGGCAGCCGCAGCCAAACGCGCAAAGCTCTCATTGCCTGAAATGGCATTAAATTTTAAAAATGCTCTGTTTTCCATCATATATTCCCCTTTCTTAATGTTGAGTCGATAGCCGCCTCTACCGACGGATATTCTTCCATTATTTTAAAAAGCCCCGATATTGCAGCCAGCTTTCTCACCTGATCCGACACATTTACAAGGGCTGTAGTCCCCCCGGCAAGCAGGGCAAGCTTATATCTGCCAAGTATATAGCCTATGCCTGAGCTGTCTATAAACGTGACCTCCTTAAGGTCGAATATTATATTTTTAAAATTTCTCATTTTAAAACATCTGTCAGCTTCTCCCGCATGTCTTTCAACACTGTGATGATCTAACTCACCAATGGGAGATATTATAAGTATATTTTTATAAAAGCTCATGGATAATTGCATAAAACTCCTCCTTTGGTAATAATTTCCATATATAATTATAAATTAAGCCGTCTTTTTTTCAATACATAACAAAAAACAAATTTTTGTGTTAAACATCAAAACCCTTTACTTTTTTATTAAAAATGATATAATATTTGGAAAGGAGAGGGATATATATGGAAAAGCTATCTGCTAAACAACAGAGAATTTATGACTATATAAAGTCTTATATAAAGAAAAACAACATACCGCCCACCATCAGAGAAATTTGTCAGGCGGCGGGGCTTGCTTCTACGTCTACCGTACACGCCCATCTTGCCACGCTGGAGCGCAAGGGTTATATAGTCCGTAAAAAATCTAAAAACCGCTATATGGAGATAATTGAAAATGGCTTTTATGAAGAAAAAATTGTAAAAATACCTATAATCGACTCCTCAGTGGGCAGCTCATCTGTATTTTCACCCCGACATACAGAGGGTTATTTTCCTGTTTCGTCAGAAATAATAGGCGACAATGACTGCTTTATGCTGAAAATCAATGACAACAGTATGGAAAAGGCAGGCATACGCAAGGGAGATCTTGTTCTTGTAAAAAAACAAAGCTATGCAGAAAACGACGACATAGTAATTGCCGTAGTCGAAGGAAAAGCCACCTGCAAACGCTTTTTTAAGGAAAATAATCTTTTCCGCCTACAGTCGGAAAGCAAAGACTACCCTCCTGTAATAGTAAACGACATTATGATATTGGGTAAGGTATCGGGGCTTTTCAGATTATTTTAACAAAAATAAAAAGGGCGAATATCAACTTTAATGTTGATATTCGCCCTTTTATGCTTTTTAGCCGATTATTTTTCAATTATAAAAACTGCGGTCTTGGTGGAAGACTCCCACTCAACGTCAGCACCTATAGCGCCGCCTAAGGCTCTGAAGGGTATAAACATTCTTCCGTCCTTTATCTCGGCGCATACGCCGTTTTCCATAACGGTTTCCTTTCCGTTTATATTTATCTTATTGCTGCCTGCGGTAAAGGATATTGCCTTTTTGCCGTCTAAGCTGATGACAGCTGTTTTTGTCACAGCATCCCACTTAACGATATTGCTGTTGTCTGCATCTACCGCATTTTCTCCCCCTGCCGCAACGCTCACAAACCTTAAGGGAACCATTGTGGAGCTGCTGCTTGGCTGAATGTAAGGCGCTACATCAAGTGTGTATTCTTTTCCGTCAGAGGTTGCCTTTACTGAGCCTATAGTAACTCTTATTTCATAAGACTCGGGTTTTGGAGCTTCTTCTGCTTCGGTAACAGCTTCTGTTGTGGTTTCGGTGGTTTCTTCTGTGGTGTTTTTTCTTCCGTCAACAGTGGTCTTTGTTTTTGTTGAGGGTGTGCTCGCAAAATCGTATGCCGAGCTTCCGCCCCCTATTGCCGTACCGTTGGCATCTATGGAAACGGTTATATCTACAGCATCTTTTCCGCCTGTGTCTGCCTTAACGCAAAGGGGAAGATAATAATTGGGCTTTGTTCCCCTGCCGTAGCTGTTGCTGTCGCAAAGCTCTGAGGGTATGGGGAAGAGCTTGACCTCTATTTCTCTTTTTCCCAGTCTTCTATAGCTCCATGGCAAATAATTGTCTGAAGTCTTAGACCAAAGATTTAAAAGGGTTTCCTTTGCGCCATATTCGTAAAGCTCTGCCTGAAGGCTGTCCCATGAGCTGCCCATTCCCTGTAAAGTGCCAAATTCGGGAAGCTTTGTAAGTACCTCGGCATTTTCAAACTTAAGCACTATAGAGTCGCCTGTAGATATGGCATCGTGGGGTATTATCTTCATATAAGTGTCTGTAAGCTCAGCCTCATCTCTGACTGTAGTCACCTTGTTTACCGAAACGGTAGATGATGCAAAAGCATTTATTGTCAATGATGTCACCGCAGTGCAAAAGGCTAAAATTAAAGCTGATTTTTTTATCATATATATCCCTCCTGAAAAAAAATATACCGTTTTTATATAATAAGTATAAATAATAAAACAGCATTTTTCAAGTTAAAAAATTATTAAGTATATATAGAAACTGCATTTTTGCATTTTCAAAAAAAACAAAAAAAGGTATTGACAAAATAAATCTATCGTAGTATACTATATCTTGTCGCTGAGATGACGACAAAAAAACATCATATTTAAGCGATTCGGCTCGGTAGCTCAGCTGGTTAGAGCGCCGGCCTGTCACGCCGGAGGTCGAGGGTTCGAGCCCCTTCCGAGTCGCACTTTGGGAGCATAGCTCAGCTGGGAGAGCATCTGCCTTACAAGCAGGGGGTCATAGGTTCGAGCCCTATTGTTCCCATTTTTTTATATTATGCCCGAATGGCGAAATTGGCAGACGCACAGGACTTAAAATCCTGCGGTAGCGATACCGTACCGGTTCAAGTCCGGTTTCGGGCACTAAAACAGCACAACCCTTCCCCAATCGAAGGCTTTGTGCTTTTTTTACTTATAATACTATTACTTATTACAAAATACTCCTTTTTTAAATATCTAAACACAAAAAAAGCATATTTTTAATATATTTTATAAAAAATTTGTCATTATCCTTGACATTTGATGAATATGATTATAAAATGATATATGTATAATATTGTTTAAATCATAGTTTAAACAATGTGATATAATTCTTTTTACAGAGTTATAAAAATTTTCAGATATAACTATCGGATACATATGGAGGTATAATATGAGCGATCCTAAGGTACGTTCTCTCGGCAGACGTGGAGGACAGCAGAAAATTGAGAACGACAGCGAAGATAATTCACGCGGTTTTCAGGCTGACGAGGAAACAAAAAGCATAGTAAGAGGTCTTCTTGAGGAATATGCTTCAGTTGACGAAGACGAAGACGAAGCCTATGAAGAAGCCGAAGAAGATGTAAAAAATGACAACAATGAAGAAAAGGCTGAAGAAGCTGAGCCCGAAAAAACAGAAGACAAGGCTTATGATGAAGCAGCCGCTGATGTAGAAGAGACTCCTGAAGACGATCAGCGAACCAGAGAAGTTCCTGCTATTGAGAGAAGAAAAAAGGTAACTGTTGTTAAAAAACCTAAAAAGGTAGAGCCGGAAGAGCCCGAGCCGGAAGATGACTTTGAGGAGGAAGAGCCTGTGAAGCCTGTAAAGCGTAAAAAGCGCATTGTTAAAAAAGTAAAAAAACTGAAGGAAGAGCCTGTTAAAAAGGTCGAAAAATATGATGATTATGAAGATGATTATTATGACGACTATAAGGATGACGACGGCTCTGACTACGACAACTATGATGATAATTATGATGACGATTACGATGACTATGACGACTACGATGACGACTATTATGATGAGCCCGAAAAGTCAAGCCGTCGTGGGGGAAAGATCGAATTTTCACTTAAATTTATGGCACTCACCATACTGCTTGTAATCGTTCTTCTCATTATGACAGCTCTGTTTATCAACAACAGACACTTAAATGCCGAGCTTGAAACTCAGAAGAACAAATATGAGGAAACAATAAAGCAGAACATGGCAGACCTTGAAAGCCTTAACGCAAGAATTGACGAGCTTACAGCTCCTTCAGAGCCGGTTTCATCAGCAGCCAACAGCGAAGGTGAAAGCGACAATGACTCAGAAAACGGCGACGAAGAAAACGGTGATGATGCCGATGGCGAAGGTACGGTTTATGAAGTTAAGCCGGGCGATACCCTTTCAAAGATAGCAAGAAACGAGCTTGGTGACGAATCAAAATACAAGCTCATTCAGGAAGCTAACGATATGGGTAATTCAACAAACCTGACAGTCGGTGAAAAACTTAAATTACCTAAAGTTGACTAATTTATTTTAATTAATTTTAATTTATTTTAAGGAGGATGCCTTATGAATTTAGAAGCTTTGACCCTTATACAGCTCAGAAAGCTGGGTAAAGAAAAGGGGGTAAAAAGCGTAACAACATTTCCTAAGGGTCTCCTGATTGAAAAGATTAAAGAAAAGCTTAATGAAAGTCCGCCGCAACCCGGCGGACTTTCACAAAATTTGAATGATTTTACAAAAAATGATGATATTCCTGAAATTACTGCAAAAGACAATGAAATAAACGAGCCTGAGCAGGCAGTAAAAGAAGGCGCTGAAAAAAGCGGCGGTCCTGACCCAAATGGGGAAGGCGCTCAAAGAGAAAGAAGCACCGAATTAAAGGGTGGAATTCTTGAAATAATAAACCCTGACGGATATGGCTTTTTAAGAAAAGAAAATTGTCTTCAAGGGCCTAATGATGTTTTTATTTCCCCCGTTCAAATTAAGCGATTTAATCTTAAAACAGGCGACTATGTTGAAGGCTTTACAAGACCCCAACGTGAAAACGACAAATACGAAGCTATTATTTTCGTTCAATCAGTAAACGGCGAACCGCCATATAAGGTTTATCGCCGTCCTAATTTTGACAAATTAATACCCATTTATCCTACAGAAAAGCTTAAGCTTGAAACAGATGTGAATGACATCTCAACAAGAACAATAGATCTCATCTCCCCTATTGGCAAGGGTCAAAGGGGTATGATAGTTTCTCCGCCTAAGGCAGGAAAAACAATATTGCTTAAAAAAATCGCAAATTCAATCAAAAATAATTATCCCGATATAAAAATTATTGTTTTACTTATTGACGAACGTCCCGAAGAAGTGACGGATATTCAAAGATCCATTACAGGCGAAAATGTTGAAGTAGTATATTCCACCTTTGACGAGCTGCCCGAAAACCACAAGCACGTTTCCGAAATGGTTTTGGAAAGAGCTAAAAGGCTCGTGGAGCAAAATTTTGACGTTATTGTGCTGTTAGACAGCATAACACGACTTGCCCGCGCCTATAATCTGACTGTTCCGCCCAGCGGAAGAACTCTCTCAGGCGGTCTTGACCCTGCGGCTCTTTATATGCCAAAGAAGTTTTTCGGCGCAGCAAGAAATATAGAACAGGGCGGCAGCCTTACCATTCTTGCCACTGCCCTTGTGGAAACAGGCAGTAAAATGGACGATGTTATATTTGAAGAATTTAAGGGAACAGGCAATATGGAGCTTGTTCTTGACAGAAGTCTATCAGAAAGGCGTATCTTCCCTGCCATTGACATTATAAAGTCGGGCACAAGACGTGAAGAAATGCTGCTTGATAAAGATGAATTGGAGTGTGTATACAGACTCAGAAGAACAGCAGCCGAAACCACATCTTACGATCTTACCACCTCGTTCAACGATATTATGTCAAAAACCAAAAATAACAGCGAATTTATAAAAACGATAGGTAAGCTGGGGCTATAATAAAGGCTGAACTGCTTCGGTGCTGTGGGAGGGCGCAGGCAATAGAAACGGGCGCATATCGAGGGCTAAAGCCCTCGATATGCGCCCGTTTCTATTGCCTGCGCCCTCCCACAGCTGCTCATCAGCTCAGACCATCTACGATGGTATGAGCCGATGAGCAGCTTGGTCGGCTAAAATCAATCGTCTGTGTCGATCTCTTTTGCCAGAATTTTTCCGCTGTTGGCATCTATTTCATAGCTATACTCTATTGTTCCGTCTTTAAACTCCACGTCGTATATTTCTATTCCGTCGTCAATGTCGCGCTCAGCCTTAAGCATGCTTGCCTGACTTTTGCTTACTCCGGCATCGGATAAGGCAATTTCAACAGCCTTGTCAGATGACATTTCGCCTGAAACGACAGAACCTGAAGCGCTGTTGTTATTGTTCATGTCGATCCTTTCGGCATCCTTGTCCATAGAAACTATATCGCCTGTTTCAGCGTTGATCTCATAATCATACTCTGTGCCGTTTGCATAAAATTCAATTTCGTAAACATAAATGCCGTCGTCCATTTCTGTGCGCACATTCAGATATTGGGCATCGGCAGGGTCTATGCCTGCATTTTCATAGGCTATGTTTTCTGCCTCTTGTTCTGTTATACCGCTTTTTGCTGTGCTATCCGCCGGGGTATTTGCTGCATTGTCAGCGGTGTTGTCAGCAGCAGTTTTGGGGCTTGTTACCGTAACTGTTCTTGTAGAAGCATCCCAATCAACATCGGCGCCTACGCTTTCGGAAAGCACTCTTAAAGGAACCATTGTTCTGCTGTTTATTATCTGTGCGGGAACATCGCTTTCCACTGCTTTTGTGCCGTTTATTATAACTGTTGTGTCATCTATCTGTATAGAAACACTTACCCCGCCAAGGGTGGCGCTGCAAAGTCTGCTGTCATTGTCCCAGCCTACAGTTGCGCCCATTTTTTCAAACACGGCACGGAACGGCACCAAGGTCCTTCCGTTCTGTATAACAGGGGGCTGATCTCCTTCAAAACTCAACGCCTCGTTATTAACATAAAGTTTAATGTCATCTGCCGCAGACGCGGAAGTTATACCTATTGAAAAAACAAGTAACAAAGACAATAAAAAACACATTTTTTTCATTTTTATGATCTCCCTTCTTATGTTTTATATCATACATAAATTTTACACAACTAAAAATATTATGTCAATACAATATCGTAATTTCTAATGTACAAAAATACATCTGATGTATTGAAATGTTTAATAATAAATGCTATAATTTATTTATATTAATGAATAAAAGGAGGATCTCTTATGAAACAGATCAAAAAAAGCACTTTAGGCATAATTTTATGTCTTTGTATGCTTTTTTCTCAGCTTGTATTTATGCAAAGCACATATACTGCTGATGAAAAAATAAACATTACAAAAAATGTGGGCTGGCACGAAAGCGCTTATATTGAATGGACAGACATTCAGGGTGCCGACAGCTATAACGTATACATAAAGCCTACAGACGGCGCTTACACAAAGCTTGATGACGAGCTTGTGCGTGAATACGACGGCTATTTCCGCGCAGATGCGGTTGGGCTTGCAGCAGGCAACTATCTTATGAAAGCAGTGGCAGTAAAGAACGGAGCAGAGATCACCGCTTCCGAGAGTGCCGAAGTACCCGTAAGCGTAGACAATTATGTAAGAGAGGGCTTTGCTTTTTCCGAAAATTCCGATTATGGCTATACAACAGGTGCATATAACAAAGACGGCACACTTCAGGCAGGCGCTGAGGTAGTATATGTTTCAAATGAAAACAAAGACACAGTCACAATAAACGGCGACCCCTCAAAGGGTGTAGGTCTTAACGGCATACTGAAATACAGAGAGTCTAATAAAAAGGACGTAACACCTCTTAGCATAAGACTTTTAGGCAAGGTTGAAATGCCGGAGGGCGTTGAAAACTATATGCTCGGCATAAAAGACACCAAAAATGTCACCTTTGAAGGTATAGGCAACGATGCCACCGTTCATGGCTGGGGACTGACTATGAAAAGAGCCTGCAATATAGAGGTCAGGAACATAGGCATAATGCTATACGGCGGTCTTGGCGGCGACGGCGACAGTCTCTCCCTTGACACGGACAACAAAAATGTATTTATGCACAACATAGACTTCTTCTATGGCGAGCAGGGCAAGGATGCCGATCAGACAAAGGGCGACGGCTCTATAGACCTTAAGGCAAGATCCGACTATATAACAGCTTCATACAACCACTTCTGGGACTCAGGCAAGACCTGTGTTGCCGGCGGCGTATGGGAGGTAGGAAACCCCAAAGACCCAAGGGCAAAAATATCTGTCACCTACCATCACAACTGGTTCGATCACTCCGACTCAAGACACCCAAGATGTGTTGTGGCAAACGTACACGTTTATAACAACTATTATGACGGTGTTGGCGACTATGGCGTAGGTGCCGCTGTGGAATCTTCTGTTTTTGTTGAAAACAACTATTTCAGAAATGTTCCCAGACCTATGATAATTGCTTCTCAGGGCAGCGAATGTTATGACAGCGCTACCGACACATATAAGGATAAGGGCAGTCTTTCGGGACAGACAGGCGGTATGATAAAGGAATACGGAAACGTGATCATTACGCCGAGAAGATTTATAAATCAGAATAATGTGCCGGCAGGACACGACCCTGTTGAGATAGATGCATACAGTGTTTCCAACAGAAACGATAAAGTCCCCGAAAGCGTAAAAGCCAAGTCAGGCGGCTGGTCGTACAGCAATTTTGATACGGACGAAGCCATTATGTATGATTACAGCGTGGAATCTGCGGAAGATGCCGTTACCTCCGTAAAGAGCGAGGCAGGACGTATTGACGGCGGCGATTTCAAGTGGACCTTTACAGACAGTGACGACAGCTCTAAGGAGCTTGACCCCGAGCTTAAGGCAGCTCTTGTAGGCTATGAAGACAAAATAGTTACTCTTTACAGAACGGCAGCAGGCAGCGGCGAAGTAACCGGGCCCACAACCGAGGGTTCAGAAGTAACTACAGACGAAGTAAGTACAAACGAAACCGAAGATAATACAGACGAAGCTACTACCGAGGGTTCTGAAGGTACTACAGAAGAAATAAAGGGCGACACCAACTCAAGAGAATGGAATTTCAACACCAACTCACAGCTTAACAGCTGGGTATATAATTCTTCATCATCAAAGGGCGTTACCACCTCAGACGGCTTCTCATTTGCCGGAAACTCAGGTAGCGACGTTATAAAAACAGACGGAACAGCAGGAACTGAGACCAATGTAAAATACCTTTGGCTCAACGGCGCCGGTAAGACCGACACAAGAAATCTGACCGTTTCCAACTGTTCTGCAGGGGATATCATAAGCGTATGGTATGGCGCAAACTCCACAAGAACAATAACGGTTGAGGGCGGCACTGCCGACGGTGATTTTGTAAAGACAGGCGGAGCAAACATAATGTGCACTGCTCCCGTAAAGGTAACTGCCACAAGCGGTACGGTTAAGATATATGCAAGCGGCGGCATTGGCTATTTCAAAGTCGCAGTAACACCCGCCAAGGGCGAAGAAAAGCCCGACGAACCTCCCGATGACGGTGTTCCCGGCGATATAGACAACGACGGCGTTGTGACAAGCAACGATGCGGCTATAGCATATATATTAGCGGCAAAGGGCGCAGCTTCTCCCGAATGGAAAACAAACAGAGCGAACGTAGACAACGAAGCAGGAGTTCAGGTAAATGATGCAAATGAAATAATGCAAAAGGTATTAAGGGCATCTCATAAATTTCCTAAAACCGCATAATTAAAAATCAGACTTTTAAAGAGGCGCTTCCATATATAAATGTGGAAACGCCTCTTTAGTTTTACCTCTGCTTATTATATTTATTTTATTAAAAACACTTTAATTTTCAAGTTATATTTATTAAGTAAAATTTACAAAAAGCTGTTGAAAATTTTTTAGGTATATGGTATAATTTACTTGATAGGAAGGCTTGCAAAAGCGGGCTTTCAAAAATTTTGCTTAAACAGGAGGATTTTTAAATGGCTAAAGTTGTAACTATGGGTGAAATAATGTTAAGACTTTCTACCCCCGGTAATCAGAAGTTTATTCAGGCAACACAGTTTGATATCAATTACGGCGGCGGAGAAGCTAACGTAGCAGTTTCTCTTGCAAATTACGGACATGACGCAGAATTCGTAACAGCAGTACCTGATAATCCCATCGGTGCTTGCGCAGTTGCAGCCCTCAATAAGTACGGCGTTTGCACAAAGCATGTTGCTAAGTGCGGCGACAGACTCGGCATCTACTACCTTGAAACAGGCGCTTCTATGAGAGCTTCTAACGTAGTATATGACAGAGCTGCTTCTTCTATCGCAACAGCTCCTGCATCAGCTTTCGACTTCGATGCTATTTTTGAAGGCGCTGACTGGTTCCACTTCACAGGTATCACACCTGCTGTTTCAGACCTTGCAGCAGAGGTTACAGAGGCAGCTTTAAAGGCAGCTAAGGCTCACGGCGTTACGGTTTCTGTAGACCTTAACTTCCGTAAGAAATTATGGTCATCAGAAAAGGCTCAGAAGGTTATGACAAACCTTATGAAGTATGTTGACGTTTGTATCGGTAACGAAGAAGATGCTGAGCTTGTTCTTGGCTTCAAGCCCGGCAACACAGACGTAACTTCAGGTGAGCTTGAGCTTGCAGGCTATGTTGACATCTTCAATCAGATGGCTGACAAATTTGGCTTCAAGTACATAATTTCTTCACTTCGTGAGAGCTACTCAGCTTCACACAACGGCTGGTCAGCTTGCATTATGGACGGCAAGACAAGAGAATTCTATCACAGCAAGAAGTATGATATCAATCCTATCGTAGACAGAGTTGGCGGCGGCGACTCCTTCGCAGGCGGACTTATCTGCGGTCTTGTAGACGGCAAAGACATGAAGGCTGCTCTCGAATTTGCAGTTGCAGCTTCAGCTCTTAAGCACACTATCCCCGGCGACTTCAACCTCGTAACAAGAGCAGACGTTGAAACTCTCGCAGGCGGCGATGCTTCAGGACGTGTTCAGAGATAATCTTTGGTAATTAAGCAAAATGACAGGGGTGTTTTATATATAAAACACCCCATGTTTTTCAAAAGGAGGACAAATATGACATTAGAAACAAGATATTCAAATCACTTTGATGACGTAAAGCATTACACAACACAGCAGCTGAGAGATCATTTTCTTGTAGAAAATGTATTCGTACCCGGCGAGGCTAAGCTTGTTTACAGCCACAACGACAGAATAATCTTCGGCGGCATTACACCTACAACAGAGCCTCTTAAGCTTGAAGGCAGCAAAGAGCTTGCAGCAGAATACTTCCTTCAGAGAAGAGAGCTTGGCGCTATAAATATTGGCGGTGACGGCTTCGTAACAGTTGACGGTAAGGAATATACTGTAAACAATGGCGATGCTATCTATGTAGGTATGGGCGCAAAAACCATCTCCTTCTCAGCAAAGGATGCTTCCAATCCGCCTAAATTCTATATGAACTCAGGCACAGCTCACAAAACATATCCTACAGTGCTTATTTCATATGATGATGCAAACCACAAGCCTCTCGGCTCACTTGAAGACTGCAATAAGAGAACCATCAATCAGTACATCCACGACGAGGTTTTCGCAAGACTTTCAGCAAGAGATGGCGTAGAATACGGCAGCTGCCAGCTTGCTATGGGTCTTACAAAGCTTGACCCCGGCTCTAACTGGAATACTATGCCCTGCCATACACACGAAAGACGTATGGAAGTCTATCTGTATTTCGATATGGATGACGAAAATGTTGTTTTCCATATGATGGGCAAGCCCGATGAAACAAGACACATTGTAATGAAGAACGAATCGGCTGTTATATCTCCAAGCTGGTCCATACACAGCGGCGTAGGCACAAAGGCTTATACCTTCATCTGGGGTATGGTAGGCGAAAATAAAGATTATGACGATCAGGACTTCTTAAAGTGCGTAGACCTTAAATAAAAACCTTATTCCCACAAGCCTGCGGCTGCTGCTCGGGGCGACACCGGAGTGAGGCAAAGCAAAAGATGCAAGCCCCAAAGGGCTTGCATCTTTTGCTTTGCCTCACTCCGGTGTCGCCCCCGACCCGCGGGTCGGGGTGCGGTGACAACATCAGGGAGCGGACCTGTCCGCTCCCTGATGTTGTCACCGCACCCCGGGCAACCCCTTGGGTAAAATGGCAATTATTTTAAAAATTATCGGCTATTCTTACCATAGTGGCAATTGCCTGCTCTCTGCTGTAATTATACCAAGGCGAAAACTTGTTGTTTCCCGTTCCCTCCATTATGGCAGTTTTTCCGTCGGCAAGAGGAGAGCTTATTATATCAATGCTTTCCTTAGCCCAGTCGGCAAAATAGCTTTTATCCGCAAAATCTCTGCTTTTCTTTTGAATTAGCTCAAGTCCGTCAAAGGTATATACGTTTATAAGATTGCAAAGCATTACCGCTGCCTCCTGCCTTGTTATAAAATCATCGGGGGCAAAGGTATTTTCGCTTCTGCCATTTACAATACCAAGCCTGTAGGCAAGCACTACATATTTATCGTCCGTGTCATCAAATGGGCTGTTTTCTACATCTATTCCCTTAAAATTGATATAATCCTCAAAATCGCTATGATATTGACTGTGCAAAAAATTATATACGGCTAAAGTGCAAAATTCCTTTCGGGTTATTTTTGCAGTATAGTCCTTTTGAAGCTCCAAGGGCACAATATCCAGCCATATACCGTAGTTTATACTGTCATAGGCCCAGCTGCTCGCGCCATCGACTATCAAAGGGCTGTCAAGGCTTATAAGCTCTCTTTGTCCGTTTCTTATGCCTATAAATCTTCCGTCGCCCATAGGCTTTATCTCGTCATAGTTGCAGTCTGTTTTAAAATTTCCCTCACTGTCTATAATTCCGAATTTGCCGTTGGGCACGTCACCTAAGCCCTTTACAAAATCAGTGCCTGTGCTGCCCGACTTTATAACGGCATAGCTTCCACTCATTTTGAAATTTTCGTCTGCTATAGCAGGTATCTTAATGTCAATGTTTTCATCAAGCTTGCCGTATTTGGAAATATTTTCACCGGGTATGCGGAAGGAAATATAATCTCCGTCACCTCCCATAATTTCTCCCAAAATAGTTTTGACAAAATTTACACCATCTGAGCCCACTTTATAAACATCCGAGCCTTTAGCCAAATATGCTACGTTTCCGCATAACGCATAAATGTCATACTCAGGCTCTGCAAGCACATTAAAATCCTTATCCGTACAGCCATACTTAAGAGTATAGTTTTTATTATCGAATATATATGGGAATAAATAACCCTCATCAAACTTACTCTCTATTCCCGAATATGCAAAGGGCAGAAGTACATTGCCCTCTTCATCAACAACTCCTGTAAGTCCGTCTTTTTCTGCAACGTAGGCTCTTATACCCTCTATCTTTTCAAGACTCTTATATTCTATAGGTATTATCTCACTTCCGTCGGGAGCAAAAACCCCTGCTGTATTTTCTTCATCCCCTGCTTTTACTATATACCTTTCCTTGTCGTCTGTCATATAGACATAACCCTCAAAAGGACCTTCAATAACCCTTCCGTCTTTATCGACAATATATGTTTCAACACCGTTTTCGTCCTTGTTATAGCATTTCCATACATCATTTTCTTCGTCATATATGGCAGAATACCAATTACCGACCCACTCAGGCTCGGCATATACAAGGCTTGTCATAAAGGCAGCAAATAAAACCGCCATAGCTATTTTTTTCATACTGTCACTCCCCTACAACTTAAAAAAACCCTTCCGCAGAGGAAGGGCTTTAAGTATTATTCTTCTGTTGTTTCTTCTTCGGGTTCTGCAGCCTCTTCAACTGCCTCAGCTGTTTCCTCGGGTGCTGCAGCCTCTTCAACTGCCTCAGCTGTTTCCTCGGGTGCTGTAGCCTCTTCAACTGCCTCAGCTGTTTCTTCGGGTTCTGCAGCCTCTTCAACTGCCTCAGCTGTTTCCTCGGGTGCTGCCTCTTCAACTGCTGCTTCTTCGGGTGCTTCAGGTACAGCCTCAGCTGCTTCTTCTCTTGAAGGTCTTTCAAGAGTAGCCTTGATGCTTAAGCTGATCTTCTTGTTTTCAAGATCAAGCTCTGTTACCTTAGCCTGTATTTCCTGACCGATCTCAAGCTCGTCTTCAGGCTTTTCAACATGCTTATAAGCTATCTGTGAAATGTGAACAAGTCCGTCGATGCCTTCTTCAAGCTCTACGAAAGCGCCGAATGATACCATTCTTACTACCTTACCTGTTACAATGTTGCCAACTGCATACTTTTCAGCTGCTGTGTTCCAAGGGTTAGCATTGATGTCTTTAAGTGATAATGATATCTTGCCCTTTTCCTTATTTACATCAAGAACCGTAACAACTACCTTGTCGCCCTTTGAGAGTATGTCAGAAACCTTCTTTACTCTGCCCCAGCTCATTTCTGAAATATGGATAAGTCCGTCAACGCCGCCAAGGTCTACAAATGCGCCAAAGTCTACTATACGGCTTACTGTGCCTTCAACTCTTTCGCCAACCTTAAGGTTTTCAAATACCTGCTGTCTCTTTTCAGCTATACGCTTTTCAACAAGTTCTCTTCTGCCTGCAACGATACGTCTCTTTGGTCTGTCTGTATATTCAATAATATTAAAGTCAAGCTCCTGACCAACTAAAGCGTTAAGATCTTCAACATATCTGTTTGAAACCTGTGATGAAGGTACGAATACTCTTTCTCCATCTACAGAGATCATAAGACCGCCCTTTACGACGTTCTTAACAGTTCCCATAACGACTGTCTTTTCTTCAAAAGCTGTCTTAAGGGCTTCAAGGCTCTTTGCTTTATCGCAGTGTTTTTTAGAAAGCTCTACGATGCCGTCGTTATCGTTTACTCTCTTAACATAAACCTCTATTTCATCGCCCTCTTTAACAACATCAGCCGGGTTTACGTCAGCGTCGGATGAGAATTCGTTTCTGTCAATAATACCTTCGTACTTAAATCCTAAATTAACGAATACCTCTCCGTTTTCTCTTACGCTTATAACTGTTCCTTTAACAACCTCTCCGCTTCTTAAAGTTAAAGGGCTTTCGTCAAGCATTTCTTCAAAAGTTTTGTTTTCTTCACTCATTGTTTAATGGCCTCCTCGATTATACAGGGCGGTGTAGACGCTCCTGCTGTTACTCCTATTTTAGCATATTTTTCTAATCTTTTCAACTGTTTTATGCAAATTTTTTCAAATAAAAATGTGTTTTCGCAATTTTTTTTACTAATTTGATAAAGCTTTTGAGTATTTGAGCTGTTTTTATCCCCAAGCACTATCATATAGTCGACCTTTTTGCTTATTTCAATGGCTTCCTTCTGTCGCTTTTCCGTTGCTGAGCATATAGTGTTGAATATTTTAATATCAACATTTTCAGGCAGTGCCTTAACCATCTCGTCAAAGGCTGACGTGTTGAATGTGGTCTGGGACACAAGAGAATATTTTTCATTTGGGTCTAAGTCTTTAAGCCCATCTATGTTTTCTGCAATAATTGCAGTATTTTCACAATATCCGTTAATTCCCATTACTTCGGGATGTGTAGGATTTCCCACAATTATTATTTTCCTTCCCTCATTATAATTATCCCTGACAATGTTATGAATTTTTTTAACATAGGGGCAAGTAAGGTCGGTAAATTTTAGCCCTTTTTCATTAATTTTTTCATATACCTCAGGCGGAACGCCATGAGAGCGGAGTATTATCTCGCTGCCCTCTTCTGCCTCATCAAGTGAAGATATTGACTTAACGCCCTTTTCCTCCAAATCGTCTGTGACTATTTTATTGTGTATTATGGGCCCGTATGTAAACATTTTACCCTTGCCTATTCTTTCATAGACGGTCTCTACCGCTCTTTTAACTCCCGGGCAAAAGCCTGCGGTTTTTGCAAGAATTATCTCCATCACGCCTCACCCTTCTTATATTCCTTTATTTTATCCACAATAAAGTCCTTTACTTCCTCTATAGAAAGCTCTGTAGTATCCAAAAATACAGCATCATCTGCCCTTCTCAAAGGATTATACTTGCGGTTTGTGTCGTTTTGATCTCTGTGCTTAATGTCCTCAAGCACATCCTCATAGGTGGTGGTAACGCCCCTGAGGTCAAGCTCTTCAAAACGCCTTTTGGCTCTTTCCTCCACATTACCGTCCATATATATCTTTATCTCGGCATTAGGCAGCACATTTGTGCCTATGTCACGTCCGTCCATAATTACATTGCCTCTCTTGGCAAGGTCCCTTTGCATAGCCACAAGCTTATCTCTTACGCCCTTATAAGTAGCAACGGCAGAAGCCCCTGCCGAAACCTCCGGAGAGCGTATGAGATGTGACACATCAGTATTATTTAGCAGATATACCTGCTTACGCTTGGTGCTTACAATAGATATTTTTATATTGTCCAACACCTTCAATACTTCAACCTCGTTGTTATAGTCTATGTCCTTGCTTATGCAGTAAAATGCAACGCTTCTATACATAGCTCCCGTGTCGATGTAGGTAAAGCCAAGCTCCTTAGCCACCATTTTGGCAATAGTGCTTTTGCCCGAGCCCGCAGGTCCGTCAAGGGCAACGGCAATATACTTTTCGTCGGTCATAAGATCCTTTCTCAATACACTTGCTCCCCTTAAAAAGCTGTGGCGCATTTCCTTCTGAGGAAGATCCGACTCAACGTACATCATTGTCCTTATACACATTTTAAGTCCGTCCACGGTTTCTAACTGAGGAAAGTCAAGAAGTCCCGCATTTGTAATGCCTATCAGGCGGGCAGCCGCAGCAGGAAAGCCTGCGTTTACGTCCTTTGTCACAGTAAATATAATGCTTATTATGTCGTCAATATCAAGATGATTTTTTTCGATAATATCCTTAAGAAGAGCAATAGTCCCCTCAGTAACGGCATTTTTTGTGTTTTCGCTTATTGTAATAGCGCCTCTTATAGCTCTTGTTGCCATAAAATCCCTCCTAACAATTTAGTCCTGCAAGATAGCCCGTAGAAAAGGCAGCCTGCAAATTATATCCCCCTGTCAGGGCGTCTATGTCAAGAATTTCTCCTGCAAAATAAAGGTTGTCTATAAGCTTCGACTTCATTGTGCCCGGGTCGGTCTCCTTTACGTCAACTCCCCCGCAGGTAATGACAGCGTGGTCAAAGCCCTCCGTACCCGTAATATTAAGCTCAAAGCCCTTTATAACGCCAAGCAAGGCCCGTCTTTCCTCACGGCTTACAGAATTTACCTGCTTTTCGGGGTCTACCCCGGACTTTTCAATGACTATAGGTATTATAGCCTTGGGTAAAAGCTTGTCAAAAGCATTTTTCAAGGATCTGTTCCTGTTTTCTCCAAAATCCCTCAAAAGCCTTGTGTCCAGCTCCTTTTCGGAAAGCGCCGGCTTCATATCTATATAAATTTTAGGCGACTCGCCTAATTTTTTCGTAATAAAACGGCTTGCGGAAAGTATAACGGGTCCGCTCACTCCCCTATGAGTAAACAAAAGCTCTCCAAAATCCTCATATACCTTATTTTTGCCAACATATGCCTTTATACTCACGTTCCTGAGGCTAAGCCCGGAAAGCTCCGCACAAAAGCTGTCAGCCGTAAGCCCCACAAGGGAAGGATAAAGCTCCGTCACATTATGCCCCAAAAAGGCAGCAAAATTATAGCCGTCTCCCGTAGAGCCTGTAGAGGGATAAGACCTTCCTCCTGTCGCCAAAATGTAGGAGTCCGCCGTAAAATCCCCTTTAGTGGTAGAAATTCCGCTAATTCTTCTATTCTTCGTCTTTATATTTTTTACTCGGCAGTTAAGCAAAACCTTTACGCCGGTTTTTTCCAAATATTTTCTGAACGCCTTTATTATGTCGGAAGACTTGTCCGAGGCAGGAAAGACCCTGTTTCCCCTTTCCACCTTCAGCTTTACACCCATTTTTTCTATAAGCGCCATAAGGTCGTCCACAAAAAATGAGTAATATGCGGAATACATAAAATACGGGTTTGTTATCATATTTTTAATATGGTTGTCGATGTCGGAAGCATTGGTAAGGTTACATCTGCCCTTGCCCGTAATATATAGCTTTTTGCCTAACTTTTCGTTTTTTTCTATAAGCAGTACGTCCTTGCCCTGCTCTGCTGCCACGCCTGCCGCCAGCATGCCTGCCGCTCCGCCGCCTATAACTATCACACTTCTGCTCATATGCTGCCCTCAGCTATAATTTTCATCATCTTCAAGCTCCTCTCCGTTAATAGCCGAGGTAGCAAGCTCGTCACATCTGTTGTTGTAAAAATTGGAGGCATGTCCCTTCACCCAATTAAACGTCACCTTGTGATAATCAAGAAGCGTAAGAAGCTCCTCCCAAAGGTCTACATTAAGGGCTTTGTCCTTATTTGTCCTCATCCAATTATTGCCTTTCCACTTTGTTACCCAGCCCTTGTTTATAGCATCGACCACATATTTCGAGTCGCTGTAAAGCATTATCTCACAAGGCTCTCTCAACGCCTCAAGCGCCATTATCACCGCATATATCTCCATGCGGTTGTTGGTGGTGAGCTTAAAGCCCTTGCTCATTTCCTTTTTATATTCTTTATATATAAGAACGGCGCCCGCTCCTCCCTTTCCGGGGTTTCCCGAACAGGCTCCGTCTGTATAAACATCTACCTTTTTCATATATTCTCCTTTTTATCGGCAAATAAAACCGTACACCTTTAATTATACATTACTTTTAAATTGTTTTCAATCACTATATTATATTAAAAAGCTTGGTTTTTTAGGAGAATTTACATTTTCTTAAGCCCGTCATACATTTTCCGGGACACGGGCACAGATATACCCAGTCTTTTTGCTTCATTTACAATATAGCCGCTAAAGGTTTCCACCTCTGCCCTTTTGCCTGCTCTTATATCTCTTTGCAGCGAGCTTGTAGCTCCGTCGGCGTGCTCATTATAAAATTGATAAATTATAGAGTCAGCAACCTCCTGCCCTATTTTCACGCCCTTTGCCATACCCACCTTAAGAGCCTCATTTACAAGAGCTTCATATTCCTTAGCCTTATTCTCGTCATTTCTTAACTGCCCTATGGTATTGTCATAATAGGCAGTAGCCACATTATAAGCGCAGTTGAGAATATATTTCTGCCAAATTTGCGCCTCTATATCCTCTACGGCACTAAAGTCTATGCCTGCCCCCTTAAATATTTCCGAAACCTGCTCCACAGCCTGCTTTTCAGCTTCATTGGCATCCTGCACGCCTATACGAAGCCTTGCGAAATCCCCCTGCTGTGTAATCGAAAAATCAGGGTTTGCAAAAGAAACAATATATATAAGAGCATCCACAACTATTCCCCTTCTGAGCACACGGCGTACCCTCTCCCCGGGGTCAACACCGTTCATAACAGGTATAATAACGGTTTTGTCGCCTATTGCCCCCTCCAGCTCTTTGCACACGCCTTCAAGAGAATAGTTTTTAACACATATAAATATGTAGTCCTGCTCTTTAAGCTCAGCTGCAGAAACCACATCTCCCGCTCTTGCAGCTATTTCTCCGTTAAGATCACTGTGGAGTATAAGCCCGTTTTTCTTAAGAGCCTCAAGTCTTTCCCCTCTTGCCACAAGAGTAATATCGCTGTAAACCCTGCACAGCATGCCGGCTATATATCCGCCGACACCGCCTATGCCCACAACCGCAATTTTTTTGCCGGAAGCTGTATTCATATATATGCTCCTTTCCTTTCAAAATAAAGCCCGTCTATGCTTTGATTATATCATATAACCATAAAATTTCAATATGCCTTTTACTTACCCTGCAAGCAGACAATGTTTCGGCGTCGAAGCGTGGGCGAGGGGCAGCATCAGGCAGAAGCAGGGAGCAAGGGACGAGCCTGCTCGTCCCTTGCTCCCTGCTTCTGCCTGATGCTGCCCCTCGCCCACGCCCCCGCGGCTCGACCCCTTTTTCAAACCTTCGGTTTGAAAAAGGGGTCGGGCAAGCTTTTATTCCGAACTGTCGGAGCTGTTAAAATTAAGTCCGTAAATACTGTTTATAGTATAGGTATAGTTTCCGTCAAAAAGATTTCCGTCATTCCATATCTTCACGGGAAGAACGGCTACATCCCCTAATATTCTGAGACTTAACTCAGAAAACATAGAGTCGTCTGCATTTTCAATTACATCCTCAGAAAGAACCACCATATTGGAAGGATTCTCCACATCATACATTGTCATCTTTATTGATGTATGAGCAGTTTCCTCGGCTGTCTGTTCCTCTTTTGCACTTTCCTCAGTTGTTGCTTCCGTTCCCTCTTCGGGAGGTAAAAGCTGAGAAAAGCCTATAAGTCTGTCATCATTATAAAGGAATACCTTGCCGTCATTAATAGGAGTCTTTCCCAAAAGCTCCCCGGTGTTCATATCCATAATGCTTACACCGTCGGCTTCCTTTATAAATATTCTGTTCTCTCCGCCATAAATAGAGTCGACATTCATGCTAAGCCCTTCCTTACGGCATATAAGAGAAAGTACACTGTCTGTCAAATAATAATTATATTCGCCTGTTTTGCCTGAGATAAAGAAGGCAGGCTTGTCCGTGGCTGCAAAAACCACGCCTCCGTCAAGTCTTATCTTGCCTGCAAAAACGCTCTTGCCCTCGCTATAGCCCAGTCTGTATATATTTGTATGAATATTGCCGGCATCGTTATAGACTTTATTTTCGTCCGTCATGGCAATATAAATGCCGCTCGGGCAAATGCTTACATAGTCGCTTACGCCGCAATATCCCGTTATGTCCGTAGGTCCGTCAAAGCTCTCTCCCTGAACAGAGCATACATTCAATATCTTATTGCCTGTCTTTTCAGGGAAATATCTCATATTTACAGGGTCTGAAGGTATATAGTCTTCTTCTTCGCTTTTTGCTTCTTCCGTAAGAGAAGAAATAGCCGCAAAATATAAATATCCCCTATCATACACAAGCCCCGCAGGCTTTCCGTCAAGAGCAATCGTCCTTAAAAGCGCCCCATTACTCTGTGTCATATCATATATACAAAGAACCGCTCTTCCGTTGTTTTCTCCCGTTACACACACATAGCCGTTTATAACCTCAGCCTTGCCCCCTGTAAGTCCTTCGGGCAGGTCTGCGCTGCTAAGCTGAGAATTCATATTGTCTGCCTTTATTACCTTTCCGTTTTCAACATAATATATGTTGTTTATGTCACAGATCTGAAGCTTGGGGCTTTCATGGGTTATGAATGTTTCCTCTGAAGAGGGCTGTTCCTCCTCCTTGCTGCGGCAAAGCTCCTTCATCTTGTCATATCCCCCTGCAATAGGCAGATTATATACAAGCTCCTTCACCTTGACAACAGATTCAAGATCCGTTTCCACATCAAAAATATCTTTCATATTACTGAGTATTATAAGCCCGTCATAATAGAATATTTCATAGTCGAAAATATCGGCAAAGTCCCTTACGGAAAGATACCATTCTCCGCTCACCTTTTCGGGAGGAAACTCCAACTTTATTTTTTTATCCTTTTCCGCGCTGGAAAGCACAGCCGCGCGGCTGCCTATGCTCATTACCAAAGCCTGATTGTTAAGCTTTAGTGTGGCTTTATCCTTGCTGTCAGATATTACGGCATCAAAGCCGTTTTTATAACATTCTAAAGAAACATAGTTTACGCCGTTTAAGGTAATGGGTGTTTCGCTGGTATTATCGCCGTTTATAAAGGTCTGATTTTGCTGCTTGAGCATAATGGGGCTTTTCTCATACATAACCACAGCGTTGTTCAGCTTTTCGTCAAAGTCTACCACAACATAATTTTTGCCTCTTCTGCTGGTGAGCTGAACAGCCAATATGATAATAACAAATATAAAATAAGCTATCAGTATATAAATAGGCAATTTTTTATTCATAATGTGACACCTTTCACATACGTAATGAATGGGCGACCGCAAGAGCCGCCCTATGTACTATTCTGAATTATAAATAAGGATTAGGATCTACATATTTACCGTTTATTCTGACTTCAAAATGACAGTGCGGACCTGTTGCATAACCTGTAGCGCCTGCCTTTGCAATAACCTGACCTCTTACAACAGACTGTCCCGCCGTTACGCAAAGAGATGAGTTATGTCCGTAAAGGGTAGAAAATCCGCCGCCGTGGTCTATGATAACACAGTTTCCATAGCCGTTTCTTACCGCTGCATAAATAACCGTTCCGTCATCGGCAGCAACTATGTCTGTTCCGTAAGGAGCTTTCATATCAAGACCCGAGTGAAGTTCTCCCTTACCCGATATAGGGCTGGAACGATAGCCGTATACGTCATTTATAACACCTACGTATGCAGGAACAGGCCAGAGAAATCTTCCTCCGCTATAGCTGTATACCTTGTTTGATGTGGAATATGATGCCTGAGTAGCATTAGCCGCAGCCGCCTGTGCAGCTGCCTTTGCTGCAGCCGCTTCATTTTCTGCCTTGCGAATAAGCGCTTCTATCGCTGCGTTGTCTTCCTGAAGGTCAGAAAGCTGCTGATTATATGTTGCTTCGTCCTTGCTGAGCTTAGATATAAGGTCTAACTTCTCAGCCACCTTACCGTCAAGCTCGATTTTCTTAGCCTGCTGCTGTGCCGCAAGGCTCTCAAGTTGTTGTTTATATGCCTCTATTTCATCTACCTTGTCGCTTATAAGCTGTTCGGTAGCCTGGAAGTCCGCAAGAAGATTGTTGTCATAGTCCATAATGCGGTTTATATATTCCATACGGTTGAGATAGTCGCTGAAATCTTTTGCATTCAGCAAAACCTCAAGATAGCCTATGTCGCCCTCTTCATACATTACCTTTATTCTTTCCTTAAGAGTTTCGTACTGAACCTCTCTTTTGGCTTTTGCCGCTTCAAGCTCCTTAGTTGCAGCTTCTAACTTTGCGTTTGTGTCGGCAAGCTCCTTAGTCAGTCTTTCATACTCTGTGTTTACCTTGTTAAGCTCATTATCAAGCTTTTCAACCTCTGCCTTAGCGGTGGACTTCTGGTTGGAAGTCTGATTAAGCTGCTGCTGAACCTGACCTATCTGCTCCTTATTCTCCTGGAGCTCTTCCTTATATTCTTCTATATTATCGGCAAAGCTTACGCATGTGCCAAATATGGCAAAAAATGCAGCAAGGGCAATAGCCGTTATTCTTTTCTTCATTTTATCTCACTTCCCAATTAAACTCTCAGATATTTTCTTATAGAGCTTACAGAGCCTATTATACCCAACAGAACTCCAAAAAGCAAAGCTATAGGCGCAATATATGCAAAAATTTCAAACGGACCTATAAACTGTGCTATATTTGCAATTACAGTCAGCTTTTCAGATAAAAGATGTAGACATTCGGTATAGCCGAAAAAGCATATTACCGTAGATATGAAAGAGCCTATAAAGCCCATAAGCATACCCTCTATTATGAAGGGCCATCTTATAAACCAGTCTGTAGCGCCAACATACTTCATAATATTTATCTCATTCTTTCTTATCACAACTGTAAGTCTTATAGTATTCATAATGATAGAAATTGAGATTATGCAAAGAATTATCATTATTATAACACTGAATATTCTTACTGCCGTATTAATTCTTACAAGCATATGAGATTCTTCCGTTGCGTGACGGATCTTCTCAATTCCCTTATATTCATATCCGTCAGTGCCGTACAGCTTGGCATCATAAAGATCCGTTCCCGCTACTCCGGCATCCGTTGAAGACATGGATGATGGCTCATAATATATGCCGCCGCCCGCAGTAGCGCTGACAGCGCTCATAATTGTATTCATAAGGTCTTGTGAAGGAGCTGATGAATATACAACATCCTCTTTTGTTTCCTCAGGCATAACCGCTTCCGCATTAGGGTCTGTCTGTATTGTTTCCTGCTGTGGAGCTTCTGCCGCTGCCGGCTGTGCCGACTGTGCAGGCTGCTGGTTTGGGGCAGACTGCTGTGAAATTTCCGGCGGTGGAGCCGGTTCAGCCTCTGCCTGCTTGTTTTGAGCAGAAACTGCCGCATCCGCCTGTGCAGCAGATGTAACTACCTCGGTTGCGGGTGCGCTTGGCTTTTCGGTTGTCTGAGCTGTCTTTGCGGCTGTTGTGCCCTCCTGAGTGCCCTCTGTCTTAGCCTGAGTGTTGCCTTGTGCCGCCTGCTCCTTGGTTATCTGATTTCCGTTTTGGTCAAGATATACCGTTCCGTCAGGCTCAGCATTAAGCTCAGACTCTATAGAAAGCTGAAGAGCCTCAAGCTCGGCTACAACGCTGTCTTGATATTTAGCTCCTTCGAGCTTTATTTCAAAGGATGACGGAAGAGGGTTGTCATCTCTCAAGCCTTCAAGTATGGAAGCATTTTCCCATGACTCTATGGCGCTTGTGAGGTTGTCGTCTGCCGACTTATATACAACATCCGTTACATGGTCTATATGTTTTATTCTGTTTCCGATATCCTCAGTCATTTCTTCGCTTACATCAGGGCCAAGAAAGACTGTAATGCCTATATTTTCTTCAAACTGCTTGAGTATGTAGTCTATATTCATACATACGCAAAGAGAAAGTATGAGTATAAATGAGCAGGCTATAACAGTGGCAATAGCCGCAAGTGACATAAAGCCGTTTTTTGCCATGCCTCTTACGCCCTGTCCGAAGTGATATTTTAATGTTCTAAATCTCATCGTCATAACCGCCTTCCGCAACGTCGCTTATGAGAACTCCGTTTTCAATATGAACAACGCGCTTTCTCATTCTGTTTACTATGTCTTTTGCGTGAGTAGCCATAACAACCGTTGTGCCTCTTGAGTTAATCTCCTTAAGAAGCTCCATAATGCCCCACGCCGTATCGGGGTCTAAGTTTCCCGTAGGCTCGTCCGCAAGAAGTATGGGAGGCTTGTTTATAATTGCTCTTGCAATAGCCACTCTCTGCTTTTCACCGCCGGAAAGCTGGTCAGGGTAGGATTTTGCTTTTTTGTGAAGTCCTACAAGAGCAAGAACCTGGGGAACGGATCTTCTGATGTTCCTGTTGGAAGCCTCTACTACCTGCATAGCAAAGGCAACATTTTCATAGACTGTTTTTGACGGAAGAAGTCTGAAGTCTTGAAATACACAGCCAAGCTTTCTGCGAAGATAAGGTATCTTTTTCCTTTTCAGCATAGAAAGGTCGGTATCATCTATGAAAACATCACCTGTGGTGGGCTCTATTTCCTTAAGCAGTATTCTCATAAACGTAGACTTACCCGAGCCGGATTGTCCTACGATGAATACAAATTCTCCCTTATCTATATCAAGAGAAAAGTCCTTAAGTCCGAGAGCGCCGTTTTCATATATTTTTGTCACATTATCTATTTTAATTACACTGCTCAAAACTTTTCATTCCTTTAATAAATTATTCTCCGCCCATGGGGCAGATCGGTATATCATAAAAATATACCTCATAAATGTTAATATATACTTATAAAAGTATTAAATGTTTATTAAGCTTTTAATATCTCAGGCTGTCTTTATAGTTCATATATTTAGAAACCATAAGCATAATTTTGAATATAATGGCATCATCAAAATTTCTAAGATCAAGCCCTGTCATTTTAAGAAGCTTGTCAAGTCTGTAAACAAGGGTATTTCTGTGAATGTAAAGCTGACGAGATGTTTCTGATACGTTTAAGTTGTTTTCAAAAAACTTATTTACCGTAGTAAGAGTTTCCTCGTCAAACTGATCCATAGTAAGCCCGTGAAGAACCTCGCTTATAAACATTCTGCAAAGAGGCGTGGGGAGCTGATATATCAGTCTGCCTATGCCAAGCTGCTCATAGTTTACTATACGGTTTGACTCTTCAAATATACGTCCTACCTCAAGAGCCATTTTAGCTTCTTTATATGAAGCGGACACATTTTTAAGATCCTTAACTTCTGTGCCTATTGCAACATAAACATTGCTCATAGCCTCAGCCGTAAGAGTATCGTAAATTGTTTTTGCGATATTTTCTATTTCAGCCTTGCCGTCCTTTTCCTTAAGCTCTTTGACGAGTATAATGCTCTTTTCGTCCACAGCCGTAACAAAATCCTTTGTTTTGGTAGGGAATATGTTTCTTACTATTTCAACAGTATTAAGCTCTTTGTCAAGCTCTGTTTCTATAAGATAAACTATTCTTCTGACAGCGTTTTCAATGTGCAGCTTCTTTGCTCTTGAGTATATGTCTACAAGGAGCATATTGTCAAGAAGAAGGTTTTTGATGAAGTTGTCTTTGTCATAGCGTTCTTTATATGCTACGAGTAAACTCTGGATCTGAAAGGCTGCCATTTTGCCTATTCTGAAAGTTTCTTCATCTTCGCCCTTTACAAGCACGATGTACTCAATGCTTCCGTTATCAAAAACCTTGAAATACTGGAAGCCTGCCACAAGCTGGTTTTCGGCGGGAGAATCCACAAACAGCTCTATGTTTTCTATTACGTTGTTCTGCATGCCCTCTTCGGTGGAGGCAATTACCTTGCCCTCCCTTTCAAGTACATATATTTCACGTCTTGTTATATTTTTAAGTCCTTCAATAGTTGTCTGCAAAATCTGATTAGAAATCAATACCATCACTCCCTTTATTCTAAATTCTTCATACCTAAGACTATTTTATAACAAAATCCCAAAAAAGAAAAGAGGAAATTTAAAAAAATTATGATAATTTATTAAAAATAAGCAAAATTTCATAAAAAAGTCCGCTTTTCAGTCTGAAAAATTCAGATTTTTGCTATACTTCGTCAGAATGTGAGCTATAGTTTTACCGTCTATTTCATCGATATACTTAAGCCCGGACACGTTTTTATCGTCCCCTATGTGCCTTTCAAAATACATAAGGTCTATCCACCTGCCGAATTTATAGCCTGTCTTTTTAAGAACACCTGCCATATTAAAGCCGTATTCTTCGTGGAGCTTAACACTGGCTTCGTTGGGGTAGGCTATAAGACCGTACATATTTCTTATATTCATTTCTTCAAGAATTTCAATAACAGCGCCGTAAAGAGCCGTGCCTATGCCCCTTCCCCGGGCAGACTCCTTAAGATATACCGACAGCTCAGCATCTAAACCAAAGGCTGCCCTCTGCATAAATCTTGTCCCATAGCAATAGCCCAAAAGCCTGCCGTCATCTTCACAGACTACATAGGGATATTTTGAAGATATGTTTTTGACCCTTTCGGTAAAATCGGCAACCGTAGGCACGTCATATTCAAATGTGACGGTGGTGCTTAATATGTATGGCTTGTATATATCAAGTATTTCTGCGCTGTCGGTAAGCTTTGCCATTCTTAGCTTCATAATTTTCACTTCCCTGTTATTATTTATGCCCCACCCTTTTTACTGCCGCCTGCGGCAGTAAAAAGGGTGGACCAATGGGGGCCGAGGGCGATGGGAGAGGAGCGAAGCAAGGGGAGGTCGCTCCGCCGACCTCCCCTTGCTTCGCTCCTCTCCCATCGCCCTCGGCTTGCAAGCCGCAGTTCGGTCGGCTTATATTTTATAATATTAAGAATATTCTAACAGATAAGGGCTGCAAAAACAATTAAAATTTCAATTTTCACTTGACATATCGTACATAAAAGTTTATATTATAAAATATCAGATGAAAAAGGCAATGACGGAGAAAAAGAGCATTTTATCTTCTTATAGAGAAAAGACGGTTGGTGAAAGTCTTGAAGGTGGGTGCTCATGCCCGACTCTATCAGCCCCGCACAAACTGCGGCGCAAACACTGCGTTACGGTGTAAGAGTGAGCAGAGTTTTTTCTGCTAATTAGGGTGGTACCGTCGGCTTCCGACCCCTTTGGGGCTTGGGAGTTTTTTTATTTTATAAAAAAGGAGATATATTATGGCTGACGAAAAAATGGTAACGGCGATAACCTCTATGGAGGAGGATTTTGCGAAGTGGTATACGGACGTAGTAAAAAAGGCTGACCTTTGCGACTATGCTTCTGTAAGAGGCTGTATGATACTTCGCCCCTACGGCTATGCTATATGGGAGCTCATACAGAATAATCTGGACAGAATGTTTAAGGAAACGGGACACGAAAATGTATATATGCCTATGTTTATACCCGAAAGCCTGCTTCAGAAGGAGAAGGACCACGTTGAGGGCTTTGCCCCCGAGGTTGCATGGGTAACACACGGCGGCTCAGAAAAGCTCCAGGAAAGGCTTTGCGTTCGCCCTACTTCAGAAACTCTTTTCTGCGACCACTATAAGAACATAATACAGTCTTACAGAGATCTGCCTAAGCTCTACAATCAGTGGTGCTCTGTTTGCCGTTGGGAAAAAACCACGCGCCCCTTCCTTCGCACCCTGGAATTTTTATGGCAGGAGGGTCACACAGCCCATGCCACTGCGGAAGAGGCTGAAGAAGAGACCATCAAAATGCTGAATGTTTATGCTACATTCTTACAGGACTATCTTGCTATACCCGTTGTTAAGGGAAGAAAGACAGAGAAGGAGAAGTTTGCAGGGGCTAAAGCAACCTATACTATAGAATCACTTATGCACGACGGCAAGGCGCTTCAGGCAGGCACGAGCCACAACTTTGGCGACGGCTTTGCGAGAGCCTTTGGTATACAGTATACAGACAAGAACAACAAGCTCCAATATGTTCATCAGACCTCCTGGGGTATGACTACACGACTTATAGGCGCTCTTATAATGGTACATTCAGACAACAACGGTCTTGTGCTGCCGCCTAAGGTTGCGCCTATTCAGGCTATGATAATTCCCGTAATGCAGAAGAAGGAGGGCGTTTTGGAGGCTGCCGACAAGCTCTGCGACAGACTTTCCAAGGTATGCAGAGTTAAAATAGACTCAACCGACAAGAGCCCGGGATGGAAGTATGCCGAGCAGGAAATGAAGGGCATACCTCTTCGTATTGAGATAGGTCCTCGTGACATAGAGAAAAATCAGTGTGTAATGGTAACCCGTCTTGGCAGAGTCAAGACCGTAGTTTCTCTTGACAATATTGAAGCTGCCGTTTGCGAGGCTCTTGACAAAATGCAGAAGGACCTCTACGAAAAGGCTCTTGCGCACAGGGATAGCCATGTATTTGATGCAACAAATATGGACGAATTTGAAAAGCAGTTAAACGAAAACCCCGGCTTTATAAATGCAATGTGGTGCGGCGATGAAGAATGTGAAAACAAGATAAAGGAAATGACAGGCGCTACGTCCCGTTGTATGCCTTTTGAACAGAAGCACATTTCCGACACCTGCGTATGCTGCGGCAAGCCTGCAAAGACCATGGTGACATGGGGCAAGGCATATTAATTAAAGGTATTTAAGAGTATCGCTGTAGCCAAGCAGCATCATTCTTTCAAGCTTATCCTTTGAAAAATTCATAGTACCGGTAAAAAAATCTCCCAGATCCTTCGAGGGCTTTATAAGCCTTATGTCGGCATTTGGGAATTTTTTTATTTGGGTGTTATTGTCTAAAGAAACGGCTATTATTGTTTCCGCACCCTTTTTATAAAGGGGCTGTATAGGCAGATTGTCGCAGATGCCCCCGTCGCAATACTTCTTTCCGTCAATTTCTATGCTTTCATATACAAAGGGCATAGCGGAGGTGGCAAGGAGAACGTGCACTGTCTTTTCAATGTCCAGCCCTCTTATATTGAAATATTTTGCCTTGAGATTTAAAAGCTTGTTGAGATAAAGCTCTACAGGCAGAATATTTATAAGGGGTATTCTTGACACATCCGTGCAGGAAATAAAGCAATCTTTATCTCTCAGCTTATTTTCGTCTAAATATCTTATTATTATATTTTTAAGGCAGTTCTGGCAGAAAATGCTGTCGCTGCCAAGGGCTATGTTTATAAGCTCCCTTTTGTCTTCATCGGGGCAGAGTATGTCCTTCTCCGTAATGCTTTTCCATATTTTATAACAGCGGCTCAGGCTGCCCATGGAAAAAAGGGCTGCATTAAGTCCCCCTACGGAGGCGCCGCTGACAAGAGATATATCCTTATCTATCCCCTTTTCCTTAAGCCCCCACCAAACGCCCACCTCATAAGCGCCCTTGGCTCCGCCGCCGCCGAATACCAAGCCTACAGACATAAAAAAACCTCCCATATAACTTATAATCCATTATATGAAAGGTTGTATTATTTTTGTTAATAAAAATTTAGTATGGCTCGAAAAAGTCGGGTATCTCGTCTGCGGAATGTCTGCGGCAGTTTTTTGCCGAAAAATAAACACAGCTTCCGCAGCCCTCAGCCTGCCCCGAAAAGGTAAGCTCACCTTCATAGGGTCTGTAATATTTGCAAAGTCCTTTTTTAGAGCCTTTCGTCATAAAAATCACCTGCCGCAATAATATTTACGACTTTATTTTATGACAAAATCAAATATATTATACATAAGTAAAAATCAGAATTTGTGGGTTTCACCAAGCCCGGGCCAATTTCTGTCACGGTCGTTTAAGTTGACAGGAGTACCGTCGCTCATAAAATACCCGTCGCCCTTCTTTACTACCTCAGGCCAGATCACGCCTATTTCGGGGTCGTTCCAAGCTATGCCTCCGTCGTCGCCGGGGTGGTAAAAATCAGTCACCTTATAACAAAATTCAGCCATATCGGAAAGCACAAGATAGCCGTGGGCAAAGCCTTCGGAAATGTAAAACTGCTTTTTATTTTCTTCGCTAAGCTCTAAGCCAAACCACTTGCCAAAGGTCTTGCTGTCCTTACGGAGGTCTACGGCAACGTCAAAAACTCTGCCTTTAATAACTCTGACAAGCTTGCCCTGTGGGTATTGCTTTTGGAAGTGCAGACCTCTCAGCACGCCCTTATTGCTCATTGACTGATTGTCCTGAACAAAAACCATATTAAGCCCATTTTCTTCCATATCCCTTTGGTTATAGGTTTCCATAAAATAGCCTCTCTCGTCGCCGTGTACGGCAGGCTCTATTATATAAAGTCCCTCTATGGGGCATTTTGTCACCTTTATCTGGCTCATATAAAAACCTCCTTTTATCTGTCTATATACTTACCGTTGAGTACGTCCATGAGATATTGTCCGTACTGATTGTTTTTGTATTGCTCGTAGGCACGAAGCACGTCATTCCTGTTTATCCAGCCATTGAGGTAGGCTATTTCTTCAAGACAAGCTATTTTTCTGTGCTGGTGGTCTTCTATTGTCTTAACAAAATTTGTAGCTTCAACAAGGCTTTCGTGCGTACCTGTGTCAAGCCACGTAAAGCCCTGACCTAAAAGCACTACGTTAAGCCTGCCCTGCTCAAGATATATTCTGTTGAGGTCTGTTATTTCAAGCTCGTTTCTTGCAGAGGGTTTGAGGCTTTCGGCGTATTCTACAACGCTGTCGTCGTAAAAATAAAGTCCCGTTACGCAGTAGTTGCTCTTGGGCTTTTTAGGCTTTTCCTCTATAGAAACAGCCTTGCCGTCTTTATCAAACTCAACAATACCAAATCTTTCGGGGTCGTCTACATAATAGCCGAAAATAGTAGCGCCTAAGCCCTCTTTTGCATTTTTAACCGCCGCCCTGAGCCTCTTTTTAAGACCGTTTCCGAAAAAAATATTGTCTCCCAATATCATAGCGGCACAGCTGCCTGCTATAAAAGACTTACCGATTATAAATGCCTGAGCAAGTCCGTCAGGTGATGGCTGAACAGCATAGTTTAAATGTATGCCAAACTGAGAACCGTCGCCCAAAAGCTCCATAAATCTGGAGGTGTCAAAGGGTGTAGATATTATAAGTATATCCCTTATGCCTGCATTCATAAGCACTGAAAGAGGATAATATATCATGGGCTTATCGTATACGGGCAAAAGCTGTTTTGATGTGACCTTGGTCAAGGGGTAAAGTCTTGTTCCCGAGCCGCCTGCCAAAATAATTCCTTTCATGTTTCTATCTCCCAATTAATCAAAAAATCATCATTTTATTCTATATTAATACTATCACATAATATTTAATAAGTCAATTAAAAAGCCTTATATTAAGTATTTGTAGGCAGCCGAAAATAATACGGAGAACCTATAAAACCACGTGCCGTGGCAGCCCGAACAAACCGCCCCCTTGGGGGCGGTTTGTTCGGGCTGCCACGGGTCGGGGGCGAGGGAGAGGGAGTGGGAGTGGAGATGGGGCATTGGGAGGACACGTCCTCCCAATGCCCCATCTCCACTCCCACTCCCTCTCCCTCGCCCCCGAGCGACTCCGCAGTTTGGTCGGCGAAGGTCTATATTAAAAGGGTCCGGCAGAAAAATTGTCGAACCCTGTAGATTATTTAACTACTATATTAAGTATCTTGTTTTTAACGTATATTTCTTTAAATATATTCTTACCTTCTAAGAATTTCTTTACGCCTGCTTCTTCGTGAGCCTTTGCCTTTACGCTTTCCTCGTCTTCGTCAAGGTTGATGGTTACCTTGCCTCTTACCTTGCCGTTTACCGTTACGGCGATGGTTATGCTTTGCTCAATGGTCTTGCTCTCGTCATATTCAGGCCATTTTGTCTGATAGAGATATCCGTCAAAGCCTGCGATTTCCCAAAGCTCTTCCGTAATGTGTGAAGCAACGGGGTTGAGAAGAATAAGGAAGGTTTTAAACTCTGCCCTGTTTATGTGCTTTGCTGCGTAGAAGTCGTTAAGAAGCGCCATAAGAGCAGCTATACCTGTATTAAACTTAAGTCCCTCATAGTCGTTTGAAACCTTTTTGATGGTCTGGTGCATTTTAGTTTCAAATTCCTTAGAATAGCTGTCGCCGGGAACGAGAAGCTCCTGCAGCTTCCATACTCTGTCAAGAAATCTTCTGCAGCCCTTAACGCCGTTTTGCGACCAGGAAGCAGCCATATCAAAAGCGCCTATGAACATTTCGTATGTTCTTAAAGTATCTGCGCCGAATTCATTTACTATGTCATCGGGGTTGACTACGTTGCCTCTTGACTTAGACATCTTTTCGCCGTTTTCGCCTAATATCATACCGTGAGAGGTTCTCTTTTTATATGGCTCTGCTGTAGGCACGATGCCCAGGTCGTAAAGGAATTTATGCCAGAAACGTGAATAAAGCAGGTGAAGTGTGGTGTGCTCCATACCTCCGTTATACCAGTCAACGGGAGTCCAATATTCAAGAGCTTCCTTACTTGCTAAAGCATCGTTATTGTGTGGGTCGATATATCTTAAGAAATACCATGATGAGCCTGCCCACTGAGGCATTGTGTCTGTTTCTCTCTTTGCAGGACCTCCGCAGCAAGGACAGGTGGTGTTTACCCAGTCTGTCATAGCCGCAAGAGGCGACTCCCCTGTGTCGGTTGGCATATAGCTTTCAACCTCAGGAAGCTCCAATGGAAGCTGATCCTCAGGAATGGGAACATAACCGCACTTATCGCAGTGTACGATAGGTATAGGCTCGCCCCAATATCTCTGACGTGAGAATACCCAGTCACGAAGCTTAAAGTTGACTTTTTTATGACCTATTCCCTTTTCTTCAAGGAATTTGATTATCTCAGCCTTTGCCGCAGTAACATCAAGACCGTTTAAGAAGTCAGAATTTACAAGCTTGCCTGTTTTAATATCGGTAAACGCTGCTTCCTGTACGCTTCCGCCTGCAACTACCTCTATAATAGGCAGACCGAATTTCTTAGCGAAGTCCCAGTCTCTTTCATCATGAGCGGGAACTGCCATGATAGCACCTGTTCCGTAAGACATAAGAACATAGTCTGATATCCAAACGGGAATTTCATTGCCGTTTACGGGGTTTATAGCCTTGATGCCCTTTATTTCAACGCCTGTCTTTTCCTTTACAAGCTCTGTACGCTCAAAGTCGGACTTTTTAGCGGCTTCTTCTCTGTAAGCAACTGCTTCGCTGTAGTTTTCGATAATATCCTTATATTTGTCAATAAGAGGATGCTCGGGAGAAATTACCATATAGGTTGCTCCGAAAAGCGTATCGGGACGGGTCGTATAAACCGTAAGTGTTTCGTCAAGTCCCTTAAGTTTAAAGTCTACCTCAGCGCCTTCTGAACGACCTATCCAGTTTTTCTGAGATACCTTTATTTTCTCAACATAATCTACTAAGTCAAGATCCTTTATAAGTCTGTCGGCATAGGCTGTTATTTTAAGCATCCACTGAGTCTTTTCCTTACGCACAACGGGAGAGCCGCATCTTTCGCAAACGCCGTTTACAACCTCTTCGTTTGCAAGTCCTACCTTACAGCCTGTACACCAGTTGATAGGCATTTTGGTTTTATAAGCAAGACCCTTTTTGAAAAGCTGAAGGAATATCCACTGAGTCCACTTATAATAGTTGGGGTCTGTGGTGTTTATCTCCTTAGACCAGTCGAAAGAATAGCCTATTGCCTTAAGCTGATTTTTAAAGCGCTCTACATTTCTTTCGGTTACTATACGGGGATGTATCTTATTCTTTATAGCATAGTTTTCTGTAGGCAGACCAAAAGCATCCCAGCCCATAGGGAAAAGCACGTTATAGCCCTGCATACGTCTTTTTCTTGAAATAATGTCAAGGGCAGTGTATGGACGGGGGTGACCTACATGCAGACCCTGTCCCGAAGGATAAGGAAATTCTACAAGTGCATAATATTTGGGCATAGTGTAGTCATCAGAGGTTTTGAAAGCCTCGTTTTTCTCCCATATATCCTGCCATTTCTTTTCAATGTCTTTAGGTGAATACTCTTTCATTTCAGTTTCTCCTCTTATATTATTTATTATTTTTCTTTATATTTAGCATTAAGCGTATTTTATCACAAAGCCCATTTTATGTCAATTAATAAGTAGGTTTACCACCTTTTTCTGATCCTCCGGGGTTTGGTTTGCTCCGAATATGGCAATATAATTTTGTTTGGGATCAAAACCCGGCAGCATAGACATATGTGTGGAGTTTGTAAGGCTTATGGCATAATTTTTATTTTCGGGAACGGTTTCGCTGTTATACTTAAGAAGCAGCCCCTTTTCTTCAAGGCTGTCAAGCTCCTCGGGGGTGTATACAAGTGACAGATCCATAAGGTAGTCCTCATAGGCGTATGCCTTCATAGTGTCCTCATCCATAACAAGTATGGTCACATCTCCCGAAAGAAGCATAGCGCCAAGCTTTGCCACAATGTCCATGCCTGCCTCCTGATCGTCGGCAAAGAAATATTCAAGCTTTACCTCACGGTTTGTTTCCGCAAGCCCCAGTTCGTTGTTTATCTTCTCTGTCAGATCCTCCTCCGTAAAGTCGGGAAGCGTGTAGTTAAGTATGCCCACACCTGCCATAAGCTCCTTATGTGGGCGAAACTTGGCATTATATACCCATGTTATTATTATAAGACCAAATATAATTGTTCCTAAAATAGGCACTTTGTAATATTCCCATATATGATCTATCTTCTGAAAAAAACTCAGATCCTTAAAATCCATTATTATTCCACCTTTAAACCTGTCATCATTTTAAGCGTTCTTTCAACGGAATCCTTTGCGTTGCCCCAAGGGTCGTCCTTGTGGAGATAGTCGTTCTTTTCTATAAACCACGCAACGTCCTTTTCAAGCTCCTTTAGTTTTTCTATCTGGCGGGGCACAATAGTGTCTACCATATCCGCATAGCTTTCCTTGCTCATAAGCTCCTTACCCTTATCTAAAAGCAGCACAAAATGCTCATAGCAAAAGCCGTCGCAGTTCTTTACAAGCTCTTTAAAGCTTGGTTCCTTGCTCCAAAGGAAAAATATGGTCTCTATATATCTGTCAAAACTCTCGTTGATCCTGTTGCAAATATAGCAATTATCTGATATATTATTAAGAAACGACAACACCTCGGGTTTTTCCTTGCTCCCCTTTGAAAACAGACCTTTTTTGCCTTCCTTAAGACTTGGAGCGCCCTTTTCAAGCTGCTTTATTATCTCCTGAAGGTGAGTGTCGCACATAAGAGCAAGACCCAGGCGATTTTTCATGTGGTACATTTTGTCGTAATGCTCCTTGCAAAAACCCACCTTGTTGGTTTCCATTCTGATGTCGCCCTCCATATATGAAGGCCCCATCATATAATCAACAGAGTCTTTGTCGAGCTTATTGTGTATAGCGCAAAGGGGACAACCCTCGGCTTCTGTAAATGCTTCGGTAACGGGAATGGTATATAGCTTGTCTTTCATTATAATATGCCTCCTTTTGCAAATAATATAGGCGGTTTTCCGACCGGACTGCGGTTCCGAGCGGGGTGAGGCGACAGCTGCAATGCTGTGCGAGGCGGACGGGTCCGCCTCGCACAGCATTGCAGCTGTCGCCTCACCCCGCCCCGCGGGTCAGCCATTCAAGACCATCTTCGATGGTCTTGAATGGCTGAGCAGACTTTTATTTATTATAACATATTTAATGACTTTTTTACAATAAGAAAGGAAATAATTATGAAATATTTTGAAAAATATAATACTATTCACCTGACAGAGCAAGACAGCTTTGATATTGAGCAAACCTTAGAATGTGGTCAGTGCTTCAGATTTGAAAAAACAGGTGAAAAGGAATACAGAATAGTGGCAAAGGGCAGGGTTCTCAATATAAAACAAACCGAAGACGAAACCGTATTCTTTCCCTGCACAGCTTCAGACTTTGAAAATATATGGTACGATTATTTTGATTTTGGCAGAGATTACGGCAAAATAAAAGAGGCTATTTCGGACGATATTACTATGCAAAAGGCTATTGACTTTGGCGGCGGCATAAGAATATTAAACCAAGAGCCTTTTGAGTGCCTTATTTCATTTATTATTTCTCAGAACAACAGAATACCCATGATAAAAAAGGTGATAAAAAATATATCCGAAAGATGGGGAGTAGAAGCCGATGGAGAATACCTCTTTCCGAATGTAGATCGTCTTATAAATTCCGATATGGCAAGTCTTATGGAATGTAAAACGGGCTTCAGGCATAAATATATTACTGACTGTCTTAATAAGATAAAAAGCGGAGAAATAGACCTTGAAGGGCTTAAATCTAAGGATACGGAAACAGTCAAAAAGGAGCTTATGACCATAAAGGGCGTTGGAACAAAGGTTGCCGACTGCGTGCTTTTGTTTTCATTTGGCAGAAGCGAGGTCTTTCCTACCGATGTATGGATAAAGAGAGTCATGGAGCACATTTACTTTGAAGACCGTGACGAAAAAATAAGCGATATACATAGCTTTGCCAAGGAAAAATGGGGAGAATATGCAGGCTTTGCCCAGCAATATCTCTTCTATTATGCCCGAACCCTTAAAATAAGCAAAAACTAAAGAAAATAAATGAAAATAAAAGAATATAAGAGATAAATTGCAATTATCACTTAAAACAGTGATAAAATAAATGAATAAGAATATTGCATATATTTCCAAGTTAGAATATTATTACATTAATCATTTAGCACTCAACAAGCAAGAGTGCTAATAAAAATTTCAGGAGGTATGATAAATATGAAATTAGTTCCACTTAACAACAGAATAGTTTTAAAAGAATTCGAACCTGAAGAAAAGACTAAGGGCGGCATTATTCTTACAACCGCACAGCAGAAAAAGCCTCAGGAGGCTGAGGTCGTAGCAGTTGGACCCGGCAGAATGGAAGACGGCAAGCTTGTTCCTATGGAAGTAAAGGTTGGCGATAAGGTAATCTATTCATCATATGCAGGCACAAAGGTAGACCTTGACGACGAAGAATTCATCATCGTTACTTCTGACGATATTTTAGCTATAGTTGAATAATTAAGGAGGCTCATTGAAATGGCAAAACAGATACTTTATTCTACAGATGCAAGAAAAGGACTTGAAGCCGGCATTAATAAGCTTGCTGACACTGTAAAGGTAACATTAGGTCCTAAGGGAAGAAATGTAGTTCTTGACAAGAAGTTCGGTACTCCCCTTATCACAAATGACGGCGTAACCATCGCAAAGGAAATAGAGCTTGAAGACGAAGTTGAAAATATAGGCGCTCAGCTCGTAAAAGAGGTTGCTACAAAGACAAACGACATAGCAGGCGACGGAACAACAACAGCTACCGTACTTGCACAGGCTATGATAAACGAAGGTCTTAAAAATATAGCAGCAGGCGCAAATGCCATTATTTTAAGAAAAGGTATGGCTAAGGCTACAAACGCAGCAGTAGAAACGATCAAGGGCATGAGCCAGAAGGTAGACGGCAAAAACCATATTGCAAAGGTAGCTTCTATCTCAGCTTCTGACGAAGAAGTAGGCGCACTTGTTGCCGATGCTATGGAAAAGGTTTCTAACGACGGCGTTATAACAGTTGAAGAAAGCAAAACAATGCTTACAGAGCTTGACCTCGTTGAAGGTATGCAGTTCGACAGAGGTTATCTTTCACCTTATATGTCAACAGATATGGAAAAGATGATCGCCGAGCTTGACAATCCATACATTCTTATTACAACAAAGAAAATTGTAAACATTCAGGATCTTCTTCCTGTTCTTGAACAGATCGTTCAGCAAGGCGCTAAGCTCCTTATAATTGCTGAGGACGTTGAGGGCGAAGCTCTCGGAACACTTGTTCTTAACAAGCTCCGTGGCTCCTTCACCTGTGTTGCTGTTAAAGCTCCCGGCTTTGGCGACAGAAGAAAGGAAATGTTGCAGGATATAGCTGTTCTTACAGGCGGTACAGTAATATCTGAGGATGTTGCTCTTGACCTCAAGGACACAACTATAGAAATGCTCGGCAGAGCAGGCAGCGTTAAGGTAACAAAGGACACAACAACCATCGTTGACGGCGCAGGCAATTCTAATGACATCAGCTCAAGAGTAAATCAGATAAAGGAAGCTATCAGCACAACAACATCTGATTTTGATAAGGAAAAATTACAGGAAAGACTTGCTAAGCTTGCCGGCGGCGTTGCTGTTATAAAGGTTGGCGCAGCTACAGAAACAGAGCTTAAGGAAAAGAAGCTTCGTCTTGAAGATGCTTTAGCAGCTACAAAGGCAGCTGTTGAAGAAGGCATCATCGCAGGCGGCGGCTCAGCATACATTCATTGTATGCCCGAAGTTAAGAAGGTATTTGATGCTCTTGACGGCGACGAAAAGACAGGCGCAGGCATTATCCTTAAGGCTCTTGAAGCACCTCTTAAGCAGATCGCTGAAAACGCAGGTCTTGAAGGCGCTGTAATAGTAAATAAGGTTAAGGAGCAGAAGAAGGGCGTAGGCTTTGATGCACTTTCATCTTCATATGTAGATATGATTGATGCCGGCATTATCGACCCAACAAAGGTTACAAGAAGCGCACTTCTTAACGCAAACAGCGTAGCATCTACCATCCTCACAACAGAAGCGGTTGTTGCTGACATTAAAGAACCCGAACCTCCAATGCCTCCTCAGGGCGGCGGAATGGGAATGATGTAATTTCTAATTCGCAAATATTAAGACCCCGAAAAAATTTCGGGGTCTTTTCAATTGACATAAAGGTCTAATTTGTGTAAAATTATATTTAAGCACCCTTTTGCCCCACCTGTTTTTTCGCCCTCATACGAGGGCGAAAAAACAGGTGGGGCCGCGGGGCAAGGCGGGAAAGGGGTCGGGCAGGTCAAGGTGAGAGGGGGCAGGCCCCCTCTCACCTTGACCTGCCCGACCCCTTCCCCGCCTTGCCTCGGCTACCCGCAGTATGGGTGCAGACTTCTTAATAAGGAGATGGTGAAAATGGAAAATAAAAGAGCCGAAGAAGTAACGCTTTTAGGCAAGCAGAATGTTAAAATACCCAACAACTACTGTCCCGAAATATTAGAAACATTTATAAATAAACACCAGGATAACGACTATTTCGTAAAATTCAACTGTCCCGAGTTTACCTCCCTGTGTCCCATTACAGGTCAGCCAGATTTTGCCTGCATATATATATCATACGTGCCCGCAGAAAAAATGGTTGAAAGCAAATCTTTAAAACTCTATCTTTTCAGCTTCAGAAATCACGGTGACTTCCATGAGGATTGCGTAAATACCATAATGAAGGACCTTATAAAGCTAATGAGCCCTAAGTATATAGAGGTATGGGGAAAGTTCACCCCAAGAGGAGGCATCTCTATAGACCCCTACTGCAACTACGGCAAGCCGGGCACTCCTTGGGAAAAGGTGGCTTTCGACCGTCTTGTAAACCACGACATGTATCCTGAAAAAATTGACAATAGGTAAGTGGTATAATTATATTGGTAAAGCACCGGAGCCTCATAAACCTACGGTTTACCGACCATCTTCCGGGGTGGTCGGGGCGCGGGGATGTGTGAGGAGTGGGGATGCAAACAGGCGGACGGGTCCGCCTGTTTGCATCCCCACTCCTCACACATCCCCGCGCCCCGACCCGTGCCGGTTTTTGACATTTCAGCCGAATACTCGGCTGAAATGTCAAAAACCGGCACGGAAAAATACTGGTGGGCACGTTATCGCAATATTACAATTTTGTTACATTACCGATATGTCATTGACAGAGGGATTTAAAGGTAATATACTATAGGAAGCCGATAAAAACACTATATATGGAAAAATAAATATAAAATTGTCGATATTTAGTAGGAGGTGCAATATGGTACAAATTATAAAAAAAGACGGAACTTTAGAGGATTATAACAGAAAAAAGATAATCGCGGCCGTTTCAAAATCAGCTCAGAGAGTTATGTACAACTTCAAAAGCTACGAGCTGGAGTCTATCTGCTCTTATGTAGAAGACAAGATCAGTGCTAATTTTTTAGAAAAGATACCCATTCAGACAATGCACAATCTTGTTGAAAGCGCTCTTGAAGAAATCGAACCGAGAGTTGCCAAAAGCTATAAGGACTACAGAAACTATAAAAAAGATTTCGTCCATATGCTCGACAACGTATACAGAAAAGCACAGTCTGTTATGTACATAGGGGATAAGGAGAATTCAAACACAGACTCTGCCCTTGTAGCAACAAAAAGAAGCCTTATATATAACCACCTGAACAAAGAGCTTTACAAAAAATTCTTCCTTACAACAGACGAGCTTCAGGCGTGCAAGGACGGCTATATATACATCCACGATATGTCCAGCAGACGTGACACAATGAACTGCTGCCTTTTCGATATGAAAACAGTTCTTACTGGCGGCTTTGAAATGGGTAATCTTTGGTATAACGAGCCCAAGACCCTTGACGTTGCCTTTGACGTTATTGGGGATATAGTCCTTTCCACAGCATCTCAGCAGTACGGCGGATTTACAGTTCCCGAAATAGACAAAATTTTAGAGCCATACGCTCAGAAGTCCTATAAAAAGCATAAGGAAGAGCTTATAGACTTCCTTAAGGAAACAAAGGGTGATATCACCAACGAGGATATGGAAGTTGTTGAAAAAACCGCTCTTAAAAAGCTTAAGAGGGAATTTGAGCAGGGCTTTCAGGGTCTTGAATACAAGCTCAACTCAGTTGGCTCCAGCAGAGGCGACTATCCTTTTATAACAATAACTTTAGGTCTTGGCAGAAAGCCCTTTGAAAAAATGGCTTCTATAACAGCCCTTGAAGTACACAAAAACGGTCAAGGCAAGCCGGACAACAAAAAACCCGTTCTTTTCCCGAAGATCGTTTTCCTCTATGACGAAAACCTCCACGGCGAAGGCTGCGAGCTTGAAGACGTTTTCAACGCCGGTGTTGAGTGCTCAAGAAAAACAATGTATCCCGACTGGCTCTCACTTACAGGTGACTCATACGTTGCCGAAGCCTATAAAAAATACGGCGTAGTTATTAGCCCCATGGGCTGCCGTGCTTTTCTTTCACTTTGGTTTGAAAGAGGCGGCGTAAAGCCTGCTGACGACGATGACAAGGCAGTTGTTGTGGGAAGATTTAACCTCGGCGCTATCTCTCTCCACCTGCCTATGATATACGCAAAGGCCCAGAAGGAAAGCCGCGATTTCTACGAGGTTTTAGACTACTATCTTGAAATGATAAGAGGTCTGCATAAGAAGACTATAGAATATTTAGGCGAAATGCGTGCCTCGACTAACCCGGTTGCATACTGCGAGGGCGGCTTTTATCAGGGTCATCTTAAGCCTTCTGATAAGATAGCTCCTATACTTAAGCCCTGCACGGTTTCATTCGGCATAACAGCTCTTAATGAGCTTCAGGAGCTTTACAACAGAAAATCTCTTGTAGAGGACGGAGCCTTTGCAATAGAAGTTATGGAATATATAAACAATAAAATTGCACAATATAAAGAAGAAGACGGCATCAATTACGCTATGTACGGCACACCTGCAGAAAGCCTCTGCGGACTTCAGATAGAGCAGTTCCGCAAGCTCTACGGCATTATACCCAAGGTTTCGGACAGGCCTTATGTAAGCAATTCATTCCACTGCCACGTAACCGAGGATATAACCCCCATACAAAAGCAGGATCTTGAAAAGCGTTTTTGGAATTTGTCAAACGGCGGAAAGATACAGTATGTAAAATATCCTATAAATTACAACCGTGATGCTGTAGTCACTCTTATAAAGCGCGCCATGAAAATGGGCTTTTATGAGGGCGTAAATCTTTCTCTTGCATACTGTGATGACTGCGGACATCAGGAGCTTGAAATGGATGTTTGTCCTAAATGCGGCAGCCGCAACCTCACCAAAATAGACAGAATGAACGGCTATCTCAGCTATTCGAGAGTTCACGGTGACACCCGTCTTAATTCTGCAAAAATGGCGGAAATAGCAGAAAGAAAGAGTATGTAAATATGAAATATCATGATATTACACATGACGATATGAAAAACGGCGACGGGCTAAGGGTCGTGCTGTGGGTGTCGGGCTGTTCTCACAAATGCAAGGGCTGCCAAAACCCCATAACCTGGAACGAAAACAGCGGTCTTGAATTTGACGAAGCAGCCGAAAATGAAATTTTTACTCAGCTTGAAAAGTCATATATTTCGGGTATCACTTTTAGCGGCGGTGATCCTCTGTTTTCTTCAAACAGAGAGCCTGTCACAGAGCTTGTGAAAAAGATAAAAGAGCGTTTTCCCGACAAAACAGTTTGGCTCTATACGGGCTATAGCTGGGATGACATAAAGGAGCTTGAGATAATTGGTTTTATAGACGTTTTGGTAGACGGCAAATTTGAAATAGACCTTTTAGACAACAATCTTATGTGGAGAGGCTCGTCAAATCAAAGAGTCATAGACGTTAAACAAAGTCTTTTAAAAAATGAAGTCGTGCTTCATTGTAAATAAAAAGGAGAAAAAATGGAAATTTATTTTGCCAAATTAAAAGAAGGGGCTAAAATTCCCGATAAAGAGCTTTACAACGCAGGGTTAGACGTTTATCCCTGCTTTGACGAAGACTATATGCTCATACCACCGGGAGAAACTCGTCTTGTTCCCACGGGCATAGCTTCGGCAATACCCGAAAATTATTATATACAAATAGAGGAAAGAGGCTCAAGCGGCAGCAAGGGCATTAAATACTCCGCAGGAGTTATAGATTCAAGCTATAGAGGCGAGTGGTTTCTTGCAACTACAAATACAAACAAAAAAACCGTTATTATTTCCAAGCTTGATTTAAACTCTCTCCCCTCTTCCGTAAAAAAGCTTATTGAAGAAAGCTTTATAATATATCCTTACGAAAAGGCTCTTTTCCAAGGCATTATTCACAATGTGCATAATGAGCTTGAAAGACGTGAAATATCATACGCGGAGCTTAAAGCCATACCTTCGAAAAGAGGCGAAGGCAGACTGGGAAGCAGCGGCAAATAAAGCAAATAAAAAGGCTCTGCCATTTAAACCCCATAGGTTTGATAGGCAGAGTCTTTATTTTATTCCTGACTATATATAATTTCAGGTTCTTCTCTGCCATCCCGGGGGGCAAAGTTGGCTTTAAGTCCTTCGGTTATATACACCTTTCCTTCTTTTGTAATAAAAACAGCATCAAATTGATCTTTATTTTCTCTCCAAAATGCTGTTGCCTTCTCCCTGCCCATTACAAAAAGAGCAGTTGAAAAAGCATCCGCCGCCTCTCCGTCTTCAGAAACTATAGTCACCGAAGAAAGATCGTTTTCCGCAGGGCGGCAGGTGGCAGAATCCATAATATGATGATATCTTTTGCCGTTTTCCTCGAAATATCTCTGATAGCTGCCCGAGGTGACAACGGCTCCTTCGTCGATTTTTATAAGCCCAACATAATCCTCCTCGTTTTCGGGATCGGCAACGGCTATAGTCCACAACGCACCGTCGGGCTTTTCGCCCATGCATTGCACATTTCCCCCAAGGGAAACAAGCCCTGCCTCGACCCCCATATCCTTAAAAATATCCATTATTTTCTGAGAGGTATAGCCCTTTGCAGCAGCGCCTAAGTCTATTTCTGTCTTCTCGCCCAGAGAAACCGTCATTGAAGCCTCATCAATGTTTATCTCGGAGCTGTCAACGTCATTTTTAAGCTCATCAAGTTTGCTGTCATCGGGAACTTTATACTCTCCTGTAGTAAAGCCCCACTCCCTGACAACGGGATAGATGGCAATATTTAAAGCCCCACCCGTAAACTCTCCATAATTCTCTGCCGAGCTTATAAGGTCGTAGGTGTCTTCGGAGACCTTAAGACTTTTGTCCTTATTGAGTTTATATATTTCGCTGTTTTCATTTGTCACAGAAAAAAGCCCATCAAGGCGGTTTATTTCTTTCTCCGCCGCCTTTACGGCATCCTCCGCACCGTCACCCCAAGCCGTTATGGTCATGGGAGTATCCATTGCAATTATGGTTTGACTATATTCTTCACTCTTTCCACAGCCGGAAAACGCTGCCGAAAATATTAATAAAATCAAAAAGAGTCTAAGTTTCATATTCAGCTCTCCAATTTTTCGGAAGTCTTGCCTATCATCTCTAAAAATTCTTTCTCGCTTATAATGGGAACACCCAGATCTTTTGCCTTTTTATTTTTAGATGATGTAGAGTTAACGTCATTATTTATAAGATAGCTTGTGTTTTTGGAAACAGCAGATGTTACCTTTCCGCCTCTGAGTTCAATATCCTTCTGCATTTCACGGCGGTTTTTGTAGTGTTCCACCTCTCCTGTTATTACAAAGGTAAGCCCGTCAAGCACAGATGCACTCTCAGCCGATGCAGGTGTCTTTATCCTGACATAGCTGCAAAGCCTGTCAAGCAATCTTATATTTTCCTCTTTTTCAAAATATCTGACAATACTTTTTGAAATGACCTCGCCATAGCCGTCCACAGTCATAAGGGTCTCAAAATCGGCATTTTTTATGCTTTCAATATCATAACCGAATTTTTCACATAAAAGCCTTGCGTTGCCTAAGCCTACATTTTCTATTCCAAGAGCAAATATCATATTTGGAAGCTCTACGTCCTTTGCCTTTTCTATAGCCGCCATAAGGTTTGAAAATGACTTTTCTCCAAAGCCTTCCATTGAAACTATTTCATCCTTATATTTATCAAGAGCAAATATATCGGGGTAAAACTTTATAAAGCCCCTGTCTATAAATTTCTTTATTGTTTCATCGCTCATGCCCTCAATATTAAAAGCATCTCTTGAACAAAAATGGCTAAGCCCCTCGGCGATTTGTGCCGGGCAATTGGGGTTAGGGCATTTAAGAGCCTTGCCGTCACGCAGAGCCACGACCTCTGTTTCCTCTCCGCACACGGGACACTTATCGGGATGAACAAGAGTGCCGCTTTTGGTAAGATTTTCGGCTATCTGAGGTATTATCATATTTGCCTTATAAACAGTTACCTTGTCCCCTATGCCAAGCTCCAACCCCTCTACGATGCTTAAATTGTGAAGGCTGGCTCTTTCCACAGTAGTGCCCTCCAACTCTACCGGATCAAATACCGCAATAGGATTTATAAGCCCCGTGCGTGAGGTATTCCATATAACCTGCCTGAGGGTAGTTTCCGCAAGCTCGTCAGCCCACTTGAATGCCAGTGAATCCTTAGGGAATTTTGCAGTCATTCCCAAGCTTCTGCTGTAAGCAATATCGTCATAAGTAAGCACAAGCCCGTCAGAGGCAAATTCGTTTTTTTCTATTCGACTTTCAAATTCTCTTACAACATCAGCAATATTTCCCCTGTTCACCTTTGCATATTCAACATATTCAAAGCCCAGATCCTTTATAAAGTCTATGCCCTCACTTTTAAAGGCAAAATCCTTGCCCTCTGCGGAAATAAGTGTATATATAATACAGTTGACATTTCTTTCGGCACATATTTCACTGTTAAGCTGTCTGACCGAGCCACTGCATAAATTTCTGGGGTTTTTATACTGCTCTTCAATAGGCAGTTTTTCGTTTATGCGCTCAAAATCGTTAAATCTGATTATGGCTTCTCCCCTCAAAATAAGCTCACCGCTAAATGAAATGCGGCGGGGTATATTTTTAAATGTAAGAGCATTGTGGGTTATATCCTCCCCAACAATGCCGTTTCCTCTTGTAACGGCTCTTAAAAGCCTGCCGTCACTGTAGGTAAGAACCACAGTAAGCCCGTCTAATTTCCACGACAAAAGTCCCTCCTTGTTTCCAAGAAAATCGGCAAGCTTTTCGACCTCCTTAGTCTTGTCAAGAGAGAGCATTTTGCTTTCATGTGTCACCTTTTCAAGTCCGCTAAGAACAGTATAACCCACCCTTTGAGTAGGGCTGTCGGCAAGCACAAGTCCGCTTTCTTCCTCAAGGTTTAAAAGCTCGTCATAAAGAGCATCATATTCCCTGTCCGTCATTATTTCCCTTGCCTCACCATAATAGGCCTTAGAAGCGGCGTTTAAAGTTTTTACAAGCTCCTTCATTCTTTCTTTCATACAAATTCACCCGTCCTTTTTGCTTTAGAATATTTTAACATACTTTTAATATGTTTGTCCACATTGGTTTTTTATAATAATATTTGAAACTACTGCACTTTTATGCTAATATAGTTTTATAAAGTAAAAGCCTGAACCGCCGACATTTAAACAATTTATATGTTTCGGAGGCACTCATCTTAGGTCTTGCCAAGGCGGCTTTGGGGCGGGCGAAAATCAGCGGCGACGTAGGAGCCGCTGATTTTCGCCCCTCATTGGTCTCCTCGTTTTCTCATCTCGTAGAGATGAGAAAATGAGGGGGGCATATATTTTTATACAAACTCTAAACCAAATAATAAGGAGTGATAAATATGAGTAAAACAGGTGCAGTAATAGCAGCCGCAGGCATGGGAAAACGAATGGGCGCAGGCATACCAAAACAATTTCTTATGCTAAATGGCAAACCCATAATTTTACATACAGTCCTCGCCTTCGACAAATGCCACGAAGTTGACGAAATAGTCGTAGTAACGGGCAAAGAAGATATAGAGCTTACAAAAAACATACTAAAAGATATAAAAACTCCCCTATCGGTAGTTGCTGGGGGCGCAGAGCGTCAAAACTCTGTATATAACGGTCTGATGGCTCTTTCAGGCGATATAGACTATGTGCTTATACACGATGGAGCACGCCCCTTTATAGAAGAAAAATACATAATAAAAATAATAGAGGAAGTAAAAAAGTTCCAAGCCTGCATAATGGGTGTAAGAACAAAAGACACCATAAAATTATGCAGTGAAAACGGCTTTATATCCGAAACTCCCCCAAGAGAGACCCTGTGGAACGCCCTCACCCCTCAGGCGTTTTCCTTAAAGGTAATAAAATCAGCCTATGATAAGGTATTGTCTTCCGGAATTACGGTGACAGACGATGCTATGGCAGCAGAATTTATAGGTGTAAAACCAAAAATGATAGAAGGCTCTTATAAAAACATAAAAATAACCACACCCGAGGACCTTGAAATAGCTAAAACCTTTTTTAAGTAAAATAACTTGCAACCCCACACCCCACATCCCACAAAAACCGCCCCGTACGGGGCGGTTTTTGTGGGATGTGGGGTGTGGGGTTGCGTTGCGGGGCGCGCGAGAACGACAACAGGCAAGGACAGACCCCTAAAGGGGTCTGTCCTTGCCTGTT